>JBPCKT010000071.1:0-52621 GCA_051004015.1 Pirellulaceae bacterium | reverse complement strand
AACGGAGAAGTTCACGGGCAACCACTTTGAAGGGGCCAATGTACTCCTCTCTCTGCCGTACCGCGCGCCGTTTGTGGTGCCGAAGAAGGTGGAACCGCGCTGGAGTCCCGCCTTCAGGCGGATTTGGAAGCCGCGCTTAAAGGCGGGACTCCAACATTGCAGGCTTCCAGCCTGTCCAAGAGAGGCGAAGGGTTTGGAACCAGGCGAAAAAGACATCGAAGCCGGCAAACAAAGTTTGCTGGGCCAGTGTCTGCACTTCCTATCCGTCATCTGTCTTGTCGTCTCCCTGGCCACCTACCTGTTCAACCTCTGGGTAAGCCGGCTGGTGCCGTCGCTTTCGGCGGATAGCCTGATTTACCACCTGACGATTCCCGCTCTCTGGACACAGCGGGGCATTCTGCAAACCGTGGACTTGCCGTTTCACGATGGAGCAGCTGAGCACTCGCCGCTCGTCACGGAAACCCTCCTCTATGGCCTGATGAAGCTGACCGGCAACGACGACCTGGCATTCCTCATTCAGCCGGCATTCTTTCTGCTGACGGTGGCGCTGTTTTATCGCTCCGTTCGGCTGATGGGTTTGCATATCGAGTCGGCGCGGTTTCTCGCATCCTTCGTTTTGCTCTTTTCTCCGTTCTTTCACAGCTCGCTGATTGTGAACAGCGAGATGGTGATGACCTGCGGCGTAGCCGCGTTTTGCTATGGGATGCTGCTGACGCGCGAGCGGTGGGAAGCAGGTTGGTACGTCGCCGCTGCCGGCATCGCGCTGACGCTGGCCTCCAAGACAATTGGCGTCATTTATGGTTCGCTGGCCTTGGTGGTCCTGGTCGTCTGGTTGATTGCCGCGATGCGAGGAGCGAAGGACGAATCGCAACCTTCTGCCTCGCGGCGCATCGGCTCCATTTGCGCCGCCATCGTCCTGTGTGGGCTGGTGTTCCATTTCCGCAATCTGTGGGAACATGGCAATCCGCTTTATCCCGCGGAGCTACGCATCCTCGGCCTCCGCGTTCTTCCCGGCCGTTATAACGCGTCCGTCTTTATCAATCACGGCTGGTCGCCAGGTGCCTTCAGCAAAATGCTGCTCTATGACACCGAGTCCTACGCCATGAACAAGCAATTCGGCATCGTACTCTGGACGGCGATGCTGGTGCCGCTGGGCTTGCTCGCCATGCGAAGACTGAAGCCCGCGGACTTGCTGCCCACGGTGCTTTTCGTGTTCTATCCGCTGGCCAGCGTACTTGTTTACTTTGCCATAGTCCCATTCTGGTCGGAGCATCGCCTGCTCTTTCCCGTCTACTACCTGCTCTGGGGCGGCTTGGGTTGGAGCATGCACCTGCTGACGCGGGAGTCGGCGGAGCGAACCCGCGAGTTCACTGCCGCTGTCCTCGGTCTGGCGTTTGTGGCCTACGCCGTGTTCTTCCTGCTGTTCGATGAAGTCCCGCTTTGGCTAATCGCCGCAACCGCCGCTGTTGGTGTTGCCATCGCCAACTATCCGCGCTTGCTGGAATGGCAATGGCAGCGGCCGTGGATGGTTCCAGCCGCAGCGATTGCCGCGCTCCTTGTCAGCGCTCCCTGGTGGTATCCCAACTTTTCCAAGCAGCGGGCCCGAGGACGCAGCTCGGCATATGCCCAGATGTATGGCCCGCAAGGAGAAGCCTGGAACCGCCTCGCGGAGCTCACGGCCGAGAAACCGGCAACCATCGCCTACTCCGGCAACGCCCTCATCTATCCGCTCTTCGGTGCCACCCACGCCAACCAGGTCGTCTATCTCCCCATCCATCCGCGGGACCAACCGAGTCCCTTGACGCTCACGAAAGGGGACACCATCTACTTGCAGCTCTCCCGGCAGCGCCGCGCACAAGCCGACGAGAAACACTGGCTGGAGCAGCTGCGCGGGCAAGAGGTCGATTATCTGCTGCTTGTCCACGACCCCAAGTTCGACGGCGTCGAGGCTGAACGAACGTTCGCCGCTCACAATCCTCGCTTGCTCCGGCTCATCTTTGAACAAAAAGACGTGTGGATCTACGCCGTGCAGCGCGACTGACTACGAAGCCGTCGGCGGTGATGGAAACTTCAGTGGGCTGAAAGCGGCCATCGAATCCTTGCCGGTGTTGGAGGGACGCTTGAGCTGCGCCAGCTTTGCACGCCGCCGAGTAAACCAGTCTTCGCCCAGGACCGTGAGAGCCACGCGGTCTTCCAAGTTCGGGCGAAATACTGTCAGCAGCGCCAGCGGCAGGAACCAGGCCAGATACATTCCGCCTCCGTCGCCATGACCGTGCCAAAACTGGATGGCAATCATCATCGCCGCGGAACAACTAAGGAGCGTGCCCAGATTTTTCTGAGCCGGCCAGAGCGCCAGGCTGCCGCCGAGTGCCACGCACGTCGCAATCACCGGCAGCCGGTAGATCGGGTCCCAGCCGTAGGAATTGGCCCAAATTCCTTCAAGGCCGGCGACCTTGGGCATCCACAGACCGAACATCGCTTGCACCAGCGTCCAGAAGTCAGCCGGCGAGTTCGAGACGAAGGCGAGCGAAGCCACCATCGCGCCGACAGCGAGCAAAAGCCCCGCGAGAAACCGCATCACGCCCCGCTGCCAGTAGAAGCTGAGCCACAGCGGCAGCAGGAAGAACGGATAGTAGAACGCGCTCATGGCCACGCCGATCAGCAGCCCCGCCATCGCGGGCCGGCGATAGAGCACGATGGCCCACAGCAGCAGGGCCGACGGCAACACGTGGTCGACGTGCCCGGTCATCTGCGAGGTGTAAGGCAAAATGAGATAGAGCGTCGCCGCGCCGATTCCCATCTTGATGTTTTCGAAGTGCCAGTAGCCGATGAAAATCATGGCCGCCAATATCGCCAGATGAGCCAGGATGGCCATCGTCTTCGAAACCGCCACCAGGGACGCATCGGGCTCGGCAGGGGGTCCTCCGGGGCGGCCATCGGCAGCGGGGAACGCAGGTGCGCTATCGGCGGGGTAAGCGGGCGTGATCACGCTCGGTACAAGATGCAGCATGAAGTAGCTCGGGCCATGCTGGCGATAAGCCGCGAGTTTTTCTTCGTCGGTTCGCGTCTCTCCGCCAATGATCGCCTTCGCACCCTGGGCTCCGCTGACGTCCTTCACGGTCACATGGCTGGTAATGACATTGGCCATCAGGAAAACGAACAACATGGAGGCCAGGAACAGCAAGCCTCCTGTGCTCATATTCGGCTCCAGCAGCGGCCGCCTCACCATCGTTGCATCGAAGAGCAGGCGAATGAGTAACAGGCCGCAGACCGCGAGGAGCCCGGCATAGCCCCGCCACAACAAATTCGTCGCCGCCGTTTCGCGCTCGGCCAGTTCATGCATGGCCGCGCCGGTCTCGAGGAGCGCCGGCGGCGGTATATCGGCATTGGAGGGAGGAGAGTCTTCCTCTTTTGTTTCCTCAGCCGATGCGGCCGGCGGTTCCACGGAAGCTAAAGGGGAAGGCGGAGAAGGATTCACTGTTCCCGTCTCAGCACCTCTCGCCACGTAAGATGCCTGCTCAGCCTCCGCCATTTCATCCTGCTGGCGCAACGCGGCGGATACCTCGTTGTGCGCACGAGTCAATGCGGCTTTCTCCAGCCGCACTTGGCGATACTCCTTCCGGCCGGCCTGAACGATCAGCAGGCCCGGCGCGAGCAGAATCAGCAGAATCAGATCCAGGTTTCGCACGCTCCAGAAGCGATTGAACTTGAAGAACAAGGCAATCATGAGGAGTGACGAAAGGTACGCCCACGATATGGGGTTGATCTTCTCGTATTGGAATAAGAACTCGCTCATGGAAGCTGAATTTCGAGATTCGCCGAGGCGCGGGCCGCCAGATATGCAAATGTCAGACCGAGATATTCATAAAATCGTTACAAATTGCGAGAGTGGACTCTGCGCCAATCCATCAGAATACGGATTCGCCCTTGCTTTGCAAGCACGCTAGGATGCGTGATTCAATACTGAGCGGTTTCATAACTCTCTATTTGGACACAACTTAAGACGCAATAATTCGGAGATCGACGCAGCGGAAAGCGGATAATTCTGGGCATTTTGATAACTTTCGTAAGATTGACGATTACGTAATTTGGACGGCTGAATCCTAGGGGATCCCGTCAGATTCCGTAGAGAATTCTTTCCACATCCATGAGCAGATGGTCAAATACAAGGCCGGCGTTGCTTCCTTCTTGGCGTCCGGCCCCGTTTTCTGGCCCGATCACACCCATGGCTTTGACCGTCTTTGATCGCCTGAGCGGCTTCCTGCAAGGCAAGGGGGTGGAATTCAGCGTCCTCCAGCACGCTCCTGTCTTTACGAGCGAAGAGGCTGCGGCGGTTCGCGGCACTTCCCTCGCTAGTGGGGCGAAAGCGCTGATTTGCAAAGCGGACGAGCAGTTTGTGCTGATTGTGCTCCCCGCCGACCGCCGCCTCGCCAGCAAGCAGGTCCGCAAGGAAGCGGGCGTCAAAAGCCTCCGCTTCGCCACTCGCGAGGAGGTCGAGCAACTCACCGGCCTGGCCCCCGGCTCCATTCCTCCCTTCGGCAGTCTGTTCAACCTCGCCACCTGGTGCGACTTCCGTTTGTCCGAGCAGCCCCGCATCAACTTCAATGCCGGCGACCACGCCGTCTCCATCAGCATGGCCTACGATGACTTCTTGCGGGCCGAGGGTCCGCGGATGGGAAGTTACTCGGAATGACCGCAGCCGGTGAAAGTTCTCCATGAAATTCTCCATCCGCGATTTGCTCTGGCTGACAGTGGTAATTGCTCTTGGGGTGGCGTGGTGCCTCGATCATCGCCGGCAGGGTGCCGAGAACGCAAAGATCAATAAGTATCTGGAGTTTTACGAACGCGACCTCATGACCACTCGTTCTAGCGGCTTCGCCGTTCCCCCTGGCCGCGTGATTCCGGGAACAACCGTAACCACTGGGGACTGACTGTTCCCAGCCGCCAGCTACGGTGGCGGCATGGCATTCCCCTATCCTCTTGGCCTCGTTTGAGCCTATAATCGCGGTTTCGCCGTCCCCGCCTAGGGTGGGGGCATTTCGCTGTTTTTTCCGAGGAGCATGTCCGTGGCAGCAGGTAAGTTCTTGTTTACGAGCGAGTCGGTCAGTTCGGGTCATCCTGATAAGCTCGCCGATCAAATCTCCGATGGCATTCTGGACGCCCTTCTCGCCCAGGATCCCATGAGCCGCGTCGCCTGCGAAACGCTGGTGACGACCGACTTCTGCTGCATGGCCGGCGAAATCACCACCAAGGCCAACGTCGATTACGAAAAAGTCGCCCGCCAGGTCATCCGCGAGGTCGGCTATACCTCCAATGACATCGGCTTTTGCGCGGACACCTGCAAAATCAACGTGCTGCTCCACAGCCAAAGCCCCGACATCGCCATGGGCGTCAACGACGACGCCACCAAGGGCAAGGACATCGGCGCCGGCGACCAGGGCCTGATGTTCGGCTTTGCCTGCGACGACACCCCGGAGCTGATGCCCCTCCCCATCGCCCTTTCGCACCGCATCCTCAATCGGCTGACCAAGGCCCGCCAAACCGGTGAAGTAAAGTGGCTTCGCCCCGACGCCAAGAGCCAGGTGACGGTCGAATACGACGGCGATAAGCCTGTCCGCATCGACACCGTCGTCCTCAGCACGCAGCACACGCCGGAAGTGACGCAGGGAGACATCCGGGCCTACATCATTGAGAAAATCATCAAGCCCGAGCTCCCCGCCGACCTCGTCGGCCGCGACATCACTTACCACATCAACCCCACCGGCCAGTTCGTCGTCGGCGGCCCGCACGGCGATTGCGGCCTGACTGGGCGGAAAATCATCGTCGATACCTACGGCGGTTGGGGCCGACATGGCGGCGGAGCCTTCAGCGGCAAGGACCCGACCAAGGTGGACCGGAGTGCCGCCTACATGGCCCGGCACGTCGCCAAAAACGTCGTCGCCTCGGGCCTCGCCGATCGTTGCGAAGTCCAGCTCGCCTACGCCATCGGCGTCTCGGAGCCGGTGAGCGTCAACGTCGATACCTTCGGCACCGGCAAGATCGACGACGAGCAGATTTGCGACCTCATCCGCCAGACCTTCCCCCTCAGCCCCAGCGGCATCATCAAGTACCTCGACCTCCGCCGCCCCATCTACCGCAAGACCGCCGCCGGCGGCCACTTCGGCCGGAGCGAGCCCGAGTTCAGTTGGGAAAAGACCAACATGGCCGCCAAACTCAGCGAAGCCGCCGGAGCACTGGCCGGCCAAGCTTAGCCCCCGCGTCCACGCGGGGTAAAACTACCGGTGGCACGCCCACGACTCTGCGTGGGGGTGAGTCACACTTTCCCTTAGCCGCCCGAAACCATTTCCAGTTGCTCTCCGCGTTATAAGCGGCTGATCAAGGGTTGTGATTCATCGATTCAGGGCTGGTATTTCGTCGGGATTTGAATCAACTGTCGGCTCGCAAGCCCTTATCCAGCCGCCACTTCCACTTTGGAGCCTCTCGTAACCGGCTTGAATCAACGAGTTTCTTGATTCACAAAAAACCCATTACTTCGGGGGGATGACTAGGCGATTTTATAAGCTGTTTTTCACGCACAGTTACGCAATCGCCAATCCACTTAGTGGCACCTATTCTTCCCTTACAACCAAATTGCCAAAGAGCACACGTTGGAGTCAGGCTCCCTCCCCACAGCCCTGCGACTACTATACGTACGTATACATTCCCAGGTTGGCACAATCAAGCCCCAGCCGCCAGAATTCCGGAAATTTCCCCACTCCCACAAAAAGGGGTCGGGAAGAGTTTTCGCCGCGAAAACCCTTCCCGACCCCGTTCATGTGCGAGGGCGAAAGCCCGCGCGGTATCATGCGGTCTCCTTCTGGCCGCCACCCCATGTCCACTCGCTCCTTTTCCACGTCCTCCCTCGGCAGGGCCCGCGGCTGTCTGCTGGGGTTGGCCATCGGCGACGCTCTGGGCGCTGCGGTAGAGTTCAAGAAGCCGGGCACGTTCGAGCCGGTGACCGGGTATCGCGGGGGCGGGCCGCATGGCCTGATGGCGGGGGAATGGACCGATGACACCAGCATGGCGCTGGCCCTCGCCGACAGCATCGCCTCGGTCGGATGGGATCTCGGCGATCAGGCGGCTCGCTATGTCCGCTGGATGCGCCGTGGAGAATACTCCGTCAACGGCCGCCGCTTCGACATCGGCTGCACCACCGGCACCGCGCTGCTGGCATTCGAACGCTCGCAAGACCCTCGCACCTGCGGCGAGGTCAGCGATCGGTCCAGCGGCAACGGCTCCATCATGCGGCTGGCGCCGGTCCCCATGCGCTACCACTCCCTCTTTCCCGGAGACATCGGGCGGCTGGCGGATTTGGCTGCCGAGTCATCGCTGGTCACGCATGCCAGCCCCAAATGCCTGTCGGCGTGCCGCTATCTCGGGCTCGTGCTGGCGGGATTGGTGGAGGGTGTGGACAAGAAAGACGTACTGTCTCCGGCCTGGCCGATGCTGGAAGAACTCCGCAGCCACACCCCGCTCCATCCGGACATCGACGAAGTTGCCGCCGGAAGTTTTCGCACCCGGCAACCGCCGCAAATCGCGGGGAGCGGCTACGTAGTCCGCAGCCTCGAAGCCGCCCTGTGGGCCTTTCAGCAAACGGACGATTTCCAGTCCGCCGTGCTCCGGGCGGTCAACCTGGGCGACGACGCGGATAGCACCGGCGCGGTCTGCGGACAACTGGCAGGCGCCTGCTACGGAGCCCACGGCATTCCGGCCGAGCTCCTGAACGGCCTTGCCAAACGGGAGCTGATCGAAAATGCACTAGCTCGCCTGCTAGAGACCGCCGACTGAACAAGCAATGGCGACAGGTCCATAATTCACAACTTGTTCCTCTTACGTCAACAACCGCAACGCCTGACGACCAAAACCTTCCCGATCCCCGTTCCTGGCTTCGACTCTGCACGGCGCCCTCGGCGTTGGAATCCTGGCCGATCGTCGCGTAGAATGGTGTTATGGCCCTCCAGACCCAAGAGCTGCTTAACTTCAAGAACCCGCCACGGGAAAACGCCGCGCGGCACGCTTGGTTTCCCTCGGCCAAGGAGCAATTAGCCGCCATCGCCGCGTTGCCGCAAGGCTGGGATTCGGGCGGGGCCGCTCCACCGATTCCAACGGTCGTCTTCGGCGCCGAGAGCCTGCTCCTTTCGCTCTGCCACGACCCAGACCTCCCCCCGCCCCACATCCACCCCACCCGCAGCGGCGGCGTGCAATTCGAGTGGGAAAACGGCAGCCGCTACTTGGAGATCGAAGTCCAGGGGGAACGAGCGGCCACCTACTTTTACTCCGACGAAACCACCGGGGAGGAGACGAGCGGGACGGTCTTCGAGGACGAGAGCCTCGTCGTCCTCCTGTTTTTCATTCACCGCGTCTTTCCTGCATAATCCCCATTCCGGAATTTCCTCGTGGCCCAAGAGCGGCTTTCCGACGACGAGGTAGTCTTCCGGCGCATTCCGCCCACGCTCCCCTGGTTTGAGCCGCCAGACCGAATTTCGACCGCGAATTTCAAGCTGAATGCGCGAGAGAACGGACATCTGCCCACCAAATCAGAGCTTCTATTTGCGAAGTCGCTTCGCAGACTTGTGAGCAGTTCTTTTTGGCGATTTCCGTTTAGCTTTGGCGTGTCCACCAAGACTAATCGGCCTGCTTCTATCGACGACGCCTTCCGGGCTGGACTGTCCTTGAAATTGGCTCGGATTCTCAAAAGGCCTACCCAGAACTTGCTCAACAATCAATTGGGCAATAGCCATCTCAGGAGTCAGCTCAATAGGCCATGGTCCAAGATTGATCATCTCTAGGGTAAGGGTACCATCGAACCCTGGATGAACTGTGGGGGCCGTAAAGTGAATGAGCAAGCCAAACCGTGCTCGGCTGCTTTTGCCTTCGATTCTAGCCGCCAGACAAGTCTTTCCCTTCCCAATGGGCAGAGTAACGTTTTCAAGCGTTTTTCCCAAAACAAATTGGTTTGGGTTTAGCTTGAATGGCTGTTGCTCGGATAGGGTGAATGGCTCCGAGTTCTGTTTCAAGAATAAGGCGACTTCACCAGGGCGAGAAAGGTCAACACACGCCACGCCGATGTTCTTGGGAACAGAGATTTGCGCAGCCAACTTCAGATCAACGGTATGTGTATCGTAGGGACAATGGCCACCGCCAACCGCTGGTTGTCGCGGCAGCGGCTCTGGAGTGATTATCAATTGTCCGTTGTCAATCGCACGCTGTATCTCACGGTTGCTGAGGATCATTAGCGATTCCTAGGCGCATTGATGCGACGGACTCGCCTCCAATTGCTCATCGCGCACCGTAATTGTTGAGCCGTTTTCGAACGTCTGCCCCGGCAAACGGATTAGACACAGTCCGTCTCGCCTTTCAAGTTCAATCACGCACAAAAATCCAGAAACTTCGTCGTCAGCGGATGGCGGTTGGGTCAGGGCTAGAAATTTGGGCCGGACAAACAAAGAAAACTCTTCCCCTTCGTAATCCGCCCCCCGAACCGCGAATTCGTCGCTGAACTGCCCACGCGAAACGTTACACATAAGCCATTTCATTCTGTTCATGGCTGATCCTTTTAACAGTGGAAAGTCCGAATTCGTTGCGGATGGTAGCAACCGCGACCGGTTAGGCAAGAGAGCCTAAGAGATTTTATCCACGGAAAAAGGCGTCGTGGGGCGGCAAATGGTCGAAGCGAAGACTATTTTTGCCTGCTCACGCCCTGCGAAGTCGGCGCACGCAGGCTACATTTGAAACAATTCTTTGTCAAGAGGTCGATTTTTTGATCTGCAAGCGGAGAGAAAGAGGGGAGAGAACAGGGAGACGGAAGTCGTTTCCCCAACGCAGGAACAATCATCGAACAACGGGGATCAACAACGGGGGCCGTCAGGCGGTTGCGGTTGTCGTCAGCGAAAGATGCCCCGAGGAGTTACCTCGGGGCGTCGCTTGACGAGCATCGAATGAGCTCACGGCAATCATTAGGACTCTTCGATTAACCGGTCTTTTTCCCGCATAACGATCATTGCGCAACTTCCCCAGTACTCCATATCAGCGCCCAATTGGGAGGCATTCTTAACCTTCTGCATTCGAGTCTTAAGTACCGCGTACAGCGACGGGGCACAATTCTTGAATACTTCGTGCGGTGAAAAACGCCACTCGTAGACACTTCCTTTAGCACGAAGGAGTTCTCGAAAAGCGCCGGCCATTGGCAATACAGCACCGAGATCGAGTTTGTGCTCGGTCACAAACTTAGTACCAGGACGTGTCCACTTCTTCGGTAATAGCTTCACTGCCCTTAGCCGTGAAAAGCTATTTCGCTGCACAGTCTCACCATCACTCAGTACGGATTGAATGTACTCCGGCAAAGTAATCACGTCCTTTATGACTGGGTAGAGCTTCGCAAATTCTTCACGCGTTGTATCGGACGTGTATAGTTCAAGAGCTTTACTCTTGCTCTTGTACATAGACGCGGGATGCGTCTCCGTCCATCGTTCCTTGAGAAAGCAGGCCATTCGCTGAATGATTTCTTCGACTGTCCATTCCTTCTCTTCGTTTTCGCGGAACGCGACATTCAACGTGTCGAAGCCTGAGTCAGTTAAAGCCCTTTTCAGCTCATCAAACTTGTTGGCGTATTCATCAAGGGAAACTTGCTTCACCTGTGCGGAAGTATTCAGAGCTTCAACCACCTGCTCGATCGGAATGTCGCTATTTTTGTAGCCTCCGATGAAATGAACACGAACAAAGGGTTCCTGCCACTCGCTGTTACTCGCCAAAAGCTCCGCCGAACGGCGAATTGTGTCCTGAATAACTGCGAATGTGTGACCGCCGTCACCGATCCCATACTTGCGATCATTATCGAAATCATCAGGATCCCCCTCTGTTACTGGAACAGTAACCGTGAGAATTCCTTTGCTATTGTCGAACTGAAATCGCTCACAAAAGTACGTAATGCCGCGATTACGAACGTGAAAAGACTGGGGCTCTGACTCAACCGTCTCGCGCATCGCTTTGTAGGCGGGTTTCTTCGGAGCAGCCGGTCGCACGTTAGCGTTGCCAGGATCGAGCTTTGCAGCTTCCGTAAATGGCAGAATTGCCTCGAGATGGTGAAGGTGATCCAAGTACGGATCTTTTAGTCGCTTCACTAAGTCGTTGTCTTTGATGGACAGAACGACGGATTTAGAATTTGTGCTCATGGCACGATTTCCTTTCCGCGGGGGTATCCCGCACTGGATTTAGGTCATCAGAAGCCATCGCACATTGCGATTTTGGTCCTCTGAAGCCGCGGTGTTTCTACCCCTGCCCATATCGAAAGGCAAGTAAGCGATACCGATAATTTGGAAAAAATGATCAGTGCGGTTATGCTCGTTAATCGCCTGGGCCCAAACTGGACCCGAGCCCCAACCCCAGTGGAAGGGATGGCATATGGGTCAGGCTTCATTGGCAAAGACGACAGACCGTGCCTCGCTTGCTACGCCAACCCATACAGCGGCTCCAGTTTGGCCCGCAGGTGGCGGATGAGGGGGGCGTGGGTGAGGGGTTTGCCGGTGACGAGCTGCACGAGCTCGGCGGCGGTGTAGCACTGGCCCCGGTGGTGGATGTTTCGCTGGAGCCATTGCAGGAGGGGGGCGAAATCGCCGCAGGAGAACTGCGCCGCCAGGCCGCCGAGGTCCTTGTCCGCCTGCTCGAAGAACTGGGCCGCGTAGAGGTTGCCGAGCGAGTAGGTGGGGAAGTAGCCGATGAGGGCCGCGGACCAGTGGACGTCCTGCAGGCAGCCGTCGGCGTCGTCGAGGGGTTCGATGCCGAGGTACTGCTGGTATTTTTCGCGCCAGGCGCCCGGCAGGTCGTCCACGGGCAAGTCGCCGCTGAGCAGGGCCTGCTCCAATTCAAAGCGGACGATGATGTGCAGGTTGTAGGTCGCTTCGTCGGCTTCCACGCGGATGAGCGAGGGCTGCACGCCGTTGATGGCGAAGTAGAAGTCGTCGAGCGAGACGTCGCGGACGACGGGGAACGTCTCTTTGAACTTCGGATAGAAATGCTGCCAGAAGGCCCGGCTGCGGCCGACGAGATTTTCCCACATGCGAGACTGCGACTCGTGGATGCCCAGCGAAACGTACATCCCCGGCGGCAGGCCAAAAAGCTCCGGCCGGAGGCCCTGGTCGTACATGCCGTGGCCGGCTTCGTGCAGGGTGCCGAAGAGAGCACAGGGGAAAAAATGCTCGTCGTAACGGGTGGTGAGGCGGCAGTCGTGTGGGCCCATGCCGCTGCAGAACGGGTGATGGGTTACGTCCAGCCGCCCGCGGTGAAAATCGAACCCGACGGCAGCGGCGGCGGCTTTGCCGAATGCTTCCTGGCCGGCGGTGGGATATTCGCGAGCGAGGATGCTCGAATCGGGCCGCTTCTTCGCTTGCTGGATGGCCTGAACGAGCGGGACCAGCTCTTTCCGCAGGTCCGCCAGGACCTTGGCCACGTCGGCGGTGAGGGCGTCGGGTTCGAAGTCGTCGAGCAGGGCGTCGTAGGGACTCGCCTTGTAGCCCAGGGCTGCCGCCTGTTGCCGTTTGAGCTCGAAGAGTTTTTTGGCGTGGGGGGCGAAGGAGGGGAAGTCGTTGTTTTTGCGGGCTTCCACCCAGGCTTGCTGGCCCAGCACGCTGGCCCTGGTCAGTTCC
Source organism: Pirellulaceae bacterium (assembly GCA_051004015.1). Taxonomy (GTDB): domain Bacteria; phylum Planctomycetota; class Planctomycetia; order Pirellulales; family Pirellulaceae; genus SXOA01. Next base: position 39,941 of record JBPCKT010000071.1, on the reverse strand, counting down.
TCCACAAGCGTCTGCGGCAGCTTGATCTGCTTGACGTAGTCCCGCTGCAGCTGGCGAATGGTGGTGGCTTCGTCGCTGTGCTTGTCCTTCGTCAGCGGGCTGGCTGCGAGGGATTCCAGCAGTTCCCCGATGCGTCGGTCCGTTCGCCGCTGATGGATGATGCCGGACAGATAGGTCATCTGCTCCGCGCGATACTCTCCCGCCGCGGGCGGCATATAGGTCCGCTCGTCCCAGCCGATGAGGGCTTCGACGGATTGCAGCAGGGCTGTTTCGCGGGTGAGACGGCAGAGAGTGTCGTAGGGGGAAACAGCAGCCATTGTAGATTGGAGATTGCAGATTGGAGATTTCGGGGATGCCGAAATTGTAGCGTCTCCCGGCGACTAACTCGACCTCTCAAGATCGCAGCGCTGTCCTTCCGCGTTTTCCTTCTCTTTGCGCTTCAGGCTTGTGTTTACTTCGCCACTGCGGGGGCGAGGAGCAGCGTTTGGAGGGCGTCGAATTGCACGGGCTTGACGAGGTGATGGTCAAAGCCGGCGGCCATGCTGCGATGGCGGTCCTCGGGCTGTCCCCAGCCGGTGAGGGCGATGAGCTTAACGTCGTGGAATCCGGCGTCCTGCCGGATCCGCCGCGCCAGTTGATAACCGTCCATGCCGGGCATCCCCAGGTCCGTCAGGACCACGGCGGGGCGGAAGGTTTCGAGGGCTTGCAAGGCGGCGTCGGCACAATAGACGACATGGATTTCCATCCCCAGTGCCCGGAGGAGCAGACCCAGCGTATCGGCGGCGTCCTTATTGTCGTCGACAATCAATATTCGCCGCTGCGGAATGGCGGAGCGTGGATAAATCGGTCCCGTCGGATTCACAACACAGGGCCGTTCGGCCGGCAACAGCGGCAAGCGGACGGAGAATTCGCTGCCGAATCCCTTGCCGCCGCTGCGGGCTTCCACCTGGCCGCCGTGCATGGTGACGAGGCGTTTGACGAGTGAGAGGCCGATGCCCAGGCCTCCCTGGGGCCGGTTGCGCTCCACCTGGGCGAAGAGGTCGAATACCCGGGGGAGTTTCTCGGCCGGGATGCCGACGCCGGTGTCCTTGACAGTGACAATCACCTCTTCCCGGTCGCGGCGGGCGGTCAGCCAAATCTGTCCGCCGTGGTCCGTGTACTTCGCGGCGTTGTTCAGCAGATTGGAGAAGACCTGGGCCAGGCGGACCGCGTCCCCATCCAGCATCAGCCGTTCCGCCGGAAGCGAGACCGACAATTGATGGCCGGCCGCTTCGATGTGCGTCATGCTCGATTCGAGCGCCGCTCGGACGATGGACGAGACTTCCACCTGCTCGCGGCGAAGCTCAATCTTGCCGCGTGTGATGCGGCTGATTTCCATCAGGTCGTCGACGAGGCGGACCAGGTGCTCGACCTGCCGCTCCATCATCTCCTGCACCCCATCGCTGTGCGAGGAGTCTCCGGTCAGTCGCATGATGTGAAGCGAGTTGCGAATGGGGGCCAGGGGATTGCGCAGCTCGTGAGCCAGCGTGGCGAGGAATTCATCCTTGCGACGGTCGGCCTCTTCCAGTTTCGCGTAGAGACTGGCGTTTTCGATGAAGTCCACTGCTTGCCGCGTGCCCAGGTCGATGAGGTGCATCTCTCGCTCGGTCGGGCGGCGGGGCTGCTGGCAAAACGTGGAGAGCACCCCCAGGATTTTGCCGGTGCGGGTGATGAGCGGCGTGCTGTGTACCGAGCGAAAGCCCGCCTGGCGAGCTTCGTCCCGGTAGGGCTCTAGAATGGAGTCCGTTTCCACGTCCTCGACAATGACGCGGCGGCGTTCGGCAAAGCAGGTGCCGCACGAGCCGCTGCCGACGGGAATCCGTTCCACGGTTTTGAGAAATTCATCTCCAAAGCCGATGCTGGCCCCGAGCTCCAGGTACTGCCCTTCGGCATCGCACAAGCTCAGCAGGCCGAAGTCGGCGTTATCCGCCACTACCGCCATCTTCAGCGTCTCATCCAGAATGGGCCGCAGCCGCAGCGAGTTGGAAAGCCGCATGCTCAGCTCGTGCAAACGATTCAGGTCCGCGAGCTGGGTGGCATAGCGGTCTGTAAGGGTTGCAAGGGCAACTTCGGCCTGTTTGCGGTCGCTGATGTCGACCAAGACGTTGACAGCACCGAGGAGCTTCCCTGACTCGTCGTGAATCGGATTGGCGTGGGCGAGAACAGTCAGGCGGCTGCCATCGGGCCGCTCGATGATGATTTCCTCGCGGTTGAAACACTTGTTTTCCCGGAGGGCGAGCGCCATCCAGCATTCGTCGTGCCGGATTGGTTCGCCTTTCGCGGAAAAGAGCTTGAATGACCCGCAAAACCGGTCCTCGGGGTCGTTAAGTTTGGGAGCCCGCCCCCAGACCTCCACCGACCGCGAGTTGTAATAGGTTATCAGGCCCGAGGCGTCGCAAGTGTAAGCCGCCGCAGGGAGTTTCTCCAAAAGGCGGCGAAAATCCAGATCGCCTTTTTCGGGGAAAGATTCGCCGGGGAGCGAGTCGTTCTTCGCCGGAGTCTGCCCGTTGGTAGTCATGTCGGTCTACTAGCAAGTTCCGAAAGAGCCTTCAACGCCAAGCCACAATGCGGGCGCGCGAAGTAACTTCCTGTTAGGGCGAACCAAGCTGGTATAGCAAAAAGCGTGCCACGAAAGAATGCGGGCCGTGCGCCGCTGGCTTACCTAGAGTCCGGCTTGTCCTCGCCCGATTTGGAGGGCTCGTCCTCGTCTCCTGGCGGGATTTTCGTCGTGGCGGGGTCGGGCTTTTCTTCGACCCCCAGTTCACGGGCCAAGATGGCGCTCGTGTGCCCGTCCAGGGCGAGCCGCGTGTACTGATTCTTGGCCCAACCGCGGTCGAAGTTCTGTTCGCTCGCTTGCTTGTCCACCATGCCAAAGGCCAGCATGGCAAGCCGCTTGCCGTGGTCCTGCTGGGTGCTGTGCAGCACGAGCGCGAGCGCCATCTTGGCATCCATTTCCATCAGTGGAGACGTTTGTTCCTTGTCCTCGATCTTATAAGTGACCAGATTCCCGTCGTGGGAAACGAACTGAAATTCTTGCTTGCGGAAAATAAACTTCTCACCGCCAGCCACCTTGCCGTTGATGGCCGCGTCGCGCGCGAGGGACCAGAACTCTCCGTTCATGTCCAGGAGCAGGCGGAGCAACTGGACCTGTTCCTTCAACTGGGATTCACCTTCGGGATGGCCATCGAGCAAGTTCTCCGCCGTGACGACATGAATCTTGCACATGTCGGCGTCGCGTTTCTCCAGTGCTTGGCGGCCGAGAAATAGTGCCTGCCGCAACTCATCTTCCAGCATGCCGCGGTCGCGAGATTTTTTCTTCGGCGGCTCAGGCTTCGGCTCGGTTTTATCGGTCGGTGAGATGTTGAATTTGAAGGAAGACTCGGCCGACGGCTCGGGCTTCGGCTGGCGGCGCGTGACGTCGGGGGAATCCTTCGTCTCGCTCTCTTTCGCGGCAGTGCCGAGAGGAAAATTCGTCGAGGTGGCAGAGGTTTTCTTGGGATGTTTTTCCGCCGGTTTGGAAAGTGCGCCGCTCAGCACGACGGCAGCAATTCCGCCGCCGAAGATCATCAAGAGGCCCATGATGGCGATGGCGAGGGGGAGGGAAGCGCTGGCGGACTTCTTGGGCCGATAGGTGGAGCGCCTCGGCCCGCTAACCATCAGCGGCGCAGGGGCATGGGGGATCGAGGGGGAGAGCCTGTGCGGAGCGACCACCGCGGTCCCGCGTGGCATGGGAATGGGGACGATCGGGGGCTCCGCCGGAAGAGAATCGTCAGCGTCGGTCTTCCACCGGGCAGCCGAGGCTCGACGGACCTCCGGCAGTTCTTCGCGCGGCGGATCTTCGTCCGTCGGCGGCTGGTCCATCACTTCGGAAGGAACCAGCAAGTTGCTGGAGGAGAGCTTACCTTCCGCCGAAAGCTTGGCGCGCAACTTTTCGTCGTACGGGGCTTTTTTCTCCGCCTGCAGCAGGCAAAGCTTGGCCGCGGTGAGCTCGTTGAGGATCTTCTGCGAGAGAGCCGAATGCTTGCCCGACTGGAACGTCCGCACGTGGGCCAACTGCCGCGTGGCGGCATTCTCAATCACGTCCGGATCGTCTTCGAAATGGGCAATCCCCAGGAGCCGGTAATGGTTCGGGGGCTGGTCCTTGAGAGGTATGCCGAGCCACTTGCGATAGGGATCGAAAGGCTCAGTCATAGGGGCGACTGCCGGTGCGTGCTGCGGAATCATTCCTGGGTCGCCTTTCATTATCACCAGGGCCAAGGAAAGTGACAAGCGCACCCTGGACGAGCCGCATCGCCGTGACAATCGCACAAGTAACGAGGCACCAAGGCTTTAGGGCGGATACTTTGCCGCTATGCACAGGTTGCGACAGTCGGCGATACACGGCCGGATGTACGCAATAAGGTGGTTACACAGAGGGCCGGCGTGACAGAGAAAGCCCGTTTCAAGCTGCTGCCGGTTGCAACTCCACTACGGTCATTTCCGGCTGGTGCTGAAACTTGCGGCAAACAACGGGGTCGCTCGGCAACAAGAACAGCCGAAACGGGCGGCGAGGAGAGTACCGCAGGCCGGTGGTGAACGAAACTTGCGGCCGTTCATCCCGTGGAATGCGTTGGAACAAGGCGGCGAAGAGCGAGCGGGCGGGGAGCGAAGTCGCCAGGCCAACCGACGAATTCTCCAGGACGGTCGTCGCCAGATTGGTCAGCGACTCCGGCGCAAGTTCTGCGAGCAATTGTTCCGGGCAGCCCTGGTCGGTGGCCCCCGCCCGGCCAATCAGCGGTACGGACCGCAACCGCTGCGGCAGCTCGTCGTATGCCGCGGCGCGGCCGGCGGCATCGATAGCGCGCAAAATCATGAACGGATTGTTGTCGAACCGGGCCAGCGCTTCCCGCGGCAGGACAAACATCTGCGTATAAATCCGCGCTCCGGCCCGGCTGCTGTACTCCGCGCCGGCGGAACTGGTCAGCGACAGGCAGAAGTGGTCCGGTCCCAGCGGATGAAAGTTGACGCTCGGCTCGACGTCGCCTTCGCTGAGCAGCGAATCGTGCGCGGGTCCCCAGGTGGTCAGCTCGCGGGCCAGCTCGTCCCCAATCTCGTCGCTCTTTGCCGCCAATTGATAGCCAGAAATCTTCTGGCCGCGAAGGGAGGTGAAGATGGCCTGGGGAATACGCATGGGTAGGTGGGGTAGGCTTCCAGCCTGCCCAGTTCTCGTCTTAGAGCCTATCCCATAACCTCGAAAATGCACCAATGCAGGCTGAATTCAGCTAGCAAAACTGGTTTAGGGATACGCTCTTAATCTTAATTTTAATCTCAATCCAAATCTTACTCTTAATCTTAATCTTACTCTTACTCTTACTCTTAATCTTACTCTTACTCTTAATCCTAATCCTAATGTCATCTCTTGCTCTTCACCCTGTTCGCTAGGCGAAGCTGAAGAGGAGTAAGATTGAGAAAGTGACTTACGCCGCCAGCCCTTCGATCAGCCAGCGGAACGGTTCGACGATGCCGCGGGGCTCAATTCTCAGGGGCACGTGGACGCGGCCGAAATAGTCGCTGCGAAAGGCGCTCGCGCCTGCCACGCCCACGCCAAAGAATCGATGCTTCGTCAGGCGCTCGCGACACTGCTGATAGAGCCCCGGCGCGTGCTGCCGCGCGAAAGCTTGCGGGTCGTCAAAGCAGTTCGCGCATTCGTCGGCCTTGGTGAAGACCAGCGAAACCGGCCGAGCGCCCCAGGGCTGCTTGTTCTCGTACTTGAGCTCGCAAAGGTAGCTGATGAGCTTCATCGTCTGGAAGTCCTCGTCGGCTTCTCCCCGCTCGACGCGAGCGGCATCGACCATGACGAGCACGCCGGAGCACTTGGCGAGAAACGCCCGCACGACGGGATAGGTGTGCGGATGTTCGACCTCTTCCATCAAGGCTTCGCCCGCCAGGTCCGGCAGAATCAGCTCGATCGGCCGGTGCTTGCGGCGGAGGACCTGGCAATGGACCCAGTTCCAGCGGTCGGGCTCGCTGGGGGTTTTGGCGGGGAATTCACACCGCGACAGCGATGCCATGGTGGTCTGCTGCAAGCCGATGGAAAACGCTCCACGGGAGAGCATCTGCATGGGCTCCGTTTGCCGCGAGAGCATGTCGGTAAGCATGCCCAAGTAGACCGTTTTGCCGGCGCCGGAAGGGCCGATGGCGGCGATCATCTTGGGATGGACTTTTTGGGCGTTCGCCTGATGAGCCAGGGCCATCGGGGCCTGGCAATGGCGGCACAGCTCCGCGTCAAAATTGTTGCCGCCGCCGCAGATGTAACACGGCGCTGACTCCGCGTATTGCGAGAGGCGATACGAATCGAGCATGACGACACCGTTGGCTCTCATGACAGCACCTCTTCTTCACGTGGGACTTCCTGGATGGCCGGGGTCTCAAAACCGGGCTCGCGAATTTCGTCATCCGCTATAACGGGGGGGGTCTCTTCCGTCCGGGCGGCTACGTCGCAGAATCCCACCGCACAGCGGAAGCCGATGTTGTGCTTGCGGGCGAGCGGGCTGTCGCCGGACTGGAACTGACACTGGGCTTGAGCCTCGAAGTAGGTATCGAACGCGCCGCCGCGCAGGCTCTTCAGCGGGATGTCCGTTTCCAGCCGGACTGACGCCGGTTCCCAGGCTCCAAAGTTCGTGCTGGTCCACTCCCAGACATTTCCCACCAGTTGCTGCACGCCGCCGACGCTGGCCCCTTCGGCATGACGCGTCACCGGAACGGTGTCGCTGCAGCCGCTGCCCCACAAGTTTGTCAGCGCGCGTTCCATCGCGTCTCCCCAGGGGAATTTCCGCTGCATCAGGCGGGAGCCTTCGGCCGTCACCGGCCACACGCCGGCTTTGACCCACTCGGCATCACTGACCAGGCGTTTGCCCGCCCAGTGTGCATAAGCGGAAGCTTCGAACCAGGAGACGCCCACGACAGGATGGTCTTCCTTGCCCACGGGGTAACGGCCGTTCTCCCAGATCCGCGGACCGGAGTGCCCGGTGCGGTCGACAAATTGCAGCATTGCCGGCCAGATGGCCTCGTCCCACAGTGGCAGTTGTTCGTACCCGCCGGCATCGACGAATTTCTGGTACTCGCGGTTCGTCACGGGAAAGCGGTCGAGGTAATAGCCTTTCACGTCCACTTTCCTTTCCACCTTGTGGCGGTCTACCTCCGCCACCTCTTCGAGCCGCGACGACCGCATGACGACCGTTCCTTGTGGCACCACGGCCATGGCGGAATCGAGGGCCTCGTGCGCGACTTGAAGTTGCGACGGGGTGAGGTTTTCGGCAATCTCTGGGCGGAGCAGCAGCGAGTAGCGGCCCTGAGCCAACATTTGATCGACCAGGCTCCCGCCACTCCCCCCCGCGGCCACGGAGCGGCTGGCTTCGGCCAGAGTCGTCTCCGCCAGCGGATAGGTTTCCGGCAGCGGCCGCCGGAAGAAGCGGGCCAGCGACAGCCGGGCCGCCGTCGCCCCTCGCGGAAGCGGCGCTGCCAGGCCCGCCAGGCAGAGTAGCGCCGCCAGCCCCCCAGCCATGACGACGCCATGCTGCTGGGACAAGCCAGCCGCCACGCAGGCGAGTCCGCCTCCGCCAACGAAGAGCATCAGAAAGATTCGATAATTTGTGGGCATCTGTCCACCTCTCGTCACTTTTTCTTCCGCCGCTGGGCGATGTCTCGCTGTAAGCGGGCGAATTGGGCCATCACGGAATTCACAACGGGGTCTTGGGGCTTTGCGGAAGGTTCTTCGTGTACGCGTGCCGGCGAGGAGGAGCGCTGTTCCGCGGCAAGTTCCTGATAATCGGCCGATTCGAAGGCGGACGCCGGCTCGTGCTGGGCAAACAGTGCCCCCTGATCGGCAATCAGCGTCCGCAGCTCTTTCAGCTCTTCACTTACTTCCAAGCGCTGGGCAGCCAGCTCGCGCTTCTGCCGGGAGACGGTTTCCTGCAGCTCGGCGCTGCGGGCGCGGACCAGTTCCAGCTCGCTCTCCAGCTCCTGCCGCTCATGCTTCAAGGACTCGAGCTGCGTGGCTTCCGGCGGATCCTGGCGGAGGACTTGGAGTTTTTCATGGAGAACCCGAAACTGTTGGTCCATTTGACCCGTGAGGGACTCGATGGCCTGCGGAGAAAGGGCGCTTGCTTCGCCCGACAACGGCTGGTTTGTCGCGGCTGCCAAGCGCTCCAGCAGCACCCCTCGTTCCACCTGGAGGTCCGTGAGCTGTTGCCGCAGGTTGGCGCACTGCGAGTCGTCGCCAGGCGAAGTCTCCGGCCGATTGACGAAATCGGACCGCAGCTCGCGCAGCTCCGCCAGAGCTTTCGTGAGTTGGGCTTCTTGCTGCTGGAGCAGTTCCTGTTTGAGGGCTCCCAGCTCCGCGGCCGTGGAAGGATTCGGCTGGGAAGCATCCAAATGTTGTTTGAAGTAGGCGAACTGTTCGGCAAATTGCGCCGAGAAGTCATGCACCGAATCCGCGGATAGGACGGATGCGTGCGACGCGGAAGCAGGCTCCGGCCGATTCGCCAGTTCCGCTCGCAGCTCGCGCAGCTCCGCCAGCGCCTCGTTGAGCTGCGTCTCTTGCTGCTCGAGCTGGTGCGATAGGTGAGCGGCTTCCTTACGCTGCTCCGCCAGTTGACGGCCGCGTTCGGCCAGGTGCCGGCGGCCTGTTTCCAGCTCATCGGCCTTCGCCCAGAGTTCGCCCCCCAACCTTTCCAGATCCGCGAACAACTCCTGCACGAGTTGCTCGAGCGACGAACATTCCTCGCGGAATGCGCTGGCCGCGGTTTGCAGCGGCAGCCAGGCGGACAGGGGCATGGATGGATGGAGCGTGGCAGTCACGATATGTTTGGGGCAACTCGTGGTGTTCGTCGCGGCGGATGGGGCGAAAGCCATTCCCGAGAATTCGGGATATCACCGCGCGGGCCCAGCCTGATTGACAGACAGGTGCCATCGGAAATCTAGGTCACGGATGGAAGGTCGGCAAATTAAGATTGCCTGATTATTGGAGCGGCGTCTGGGTCGCGTGCCCCTTGCCGACTGTGCCGATTGTGCCATCCTGGGACCATGTCCAAGAAGAAACAGAAGCGGAAGAAGCCTTCGCCGCGGCGCGCGAATCCAGTTCCGCTGCCGACTGATGGCGAAACCCGGCAATCCGTGGCCGTGACCGTCGCCTGGATGCTGACGCTGCTCGTCACGATCGCTGCCGAAGTCATTGCTGTCCCCGCCACCATCATTTCCAAGGCCAATCCGCAGCCGCTGGGAGAGGGAGTCACCACCGCGCATATCGCGGACCTGTTTCTCTTCCTGGCGCTCGTCACGGGCCTGGTCTCCGTCGGGCTGGTGCCGCTGGTCTACCGGGTGCGGACCATCCCGCCTCCGCCCGCCATCGTTGTTGCCGCCCTGGTCGCGGGGGCCGTTCCGCCGATTACAATGGTGCTTCGCTGGCTGCTTTAACTACTTGTTTCCTCAGGCTCAGCATTTTCCGAAAGACCCTTATGGACGGCCGCGAAAAGAAGCGACTGGAAGTCATCAAGCACAAGCTGCAAATGCTCAAGCAGCAGCTCGCCGGCGCGAAAAAGCAGGACGACGAACCGGGCGAAGTGCAGGGCCTGGAGAGAGAAATTGCCTCCCTCGAAGCTGAGGCGGCGAAGCTGCGCGGGTGAGGCCGGTCCGTCCTAGCTTGTTCGTCCCGCACATCTTTCCCAGTCGTCATTTCCTTGCCCTGCCGATTATGCGGATCGGCCATGCTTTGGCGGACGAAGCCGCAAAGTTGAAACGTTCGTCCCCAGCCTCCGATGAAACAGAGAGGGGCAAATGCGGGAATGGATTTCCGCCATCGATTTCAGCCCTCTGGTGAATGACGCATGGACCGTGCTATGGATGGCCCAAGCTGCTCTCGACATGCTGTGACGGCGACTGCCTGCCTGGCGCTCTTTGTCAATTTCTGCTTCGCCGAGGGCAAGGTTGGGAGACCGGCGCAAAGCGCACCACGCCAGCGCGTCTATGGCCCCATCGCCCGACTTCCCACCGCGGACGACGACTTGTTGGTTCCAGAAAGGCCCAAAGAACAGCAGCCGGCGACGACTCGACTGCCTGCCGCGGACTATTCTGGCGACGATCTTCACGGACCAGACCAGGACGACATGGAGGATCTGCTCACCCCCGCGCCGCACGCTCCGCATTCCGTCAAGCCAAAGGTTCCCTCTAGCGACGATGCGGCAAGCGCGAAGCAGCTCGCGCCGGGTGAAGATCCTCATGCCGCCTGTTTCGCCACCACCGACTATCCATCAGCCACGACGTGCGCGGAATGTCACAAGCAGATTTACGACGAGTGGCGAGTCTCGTCCCATGCGTATGCCTCCATCTCGCCGATGTTCCACAAGTTTGAGCAGACCATCACGGAGCTGTCCCGCGGCACCGTCGGCTATTTCTGCCTGCGGTGCCATGCTCCGGTCGCCACCATTCAGGAATACCCCCGGCACCTGCCGATCATCGATGCGCCGCAAGTGTTCAAAGAGGGCGTGACCTGCGTCGCTTGCCACCGCGTGCAAGAGCGCTACGGCCGCGTCAACGGCGAGCGGCGGATTGAGCCGGGGACCGTGCACGACCCGGTCTTCGGCACGCTCGGCGGGGACGGCCTGCGCGAGGTCATCGCCAAGAAGGACTTCTACAAAGTGAAGCACGACCCGAACGACAAGGGTCCGGGCATTCCCATCCATCGCGGGGCCATCCAATTCGAGCAGCTTAATCAAAGCTCGTTCTGCGCCTCTTGCCACCAGGTGACGGTCCATCCGGGCATCGCCTTGGAAGTGGTCTGGGCCCAGTACCGGGCTTCGCCGGCCAGAAAGTGCGGAGTCTCCTGCCAGGATTGCCACATGGGAAAAATCCCCGGCGTCGCCAGCGGCTATGAGATTGGTCCAGCGGCACTCATCGATGGCAAGGCGGTCAACTCGCAGCGCAAGCATTCCAACCACGCCTTCTATGGGCCGGGATATTCCATCGCGCACCCCGGCATCTTTCCGCAGAACAAGAAGGCGGAGCGGTGGTCCGCTGATGCCTGGCATAAGTTCGACTACCGGGCGGGCTGGGGAACGGAGGCTTTCGAGAAGCAGCTCGAGCAGGCCGGCAGCGAATCGATTCCCTTTCCCGCGGAATGGAAAAACATCGACGAGCGGATGGATGCCGCGGAAGTCCTCAAGGAGAACTTCGCCCTGCTCCAGAAGAAGGACGAGTGGCGGAGTCAGGTGATGGAGAACGGCATGAAGATTGAAGGGCCGTTCTTCAGTTCCAGCCGCGGTGTCGGACAGGACCTCAACTTCGAGTATGTCGTCGTCAGCACCAACGGCGGCCACAATACTCCGTCCGGCTCGCTCGGCGCTCAGCCGCAACTCTGGCTCAACGCGGTGCTCACCGGTCCGAGCGGCGAACGCATCTGGGAGTCCGGCTACGTGGACCGTAATGGCGATATTGCCGATCAGCACTCGCTGGAAGTCCGCTCCGGCAACATTCGGCGGGACGCCCAGCTCTTCAACCTGCAAACCAAGTTCCTCATCACGGGCGTGAAGGGGACCGACCGGGAGATGAACCTGCCTGTGAACGTGGACGTTGACCCGCTGCCGTTTCTTCGCCCCGGCACTCTTCCCATCACGGTCCTCAACCATCCGCCACTGATCCGCATGGAGGCCCATTCCATCGCTCCCTACGGCAAGCGGGCGGCCAAATACCATGTCCCCGGCGAACTGCTTTGCCAGCCGGGACGCTACCGCCTCTCGGTCCGGATGCGGAGCCGGGCGGAGCCGATTTACTTCATGCGATTCTGCAAAGCGACGCCGGAGATGGAGCTGTCGATGAACGAAAAAATCCTCGATGTCCATGCCTACAGCGTGGAGTTTGACGTGCGGTGACTATGCCTCGTGCTGCTCCCCCTCACTTCCGCCTGAAGCTCGCGGTCCTGCTGGCGATCCTTGTCGCCGCGGCGGCCGGGGTTCCCGCTGCGCGGGGGGCGGAATACGGAGAGGGGCAAGTCCAACGTCTTCCGCCGGCGGAGGATGAGCAGCCCAGCGAAGAGTTGCCCGCTCCCCGCCAGCAGTTCATCGGCGAAGCTCCGCATTCGGAGCCCTTCGCCACCATCGCCCCTTACTCTCCACTCGACTTCGCCCCGGACTCGCTTTCCTATGTTCCCGATAGCGAGGAAAACTCCGCCGACGCCACCTACCGCGACAAGCAGCCAGTGCCGGTGCAGCGGCCCTGGGTCGAATGGGGCCGCGGCTTCTATCTGCCGGGGCAGTATCCCGCCGGTGGAACGCTCTTCGGCCCGACCAACCTCACGCTGCCCCACTTCCTGGTTTACGGCGACCTCCGCACCGTGCTCGCATCCAACCAAAGCAACAACATTGACACCAACGTCTGGGCTACCAAGCTGCAACTCGAGACCGACTGGAAAATCACCGCCACGGAGCGGATTCATGCTCTCTTCACACCGCTCAATCGCTTGAATAATGTCACCCGGCTCGAGCATCAAACCGGTCAGGGGACAAACTTCTTTGACGTCTTCGATGCCAATCCCACTACCGCCTTCTTCGAAGGGGACGCTGGGGCCATCCTCGGCGGGATGCGAGGAATCGATTCACCGTTTGACCTGCCATTCACCGTCGGTTTGATTCCGCTCTTCTTCCAGAACGGCGTCTGGATGAACGACGCCATCCTGGGCGCGGCCGTGAACATCCCGTCCAGGAACAGCCCCTTCCTCGATTGGCCGAACTATGAAATCACGTTCTTCTGCGGCTTTGACCAGGTGACGAGCGACGCCTTCCGTGGAGACAACCAGGCGGCGGACGTCTTCGGCAGCGTGATGTTCATCGAAGCTTACGGCGGCTACATCGAAACCGGCTATGCCTTCCTGAACGACGACACCGCCAGGAATCACAACTACCACAACTTCACCGCCGCATTCACCAGGCGGTACTTCGACCGAGTTTCCAACTCAGTTCGTGGCATCGTCAACTTCGGGCAAGACGGCGTGAGCCCGCAAACTGCCGACGGCGTTTTGCTGCTGATGGAGAACTCGCTGATCACCCGGGATGAGCAGCATCTGGTTCCCTACCTAAACCTCTTCGCCGGCTTCGGCTCGCCGCAATCCGTCGCTCGCGGAGCGGCAGCCGGCGGCGTCCTTTCCAACACGGGCATCTCGTTCGAGATCGACAACATCACCAACTATCCCACGCTCGACGCCACCGGCCACAACGCCTGCGGCGGGGCCCTCGGCATCGAGCTTCTCGGCCCGGAGTTCTATTACCAGCTCGTCCTGGAAACCGCCTACGTCCACGTCTACGGCAACCCCGTCGACCGCGTCGCCATCGGCGACCAGGCCTCCATCAGCGGCCGCTTTCAAGTCGCCCTCAGCAAATCGATCCTTCTCCGCACCGACCTCATCTATGGCGCACTCGAAGACGCCCCCGACATCCTCGGCGGCCGCGTGGAGATCCGGCACAAGTTTTAAGGAACTGGGAGCAACCGGGGTCGGGAGTCTTTGGCGTCAGTAATCACTCTGCTGTCAAAGTCACCGCCGCCAAAGACTCCCGTCCCAAGATGCTCGTCGCGGTGTGGGGCAAGGCGCTACTTCGGCGCGGCCATTTTTGGAGCGGTCACATCCTGCACCCGCAGCTTGAGCGCCTGCATGATGATGGGGGCCACCTCCGGGCTGCAACTGTTGATCTCGCCATATTGCGAAGTTTCCCGCCCGTAGGCATACGGCGGCGTGCTGTCCCACTGGCGACGCGGGATGATGTAGCCGATTTCGTCGTTGGCCAGTCCGAATAGCATCCACTTCTTGCTCGGCAGGATGCTCTCGACCGTCGGCTCCAAGGGAGCATCGGGAAAATCGGCGTTGGGCTCGGCCGGCTCCTGGAACTTGCCGTAAATAAGCTCGGGATAAAGCTCGCCGGGAATTCCGGCCACATGCAAGTCGCCCAGACGCAGATAAGCCACCTCGCTTTCCACCGCGGTCGGCCTGTCGAGCGTGTCCTCGGTGACAATCTCGCCGAGCTTCTGAAAATCCCCTTCCCAGAGCCGCCCTTCGCGCCGCAGGATGCGGGCCACGCGCGCCAGCCGATAAAGCGGGTTGGTCACCGGGATCGCAATGGGTTTCGCGGAGATGGTGAACGGCGTGAGCTCGATCGGCTCGGCGGCGGCGCAGGCCTGGGTGGCCAGGTCGGCGACCGCTTCGCCGTACAGCCGGCAGAATTCAAAGTCACCTTCGTAGAGCACCTTTCCCTGGGCGTCGGTGATGACGCCCCGCGGCGGCGCCATCAGTCCGCCGACGGCTCCGCTCATGTAGAGGATGGGGCACTTGTGTTGTTCCTTGAGGCGGGCCACGGTGGCGTAAGGAAAGTCGGCGGTGATTTCGGTGTTCCGCGAGCCCATCGCTTCCGGGTGGCAATTCCATTGCACGAGCAGGCCGGCGGGCTCCGTGCCGCCGGGCTTAGTGAACCGGATGACCCGCAGCACGCCGTCCTTGGCGATTGGCTTGCGCGAGTCGCCGACGAGCGCCTCGTTGGAGGCGGTGCCATAGGCGGCCGTGGCGGGCGCGAGGCTTTCCGCCGTCTTCTGGACCAGCTCCACGACCTTGCTGACAACCAGGGCAATGTAGTCGTCATCCACGCCCCTGCTGAATGGCCCTCGCCCCCAGATGCCGATGACATCGGGACCTTCATGATTGTGCGTGCTGGAGACGAGTACGTATTTGAAGTCCGCCAGCCCCTTGCGAATCGCCTTGACCTCGGGATGCTGCAAGCCAACGAGGTCGACCGAAACGAGGGCAATCTTCTCGCTGCCATCGCCGAGCACCAGGCAGCGGGCCATCAGCGGGTCATGCACGCCCGTCGCCCGCCTTCCCATCCCATATCCGGCCAGCCAGACGGGTTTTTTTCCCTTCACATCCGGCGTGATGTCCGCCTCGCCAAAGCCGACTAGGACAGACTTCGGCTCGCCTGCCGGAGACGTGCTTTGACTTGCCAAAAACAGCAGGGCCACCAGCGGGATAGCCGCCAGGCGCGAAACTCGATGCAGAATGTTCATACGATGCCCCTCCCCAGGAACGCTCACCCAATCACCCGTCCCATTGTAGCGTCCCCACTACTTTCTCCGCGATGCGCCAAGCGTCATAATTGGCCTTCAGACGGCCACTGTGACTTCCCTCTCTTGGAGCCTCTCCCATGAAAAAGAACCTGCTCTTTTCCCTCGCGCTCGTTGCTCTGGCGGCCGCATCGCTGCTGGCTGGGTCGCTCGGAGCGGATGATAAGGACAAGAAGGATGAAAAAAAGGAAGCCGATTGGTCCGCCTCGGTCAAATTCCCGGAAGGGGAGAAACCGGTAAAGCTCTTCAACGGCAAGGACTTGGAAGGCTGGGAGGGAAACACGGGCGAAGGGGACACCCCCAAGTACTTCACCGTCAAGGATGGCATGATTGTGGCCCGCAATGAAAAGGAGAACGCTCCCAAGGTCAGCAACTACCTGTTCAGCAAGAAGAAGTACGGCAATTTTCGCCTGGTCTTCGAGGGGAAGCTCGCCGAATCCTCCATGCACAGCGGCATCGCGATCTGGGGAAAGCGGCACAACCCCGACGGCAGCGAGCCGAATTCCTATCAAGGGCATCTGGTGATGTTCCCCAGCGGCTGGGGATTCTACGACCTCTATCGCCGCAACAGCATCTATCAGGACAAGGACGGAGCGGCTAAGAAAGCCGACAACGGCGGCTGGAACAAGATGGAAATCCTGGCGATCGGCGACCGAATCCGCATGGCCGTGAATGGCAAGCTCGTCGCCGACTGGCGCGATCCCAAACCGGAGCTCGTCGGCGAAGGGCCGCTCGGCTTGCAGCTCCACAGCAACCCTGGGGTGGCGCAGGAAGTCCAGTTCCGCGGCCTGATTCTCAGCGAGAACCCTAAGGACGAAATGGCGACGGTGGAGAAGAAGTAGGCCCGGTTGAAACCCGAGGCAATTCTCTCCATTTCATTCAGTACGCCCGGAGGGATTCGAACCCCCAACCCTCGGTTCCGAAGACCGATGCGCTATCCAATTGCGCCACGGGCGCGTACATACTACCTACCGCGCAATGCAGTGGTGATTTTACTCTTACGCGTCGGGGCAGAACAGCGGCGAGACAAAAACGCTCCATGCCGTCGAAAGTCGATTGCGTGCCCTGGACTAGCGGTAGATAATTGAAGTTGTCCTTCCATCCGTTCCGTAAGGCCTCCGACTTATGCCCCTCCACTTTTTCCGTCATCGCGGCCTGTCCATCGCTCTGGTTGCCTTGGCTGCTCTTGTGACCGCGCCTTTCCTCGGAGCGCAGCAAAAGGGAAAGCCCGCTAAGACAATCAAGCGGGCTCAACCTCCGAAATTTGAGAAAAAGGGAGACGTCTTTTATCCAGACGCTTTCAAGGACGGTCTGGTCGGCGCGCGGCCGGCGGATTTGGGGAAGGCGGCACCCACGGTGACGGCGGCGACGCCGGGAGGCACAACAACCCCGGCGGCGGGAAATACCGGCGGCCTGGCGGGCTCGGGCTGGTCGGTCATTATTTCCGGCCAGACGATTGAAGATGAAGTCAAGGAGCTCAAGAAGCTCATTGACGTGGAAGTGACCACCCCCAGCGATTACGCGGGCAAGGGGTATAAGGTGGCCCGACGGGATTTCAGCATGCTGGCGATGATGTTTGCGATAGCCGGCGAGTATGACGGCGAGGTGCGCTGGAAGAAAGAGTCCCCCGCTGCGCGGGATGTCTTCGCCCGGACCGCGGCCAACTCCAAGGTGGGGACCAGCCAGGTCTTTCAGGAGGCCAAGCTCCGCAAGGCGGAACTGCAGGACCTTGTTGGCGGCAGCTCGCCGTTTCAAGGAAAAGAGGCCGACGCCAAGGCCGTCTGGAGCAGCGTCTGCGACCGCTCGCCGCTCATGCAGCATCTGGAGCGGATCTACGAGCCCCAGCTCAAGCCGCTGCTCTCGGACAAAGGGCAGTTCACGACGAACATCGACAAGGTGACGCACGACGCTGAAATCATCGCCGCGATCGGCGCTGTCCTCGCGAAGGACGGCATGGAGGACGCCGACGCCGACGAATACAAAGCCTTCTGCGTCAAATTGCAAAAGGCCGCCAAGGACATCGTGGAAGCCGCCAAGGTCAAGAACTTCGACGCCGCCAGCTCCGCGGGGACCGCCATCGGCAAGGCCTGCGTGGAGTGCCACGAGGGTTATCGGTCGTCGTAGGACCCGCTACTTCCGCAAGCTCACGTCCGGCACGTCGATCCCCAGTGCGGTCGCCAGGTCAATCTGGTGTTCTTGCTCCTGCACGAGAATCTGGCGGATTTGTTCCGCCATCGCGTATTCCTGGAGGGCTTCGCACTGCTTCACCCGCTGGCGGTAATGCTGGATGGTCTCGCTCTCATTCTCCAAATCAAAGCGGAGCATGTCCTCCGGTTTTTCCGAAGTCTTGACTTCCTTGGGGGTGGTGGTCGGCATGCCGCCGAGGTAATCGATCTGCTTGGAAATGATGAGCGCGTGGGCAAGTTCCTCTCGGGCGTGGGCCTCCAATTCCTTGGCGATGGTCATGTACTTGGCCCCTTGGAGGACCTGCGAATAAACGACATAGGCGATAATCGCCTGGTACTCGCGAGCCAGGTCTTCGTTGAGCAGATGGATGAGGTCCTCGCGGGAAGTTGCGGCACCAGAATCGGCAGCTTTGCTCATGAGCGGGTCTCCTGAGGGGACGAGAAATGGATGAACGCGGGAAGAGCAATTTCGGGGCCGAAATCGCAGCCCGCGCCGAGCCTGTCGAATCTCTGCGAACTTCTGCCATCTAGTTTTTCGCAGTCATTTTCGGCATGATAGAAGGAACGGACGAATTCTCTGCCGGACTGAGCCTCCATGCCGCCTCTGCTGCAAAGTTTGTTAGCTCGCTATCGGGGCATGAGTTGGGGGCAACGCGGTTACGCCCTGATTGTGCTGACGGCGATCACTACGGCTGGCATTGCTGCGTGGAATGACGGACGGGCACGCACCTTTGAACGGATGCATCGGCGTATTTCGGCGGCCGGGGCCAGATCCACCCGCAGCGTAACGGTCGTGGCGGACCCCGAAGAGGCGTATTTCCTGGCGCTACTGGGTGACTTCTCCGCGGTTGATTTGAATGGCGTGATCGGCAATGGTCCCAACTGCACGGTCGATGCTGCCATTTTGCGGGACTTGCGGCACTACCCGCAATTGACCACGCTCCGCCTGAGCCATGCTTCGCTCAAGTCCGCGGACTTTCATCAAATCTGGGAGTTGGAGAATCTCGTCCGGCTGAACCTGGCGTTCAACGAGTTGACCGATGCCGACCTGGCGGGGGTGGAAAAGCTGGAGAACCTTACCAACCTGGAATTGCAGTTCACGCCGCTGACGGATGCTTCGGTCCCTCGCCTGGCCAAGCTGCCAGGGCTTTCGAGCCTGGACATCACCGGCACCGACATTTCTTCCGAGGGGGCGGAGAGGCTGCGGCAGGCCTACAGCCTCATTCAGAGCGCGCCCTCGACCCAGGTAACCCATCGCCCAGCGCCGTCTTCGCGGTTTCGGGCGGCGGTCATCCGCCTTCTGCCAACCAACACCTACGGGCCGGATACCCGCAACGGCGCAAACTGGATGCGCCTCCTGCTGCGGCCCGAGAATTGGAAGGGGCGCGAGCAGGACATTCCCCTCCTCGCCGACCTGACCGACGTAGAGGCCGTTTACATCCAGCGGATGCCGCTTTCTCCCGAGCTGCTCTCGGCCCTCGCCGCCCTGCCGAAAGTCCATCTCCTCAGCATCTCCGATTTGCCCGCCGACGACGGCGACCTCGCCAGGTTCTCCCGCTGCCGCAATTTGCGGACGCTGCGGCTGAGCGGCATGTTGTTGGACGAAGGATTTATGACCAGCCTGGCCCAACTCGAATCGCTGGAATCCTTGAGCATCTATAACTGCAAGCTGACCACGGGAGCCTGCCGAGCCATTGCCGATGTCAAGAGCGTGCGGTCGCTGCATTTGCGGCAACTGGAGGTTTCCCCGGCGGAGTTCACGACGCTCTTGTGGCAGCTCGAAGTTTCGCCCCAGCTTCGGTTGCTGGACCTGGCCGCAGTGCCAATCGATAACGAATCCGTCTCACTCCTGGCCCGCCTGACACAACTCGTCAGTTTGGGGCTGGGGTCCCCGGACATTGACGACAATGCCGTGCCTGAACTATGCACTTTTACCCACCTTCAGCAGTTGGATGTCACCCAAACCCGAATCACTTTGCCCAGCCCAGGAATTTCCACCAGCGGCGCGACCCAATTGGAAGCCGCCCTACTCCCGGCCAACATCCGCGTGGTGCATCCCAAAGGCAAAACCTCCATCTTTCCACTCAACCTCGCCGACCTCACCGCCAAGGCCAAAGCGGAGGCAGCGGCGGCGCTCACGGCGAAAGCTATTCCTGGCGCCAAGGGCAGCGCGAAGAGCGACAAGCCTCCGCCGCAATAGCTCGCCACCGCAAACGTCCCGCCGCCTGAAACCCACGTTGGAATTCCCTCCTGCATACCCGCCCGATGGCGGCATCGCGTCATGACCGACCCCTTCGGCGAGCTGCTCACCCGCTGGACGATCCGCCTGGCGCTGGCCTGCTACGTCGTTTGTCTGGCAGCGGTGATCGTCCGTCGCGGTGCGGAATCCAAACAAGCGAATGACGCTATCCGCATCGTCTGGACGCTTGGCTGCGGGCTGTTCATCGCCCACGTGATCGCCGCATTCGGCTATTACCACCAATTCAGCCATCAGGCAGCATACGAAGACACCGCTCAGCAGACCCAGGAGCAGCTCGGCTTCGCGTTCGGCGGCGGCATTTACTTCAGCTACCTCTTTCTGGCGGTGTGGGTGGCGGACGTTGCCTGGCGCTGGCTCAGTACCGCTTCCCGCCCCGCGTGGCTCGACTGGCCGCTGCACGCCTACATGTTCTTCATCGCCTTCAACGGGGCGATTGTGTTTGAAGGAGGCGTCAGCCGCGCGGCCGGAGTCATTGCTTGCTTTGTGTTGGCGGCAGTGGCCGCCTGGCGGTTTTTTCCTGCTCCCTCTCCCCTTGGGAGAGGGCCGGGGTGAGGGTCTGAAGTTCCTTGCAAACTCCGCCGCAGCTCCTTCCATCTCCCGCACAACTCCGCGGCCGCGTCCGGCCACGTCGGAAACTCAAACTCAAACCCCGCCTCCAACAACCTGCCCGGCACCACGCGGCGGCTTTTGAGGATCAGCTCGGTTTCCGTGCGCAGGAAAACGGCTCCGATTTCCAGCATCCAGCGTGATGCAGGCAGTCCGATGCGAGTTCCCCAAGCGCGGCGGATGGCTCGCATGAAATTGGCGTTCGGCAGCGGATTGGGCGCGGTGAGATTGACCGCGCCCGCCATGTCATGCTCGATCAGCCAGTAAATCGCGCGGACGAAGTCCCGCTCATGAATCCACGACACATACTGCCGTCCGCTGCCGCAGGTTCCCCCCAGGCCGCGGCGGACGAGCCCCAACAGAGTATCGAAAATACCGCCCCGGTCCGGGCTCATCGTCATGGCCGAACGGAGCAGGACTTTACGGGTTTGAGGCGTCTCTATCTCTTCCGCTGCTTTCTCCCAGGCCTTGGCTACGTCGATAGAAAATCGCCAGGTGCTGGGAACTCCCGACTCATCACCGCCGATGATGCCCGTCCGCTCGTCGTTCGGCGCGTCGTACCGATCGGCATAGATGGTCGCCGTGCTCGCCTGCAGCCAGACCCGCGGCGGACGTTTGGCTGTCGCAATTGCCTCTCCGACGGCCCTCGTCGATTTCACCCGCGAATCCACGATGGCCTTGCGATTTGCCGCGTGATACCGGCAGTTGACGCTCCGCCCCGCCAGATTGATCACGACGTCCGCTCCATCGATTTCCTTCTTCCAATCTCCCACCGTTTCCCCATCCCATCGCACCATTTTCCACGGCGCTTGCCGCACCCGCCGGCTGAGCACCACCACCTGGTGGCCATCAGCCGAGAAGGCCCGCGCCAGAAGCGTTCCTACCTGCCCACTGCCGCCGGGAATGACGATTTTCATGATGGAGCCTTTCTGACCTTCTAACCGCACCGCCCGGTGCGAGATAACATAGAGCATCCCCCGATGCATCCCGCCTCGCTCAAAATCGTCTACCTCACCTCCGGCGCAGGGGGCATGTTCTGCGGCAGCTGCATGAACGACAACGCCCTGGCCAAGGCCCTGATTGCCTTGGGGCATGACGTGCAACTTGTCCCGCTGTATACGCCGATCCGAACGGACACCCAGGATGTGAGCCAGGGGCGGATTTTCTTTGGCGGCATCAACATGTACCTCCAGCAGAAGATCCCCCTCTTCCGCTGGCTGCCGCGATGGATGGATCGGGCCCTCGATCAGCCCTGGCTAGTTCGCTGGGCGACGAGTTATGGCTCGATGACCAGGGCCAAAGACTTGGGGGCCCTCGCCGTCTCTGTTCTCCTCGGGCGGGAAGGCTTTCAGCGAAAAGAGGTCGAGCGGCTGGTGGAGTGGCTCGCCGCCAGTGGTGAGCCGGACGTGATTCATCTCAGCAACATGCTCACTGCCGGCTGCGTCCCGCTGCTGCGTGAAAGGATGAAGGCCCAAGTCGTCGTCACGTTGCAAGGGGACGACATCTTTCTCCGCGACCTTCCCGAACCCTACCAATCGCAGGCCCTGGCCGAAGTCCGCCGCCTGGTCCCGCACGTTGCGGCATTCGTGGTGAACTCGAAGTACTATGCCGACTTCATGGCCAACTACCTGGCCATCCCGCGGGAGAAGATGCACATCGTGCCGCTCGGGGTGGAGACGGCGGAGTTTGCCCAGGAAGAAGGGGTCAGGGGTCAGGAGTCAGGAGTCAAAAGTCAGCAGGAACCGGCGGTTGGCTATCTGGCCCGACTCGCCCCCGAGAAAGGGCTACACGTCCTGGCCGACGCCTTCATCCTGCTCCGCCAAATGCCCGGCCTGGAAAAGGCCAAGCTGCGGATTGCTGGCTGGCTGGGAAGCCAGAATCGCCAGTATGCGGAGGAGGCCTTTGCGAAATTGCGTGCCGCTGGACTGAAGGATGCCTTCACCTACATCGGCGAAGTCGACCGCCGCGGCAAGCTGGCATTTCTGCAATCGATTGACGTCCTGGCCGTCCCCACCACTTATCAAGAACCCAAAGGGATCTTCGTCCTGGAAGCCCTCGCCAGCGGCGTCCCCGTCGTGGAGCCGGAGCACGGCAGCTTTCCCGAGACGCTTCAGGAACTCGGCGGCGGCCTGTTGCACCGCCCCGAAGACCCGCAGCATCTGGCGGAGCGCCTCCACGAGTTGCTCACCAACCGAGACCTCCGCCAGCAGCTCGCTCTCGCCGGCCGGGCCGCCGTCGCCGCTCGGCGGGATATCCGCCATGCGGCCGAAGCGACGGTGGAACTTTATCGCAACCTCACGCACGTCCGCGTCCCGCGTCACCGGCCATGAATCGCTTGTCGCCCTCCGCGGACAGGGTGATTTGATTCATGATTCGCCGACCTCCGCGACTGCCTCTACCTCCCGACGCAAGTCATGAATCAGCAATACATTAGGAGAAAAACCTTGATTCATAATCAGCATCTTCTCGCAATTCTTGATTCATCAATCGGAGCGCCCCAACCGCGGTGCCGCCGGAGCCAATTACTCCGATTCGCATCGACCTAAGTCTTACCAACCTTGGAAACCAACTCCGCAGCGTAAGCGAGGGAGTTGCACGCTTCAAACTCCATCGCTCGGGGGTTGATGCCCGGAGTTGTCGCGGTGGGCAACACGCACTCATGGTGAAATATGTCCTAATCGCCAGTTCGTAACTCCTTACCAGTCCGCGAGTTGCAGACTTCGGCCCCCCGGGTTTTTCAACATCCCCCCAAAAACGAGGTCGAGGTTTGCCTTCTCAGCCCTGGAGACGGTCACAGGACGGGCTAGGAGTGCCGACCCTACGGGCTGAGGCATGCAGCCTTTCCCTGACTTTCACAATCTTCCGTTCACTTGTCAAAGAACATGCCGGTTTCTCGCCGGCCCGATTATACTCAATTGTATAGTAATACTAAGTGTCCGTCAAGTCCCTGAAAGGGGGGGCGGACAAACTACTGCCGGTAGGCGGGCAAGCAGTGATTTTGTGCTTGCCGCTGGCGCGGCGGCGGGCGACAATGGGCGTGCCTGCCGATTATTCCCACCTGCCGAATTCTCACCGATGACCACCCAACTGCAGCGCCGTAGCTTTCTGGGAATCGGAGTGGCCAGCGGGCTTTCGCTGTGGGCCGCCAATTCCCTGGGCAGCGCCGCTTCCGAAGGGAAAGCAGCCAAGGCCAAGAGCGTGCTCCTGGTTTATGAGCAGGGAGGCCTGTCGCACATCGATACCTGGGATCCCAAGCCGGAGATTCCTGCCGATCATCGCAGCCCGCATGGGATGATTGCCACCAAGGTGCCGGGGATGCAGTTCACGTCGCTGCTGGCCAAGACGGCTGGCGTGGCAGACAAGCTGACGGTGGTTCGTTCGATGTACCACAAGGATGGGGGCGTGAACGGCCATCCGGATGGGACGCAGTATGCCCTTTCCGGCGAAGTCCCCAGCGGGCCGGTTGAGATGCCGGACATCGGCGGCGTCGTATCGCATCGGCTCGGCTCCGCGTGCAACTATCTGCCGCCGTACATCATGATTCCCGGGAACCATGAGCAAGCCGCGATGACCCGCCAGGGTTTTCTGCCGCCGGAAACCAAGGTCTTCAAGACGCAAGGGAACCTCGCCGACCCAAAGTGGCAGGTTCCCAATCTGGGCCTGCTCGCCGGTATCGACCAGCGGCGGTTTCTCGACCGGCGAGACTTGCTGAGCAATCTGAATATCGGCGTGACCAGCGGCACCGGCCGGCGGCTGGAATCGATGCAGTCGCTCCGCGAAAAAACGGTGGACATGCTGACCAACAGCGCCACGCACAGCGCCTTCCAGCTTTCCGAAGAGCCCAATGCGATGCGCGAAAAATACGGCCGGGGCCATCGCGGGCAGTGCTACCTCCTGGGGCGGCGGCTCATCGAGCGGGGCGTGCGGTTCGTCACGGTCGATGTCCGTGAGCCGGAGACGCCGCAATCCCCCGGCGGCTTCAACATGAACTGGGACCATCACGACCTGATTTACACCAGCGGCTCCTGCGGCACGGTCCGCGACAAAGCAGGGGGCGAAGGGCGGTACGGCATCGGCTCGTGGCAGATGATGGGGAGCACCGACCAGGCGTTCGCGGCCCTGATTGAAGACATGGACCAACGCGGCCTGCTGGCGGAAACCCTCGTCATCTTCGCCACCGAGTTCGGCCGCACTCCGCGGCTCAACAAGTTCCAGGGGCGGGACCACTGGGCTCACGGCTACTCCCACGCCTTCGCGGGCGGGGGAGTCCCCGGCGGCCAGGTCGTCGGCCGCACCGACAAAGAAGGGGGCTACGTTCTCGACCGCCCCTACCTCCCCGACGACGTCGCCGCCACCATCTACGCCAAACTCGGCATCGACCGGACCAAGCCGATGTACACCCCGCAAAACCGGCCGGTCTTCATGGCGCATCAAGGGAAGGTGATCGAGGAGCTGTTTTGAGCCGAGCTATGCGGTCAGTTCTTGACGGAGTGGTATAATAATAGGGCTCCCTCACGAGGCAGGTCATGTCCACAGTTCCTCAAAAGCAATTTTATAAGATCGAAGAGTACTTCGCTCTCGAACAAGCCTCGTCGGAGAAGCACGAGTATTACCGCGGTGAGATTTTTCTAATGGCCGGGGCTTCGATCCGGCATAATCGCATCGCTCGCAATTTGCTGACTCAATTGACCTTGCAGTTGCGAGGGAAGCCCTGCGAGCCGTTCGGAAGCGATCTGCGAATCGCGGTCAAGACCTATCCACTCCATACCTATCCCGACCTCTCCGTGATTTGCGGCGGCCCGGTGATGGATTCCATAGATAGGCATGCAGCGACAAATCCGCACACTTTAATCGAAGTTCTTTCACCTTCGACCGAAAAGTATGATCGCGGGGAGAAGTTTACCCTGTGTCGTTCGCTTGCGTCCTTACGGGAGTACATTTTGGTTGCCCAAAACCAGCCCCATCTGGAGAGGTTTGTCTTGCAGTCGAATGACAAATGGCTGCTCCATATCTATGACGGGTTGGAAGCAGTGGTCGATTTACCTGATCTCGGCTGCCGGCTGACGATGTCGGATATCTACGAGGGAGTCACCTTTGGGGAGTTGAAATTGAGACAAGACGACGACGAAGAGTAGAATCTTGCAAAATGAGCCGATGTCGCCTCCGTCCGACTACCGCCGTCCCCTTCGCCCCCCGCAGTTCACGTTGCGGACGATGATTCTGCTCATCACGCTGCTGGCGATTCTCTTCTCGCTCGTGAACCTCGTGCACCCTATCGTGATGGCGGGACTCGTGCTACTGGCCCTGCTCATCGCGGCTCATGTCGCGGGGAACGTCATCGGGACGCGGCTGCGGGAGATCGGGGACCGGCCGTTGAACAAGGAGGGACGAGAGGTTCTTCCTCGGCCCTTCGACCGGAATGTGGACCAGAGCAGCTTTGCCCCGCCGTCCGACCTGGCGCGTCGAATTTCCCTCGGACTCCCCATCCTCATCGTGACCAGCGCGGGAGTATTGACGGGCGGAATAGGCGGCGGCCTGTGGGGATTCCTGTCAGCCGGCAGCGACGGCTGGCTGAACATCGTGGTTGGCTGCGTAGCCTTCGGCTTTCTCGGCGGCTTCGGCTCCTTCGCCGCGTTCAGCTTTACGCAAGTGATTCTGGGTGCCTGGTGGCAGGCTAGTCGCTCGCAAGCACAGCCTTATCAAGCCGAAAACGAAGCCCGTTACCCCTTGTAAGGGGGCACCCCTTTCGGGATATTAAGGGGCTTCCGTTTTGTCAATGTGAGGCAGGAGTTTTGCCAGATGGCTCGTTACCACGGTCCCAAAGGACGCATCAATCGCCGGCTCGGGACGCTTGTTTACGAGAGCGCCGGCGCGGCCAAAGCCCTCGACCGCCGCAGCGATAATCCCCCCGGCATGCACATCCGCGGGCGGCGGCTTTCCAACTGGGGGAAGGCCTCGGCCGAGAAGCAGAAAATCAAGCACTATTACGGCCTCTTGGAGAAACAGCTTCGCCGTTACTACCACCTGGTGGTGGCCAAAAAGGGAAACACCGGCGAGCAGCTTCTGTCCCTCTGCGAGCGGCGGCTGGACAACGTCATCCGCCGGGCCGGCCTGACCAAGACCCGCCCGCAAGCCCGCCAGGGAATTGTCCACGGCCATTTCTTCGTCAACGGCATCAAGGTCACCAGCCCGTCGTACACGCTCCGCCCGGGCGACGTGATTTCCATCCGCCCGAACGAAGCCATCTTCAACCTCTACAAGGGCGCGTCCGAGAACTCCAGCACCACGATTCCCGATTGGATTACCTTCGATAGCGAAGGACTGCGGGTGACCATGGTCGGCCTGCCCGGCGCCGGCGACTTCAGCCTGCCGGTGGAAGTCAACATCGTGGTCGAATTCCTCGCCCGGTAGCTCCCGCCAATGCACACCCCGCTTGTCGTTCTCGGTGGAGGCCCCGGGGGCTATGCCGCCGCCTTCTTTGCCGCCGATGAAGGGCTCGAGGTTACCCTCGTCGATCAAGAGCCGCGGCTGGGGGGCACCTGCCTGCTTCGCGGCTGCATTCCCAGCAAGGCCTTGTTGCACGTGGCCCGTGTGATTGCGGAAGTCGATGAGCTCCGGGGCGAGTGGGGCGTCGAGTTCCCGCAGCCGAAGATTGAAATTGAGAAGGTCCGGGCCCGCAAAGAGAAGGTCATCGCCACGCTTTCCAGCGGCCTGAAACAGCTCGCCAAGCGCCGCAACGTGAAAATCATCACCGGCAAGGGAGTTTTCGAAAACTCCACGACCATGCGGATTGAAGGAAAGGACCCATCGATTCCCGAAGGGGGCAAACTGACCTTCGATAAGTGCATCCTGGCGACCGGCTCGCTCCCCGCCATGCCCGCCGCGTTCAACATCGGCTCCGACCGGGTGATGGATTCGACCGGAGCGCTGGAGCTGAAGGACCTACCGGAAAGCCTGCTGGTCATCGGCGGCGGCTATATCGGCCTGGAAATGGGAACCGTTTATGCCCGGCTGGGCTCGAAGGTAAGCGTCGTCGAATTCCTGGACGGCATTCTGATGACTGCCGACCGCGACCTGGCCAAGCCGCTGCACAAGAAGCTCAGCGAGCTTTTTGAAAATCGCATCTTCACGAACACCAAGGTCGGCTCGCTCGGCGTTCGCGGCGACAAGGTGGAAGTCGCCTTTGAAGGACCAGGCAAATTTGGAACCGAGCAATATGATCGCGTTCTCGTCTCCGTCGGCCGCCGGCCCAATAGCAAGGCGCTCGGCCTGGAGAACACGCAAGTGAAAATGGACGAAAAGGGATTCGTCGTCTGCGACAAGTCGATGCAGACGTCCGACCCGAATTTCCTGGTCATCGGCGACCTGGCCGGTGAGCCGATGCTCGCCCACAAAGCCTCGCACCAAGCCCGCGTCGCCGTCGAAGTCGTCCTCGGCAAGCCGGCGGCGTTCGACAAACTGTGCATCCCCGCCGTGGTCTTCACCGACCCCGAACTGGCCTGGGTTGGCCTCACCGAAGACCAGGCCAAAAAGGACGGCATTCCCTTCGAAGTGGCCCTCTATCCTTGGGGCGCCAGCGGCCGCGCCCAGGCTCTCGGCCGGACCGAAGGGCTGACCAAATGGCTCATCGACCCCGATACCGAGCGGCTCCTCGGCTGCGGCATCGTCGGCCCCGGCGCAGGAGAGCTCATCTCCGAAGCAGCATTAGCCATCGAAATGGGCTGCGAGGTGCGGGATCTGACCGAGACCATCCATCCGCATCCCACGCTCAGCGAAACCCTGATGAACGCTGGCGAAACCTACTACGGCACGGCGACGGAAATCTACAAGCCGAAGCGGGCCAAGGCGTAACTTAAGCCTTCCGCAACCGCTCGCGCAACTGCTCCAGCGACCTCTTCAGCGGCTCATCTTTCTGAAACTGCGGCTGGGTCGTCAGTTGCTCCAGCGTCTGCACGCTCTTGCGGGTGCCGGCATGAACGAGCACGTCCCAGGCGGCGCGGCGAATGGTCGCGTCGGCATGAGTCGCGTACGGCAGCACTGCGGGTTCACAGGCCGGGCCGATTTTGGAGAGCAAGCCGACGGCGAGCTGGCGGTAATCCGGGTTTTCGAGCAACTTGGTGAGCACGCCGATGGTCTGATCATTCGGGAAGCGGGCCATTGTTTCGAGCGCGGCAATCCGCACATCGCTGAATTCGCTTTGCAGCGCTTCGCTGAGCGTGGCCAGGTCGTCCTTGGTGGCAACCGTTGTGTAGACGCGCCAGACGTTTCCCCGCACGTTCGGATCGGTGTGCCTGGAAAGCTCCAAAAGCACCTCCCGCCGCTGGGCCACGGGAATCTGGCGAAAGGACTCTCCCGCCGTGAAAACCTGTGCGGCCACCGGCGACTGCAGTCCGGTCACCAGCGCCTCCAGATCCACCTCAATCCGTTCGGGTGGTTTTGGGGCTTCGCCGTCTTCTGTTGTCTCGGGCGAGGCGGGAGGTGGAGCTGTCACGGGAGTTCCTGGCGGCGCTTCCGCGGGAGCCCCGGTCGCTGGGGTAACTACTACGGGAGTTTCCGCAGTTGCCGTCGCCCCGCTTTCGCCCCCCGTGGGCGTTGTCGCTGGCACTGCTCCCGACCCGTCTGTCGTCGCCGCGGGCTCGCCCGACGAACATCCGCTAGAAACGGCAAGGCTCAATACCGCCACGAACCAGGACAGACGCACCATGCTCATGATGATTTGCAAAGGGATTCGGGCGGGGATAACCACGTGCCATCCTACCATACGCCGGTTACAATGGACTTTGGTGTAATCGGGTTCACACGAGATGAATTATCCAGATCGCAGGAGACTCCATCGATGTCACGCATTCTACTGGGAATATCAGCGTCGCTCACCCTACCGTTGCTCCTGGTCACGGCTGCCATGGCCGAGGACAAAAAGGAAGAGGAAGGCTTTGTCAGCATCTTCGACGGCCAGAGTCTCAAGGGCTGGCAAGGGGGGACCGGGGCGTATGAGGTGAAGGACGAGGCTATTGTCTGCCTCAAGGATGGCAAGGGGGGCAACCTCTACACCGAGAAGGAATATGCCAACTTCGTCTTCCGGTTCGAGTTCAAGCTAACCCCCGGAGCCAACAACGGCATCGGCATTCGCGCTCCGCGGGAAGGGGACGCCGCCTTTGTGGGGATGGAAATTCAAGTCCTCGACGACGGCCATCCGAGTTACAAAGGGCTTCAGGATTATCAGACGCACGGCTCAGTCTACGGCGTGCTCCCCGCTAAACGGGGCTTCCTCAAGAAGACCGGCGAGTGGAACACCGAGGAAATCACCTGCGACGGCAAGCACGTCAAGGTCGTCCTCAACGGCGAAACCATCGTGGATGGCGACATCGAAAAGGCCAGCACCCCGCATACCCTCGACAAACGCGAGCACCTCGGCCTCAAGCGGGAAAGGGGTTATATCTGCTTCTGCGGCCACGGCGCTCATGTCGAATTCCGCAACCTCCGCGTTAAGGAATTGAAGTAGCCCTCCATGCTCTACGGCACCGTCAAAAAACTCGCCGCCGACCGCGGCTTTGGATTCATTGAGCAGGAAGGGCGGCTGGACGTCTACTTCCACGCGACGGTCGTGGAGGAAGGCAAGTTCGACAACATCCAGCCCGACCAGCCGGTGATGTTTGAGCTGGAAAAGCGGGACCGGGAATCGACCGAGCCGTATAAGCCGCGGGCCGCCAAGGTCAAGCTCATCGACCGCATCCCCGGCGGCCTCCTGCCCCGCACGCCGCAATCCCTCGCCCCCAAACACCATCCCAAAGCCCGGCAGTCCAAACCGAAATGGCGACGGACGGACGGGTAACTACGAAGGCTCGAACAGAAGGAATTGAACAGAAGGAAACGAAGGTAACGAAGAAAGGCAGAAGAGCCTTACCTACCAGTTTTTCCTCCCTTCGTTTCCTTCGTTTCCTTCGTTCCCTTCTGTTCAAAATGTCTTCGGGCTTTCGTTCATGCGCGCTACCATTCTCCTAGGGATTCTCTCGCTGCTCCCTTATGTCTCGGTGCAGTCCGCCGAGCCCGCATCCGTCGCCGAGCTCGCCAAGAAAGCCCGCCCGTCCATCGTCCTCATCACCATGTCCGGCCGCGAGAGCAGCGAAGGCCGCCTAGGGACCGGGTTTGTGATTTCCGCCGACGGCCTGATTGCCACGAACCTGCACGTGATCGGCGAGGCCCGCCCGATTGCCGTGCAGACTTCGGACGGCAAGAAGCTCGCGGTGACGGAAATTCGCGCCTGGGACCGGAATCTGGACCTGGCGGTGCTCAAGGTGGATGGCAAGGACCTTCCCGCTTTGGAGCTCGGCGACTCGGCCAAGTTGGAGCAAGGCGCTCCGATGGTGGCCCTGGGGAATCCCTATGGCCTCAAGAACAGCGTGGTCGGCGGCGTGATTTCGGAAGTCCGCGAAATCGACGGCCGCCGCATGTTGCAACTCGCCATGCCCGTCGAGCCCGGCAACAGCGGCGGGCCTGTCTTGGATGGGCAGGGCAAAGTTGTCGGCATCGTCACGCTCAAGTCTCTCGTGCAGCAGAACATCGCTTTTGCTGTGGAAGTAAACTCGCTCAAGCCCCTGCTGGAAAAGCCAAATCCGATACCCATGGACCGCTGGCTCACCATTGGTGGCGTCGACAAAAGGGACTGGTTGCCGCTGTTCGGCGCGACCTGGCAACAGCGGGGCGGGCGAATCCTCGTCGGTGGTCAAGGGAGCGGCTTCGGCGGCCGATCGCTCTGCCTCTCGCAAGCCGAGCCGCCGGAACTGCCGTACGAAGTCGCCGTCAGCGTCAAACTCGACAACGAAGCGGGAGCGGCCGGCCTGGTCTTCCATGCCGATGGCAAGGACGTCCATTACGGCTTCTATCCCACCAGTGGCAAGCTACGGCTGACGCGGTTCGAGGGTCCGGACGTGTTCAGTTGGAAAGTGCTGACCGAAACGGCCAGCGAGCACTACCGCTCTGGCCAGTGGAACCATCTCAAGGTCCGGGTCGAAAAGGGAAAGCTCCTCTGCTTCCTCAACAACGAGCTGGTGATTGAGTCCACCGACGACGGCCTGACGAAAGGCAAAATCGGCCTGGCCAAATTCCGCGAGACGCGGGCCGAGTTTCGCCGTTTTGAAATAGGCGCGAGCCTGCCATCGCCGCTGGCATCGGCCGAGCTGACCGCCAGCCTCATTAAGGAAATCGAAGCCCTTCCCGCGCTCGACAGCCTGCTGCCGGAGAAGCTCACGCCGCTTGTCGCATCGCCTGATGAAGCCATTCAGTCCTTGCGGCAAAAAGTCAAGTCGCTTCGCGAGCGTGCGTTGGAACTCGAGCAGGTTGCCGCGGATGTCCGGCTGCGGCAAGTGGCCAACGAACTGACAACAGTATTGGAGGCACGCGACGGAAAGATTGACTTGTTCCGCGCCGCGCTCACACTTGCTCGGCTCGATGAGGAAGAAGTGGACGTCGAGGCGTACACAAAGCAACTGGAACGGATGGCAGGGGAGGTGAAGGCCAAGCTGCCGGCCGATGCGAACGAGGCGAAGAAGCTGGCGACCCTCAACGATTATCTCTTCAAGGACAACGGCTTTCACGGCAGTCGTACGGATTACTACAACCGCTTCAACAGTTATCTAAGCCGCGTGATGGACGACAGGGAGGGGCTGCCGATCACGCTTTCCATTCTCTACTTGGAGCTGGCCACCCGTCTCGGCCTGAAGATGGAAGGGGTCGGCCTTCCCGCCCATTTCGTCGTCCGACATCTCCCCAAAGACGGCGAGCCCCAGCTCATCGACGTGTTCGACGGCGGCAAGCCGCTCAGCCGCGAGGACGCTGGGAAGAAGGTCCGCGAGCTGACCGGCGAGGATCTGACCGACGCCCAGCTTGCCCCAGTCAGTGAGCGGCAAATCCTGCAGCGGATGCTCGGCAACCTGCTCGGCCTGGCCCAGCAGAAATCCGACAAGGAAGCCGTGCTGCGGTACGTCGAGGCGATGCTGATCATCGATCCAACGCTCGTCCGCGAGCGAGGGCTGCGGGCCATCCTGCACCATGAAACGGGCCGCCGGGAGCAAGCGGTACAGGACCTCAATTGGTTCCTGGAAAACAAGCCCGCCGGCATCGACCTGGAGCAAATCCGCGAGATGCAGAATGCCTTTCGGAAGAAGGGGTAGAAAGGCGTTTTGAACAGAAGGAAACGAAGGGAACGAAGGTAAGGCAGAAGAGAAGCGGCAGAAAGTCGAATTCGACATTCAGAATAACCGACCACTTTGCCTCCCCCTTCGTTCCCTTCGTTTCCTTCTGTTCAATTCACTTCCGCCTTAAGTGCACGCGGACTGATTATGGCATTCCGGCCCGAGATGCCGTACGATACATCGTGAAGAGCATCGGCTTTCAGCTTTCCACTTTCCGCTGTTGCAACGGAGTTCCTCATGTCCCTCTCCCGCCGCCAGTTCACGCAGGCCACGCTCGGTTCGCTTCTGACGTACTCGCTGCTCGAGACGCTGATGACCCGAGATGTCTTCGCGGAAGACATGAAGCTGCTGGCGGGGAAGTGGATGAAGGACCTGAATGAGCTGTCGGAAGAGGTGAAGGGGCAGAAGCTGAAGCAGACGGACTGGCAGACGAAAGTGGACGAGCTGTTCGCCAAGGTGGACCTGGCAGACGCCCTCAAGTTCATCGACTTCGAGAAGTTGACCGCGAACATCAAGCACGCGGAGAGCGGCGAGAAGAGCCTGCGGGCCAAATTCCCCCAGGTCGAAGGGCTGCCGACCAACCTGGTCTTCGGCCATCAGGTCTTCGCCCTCGCCAAGGGCCGTAGCGTCGTCCCTCACGGCCACAACAACATGGCCACCGCCTTCCTGATCCTCAAAGGGGATTTTCAGGGCAAGCACTACGACCGGCTGGAGGACACCGAGACGCACATGATCATCCGCCCGACCATCGACCGGGCCTTCAAAGCGGGGGAGCACTCGACCGTCTCGGACTACAAGGACAACGTCCACTGGTTCAAAGCCACCAGCGAGTCGGCCTACATCTTCAACATCCACGTGATGAACGTGAACCCCGAGAGCAAGAACCGCACCGGCCGCGTCTACATCGACCCCGCCGGCGAAAAGCTCTCCGAAGGCCGCATCAAGGCCCGCAGGATTGGCAGCGATGAAGTGCTGAAGCTGTATGGATAAGTCCGTTCTCCAGAATCTTGTCCGCAGATTTCGCGGATGAACGCAGATTAAGAAATCCTGAATTCTGCCTTCAGTCTGCGCCAATCCGCGAAATCTGCGGATGTATTCACTTCCGCGGCCGAGTCTTCTTCGGCTTGCTGATTTCGTAGCCCGGATAGCCGCTGTAGCTGCTGCTGGAGAGGCCGTTGAGCGTCGCGCCGACGAACGAGGGGAGGTTGCCCATGATCTTGACCTTCACGATGCCGGTCTCGCCATGCTTTAAGAGCCCGAAGTGGACGACCGCGGACGAGAGCCGCGAGTCGGTGGTGTAGGGGTTGCTGCCATACATCGTGCCGCCCCCCGCGCCGGTGACTTTGAAGAGGAAGGTCTGGCCGACCTGCCCTTCCACGGCCTTGAGATTGCCCGGATCGGGCTGAGCCCCTTTAACGTCCACCTTCTCCACCACTTCCGGCTCCGGCAGGGCCAGCGAGCGGAGCACGCGGGCGTCGGCCAGCTTGAGCTTGAGCTCGCCGAACTGCGTGGTCTGAATGCGGATGCTCTCGGCGGCAATCTTTCCCGCGATTTTGGCGTCCGGCGTTTCCACGATATCAAGGTCATTCCCCGTGAGCTCGCTCTCCGGCACGACTTCCCAGAGCTTGTCGAGGAGGGCCTCCGCTTCCTTGGCGATTTCCGGCGAGCCTTCCTTGGCGGCGTTCACCAACGGCTGCCAGGCCCGGGCCTGCTGGGCGAAGAGCTCTCCCGCCGCCTGCTTGCGAGCGTTCAAGTCGGGCACGCCGAGGGTCTCGATCCACTGGGCAATCTGCTGCTTCTCTTCCTCCGTCAGCCGCAGGGCAAAGACGATCCGCCGCACATCGCCCGCGGGGACCGACAGCTTGCCGTGCTGTGTCTGCATCACGACAGGTTCCTCGGCCAGCCGCACCTTGAGCTGGCTCCCATCCGCCATCGTCACCACCACCCGCCGCGGGTCGATGGCCGCCAAGGGAGATTCTTCCTCTTCCTCCTCGGCCGCGTGTGTCCAGCCCGGCTGAAGTGCGGCTGCGGCAGCGATGAGAAGCAAGAAGAGGCGGAAGTTTGCTCGCTTGCGCATGATTTTGGCCCTTGGATGCGGCAGGTTTTTCCCTTGATAAGACGGGCACCTGCGGCGCAGCGTTCTTGACAATAGCGCGCCGCAGATGCGGATGCAACATTTCGTGCCCGCCGCGAGAGGGATCAATCAGGATTCGTGGGCAGGACGCTACTCCTTCTGGGGTTTTTTGGGTTCCTTTTTCGCCTCCTTTTTGGGTTCTTCCTTTTTCTCGTCGTCGCCCGTCTTTCCCTTCTGCTCCTCCTCCTTGATCTCCCCCTTCGTCGTCAGCTTGATTTCGACGCCGTTTTTGTCCGCGGTCTCGATGAGGACCTCGTATATGTCGAGCGTCTGTTTGTAGTCCGTCACCTTGTAGAGCTCT
The DNA here is from genome assembly GCA_051004015.1 of Pirellulaceae bacterium. Taxonomy (GTDB): domain Bacteria; phylum Planctomycetota; class Planctomycetia; order Pirellulales; family Pirellulaceae; genus SXOA01. The sequence continues at coordinate 5,092 of JBPCKT010000071.1, read as the reverse complement.
TCCGCGAGTTTAATCGTGGATTTTGGATACTTCTTGCTGACGGCGTCGGCAATCGCCTCGGGAACGCTCTTGAGGGGAATCTGCTTCTCGACCAGCTCCATCGCCCCCTTCTCGCTGAACATGATGTCGATGGTCAGTCCCTTCTGCCTAAGCTCGACTTCATAAACCGTCCTGTCGCCGTCCTTCTCGCGGGCCGCCCCGACCACGTCGGCATCCGGAAACGTCTTCATCGCCGCTGCCAGAATCCCCTCCGGCAGCTTCTTGGGCTCGATGGATTCCTCGGCCTTGACCTTCTTCTCCTCCTTCACGGCCTCCTTCTCGTCCTTGTCGTCATCTTTCTCGTCCTTCCCATCCTTCTCGTCCTTGCCGTCTCTCTCGTCCTTGCCGTCCTTTTCGTCCTTGCCGTCCTTCTGGTCCTTATCGACTTTCTTTCCGGTCTTCTTTGCGGGCTTCTGCTCGTCGTCGCCGTCGTCTTCCTTGTTTCCGTTCTTTTCGTCCTTGTCGTCGTCGCCATCCTTGTCTTCCTTCACGGTCTTTTTCGTCGGTTTCTTGACGGGTTGCTTCTCGTCGCCATCGTCTTCCTTTGCTTGCTTGACAGTCTTCTTGATGGGCTTCTTGACTGGCTTGTCATCGGCGTCACCTTCCTTGGCGACCTTTTTCGTGGGCTTCTTCACTGGCTTCTCGTCATCGGAATCTTCTTCCTTGTTTCCCTTCTTCTTGTTCACTTCCTTGTCGTCGTCATCGTCATCTTCCTTGACAGCTTTCTTCACAGGCTTCTTCACGTCATCGTCGTCGTCGTCATCTTCCTTCTTCCCCTTTTTCTCCTCCTTGTCGTCGTCGTCATCCTGCTCCTCCTTCACGACCTTTTTTGCTGGCTTCTTCGCGTCATCCCCCCGCAGTTGCTGGCTGGTCAGCAGTCCGCCGGCCAACAGGCCGAGCACAACTAAAGTAATGGTGAAACGCATCGCTAACTCCTGGACGAAGTCCCCCGCAAGGCCGCGCCCACGGCGGGCCAACCTCCACCTCACGGCAGGAGCGCAGTATAAGCCATCCACTCAGGACCTCAAGGAAGTAAAAGTGAACTTACGCGGAAAGTTTGAGGGCCCGAGTCCTTACTCCAGAATCAGCATCCGTCGGTCGTCTCGCTTCCGATAAAGCTCCTCCGCGGACTCGGTTCTGAGCTGGCCTTGCTCGTCAAGCAAGGTGGCGGCTCCCCCGTCTCCTGGCGGCTGGCGCGTTTGGGCCTGCCAGATTTCCAACGCCTGTTTCTTGGCCTGCTGACGAGCCCCTTTGGGGGCGACGAAGTCGTAAGAGAAGTCCGAATACCCAGGCAGTTTTTTGAGGGAGCGAAAGCTCACGTAGCGGACCACGGAGTACGGATCGTCGAGCAGGTAGGCCAGGAAGGGGGCCTCCCAATCGTCGCGCGAGGCTTGCCGCGCCGGCTCCCAGCCCAGGTGCCAGGCGGCGATGACCCGCTGTGCGGCTTCCCCTTGCAGGGCCATCGTCACCATGCTCGATGTTGTCTTCTGCTGCTCGCTCAACTCCACCGCAGGCTGCCCATGCCACTGCGTCAGCTTTTCCGCCGTCCAGCCGAGCGGCTTATCGAGATGGCAGAGATTGCAGGCGTTCGGCCGGCCGGTGGCCGCGGTCACCGCGGCGCTGGGGCTGTCGATGCGGTGGCTGCGGATCCCCTTGAAGAGCGCATAAGTGATGTGCGGCATGTGGCAGTTCATGCAGTCGCTGCCGCTGGACTCAGCCCCATGGTGCGTATGCTGGGAAATGTTCTCCCCTATTTCCGCGTGGCACTGCAAGCAGGCTTGCTGGCCATTCATCTTCGGCTTGAGCTGATCGGTATTGCTCTCGTAGCCGTGCATGGAATGGCAGGAGAGGCAAGATAGATTTCCACCTTCGTAGCATTTCGAGGCAATGAGTCCCAGGTACTCGTCTCCCCCGGTGCGGCAGGTGCCGTCTCCCCAATAGCCTTGACCGTATTCCCTTTTGGTTTCGGGCGCGTTGGGACGATGCATTCGCACCTTCGTTTCCAAATCTTCTCCGGGACGAAAGCTGGAGCCATGCGCCAGCCACCCCGGGAGATCGAGCTCGCTGTGGCTACTGTGGCACTGGGCGCATATTTGAGAGGCCAGCTTGGGGTCACACCGGGCCGGGTTGGTGATGGGGTCATCCGCGCGGCTGGCTGCGACAGCTTGCGGCTGGGCGCTGTGCTGGCGAAAGCGGACGTGCGCCTCCCCGGGACCATGGCACGCCTCGCAGGCAATGCCGAGCTCCGCAACCTGGGTCCTTTGAATGGACTGGTCCGTCTGGCCCGGAATCGGAGCGGAAGTGTGACATTTCACACAGACGGTGTTCCATTGGTGATAGAGGTGCCCCGTGTCCGGAGGTTGCAGAAATGAGTCGTTGTCCGGAATCCAGCGCTGCTCCTCAATATGGTAGAGCCAGGGAACTTGCCAGAGCTCGTTGGCTACCGCCACCCAGTAGGTCTGCGCTACATGCGATCCTGTGGTTAGCACTACCTGCTGGGCTTTCAGCGGCAGCGCCTGGGTGATTAGTTTGCCGTTCCCCCGGCCTTGCAACTCACTCTCCAGTTGCGGCTCGGTCATCGTGATCCAGAATTCATCGCCGCGGCGCTCCAAGTGATAGGAGCGGCCACGCGACTCAAGATGCACGTCGTCAAACGGGGCCACGACCGATTGCGGGCCGGCTACCTGCGTCATCGTGCGGTGATAGGAATTGTGCCAGGTCTGATGCTGCACGGGATGGCACTTCTGACACGCATGGGAAGAAACATATTCGTCCCGTCCCACCTGAATCGGCGGGGGCGCAGCGACCGCCGCGGCGACGGGGATCACCGGCTGCGGCGTGCCGCGATCCAACGACAGTCGCCAGTATCCAAGGGCGGCGAGCAGCACCAGCCCTGCGGCCAGGACGATCCGAGTCCGAAGTCCCACCCTGCCGGACATAGACCAGCCCCCTTCCGTTATCCCAACCACTTCCGGACGCAAAGATCTCTGCGCTTCAGTCGGGACCACAGCTTGCGCTCGAAACGCGCTGCCGGTGATCATCCCCCTTGATGCTAGTAGAGCCGGCGGGGAAACACAACCCGCGGAAGTCCCCCATGCAGCGGGGAGAGTTTGCGACCGAAGAATCTGCGCCCATAAACCATGGGCCGCGGTTGGGCACCGCTATCGACTGCCGGATTGGGCGGATAAAATCGGCAGCGCATCGTGTGAACCCGCAACCGGATCCCCACAGGTCTGTCCCCATGACCAGCTATCAATTCCCCGTTGTCGCCAAGCCCCCCAGAGTCGGCAAAAAGGAGGTGCTGCTCATTGCCAGTGGTGATTTACGGCTTTCCGCAAACCAAAAATGCTGGCCGGCACAGGCGGAGATGGAAGCAGCGCTTGCGGAGGCCGTCGAGCAAAGCGGGTATCATCTAACGCGGGCGCACGCCTTTAAGCCGGAGGAACAGCACGGCTTCATCGCTTCGCAGAAGGAAGGGATGCAGGTCTTCACGGGCATCGACCCGCAGGCGCCGCTGATTGTGGCGGAGGCGGTTTGGCAATATTCGCATCACGTGTTGCACGGCCTGGTCACCCACCGGGGGCCGATCCTTACGCTGGCCAACTGGTCGGGGACCTGGCCGGGGCTCGTCGGGATGTTGAACTTGAACGGCTCGCTGACCAAGGCGGGCGTGAAGTACAGCACCTTGTGGAGCGAGGACTTTGGCAGCGACGACTTTCGCCGTCAACTCGCCCGCTGGCTCACGAAAGGGAAGCTCAAGCACAAGACCGACCACGTCACGCCGCTGAAGGACATTAAGATTCCCAAGGAGGAGCGAAAACTCGGCCAGGCCTTGGCCCGGGAGCTGCTCGAGAAGAAGGCCATCCTCGGCGTCTTCGACGAAGGCTGCATGGGGATGTTCAACGCCATTATCCCGGACGAACTCCTGCACGCCGCCGGCTGCTACAAGGAGCGACTCAGCCAGTCGGCCCTTTACCACGAAACGATGCAGGTCAGTGATGCGGAGGCAGCCGCGGTTCGCACATGGATGGAAGAACGGGGACTGAAATTCGTAACGGGAAAAACGCACGAAACAGACCTGACCGATGAGCAAATCAAGTTGCAATGCAAAATGTACGTCGCCGCCCTCCGCATCGCCGACGACTTCGGCTGCGCGGCCATCGGCATCCAGTATCAGCAGGGGCTCAAGGATCTCCTTCCGGCCAGCGACCTCGTCGAAGGGACCCTCAACAACTCCGACCGGCCCCCCGTGAAGAGCCGCGACGGCAGTCGCGTGCTCTATGAAGGCGAGCCCCTGCCGCACTTCAACGAAGTCGACGAATGCGCGGGGCTCGACGGCTTGCTCACCTACCGCTTGCACAAGGCGATGGGGCAGCCGGTGGAAAACACGCTGCACGATCTCCGCTGGGGGGATTGGGACCAGTCCAAGACCGTCAGCGACTATGTCTGGGTCTTCCTCATCAGCGGCTCAGCCCCTCCCGCCCACTTTGTCGGCGGCTGGGCCGGGGCGAGCAGCGAGCGCCAACCGGCGATGTACTTCCCCAGTGGGGGTGGGACCCTCAAGGGAATATCCAAGCCGGGGGAGATCATCTGGTCCCGTATTTACGTGGAAGACGGGCGGCTGAAGATGGACATCGGCCGGGCGGGCGTGGTCGAGCTTCCCCTGGAAGAAACCAACCGCCGCTGGCAAGCGACCACCCCCCAATGGCCGATCATGCATGCCGTCACTTACGGCATTTCGCGCGACCAGATGATGGCCCGCCATAAGAGCAACCACATCCAGGTCGTCTATGCCAACAGCCCCCAAGCAGCGGATCGGGCCATGCTGGCAAAAGCCTCATTTGCAGATGCTTTGGGAATCAAGGTTTTCCTCTGCGGAACGAATAAGGAGGGTAAAAACTGGGAGTAATCCCTAGGCCTGATTACGATGGAGAGTCCGTGGGGTAGGGTTCCCGCCCGCCCAGTGAATCTTCGTTTTGGGCAGGCTGGAAGCATCCCCCCCTTTCCTTGGACATCCCCGCTGCCTTTTTCAGTCGTCTGCCCCCCCTTCAAT
>JBPCKT010000070.1:0-17130 GCA_051004015.1 Pirellulaceae bacterium | reverse complement strand
ACGAGCAACGGCGTGCCGAGGCCTTGCCTGGGGCGGTGACGTGGCCGGCGGGGGTCTGCCTCGCTGACAGGATCCCGCCGGCCGCTCTAATATTCTGCTCAGCTCGCGCCCGGCTTAGACGTGGCATTAGCGCGTCCGCAGCATGCACGGCCTTTGCAACCTGCGCCTACGGAAACGGCCGAGTAAGGGAGGCAGGGGGCCCCGGGCGGCCAGGGTCTCGACGATCCGCTCGACCCCCTCGTCCAGGGCCTGCAGCGCCTCCAGCCGGCTCTGGTACTCCCGGTCGATGGCGGCGATCTGTGTGCTCGTTAGCAGTGGGAAGTTCCGTATCGGCAGCGCCTTGTCGCTCACGTCCGCCTCGTTGAACGACGGCGTCCGCGGGGCCTGTGCTCCGGCGAACATCCCTAGATGCCGCGGGGCCGGAGTGGCCGGCCCGTTCTGGACGTTGTCCCCGTGCGGGGCGCTCGGTGTGAACTGCAGGAAGAACGGCTGCGCGTCGTTCGCCTCCGCCCGGTCGATGAAGTCCACGGCCTTCCCGGTCAGCACGTCGGTCGAGTAGTCCTCCGGGACGCTGCCGTATGGGACCACCGTTCCGTTCTCGTTGAGCCTGTAGTTGAAGTATCGGCCGGTCCCCTCGTAAGTGGAGTACCACTCGTCCCACCCCGGCGGCACGTAGGTCGAGCCCTCAGGATATTGGACCAGGTACTTGCCGACGCGAGCGGTGTTGTACCCGGCGTCATCGAGCCATGTGGCGAGCGTGGACTCGTCGCCTTGCGTGGCCGGGTCGCCATCGGTTCGCATGTCCACGAACTTCTGGAACCCGCCGGTCGGGGAGATGTTGTTGAGTATCCCGTGATTGAAGGTGTACTGTCCGGTCAGAGCGGTGACGTTCGACGGGCAGCAGATGGACGACGTGACGAAGGAGTTCTCGAACGTCACGCCCTGGGCGGCGAGCAACTCCTGGACGTGGGGCATGTACTGCATCGTCGCCACGTCCTGATCATCGCTCATGATGAACACGATGTTCGGCTGCTCGGCCGGGAGTAGGGTGTGGGACAGGACCAACCGGACTTCGAGCGCTTCGAGGGTTAACCGGCGTCCCGCCGGTCTCTGGCGCGGCGACGGACGGCGTCGGGGCCGGATGTGGGTCGAACTCGGGTTCAGGGAATTCAGGATTGACGAAAGCCACATAAATCACGATCTCCTTCTCAAGGCGGTCTGCGGTACAATGGTTAGACATCGTTCCCAGCGCGCAAACCAAGCGCCGGGGCGGTGCCGGGCCGGTGAGGAACTTTCTTGACGGACAGGGCCTCACCGGCCGATTTTCTTTGCGGCTCAACAGTCAGCCATCACCGCGGCCGCTCGCGGTTCGGCTCATTCGGTTGGTCCGGGCGAGGGCGGAGTGGACGCCCCCAACCGGACCGCTGTCAGAAATCACCGGCCGAGACGACTTCGCCGCCGGCCCGGGTCACCAACCGGGCGAAGACCCGGATGTCGAGGGTGGCGTTCAGGAATTGGACGTGGCCGTCCGCGAACACGGCGTTGGCCCCGGTGGGGTGGAAACTATAGACTTCTCGATCGTTCGTGCAATTCACGGCACAAGGCCCGAAGAAGCCGGTCCCGTCCGGCGTGGCGCCTCGGCACCACAACAGGTTTCGGGAAGCCCACGGCCCGCCGGAAAGCCATTTGCTGGGAACCTGCCTGCGTCCCTGCCAAAGTTGCGGCCGGCCCGCGCACTCGGCGATCAGGATCGTGTGCGAAGTCCCGTCCTGGATGTCAGCCAGGCTCCGGGCGGCGTTGACGGGGAAGACTCCTTCGTAATGCCCCCGGTCGTCGCGCGGGCCGCCGGGGGGATCAATCAGGCCACTGCGTGCCAAGCCGGTGTCGACAGTTCCCATGCCCGCATAGTCTCCGCAGGCGGCAGTGCCATTGAATAGTTCTGCCGGCGGCGGGGTCACCGTGGGAAGCGACCCGTCCATCATCCGGTCCACCTGCGCCGATGGGCACCGCCACATTTCCAACGGCGTGTTCACGGCCGGCTGGTTCGGCGGGTCGAACCAGGAGACGTCCCAACGGTACTGGCGGAAGAGTGTGTCCTGCTCCAGGTACGGCAGGAGGTAAGTCCCCAGTCCGTGGTGCTTCAGTCCGGCGTATTGCGGGAAGGAGGGACCGAGCGGCCCCACGGCCCCAGGCGGAAAGATCCTTTGGTCGCCGTGATAATGGTGCGACGCCAGCCCGAGGTTCTTGAGATTGTTGCTGCAGGCCATGCGGCGGGCGGCCTCGCGAGCCGCTTGCACCGCCGGCAGCAGCAGAGCAATCAGGACGCCGATAATGGCGATGACGACCAACAGCTCGACGAGCGTAAAGCCACGTCGCTGGTTCGTTCGTAAGCAAGTAAGCATGACTGCACCTCGGTTAGCGTTTTACGTAGCCGCGTTCGCCAGAACGCGGGCTTCCCGCCAGTTCCCCGCACTCTGGCGAGTGCGGCTACCACCTATCGATCGGGCACTTTTTCCAATTGAGTTACGTCGAAAACTTTGACCGTCGTGTCCCGGCTCCCTGAAACCAGGCGGCCGCCGTCGGGGCTGAACGCCACGCTGCTGACGATGCCCTTGTGGCCGCGGAAGCCGCGCACTAACTTTCCGGTGTGGCTGTCCCAGACGTTCACGGTGCTGTCCCCACCCCCAGAGGCGACCCACCGGCCATCGGGGCTGAACGCCACGGTATAGACCTCCCCGGTGTGTCCCCACAGGGTATCGAGCACCTGGCCGTTCTCCACGTCCCAAATCTTGACCGTGTTGTCCTCACCCCCCGTCGCCAGCCGCCGGCCGTCCGGGCTGAAGGCCACGCTCAAACCCGGCCCGGCGACCCGCGCCCGGATGGGTGGGATACGAGGTTCCGGCTTCCCGTCTAAATGGTGTTTTTCCAGCCGCTTCGCGTCCCAGAGTTTCACGATCCCGTCGTTGCTCGCCGTGGCCAGGTGCCCGCCGCCCTTGCTGAACACCACCCCCCGGACCGGCCCTTTGTGGGTATCGAGCGTGCCGACTTCCTGGCCGGTCGCAGCATCCCATACTTCCACTCGATCCCCTTTTCCCGTGACCAGATAGCGGCCGTCGGGACTGAACGCCACGGCGTTGTATGGCAAGGGGATTTTTCCCTGCCCGGCCGGGAGCGCGAAGACCGTCCGTTCGGTCCGTGCGTTCCAGACCTTGACGGTATCGAGGCTAGCCGAGGCGATGAGATGGCCTTCGGGGTGCCAGGCCGCACAGAAGATAACAACCCTGCGGCCGTTGAACTCCGCGTGGCCGCTGAATCCCGGCGCGCCGGGACTCACCTGGCCGGTCCGGGCGTCCCAGACCTTCACGAGCCCGTCGGAGCTGGCCGAAGCGACCCGCTGAACGTCGGAGCCGTCGGGGCTGAACGCCACGCCGCGGATTTCATTGGTGTGCTCTTTGAAGGTCAGGATCTCCTGACCTTCATCGCCCCGGAGCGGGGTCGCATCCCAAAGGCGGATGGTCCCGTCGGCGCTGGCCGAAGCGAGGCGCCAGCCGTCCGGGCTGAACGCCACGCACCCGCACCTGTCGGTGTGTCCGCGGAGTCCGAGCACTTCCAAGCCGGTCGTCGCGTCCCAGACGCGCACCGTCTTGTCTTCGCCGCCCGAGGCGAGGCGCTGCCCGCCCCGATGGAAGGCGACGCACTCGACGTTTCCGGTATGCAAGTCGAAGGTGCGGAGGAGTGCGCCGGTCGTCGAGTCCGACAGTTTCACGGTCCTACCGAAGTTGGCCGAGGCCAGCCACTGGCCATCCGGGCTGAACGCCAGCGCGCTGACGGGATGGCGCTGGTCGTGGATGGTGCGGAGCAGTTTTCCTGTTTCCGAATCCCAAAGCTTCAGGCTGCCTTCCAGGAAGATGGCGGTCGCCAGACGCCCGTCGCGGCTGAACGCCACGGGAATCGAATGGAATATGTCAACGGGCAAGGAGTGACGGAGTTGACGGTTCTTCCAGTCCCAGACCTTCACCGCCCCGTCACTTCCCGCCGCGAGTAGTCGGCCGTCGGGACTGAACGCTACGGCATATGCCGTCCCAAACTTGCGACTGGCGTCGCACGGTCCTGCGAACACCGGCTGGTCAGTCGCCGTCAAGTCCCAGACCTTCACCTTCCGGTCCGCGCCGACGGAGGCCAGGTGCTTGCCCTCGCGGTGGAATGCGACGCTGAGGACCGATTCCTTGTGCGCAGGGAACCGCTTGATGACCTCGCCCGTCCCGCTGTTCCAGATCGTGACGGCCCCATCATCGCCCGCGGAGGCGAGGCAGTCCCCGTCGGGGCTGAACGCCACGCCTTGAAACCCCACCCCCGTCTTGTCCCGGAGGACCACCGGCTCAACCTTGCAGAGCCGCATCAGGTAATGCCATTCCCACTGGCGCAAGTCTTCCGGACACTCCTCGAGGAGTTTCAAGGCCCGGCCCAGGTTGTCGGCCGACAGATCCCTGTGGGCCAGCGAGATGTGGTGGAAGTAGGAGTCCCGCCGCAGGTCGTCCTTGGCCCGAGTTGCGGCTTGCAGGGCGGCTTCTTTGTCCGTGAGGGCGGCGGCTTTTTGCTTCGCCTCGTTCACGGCGACGGCCTGGGCGTCGGTGGCGCGAAACAGGCCCCACGTCGTGCCGATGATGCCGCCCACCAGAGCCAGCACCACCAGCGAGACCGCCAGCACCGGCCCTTTATGCCGCCGCATGAGCTTGCGCAGCCGATAAGCCACCGACGGCGGACAGGCCTGCACCGCCTCGTCATTCAAATACCGCTCAACATCGGCCGCCAAACCGTTGGCCGTTTCGTAGCGGCGGTTGCGGTCCTTCTCCAGCGTCTTCATCACGATCCAGTCCAGCTCGCCGCGGACCAGCTTCGTCAGCTTGGCCGGCTCCATGTTTCGCAGGGCGGCGATGGATGCCAAAGTACTCGTCACGCTCCGCGTGACGGAATCCTCACGCGGAGCGTGAGGAGTACTAAGTTCGCTCAGCCGCGTGCTCGGCTTGGGAGGCTCCTCTTCCTTGATCAGGCGCAGAATCTCGGCATAGGCGGCCTCCTTCATCCGCTTACTGCTCAGGGGAGTGCTGCCCGTCAGTAGTTCATATAGCAGCACGCCCAATGAATAGATGTCGCTACGGGTATCGACCCCCAGGGCGCTCATCTCCGCTTGCTCGGGGCTCATGTATTCCAGCGTCCCGACCATCGTGCCGTACTGCGTGAACAGGGTCCGCTCGGTCAGCTTCTGATCGGTCGCCTTGGCCACGCCGAAATCGATCACCTTGGGTACCGGCTTGCCGTCGTAGAGCGTGACCATCACGTTGGACGGCTTGATGTCGCGGTGGATAATCCCCTTCTGGTGGGCGTGCTGGATCGCCTGGCAGACCGGCACGAACAGTTCCAAACGCTGCCGCGGCGTCAGGCGGTTGTCGTCGCAATACTTGGTGATGGGGACGCCGTGGACCAGCTCCATGACGAAATACGGCCGGCCGGATTCCGTGGCCCCAGCGTCCAGCACGCGGGCGATGTTGACATGGTCCATCATCGCCAATGCCTGCCGCTCGGCCTCGAAGCGGGCGATGACCTGGCGCGTGTCCATTCCTGGCTTGATGATTTTGAGAGCGACCTTCCGCTGAACGGGCTCGGTCTGCTCGGCCATATAGACGACCCCCATCCCCCCTTCGCCGATTTGCTGCAGCAGCTTGTAGGGGCCGATCGACGTACCCAGCCGCTCTGTCGGCTGGTCGGTCGTGGCGGCAGACGTGCTGGAGCCGCCTAGGAAATGGCCTGCCTGCTCATGCGCCGCCAGGAGTTGCTCGACCCGGGAACGCAACTGGGGATCGCTGCCGCAGGCGGCGTCCAAGTAGCGAGACCGCTCGGCGGGTGACGGCTGGTCGAGGGCCGCGAAGAAAATCGCTTTGGGGTCGGAAATTGCTGCACTCATTAAACACCTCGGGGAGCTTCGCTCCACATATCAATGCCCCGTTTGGAGGCGCGGTGCGCCGCGCCTGGGCAAGAATTCCTGAAAAAGCTGCCAGTCGCTGGCTATGGCTGGCCTTTGAGGCGGTCGAAAAGCCACGCCCGTGCGTACGCCCAGTGGCGATCGGCCGTTCGCCGGGGCATTCCCAAAGCTAGGGCCGCCTCCCCCAGCGTCAGTCCAGCGAAGAACCTCAATTGGACCAGATCGGCGCAAAGTTTGTCAGTCGCGGCAAGCTCCTGGAGCGCCTCATCCAACGCGAGCAGGTCTTCGTCCGGCGTGTCGAGCGCAATCTCGATTGTGTCCAGATCGACGCGCCGCAGACTGCCGGCGCGCTTCTGCCGGTTCTTGTCTCTGGCCCGGTTGATCAGAATCCGCCGCATCGCCTCGGCCGCCGCAGCGAAGAAGTGTCCGCGGCCTTCCCATTGTGACCCTGGCACAACGGAACCCACCAGGCGCAGATACGCCTCGTGGACCAGCGCCGTGGCCTGCAACGTTTGCCCGGCCTGCTCCTGCGAGAGCTTGTGCGCTGCCAGCTTGCGAAGCTCATCGTACAACAGCGGCAGAAGCTGGTCGGCGGCGGTGGGATCGCCCTGCTCAATCTGCGACAAAATGCGTGTAACGTCGGACACGCATCTCACAATAGCGGGCTATCGATGGCGACGCCATGAGCAAAAGCGCGAAACGGGAGACGTTATTGGAAACGCAAGCAACAACTTGGCTCAAGAATCGTTCGTTGACTGGCGCTTCGCTTTTATTCACCGTCTGAGTTGACTCCAACCAGAACTCCTGCCTGCATAGTCCAAAGAACTCATGTCGTATTTCAAAACATTAGATGGCCGTAAATGAGGAGCTTATTGACGCATCAGCCTTGGGCCGCTTCGATGCTTCGGTCCGACACACCGACGCGTATTCAGGAACTCCCGCCTTCGCGTTCAGTAGAACTTGGGCCAGTGCTGTTCCCAGGTGTTGCCTTTTTCACTCGTGCTAACCACCGGTCGAGTTGATTGGCAAACTCTTGCCGGTTGCGAGCGGTCAAACCTGACGGGCCACGCATCACGGGTTCAGCACCGCGCATCTCGCCGATCATATTCCTCATCGCGTGCCGCTCGCCCACATTCGCACCGGTATAGAGCTCACCCCGCGGATGAGCGCCTCGGCACCTTGCCCTACTACATCGGCGGCCAGCGGAATGTCGGCAGTAATCACCAGGTCGCCGGGACAGACCAATTCCACCCGGTACTCGCACCGTGCGGAGCCACAGTGAAGGCGGGGTACGCTGGACCTGGTTGGCAACGAGCGTCTGCTGGACTTGTCCACGCTCCGCTGCCCGACCGAAAATGCTTTCTCAAACGCTAAACGTCGATACCACAAGAAAGTGCTGCAATTCGGCTAGTTTTTTTAAGGATTTGAGGGGCGGACCCTCGCCAGATCTTGTACAGCCGCCAATAATGTTGCGGATTCGAGCTCGGCTCGACTTGAAAGACCGCAAGTCGCGGTCAACGGGCAGCTTGGAAGTGAGGACAAAGTGAGCGAAATCAAAGTCAAAATCACGGCGTCAGGCGACCGCAAGTTCTATCTCATGTATTACCTCGATCAACTGGGCAAAGCGGGAGGAACTGCTGAACGATGCCCCGAGCGTCAATATGCCCAAGCGACAGAAGGGCGCGAAGCTGATGAAAGGGCGACCGATCACCGGGGAAGAGTTTGACCGGCTGCTGTCCAAGGTGGAAGCCGGCATCATTGCCGAAGCGACTACCAAGCCCAAGACGAAAACACTTCGCAAGCGGACCTACAGCGTGGATGCCCGCAAGCGGCTACAGGAACGCATGGCAAAGCGTGCGGCGGCGGAAGCCCCCGAGTATCGGCGGATGCTCAACGGCCTGTGGTGGAGCGGCCTGCGGCTTGGGGAAGCCCTTAATCTGTCCTGGTACGACGAGGCACTTATCACCGTCGACCTGGAAGGGCAGGGGGGAACGATGCGCATTCCCGCTAAGATGCAAAAGTCCAGAAAGGACGGCATCGAACCGATCACCCCTGAGTTTGTGCGGTTCCTACTCACGACCCCGAAAGACGAGCGGACCGGCCTCGTGTTCAAGCTCATCGGCAATCGGGAAATGGCTCACGCGAGCAAGGTTATCTCTGCCATCGGGAAAGCTGCTGGCGTTGTGGTCGACAAGGAATCCGGCAACTTTGCCAGCGCTCACGACCTACGCCGCTCGTTCGGTTTCCGCTGGGCGCAGCGCGTGATGCCGGCGGTGCTGAAACAACTGATGAGGCACGCCGACATTGCGACCACGATGAAATTCTACGTTCAGCAAGAAGCGGCTGAAACGTACGCCGAACTCTGGCGGAAGTACGGAACAGCAACGGATGCCGCTGGCGTTAACACTTTTGTTAACACTTCGCAGTTTTCAGGCGACACCGCGAATTGTGAGAAGTCGCAAACTGTTGACTCTAACAAAGTTATCAAGTGACCCGGTCGGGACTCGAACCCGAGACCTACGGATTAAAAGTCCGTTGCTCTACCAACTGAGCTACCGGGTCGTCTTCGTTTCGAGTCTCACTTTATCCCATCTTTGCCGGCTCGCAAAGGCGGCGCAGCAGGGCGGGTCAGCGCGCGATCTCGCGGCCCAAACTTTTTGCGAAACGGCCGCCAGGGGGTGTCCGTCTCTATTTGCAGCTACCGATTCCGCTGAGTCGTACAACACGAACGAGCACAAACAGTGGAGCGAGGGCTTACGCGTGGAGATTCAGCCGATTTCTTAGACATTCGGCGAAAGCATGTCGAACGCCGAAAGCGCGGCGGCCATTCGCCTCCCCACTCCTCGGTTGCACCGTGCCGCGTTGTGCGCGCGGCCGACGAGCCTTGCCGGAATAATCGGCATAGAGGTCGAGACCGTTACTATTGCCGTTGAAATGCCAGCGAGCAGCGAGCAAAGGCAATTCTGTAAAGTAGGGTTTGAAAGCCCCGGCTTTTAGGGGAGGGTTCTGTTTCTGTCGGCATCTCGACGGCGAGATTGGCCGCGGTCGAAAAACGGCGCGAGACATCGCTATGAAACCAGTCATTGTGTTTGTGGACGACGAACCGCTCGTGCTCGAGTCGCTGCAGCGGGTATTGGTTTCTCGCCGGCCGGACTGGACCGTGCAGACCTTTGTCTGCCCGCGCCAGGCACTCGAGTACCTCTCCACCACCGGAGTGGACACGATCGTCTCGGACATCAGCATGCCTGGGATGGACGGATTGCTTTTTCTGGGGCGACTCAAAGAGAACGATTTCACCAAGGACATCCCGGTCATCATCTTGACCGGGCTGCAAGACGGCAGCCTGCGGCGCATTTCCTTGGAATTGGGAGCCACCGACCTCCTCACCAAGCCGACCGACCCCGACGATCTGGTGGCCCGCATCGCCAGCTCGCTGCGCCTCAAGCAGTACCACGACGAGCTCAAACAAAACAATGCGGTCCTGGAGCAGAGGGTACAGCAGCGCTCTCGCGAATTGAGCCAGGTTCGTTTGGAAGTTATCTGGCGGCTCGCCAAGGCGGCTGAGTTCCGCGACGAGGAAACCGGCAACCATGTGATCCGCGTGGCGTCATTCAGCCGGGTCATCGGCGAAAAGATGGGGCTCGACAAGGAGTTCGTCGAGCGGCTGTTCGTCACCGCGCCGCTGCACGACATCGGCAAGATCGGCATCTCCGACTCCATTCTCCTGAAGCCTGGCAAGCTGTCTCCCGACGAATGGGAGATCATGAAACAGCATTGCGTTATTGGGGCCAAAATCCTCAGCGACGAATGCCGGGCCACGCAAGTGCTCCGTGGCTCACACCGTTCCGGGCCGGCGTCCTATAAAGACCCGCTGCTCGAAATGGCGAGCGTGATCGCTTTGACGCATCATGAGAAGTGGAATGGAAAGGGATATCCCGGTGGCCTGGCGGGGGAAGCGATCCCCATCGAGGCGCGAATCGTTACTCTGGCCGATGTCTACGACGCGCTTACTTCCCATCGCCCCTACAAGCCGGCCTTCTCCCACGAGAAATCGATGGAGATTGTGCGGGACGGCGTTGGCAGCCATTTTGACCCCCAGGTTTTCGCGGCTTTCAATGCCGCCCTGCCGGAAATCAAGGCCATCAAGCGGAGGCTTTCCGACCGCTCCCCCCACTACACCTATGAAGAGCTGCGCGAAGTGACGCGTACCGTGGGAGTCTGCCTGCCCGAGGCGGCGGAGGCAGTTTCAGCCGACGCGGCACTCTCTTCGTAATCGCTGCGTTGTCCGTGGAATGATGCGCGAGAGCGCGGACGGCTTACTTCTTACTTCAGCGGCCTTAGCTTGATGTTCTTGTACCAGCAGTCGCCGCCGTGGTCTTGCAAGCCAACGTAGCCGTGGCGGGGATGGTCCTTGTAGGCGACGTCGAACTTGTGCGGCGTGCCGTCGGCCCGTTTGTTCTTCTCGGGCCATTGGTCCAGGTCCAAGTGCGTCACTTTCTCGCCGTTGAGCTCGATGTCAATCAGGTTTTTGTCGCAGGTGACGACGATGTGGTTCCAATCCCCCGCGGGCTTCATCGCGTTCTTCTTGGGCGGAACCAGGTCATAGAGCGCCCCCGTGTCGTGCAGGCCGGCGGCGGTGGTGTCATCCACGGCGACTTCGATGCCGTTATAGCCGATATCCCTCCCCTCCCGCGGTTTGAGCGGGAAGGTGCGGATGAAGATGCCGCTGTTGCACTTCTTGCTGATTTTGAAGTCCATCTCCAGCCGGAAGTTCTCCCAGTCCTTAGCGTGAACCAGCATGTATTCGCAGGGGTGAGGATTGAGGGCCCCTTCTTGCACATTCTTCTCCGGCAGCGGCTTTTCCTTGATGCTCATCCAGCCGCTGGTCGATTTGCCGTCGAAGAGGAGGACCCAGCCGTCACTCTTTTCCTGGTCGGTCAGCTCGTTGTCGGCAGCGGGGAGGGGAGCGGCGGCAATCGCAAAAAGCAGAAGCGATGTCGCGAGCGAGCAGATGGTCTTCACGTTCATAGGGAGTATCCCTTGCGATATTCGATGTGCGTAAACTGGTTGAACTCGGGGGCGTTCTTGATTTTCATATTTTCGCTGTCCCATTCCAGGCGAATGCCGGGGGCTCGCAAGGAGAGGACGCCAAGCAGCACGATTTCGGTCATCGGGCCGGAGTAGTTGAAATTGGCGACCGGCGTCTTGCCGCCGCGGCAGGCTTGCACCCATTCCTCGTAATGCCCCGGAGAGCGCTCCATCGTTTTGGGGACTGCCTTGGCGGCTTCGTGAAGCTCGCCCGGCAAGAGCTGCGGCATGCCCCCGTGGCTGCCGTGGTACATCTTCCCCTTGCTGCCGATGTACAGCACGCCGTTGTCCGGCAGCTTCTGGCCGCGGGGAAGCTCCGGCGGGGCAGGGGGCATCAGGCCGCCGTCGTACCAGGTCATCCGCACCGGCGGCAGATTGCCCCGAGCGGGAAAGTCGTAGTAGATGATGGCGGCGATCGGGAACATCTCGTCGTTGGGCTTGTTCCCTTCCAGAAACGAGCCGTCGTGCGTGATGCGAGACTCGACCGAGGTCGGTGCGCCGAGGTTCAGCGCCCAGACCGGGTGGTCGACGATGTGGCATCCCATGTCCCCCATCGCGCCGGTCCCGAAATCCCACCAGCCGCGCCAACTGAACGGGCAATAGGCCGGGTTGTACGGCCGCTCCTGCACCGGACCGAGCCACAGGTCCCAGTCGAGCGTCTTGGGGACCGGCGGCGAATCAGCCGGCCGCCCCAGCCCTTGCTTCCACAGCCGCCCGGCGCGATCGGACCAGGCGTGTACCTCGCGGACTTCGCCGATGACGCCGGCTTGAATCCATTCGTTCGTCAGCCGCGAGCCTTCGCTGGCGTGCCCTTGGTTCCCCATCGAAGTCATCACCTTCGCCTTCGCCGCGGCTTTGGTTAGTTCGCGGGCCTCGACAATGGTATGCGTGAGCGGCTTCTGACAATAGACGTGCTTGCCGGCTTTAATGGCGGCCATGGAGGCGACGGCGTGGATGTGGTCCGGCGTGCCGACGGTGACGGCGTCGATGTTTTTGGCTTCCTTGTCGATGAGCTCGCGGAAATCCTTGTACCGCTTGGCCTTGGGAAAGGCATTGAACAGCCCCGCCCCTCGTTGCTCATCGACGTCGCAAAGCGCGACGACATTCGCGCCGAGCTTGGCGACGGTGGAGATATCTCCGCCTCCCATGCCTCCCGCGCCGATGCCGCCAATGTTGACTCGTTCGCTGGGGGGCGTCTGACCGGGGCCGCCGAGGACGTGACGGGGGACAATGGTGAAGGAGAAGGCGCTCGAAGCAGCGGCTGCGGCAGAGGCGGCGAGAAACTTGCGGCGGGAGGTGCGGGGCATGGCCTGTTCCTGGAGAGGAGGAAAACAAAGGGAGTGCGGCGATTTTGCGCTCTGCACGAGGCAAACACAAGCACGCCCAGGGAAAACGCCAGCGGCTGGAGATTCGCGCCGACCGAGTGGCGAATCTTCCAGCCGCTGCAACTCTTCGCCCGGCCTGGCCGGGCCGAGGCGATGTTCCTTGAAGGTCTATCTACTGCGGGGTTTGGCCTTTTCCAGGGGATTCACCTTCAGTTCCAGCCCGGGATTGGGCTTTTGAGGAGCCATCTGATCCCCTGCCGCTGGACTCAGGTACGCCCGCAGTGCGTCCTCGCTGATGTTCCCCGGCTGGAACCGCGCCTGGCCGTCGCAAACGCCGACATGAAAGCCATCCTCATAGAACCCTCCGAGCTTCGGCGCTTTCCCCTTTGGGTCGTAAGCGATGTCCTCCGGCTTGGTCCAAGGAATGTCTCGCTTGGCCTCGACGATGCAAATCGTGTTGGAAGTGCCGTCCAAGATCTCCTGGAAGCGGATGCCGTCCCTCTTGCTAAAGGCCGTGGGAAGGCTCGTATCGACCACGACCCCGCCAGCGGGAGGGGGGGCGTCCGCGAGAGGCGGTGCGCCCGGTGCTCCGGCAGGCGGCGCTGCACCACCAGCAGCGCCTTCACCTAGACGCCCAGGAGGCGCCGCTGCGCCAGGCGCTCCCGCGCCGCCGCCTTCGTCCCCCTTCTTCATCTCTTTGACCTTCCCAACCATCACAAAGTAAGCCGAGCTGGTCGACTTCGGGTCCGCCGACGGATCGCGGAACACGGCCGGCATCTGGGCCAGAACCTTCTTGTTGGCTTCACTGTCCCAGGGCTCGTCAAACTGGTATGCCTTGTAGAGCGCGTCCTGCTCCAGGAACGGCAGCAGCTCCACCCGCCAGCTATGGGGTACTTTCCCCTGGCCATCTCGGCCGTAGATCACGGCCGAGGGGAAATGCCTGTAAGTGTCGTGATAGAGGTGCATCGCCAGCATGATCTGCTTGATGTTGTTGGCCGACTGTGCCCGGCGGCCGTTGACTCGCATCACGTCGAAGTTGGGAACCAGAGCGCTGAGAGCACCAACTCGCCCCCTCAGGTCCACGCTCGCCTGAGCGGTGACGAGCGTTTCCTTTTGCTCCACTCTCACATTGGAAAGGGCCTTGTCGGCGGCATCGTAGAGGAGCTGGGCGAACTCGGGCTCCGCCAGGGTGCGAGCGCCGATGTTGTCCGCCGCCTGCTTGAGGCGGGCCGCGCGGACCTCGCGAAGCATGTTGCGGACCATGATGGCGCCGGCGTCGGCGGTCTCCTTGACCTGACTCGCTCCCTTTTCTCCCAGGCACTCCCCGACGACGAGAATGTCCGCCTTCTTGTCCAGCATGATTCCCGCCGCGATCGATTCGGTCTCATCCCACAGGGGGCTCATCCCGAACAGCTTGAGGGGGCCGTCACCCGGCGGAGCCAGCTTGCGGACGGCCATCATGTCGAGGCCGACCACGAGTGGCCGGGAGGAGATCTTCTTCCAGCCTTCGCCGCCGGCGAGCGCCGGATTGCCACGCTTTGCCGAAACAAAACCGGCCAGCATCCTCCGGCCTCCAAAAGCGGCGGCTTGCTCCCCCAGGCGTAAATAGACCAGTGTGGGTTGATCATGGTCCTCTTGGAGGTCTGCTTCCTTGACTTCCGCAATCTTTTCCTGCTGATCGCCGGCGATGACGAAGGCTTGCGAAAAATCGACACCCTCGGCGGCTTCGACAATCACCACCGGTTCCGACCGGTGAATGGGCTCGTCGGCGCGGAGGACCAGCGAGATTTGAGAAATCTGCTCCAGCGGCAAAGCAGCCTTGCTGGCGGCGGTGCGCTGGTCGAGCTTTCGCAGTACTTCCGCCGTTTCAGGATTCCTCAGTAGCGCGGGAATACGGATGGCAACGACGGCCAGTGTGTCATTGGGCAATTGTGCCAGGCTCACTTCGCCTGAGTCCGGCAGGGGATTCTTGGCTTCGGCCTTGGGCTTCGGCTGGTCCTGCGCTTGGGCGACCTCCGCCGGTGGAGCGCCTCCCCGCAGGCCGGCAACGGCCGCAGCGCCAATGATGAGCAGTAGCACCGCCACGCGCCGCGGCCAGGTGAGCCAGCGGGACTCGCCGGCCGGCAGGTTCTTCGCATCTCTGAGCATCTCGATTCTCCTCATGAAAGTACCCCGGGTCGGCAGAAAAGTGCGGGCCGGCCAGCCCAACGGACGTTCGGATTGACGCAGCGCGAGCTCCGCCAAAGATTGGAGATAGGCGGCTCGTCCCCCGGTCGCCATGGCGGCGGCGGCATCGGCTGCCAATTCCTGCTCCAGGCGGAGCCGGCGGACCAGCCAGTGGACGAGCGGATGGTAGAAGTGCAGGGCCAGACTCGCCTGGGCGAGGACGCAGGCCAGAAAATCATTTCGGGCAATGTGGGCAATCTCATGGGCCAGCACCGCCCGCAATTGCTCCGCCGTCCAGTCCCGCCATTCCAGCGGCAACAGCACCAGCGGCTTTCTCCAGCCGATGGTGGCCGCGGTGGCGAGCGCGGAGGTCTCCCGCAACTCGACACGCGCTCGGCAGCGAAGCTGGGCGCAGAGCACGTCGGCCAATTCATGCAGTCCCTTGTCTTCAACCAGAGAACTCTTGCGGCGATACGACTGCGCGGCGATCAGGCCCGCCAGGAGTTGCAACAGTCCCGCCGCAGCGCCAATCGCGAGAAGCGATAGGAGGATAGTTTGCCACGGCCAGGCGCGGGGCAGGGGAGGGGAGGGGGGCGCGGTTACTGGGGACGACGATGGAAGGGATTCACTCACGGGGGGAACTGCAAGCAAGCTATTGGCGGAGTCGACACTTTCCGGACGGACATCAGGAATCTCCGCTTCCTCGGTGGGAACGACCACCGTCGTCTCCGCACTCGCACCCGCCGGGACGGGCGGATGTTGCTCCAGCAAGGGTTGCTCGTCGGGCAACGCCTTCGCATTGACCTCGTGGCTCGGCTGCGTCTCCGGTTGCCAGGTCAGCTCCGGCCCATAGCTCCAGCTTCGCGGCCAGGGGACAAACGCCAGAGCGGTGAGCACGATGACCGCCGCCAGCGCGGTTGCCGGCAAGGCGGCGGCATGGCTGGCGGACATGCGCCGGGCCAGAGCGCACAGGAGCCAGGCGAGCAAGGCGACGAGCGTCACCTGGAGAGAGCACCAGGCAGAGGAAGCGAAGAGGCCGCTCATGATTTTTTCTCCCGCAGAATGTCTTGTAGCATGGCCCGTTCCTTGGCGGTCAGTTTCCGCTCTTCCAGCAGGCGGACGAGCATCTGCTCCCGCTTGCCCCCAAAAACCCGCTCGATGATGTCCCCCACGATGCTGCCGCTGACTTCGTCAAACGTCCGCAGAGGCTGGTACTGGAACGGGCGTTCTTCCGTCGTCTGCTCCAGAAAACCCTTTTCGCACAGGATGCGGACCAGCGTGGCCACCGTGGTGTACGCCAGGTCCCGCCCTTCGCGGGCCAATTCCTCGCGGACTTCCGTGGCGGTGGTTTTCCCTTTCCGCCAGAAGGCATGCATCACTTCCAGCTCCCGCTGGGTCAGTTCCTTGGCTTTGGGACGGGACATGGCGATTCTGCTGCGGAGGAAGTTTGGTTACGTAGATTTGGTTTTATAGTAGTGCGGCGCGGGGAGCTTTGTCAAGCACCTTTTCTTTCCGGGGAATAGACTCCGCCGGGAACCTCTTTTTTCCGGCTGGAATTTGCTTTGGCAACAGTCCAGATGGCCAGCTATTTCTTCTCGGGGAACTCTTTCGCCAGAATGGCCTTAATCATTACCGTGAGCGTCGCCGTAGGCGTAGGGGTTGGCCCGCGCGGCATTCCAATCGCATGTCGGTACATTGCCACAAGCTTTTGAAAGTCGCTGTGGATGAGCTTGTTTAGCTCTTTCTCTCGATGTTGTTGCGGGGTCATGCCGTGCCTCGTTGGGATGGGCCTCTTCCCTCCGCAGGCTGTACTTCATGGGGGCTATTGTAGCGGGAGGGGCGGAAAAGTAGAAAAGAAACTTAGCCAGCCCCCGCTGGCTTTTCTCGCTTTTCCGCCGACGATGGATCGAGCGCGCCTAGGCATCGTGAACTTCTAACGGCGGCGACCACGCTTGTCCAAACGACTCCCGTCCCCTTTTTCTTCTCAGTTTTCAAGACAGTCGATTGATAACGGTGAAAGCAGCGAAAATCCCTTGTTGGTATACTTCCCAGACTATCGATTTGCAAAAGTACTAAAATAGCAAAGCCCCACAGCTAGCAGGGAAGCCGCTCTGCGGTCAAAGCGTCGCCGGCATCGCTAGTGTCGTAGTCGGCAGCGGCGGGATAGCCGCCACTTGACTGGCAGTCTCTAGGGCCGCCATTGGCTCAAAAGCGAACGCGATGCCCCGCGGATCGTTGCACCTGGCCGAAGGAAAGAGCGCGAGCTAGTAACTACGCTCCGGCCGACTCCAGCGGGCGGGGTGGCAGAGTTGGCCGCGCCCTTGCCATCGCGCCGCTTGTCTTCGGCTACGGCATCGCCGGCATTGGTCGCCGCCATCGCCGCCGGTGGCATTCCCCCCAGGGTTGACCTAGCCGAAGACGGGGCGGTTCTGGGGAGGTTGGAAGCCTACCCCACCGGAAGTACTAGACACTTAGGCAGAAGTGCCATTCTGTATAATAGAGGAACAAGGAGCGGAGCTCCGCGCGAGGGCGGGGCGGGAAGTGTTCAGTGTTCAGTTTTCAGTGTTCAGG
>JBPCKT010000069.1:0-37742 GCA_051004015.1 Pirellulaceae bacterium | reverse complement strand
TTTGAGGCAGCCTGCGCCGGTCGTAGGTGTCGCGCTACGGTCCCGCGGTCGATCCCCAGTTCACTGGCGATCCTCCGCCCGGACCATCCTGCGGTATGCAGCTGTTGTATCGACTGACTTTTTGCCGTCTTGAGGCCATTCGCCATACGTGGTCTCCAGCAACTTGGAAGATGTTGCTGCAAACCAACGGCGAACCGCGCTCCATTCAAAATGGCTGCTTTTCAATTCTGCCCCTGCTGCTGTTTTTGACCGCCCCCTGACAAGGGTCCGCTTCTTGAGTTCCTTCGCGCAGTCGTCGTCCTTGGGGACGAGGCGGGGGTAGCGGACGATTGCCCCCTCTCCCCTTGGGAGAGGGCCGGGGTGAGGGTCTGGGCTTTTCTCGCGGTGCGACGCGAGGGGGTCGGGAGTCTTTGGCGTCAAGGACGTTGCATGATGAGAAGTCTGTGACGCCAAAGACTCCCGACCCCTTTCACCCGGCGATGCGATGTACCGCGCCCACGGGCCGCCCTCGGAGCCGGGGAATTCGAGGGTTTCGGTGCGGGTCCATTCGGGTGGATTGAGCCAGGCGGTGCGGAGGTCGTCGAGTTCCTTCGCCGCTGCCGCAATGGCCTGCCGCTGCTCCTCCGTCGGCTCGGGGAAGGGGAAGGTTTCGAAGCAAGTGGTGGGATTATAGGTAACGTCATTTCCAATCCCATGCCACCCGCATGTTTTTAGTGTCCATTCTGAGTGAACTCGCGACTGGAGAACACCGAAGTGAAAATCGTCGCATAACGTAATGGCGATGACCTTTGAGTCAGGCAGCACTGCGGAATCAAGCCACACAAAAACGCGATGCTTAGCAACGCGAGGCGTTCCTAGATACCGAGGTATTTCCTTTACCGCGGCGCGGAAGTCTGGAATCGTTCGACCCAACAGCCACCAATGCGCTGCTCGCCACTTATCATTATTGCTGAGCCGTTTGTCACGGACATTTTTTACGAGGTACTCCATCGGAGCTTCATATCGAGATGCATCTTCGAGTTTCGTCCCCACGCCGAAATCTATGATCCAACGATTTGAGCAGTCTCGGACCAGATCACTGCCATTACGAAACGGCCGAAGAACATCGCTAGATGGTCGTCCGTTTGGGTTGGACGCGACTAGCATCTTTTTTGCATCGTCATCTTCGATGTCGAAGTCGCCTACCTTCGTCGTACCCATGAAACATAGCGATGCATTGGTAGAAAGTCGTCTCGCGTGGGTCAAATCAAGACCAGACGTCAGATCGGGGTTTATCGCCGTTACTCCCTTCGAATCCAACGTGGGGGTTTCGTCCAACTCTTTGGGACCAAATCCGACGATACTGATGCGCACCGCAGCGCCATCGAGGACCCAATCTCGATCTGAGACTGCAAAATAGATACTCCCCTTTTCCTTAATTCTTTCTAAGACTCCCCGCGACCCAACCTGCCGAATAGCCGTTGTTGCGAGGAGTCCAGCGCGTTTTGCATTCTTGGCTTCAAGCTGTCCTAGCGCTTTGTCAAACCAGTAACAACACAAATCAGACGATCCTGCGACTCTCTCGGAATAGATCGCGGACAATGCCTTCAGGTACGGTCCTCCCAATTCTGCCTTTAGGCTTTTGTTGCCCAAAAACGGCGGATTGCCCACGATGTAGTCCGCCTTCGGCCATTCCGGCTCCTGGGGGTTTTCCGGGTCGGTGAGGTCGAGGATGGCGTCCATTTGACGGATGCTTTGGAAGGCTTGCAGCACCGGGTTCTGGCTGGGGGTGAAGCCGTTGTCGTGCATCCATTGCAGGTAGCCGATCCAGATGACGACCTGGGCCAACTCGGCCGCGTACGGGTTGATTTCGATCCCCAGGAGCTGCGTCGGGTTGACTTGCGGGAACATTCCCAGCCCCGTCTTGGCGGCGAACGAAACCACTTCCTTGTTGAGGTCGAGCAGAAGGTGGAGGGCGACATACAGAAAATTCCCGCTGCCGCAGGCGGGGTCGAGGACGGTGACTTGGGCCAGGTCGTCGCCGAAATCATGCAGGAGCTTTTTGATTTGCTTCTCGGTTTTGGTTTCCTTATGGGAGAGGGTCTTGCCCCCCTTCTTTTTCCCTTCCAGCAGCTTGGGGCGAAGCTCGTTCACCTTTTCCTGCACGGCGGACCACTGGCGGCGGAGCGGGGCCATCATCACCGGCTCCAAAAGCGTGGTGATGTCCTCGCGGCTGGTGTAGTGCGCCCCGATTTGCGAGCGCTTGGCCGGGTCGAGGAGCCGCTCGAAGAGAGTGCCGAAAATGTGGGGTTCGACGTCCGACCAATCGAACTGGGCGGCTTCCGAGAGGGTGGCGATTTCGGCCGGAATCAGGTCGATCACTTCGGCATCGGCGAACAAGCCGCCATTGAAATACAGAATTTCGTCTGCCCCGAAACTGCCGCCGCTGGCCATCGCCTCGAACAGGTTTTTGAGAGTCTTGGTGAGCTTGCCGGGGTCTTTTTTCGACGCGGCGAGGGAGCGGGTGAAAACTTTTTCGGGGAGGAGGTCGATGTCCTCGGCAAACATGCAGAACATCAGCTTCATCAGAAAATGGGCCGCGGAGTGGGGCGGAATGCCCCGCTGGCGAATGCCGTCGGCCACTCTGCCGAACAGGGCGCTCGCCTGCTCGGTGACGTTTTGCGTGGTGAGGCCGGGGCGGAGGGCTTCCGGCTCGGTGAAGAGGCGGCGGAGCGTATTGAGGTTGTCCGGTTCGGCCAGGCCGGAGAGGTCGAAGGCAAAGACCTTCTTGATGGTCCCGGTGAAATTGGTGTGGATTTCGAACCGGTCCAGGTCGCAGACGACGAGGAGCGGCGGATTTTCCAGGGCTTCGCGGTATTGCAGGAGCTGCCTGTAGGCGGCGACGAGGTCCTTGTGCTTTCCCTTGTATTCCCAGCCGAAGCGCCCCTGCATCCAGACATCGGCCCAGCCATCGCCCCCTTGAGTTTTCTTAACCCCCTTCTCAAAGCAGTACCAAGCTCCCTCGGGGTCGGCCTCCGCCGGCTTGGGCTGGCCGAGCAGCTCGCATAGATCGAGAAAATGCTGCTGGCAGGCGGACCGCTCCGAAAGGTTGACGGCCTGCCACTTGGAGATGAACTGGGCGGGGGTCATGGAAGGGGAATCTGGCATTCGCCAAGTGTAGCGGCTCGGCTTGCCTGCGGGGGGCCGGCCAACGGCGCCATTTGAACTGGACACTTAGTATTGGAGTGTCTTTTTGTATAATACACGATAGCCGCGGCGGAGCTCCGGGCGGGGGCCAGGAGGGCCGGCTCTTTGGCAACCTGGTTGTGCTGTTTTTTACTTGGCGGCGGGCGCTGGGGGGGAGGACCTTCGTGCGCGAATGGGAGCGAAGGGGCGACCCGAAGCATTGGGACTTACGTCGAGGCGATTCGACGTAAGTCACGCGAGGCGGAGGGGCTCTAAAGCGTTCGCGCGTGTGAATAAGCAAAATGGCCAATTCGCCTGAATAATGCGGCAGCGTATCGACGTAAGTGACTTTTGTTCAATTACTTACGACAACTTATTCACGATATTTTTCGCGTGTGAGTGCTGCCAAAAAGTGAATAATTTCCACTCCCACCGGGGGGTGGAGGCGAGCCGCGGCGAGGAAGTAGCGAACCGACTTACGTCGAGGGGGTTTGACGTAAGTCGGAAAGACGGGAGCCGCCTGAAGGCGGGACTCCAACGGGGGGCTCCAACATCAGCCCTTCGCCGGCTTGACCGGCAGGTCGCCGTTGACGGGGGGTTTGGGTGTGGCGGCAGCGACGGAGCTTGATTCATCCCCCGCCAGCCGGACCAGCGAGGTGGGTAGGTCGATTCCACCGATGTCTTTCATCACCTGCAGCATCGGGGGCATGCTCTTGGCCATGCCGCTGAGGAAATCCGCCGTGCTGCTGCGGCCGTTCTGCCCGCCCCCTTCCCAGACCACGATCTTGTCGAACTTGATGTTCGAGATGGCCTTGGCCGAGGCATCCGCCAGGTTGTCGAGGTGCTCCAGCATGAGCATCTGGAACGCCTGGTTCGCGCCGCCGCAGGATTCGACAATCTGCTTGAGGCCCTCACCCTTCTTGGCGAGGATTTCATACTGGCCGCGGGCTTCCGCTTCCAGCTTCATGAAGATGGCGTCGGCTTCCGCCTGGGCTTCGATCCGCCGCTTCTCGGCGCCGGCCTCGGCGTCGACCACCATGCGGGCCTTCTGGGCCTTGGCGGGAGCTTCCAGCTTGGCACGTTGCTCGGCCTCCACGCGTTCGGCTTCCGCGATCGCGGCCTTGGCCATCGCCCGGTTCTGAATTTCCATAACGCTGGCCTCGGCCTGCTTGCGGCGGCCTTCGCCCCGCTCGTAAGCCTCGGCTTTCTTGATCGCCAGGTCCGCCGCGGAAGCTGCCACGCGGGCCGCGGCCGTGTTTTCGCCGTCGATGGCGGAGGCGTCGGCTTCGGCCACCTGGATACGCATTTGCCGCTCGGAGTCCTTCACCTGGGCGTCCCGCTCGAATTGGGCGGACTTCTCGCCGACCATCTGCTCCTTCTCCAGCGCGGCGATGCGGACGGCCTGCTCCCGCTCGGCCTCGCGGGTGCCAATGGACTGCTCCTTGCGGGCGCTGGCCACCTGAATCGATTTATCGCGCTCCGCGCCGGCGACGCGGGTCTCGCCCATTTTCTCGTTGTCTGCCACGTCGCCGCGGGCCTGCTGAATGGCCAGCGAAGCCGCCTTCTGGCCGATGGCGTCGATGTAGCCGGACTCGTCGGTGATGTCCGTGATGTTGACGTTGATCAGCGTCAAACCGATCTTCGCGAGTTCCGGCTCCAGCGAATGCTGCACGTGCTTGAGGAACGTGTCGCGGTCGCGGTTGATTTCCTCAATGCCCATCGAGGCAATCACCTGCCGCAACTGGCCGAAGATCATTTCCTCGGCCTGCTTGCGAACCTCGGCCGTCGAGAGGCCGAGCAAACGGATGGCGGCGTTCTGCATCACCTCCGGCTTGGTATCGATGGCGACGGTGAAGACGCTCGGCACGTTGACGCGGATATTCTCGGAGGAAAGTGCGCCCCGCAGCGGCACTTCAATCTGGATCGGCTCCAGACTGAGGTAGGCATAGTCCTGAATCAGCGGGACCACAAACGCCGCTCCGCCGTGAATGGTGCGGCTGGATTGTCCCTTCCCCGTGCGGCCGAAAATCACCAGCACGCGGTTGCTGGGGCACCGCTTATAAAAGCGGATCAGGATCAGCAGCATCGCAAAAAGGGTGATGGCGATGAGCACACCGGCGATGCCGACGTAAATCAGCCAGACAGGAAATTTGTCATCACCAGCGGCAGCAAGGAGCGGGGAGAAATACATAGTCGTCTCCAGTTGGAAAACAGTTCTCTAACGTCTCTTTAGGTGCCTATTCGCTCCCCGCCGGGCAATCTGGCGGGAAATCGCCGGGCGATTCTTGGGCCCCTCTAAAGCATATCCTAGCCGAGACTTGCGCAGCGCCTGCGCGCGGTCCGGAGCCGGGAAAGTGTAGGTTATAGAATGAGCGCGTCAAAGTCGTGGCGGTTTTTTGAGGCGAGTCATTGGCTCGTGAGGGGTTCCGCCGGTTTCCAAGTCTCGGCCAGGGGAAGTAGAATATCATCACCGGGAGAAAAGGTATGCTCACACTCAAGCAACAAGTCCTGAACGTCGTCAATTCCTTGCCAGACGATTGCACGATGGAGGACATCCGCTATCACCTCTATCTGCGCCGCAAAGTCGAAGAGGGGATTCGTGCTGCGGATGCCGGGGAAGTATTCACCACACAGCAAGCGATTGACGAGGTCCGCAAGTGGCGAAAATCGTCTGGACAAGACCCGCCCTCGACGACGTAAAGAGCATCTTCGACTACGTCGCGAAGGATTCTCCCAATCGAGCCGAGAAGCTTGCCATCGACTTGCTCGAGGCTCCCGAAAAGCGGCTGGAAAAGTTTCCGGATTCTGGCAGCCCGATTGATGAGCTCCGCGAGTTCGGCGCTCGCGAGATCTACCACAAGTCGTACCGCATCATCTACGTCCATCGGCGCGGCGGCTGCTTGATTGTGGCCTGCATCCACGGCAGCCGCGACCTCTTGAAGGTGCTCGACCCGACTCGGTGGGCGGACCTTCCTTAGAGTCGCAAAAGTGTCCACTACGCTTAGGGAAGTTCACTCCGCGAGGTCCAGTTCGTGCGCTTGAGCGTCCAAGAGTCAAGCCTGTCATGGAGTTACGTCAAGAGCCGCATGAATGTGGTTGATTGACACCCTCGCGGGATCGCCCTTAGAATCGGCTCCTGTCTTAGGCATACCAAGTGCTGCCGTAAAATGAAGGCAGTGGAGCCGAGTATTTCCAAGTTAAGAATCTGACCGCGGAGACAAGATCATGGCCGGTGCAAACGTCGTGGAGTTTACGGACGCCAATTTCAAGACCGAAGTGCTGGACGCAGCCGGACCGGTGCTGGTGGACTTTTGGGCTCCCTGGTGTGGCCCCTGCCGCCGTATCGCCCCCATGATTGAGGAATTGGCGTCGGAGAACGTGGGGGCCGCCAAGGTCGGCAAGGTGAATATCGACGAGAACGCCGCCTCCGCGGAAGAGTACGGCGTGACGAGTATCCCCACGCTGATCGTCTTCAAGGGAGGACAGCCCGTCCAGCGGTGGGTCGGCATGCCCCCCAAGACGCAGCTCCAGTCCGTGCTGGACTCGGCACGGTAGGGCTACTCCCCTTTGCGCTTCAATTTGCTGCTATTTGCGGCGATGAACGACTTGATTTCATCGGCATAGCCCAACAGCCGGTCCCACTGCTCCATGTAGAGCGTGACGGGGAACCGGCCCATCCCGTAGACGGAAACGGCCCCCTTATCACTGACCTTGCAGTAGAGTTGTTTGCCCCTGGGGGAATCCAGCGCGGCGAGCTGCTTGGAGGCTTCCTCCACCGACAATTCGCCCGATTGCAACTTGGATAGAATCTCTTCCTTGGTCACGGCACGCTCCTCTTTCCTGATGAGAAATGGTTCCTGATAGACCGCCGGAGAGACCTCTCCGGCGGGCTCGGATTCGTACCGAGAATATAGCGAATCCGGAAAGTTCAGGGGAGTTCCTACGCCATCCCCATCAAGTTAGCCGTTCCTCCTCACGCCTCATCCAGGAGACTGATATGGAGGATGGATGTTGAGGGAATGAACGTCTGCCCTTTGGGCAATTCCAAGAGAATGCCCGACTCGTCCACTTCCACGAGCTTTCCTTGAATGGGCGTGGGCATCGTTGTTCGGAGCGTCACATGCACGTTCGTGCCGACCCATTTGCTGATAGGGTGATTCATCGACGGTTTCGCTGGATTGGTGGATTTTCGCCGCAGTATAGCGTAATCATTGGGCCGGTCCATTGGACCAGTTCTCGTCCGCGATTGTCCGCAGATTGCGCAGACGAACGCAGATTGAATTCCTGACTTTGCCTGCAATCTGCGTTCATCCGCGAAATCTGTGGATCATTTGACAACCGGCGCGATAATCCGCGAAGCGTGTTCCTTGTTCAGATACACGGTGTTCTTCGCCACGACCGTGTTCTTCTCCGTCAGCGGGTCCAGGCCCAGCGGCTCGCCGGTGTTGGGGTTGGGTTCGAAGAAGGGAGCCCCGGTGCTCGCGATGATGACGCGGATGCGGTGCCCCTTGTTGAAGATCTGGCTGAGGGAGCCGACGTCGAAGGCGACCTTGTAGACCTTGCCCGGTTCCATAAAGACCTCCTTTTCGAAGCCGTCGCGGTAGCGGGCCCGGCGGACGTAATCGACGATCAGGATGCTGCGGCCGTCGGGATAGACGTCGGTGACGCGGACGATGAAATCGGTGTCCTTGGCGCTAGAGGCGACATAGAGATCGGCCTGTACTTTGCCGGTCCACTCGACGGGCTCCGCGAGGACTTCCGTGGTAAAGGTGCGGACTTGCTCCTGGGCCTCAAACTTTTGGGCGTCGGCTGCTCCGGGGAAGGCGGTTCCGGGGATGGAGTTGGGGTGGAGCGGATCGGCCAGAAAGGTGACGCTGGCGTCGGCGGAATTCGGAGGCGAAGTTGTGAGAGATTTGTCAGCGTGCAGGTAATAGGGCGTTGCGGTGGTCGTGAGCGGCCAGTCCTCGGCGGTCCGCCATTCGTTGCCGGGTGCGCCGGGTTCGCCGAGCGCACCCATCACGTAGTAGCGGACGGTTGGCTCTTTCTCCACGCCGTTATCGACCCCCTTCAGGTAATGGTCGAACCAGCGGATGGCATGAGCCTCCATTGGGAATTTTGCGTTCTCGGGGTACAGCATTTCGCTGGTCTTGTTGATTTCCTTCTGGCGGCCGTGCAGCCAGGGGCCAAGCAGAAGCTGCTGCTTGCCGCGGGAGTTTTCACCGCCGCGGTGCTGCCGGCCGACGAAACTGTCGATGGAGCCGACGGACATGAAGTCGTACCAGCTGCCGATGGTGAAGCAGGGGACGTTCATCTTGTCGAAGAAGCGGGTGCAGTCTTCCTCGGCCCAGTAGGCGTCGTAGGCGGGGTGAGCAAACCAGTCGCGGAGCTGCGCCTGGTTGTGCTCCGGCACGCGGCAGACTTTGTCCATCGTCTTGAAGCGCTCGGGCCGCGTGGTTCCGCCGATGCGGTAGCCCTCGTGGTACAGAGAGAGGCCGGTATCGATCATGTACTGGGCCTTCAAATGCGGCGTCTGCGTGACGGCCAGAAAATTCTGGGCGAAGCCGGCCTGGGAACTGCCGAAGGTGCCGACCGGGCCGCTGGACCACGTCTGCGTGCCGAGCCACTCGACCAGGTCATAACCGTCTTTGAGCTCTCCCCAGCCAAGCGCCCGGTAGCCGACCCAGGTCCCTTCGGAAAGCTGCGAGCCGCGGAAGTTGGCCAGACACGTCACAAAGCCCCCCCTCGCCAACTTGGCAAACGACTGCCGCGTGCCTGGGTCGCGGCCATTGGCATACCGCTGCTCCAGGATGACAGGCCAGGGGCCGTCGCCTGGCGGAAAGTAGAGATAGGCGGAGAGCTTCACGCCATCGCGCATGGGAATCATCACATGCTTTTCCAGTACACCGCCGAGATCTACCGGCGGTTCGTCGGAAAGCTTCGCGGGGGCAAGCTGGGCGAGGACGATCGGCAATATGGCGTCGGTAAGGACCCGATGGCCGAGCGGGTTGGGATGGCACTCGTCCGTCATCCATTTGCTGATGTTATGTCCGGCCGTTTCCGCCCGTGTCCAAGTGCCGAAGTTATCGACGAGCGGCACGCTGGCTTCTTTGGCAACCTCGCGGCAGGCGGCGACATAGTTTTGCAGCAGCTCATTGGGGTTCGCTCCCGCACCATTCTTGGCACTCTTGCCCCATCGCGGCTCGGTCATCACGACCGGAATCGCGCCTGCATCCTTAATCCGCTTCACCAGCTCCGTCAGATTCCGCCGATATTCTTCCACGCTCAGCCGCGGTTGGTCTTTCCCCTTGTCCACATAGCTGTCGTTCGTCCCGTACATCACCGTGACGAGCCGCGGCTTCTTCGTCAGCACATCCTTCTCCAGCCGGGCGAGCGCACCATCGGTCCGCTCGCCGCCGATGCCGACATTCGTCACGCGGGCATCAACGCCGCGGCTCTTCAAGTCTGCTTCCAACAGAGCAGCAAAGGTTTCTTCCAGCTTAACGCCCGTGCGGACCCCTTTGGTGATGGAATCGCCGAGGGTGATGATTTCCAGGGGCTCGGCCGCGGTTCCAGGGTTCAAGATTGCCTGGAGAACGAAGAGTACGGTAGATATGAAAAAAAGCAGTCGCCCTTGCATTGGCCTGGCTCCGGCTGAGTGTCCGAGATTCAAACTTCGGATATGCTAACATTGGGCACCTCAGGAGACAGCCATGCTACGTTCCACGGCACTCATCTTTGCACTTCTCGCTCTCTCGGCTCCTGCCTTCGCCGACGGCCTCGTCCGCAAGCCACGGAACTATCAGGGTTCGCTGGAGGAGCGCGGGCAGGAGGCGATCATCGTCTTTCAGCAGGGGAACGAGGAGACGAAGGCAACGGAAGACCTGATTCTCAAGATTCGCGTCGAGGGGGAGGCCAAGAGCTTTGCCTGGATTATTCCGTTCCCCAATGAGCCCAAGATTGGCAAAGAAGACCCCAAGCTCTTCCACGAACTGTTTGCCTACGTGCAGGTCAGGCAAACACCCAAGCTGACGAAGTCGGAAAGCACGTCGGCCGGAGGATTGCCTGGGGGCGCTGCCAAAACTACGACCGTGGAAGTGATTTCCCGTCAGGTGGTCGGCGATTTTGAGATTGCCGTAGTCCGCGAAAATCAAGCGGGTGGGCTGAACCCTTGGTTGGAAAAGGAGGGGTATCAAACTCTGGAGAACGCCGAAGACGTGCTCGATTTCTACCGCAAGAAGAAGTACGTCTACGCCTGCATCAAGGTCGCCAGTGCCGCCCTGGTGAAGGAGAAGGAAATCGAGTCGAGCCCACTGCGGTTCACGTTCTCCACCGGCGGGCGGGACGGCATCTACTTTCCGATGAAGCTCACCGGGCTGCAATCCAAGCCGTTCGATGTGAACTTGTATGTACTCTATCGCTTCTGGCTCAACGACAAGCTCAGCAAGTACGGCTACCGGCATCGGGGATTTGAGCTGACCTACCGGGATTGGGACTCGCCGCAATGCGAGCCCAATGGGGGCAAGGCGTACTCTCTGCCGGAGGAAGACCCGTTTCTTAAGGGCTTTGGGCGCATTTTTCCGACCGTCACAAAGCTCTGCCAGAAGCTGCATCCGGGTGAGAAGTACTATCTGACGAACATCCAGGCCCGTGGGCTGAAGCCGGAGGACGTGCGGGCCTGGCCGGATGATTTATGGCTCTTCCCCTATTACACCAACCGCGACTTCGTCCCCCACGACGCCCGCGAGGGGGGCCCTGCCGCAGCGGCTTGGACTTCGGATGCAAAGAAGTAGTCCCACATGGCTCACCGGCGAGCGGCCAGCGTCAGCTGGCCGGTGAGTCGGCAAGCCGGCGCGGTCGTTTTCGCCGAGGCGACGTGACCGGCCAGCTTACGCTAGGCCGCTCGCCTCATTGCTCGGCGATGTCATCATCAGCAGCAGGTAGAAGCCGGGGAAAAAGTTGGCCGCGTTGCACTGTTCGGTCATGACCGCTTTGCTGTTTCCTTTGACGAAGAGATAGAAGACCCCTTCGTTCAAGTTGCAGCCGCCGTAAGCGTCGTAGGGCAGGAAGTGGGGCTCTTTGCGGCCCAGGCCGAGCATTCCAGCGGGGCGGTACTGGATTCCCTCGCGGAGGAAGACCAGGTTCGCCGTCCACTGCACCGGCTGGCCAGTGGAGAGCTGCTCCGCCATGCGGTCCGCGAGCTGGCGGCTGATGAAGTCCCGCAGCTCTTCCAGATCGTCGTCGGCGACCTGCACGCTCGCTCCATAAGAAATCGCCGGCGCGCCGGATCCTGTCAGCGGCTCAAATTTCATGGCGAGTTGCGTTCCCACGTAGGCGCCGTTGTGATAGTGCTTTGTCGCGCTGTACGTGAAAGTTGCTACGCAGGCGTACGGCAGCAACTTTTCTCCCAAAAAATTTGCCTTGAAGACGCCTCGCTCATGGCAACGGAATACGCTCGACCGCAATGCCAAGGCGATCAAGCCGCAACCCAAGCTGCAAACCAGAGCAATCGGCACCCATAAGAAGAACTCGGGCTTCGGCCAGAGCATAATCGCAAGCACCATGGCAAGAACGGCCGATATGGGACAAAAAACAATGAATAGCCCTTTGGTGGCGGCGGACGGCTTCCGCTCGAACAGAATGCGCCCCAGGCCGGTCGTCGACGGGGCTTGTTGCCGCTCTTCCGGGCTCGGCATCCGCGGCTCGAGCAACAGCGGCAGCAGGTGGGCGTTGCGCGAGCCGAGCGGCGCTTTGAAGATGGCCGCATCCTGCCCCCGCCGCCAGATGCACATCTTCTGCTCAAAAACTTCAACGGCCACAAGCTCCGCCAAAGGAACGGCCTGCTCCTGCGACGGCCCGAGCAGCAGATGACCCTTGTCCAGCCGCCAGCCGTCCCCTACCGCATTGCCCCCGCGGTCGATGTCGTTGCTCATTCTAGCCGCCAGCGTCCCCACCAGCCGGTCGATCAAATTCGCCAGCGGATCGGGATAGCCGGTTCGGATGGAGTTGGTCATCTCGATAGGCGTGGGAGTGCCATCGAGCCAGACTTTGAAGATGCGAGTGACCCCTTTGATCTCCCCCTGGTTATGCTGCTTTTTGGTTTCCAGCGCCAGGGCGATGATCTGCTCGTCGCCGTGGTGTCGCACTCCCTGGCGGTCTCGCACCACCAGACCGTTTCCCAGGTCCTCCACCCAGGTTCGCCGTGTCCACAGGGCCAGTGCCGCGCTGCCGACCGAAAGCACAAGCACCACCCCTGCCCCCCCTACAAACCATCCCGCTTGCAATTGCAGCGCAAGTAGCACGACCCCGACGATGACGGCCAGCACGCCCACCACCACCCCGACAGCGTGCCAGACGCTCAGCTCTCCCTTCACCAGAACGCCGGCGTTACTCGTGGACATGGATGAATCTTAAGGAACCGTGACCGGCGAGCGGCCAGTGTTAGCTGGCCGGTCACGTGGAAATCGCCAATAAACGACCGCCTGGTCGTGCGGACTCACCGGCCAGCTTACGCAGGCCGCTCGCCTTCCCGCGCGTTATAATCTAGGGGTTCGCACTCGGGCTAACAGCAGGGGAAGGCCCACTCTTGCGGAGAGATTCTCGATGGCACGCATCTTCGTTTGGACTTTCGCAGCCGCACTCACCTTGATGTTTCTGGGTGGTTCCTTCTCACCCCCCGCGGCTGCTCAAACGCGCACGCAGTTCGAGCAGGCCCGCAAGCGGATGGTGGAAGACGTCGTGATCGGCTCGGGGGTGAAGGACGAGCGGGTCATCAAAGCCATGCTCGCCACGCCACGGCATGAGTTCGTGGAGATCAAATACCGCCGCGAGGCCTATTTCGACAAGGCGATCCCCATCGGCGACAAGCAGACCATCTCGTCCCCCTTCATCGTCGCCTACATGACGCAGTCGATCGACCCGAAGCCCACCGACAAGGTCCTGGAAATCGGCACCGGCAGCGGCTATCAGGCGGCGGTGCTCAGTCCGCTCGTCAAGCACGTCTACAGCATCGAAATCGTGGAGTCCCTCGGCAAGAGTGCCGCCAGGGTGCTGAAGCGACTGGGGTACGACAACGTCACCACGAAAGTCGGCGACGGCTATCTCGGCTGGGAAGAGCACGCCCCGTTCGACAAGATCATCGTCACCTGCTCCCCCGAGAAGGCCCCGCAGCCGCTGATCGACCAGCTCAAGGAAGGGGGCCTGATGGTCGTCCCCGTCGGCGAGCGGTACGAGCAAACGCTTTACCTCTTCCGCAAGAAAGATGGCAAGCTGGAATCCGAGGCCTTGCTCCCCACGCTGTTCGTCCCCATGACCGGCAAGGCGGAAGAGGCCCGCAAGGTCAAGCCGGACCCCCTCAATCCCAGCTTGGCCAACGGCAGCTTTGAGGAACAGGCATTCCCCAGCGGGGCCCAGCCCGGCTGGTACTACGAAAAACACGTCAAGTGGGAAACCGACCCCAAGGCACCCGACGGCGAGCACTACGTCAGCTTCTCTAATCAGGAGCCCGGCGTCTCCGCCCATCTGTTGCAGGGCTTCGGCGTCGACGGCCGTAAGGTGAAGCAGCTCCAGGTCACGGCCCAGCTCAAAACCAAGGACGTCGCCCGCGGCGAGGAAGAAGGTGAGTCGTGCTATATCATGTTCACTCTCTACGACGACCAGCGGCGCGACCTGGGGATGCAGGTCATGGGCCCCTTCCTCGGCACCAGCGACTGGCACGAGGAAACCAAAACCTTCGACATCCCCCTCGCCGCCCGCGAAGGGATTTTTCGCATCGGCCTCTTCGGCGCCACCGGCTCCGCCTCGTTCGACAAGATCAGCCTGAAGAAGGTGGAGGGGAAGAAGTAGTGGCGCGCACATGAGGCCGTAACAATTTTTCCCTCTCGTATTCGTCACGTACCCCTCGTGAATCGTGAGCGTCCCAGGCAGTGCTTGGGACCAAGTCTGGGCAGGCTGGAAGCCTACCCCACTCAGGGCTTCGGCTCCGTCATGCTCCAGGGATCGAGCGCGTCGCGGAGAGTCGCTTCGGGCAGAATCCCTTCCTCGCGGCATAGTTCGCGGATGGTTTTGCCGGTGGCGAAGGCGTCCTTCGCGATTTTGGCGGCCTTTTCGTAGCCGATGTGCGGGTTGAGGGAGGTGACCATGGCGAGGCTCTGTTCGACGGAGGCTTCGCAGGACACTTCGTTGGCTTCCATTTCGAAGGCGCAGAATTCGACGAAGGCACGCGTGGCGGCCGAAAGAAGGTGGATGCTTTCCAGCGTGGTTTGCCCCATCACGGGCATCATAATGTTGAGCTGGAACTGGCCGCCGGTGGCACCGCTGTAGGTAATGGTCTGGTCGTTGCCGATGACGCGGGCCGCCACCTGCATCATGCTCTCGCACATCACGGGGTTCACCTTCCCCGGCATGATGCTGCTGCCAGGCTGTCGGTCGGGGAGCTTGAGCTCATAGAAGCCGCACCGCGGCCCGCTGCCGAGCCAGCGGATATTGTTGGCGACGTTGAACAGCGTCACCGCGATGGTCCGAAGCTGGCCGTGGCATTCCACCAGGCCGTCCCGCTGGGCGTTACCCTCGAAATGATTTTTCGCTTCGACGAACGGGATGCCGGTTTCTTTCGCCAGCACTTGGGCCACGCGGCTGCCGAATTCCGGATGCGTGTTGATGCCGGTGCCGACAGCCGTTCCACCGGCGGGGAGTTCCAGAATTGCTTCAATCCCCCGCTGCGCCCGCTCGATCGACATCGCCAGTTGCCGCGCAAAGCCGCCGATTTCCTGGCCCAGGCGGAGCGGCGTGGCGTCGGCCAGGTGCGTGCGGCCGATCTTGATGATTTTGTCCCACTGCTGGGCTTTCTCGGCCAGCACG
Organism: Pirellulaceae bacterium; assembly: GCA_051004015.1. Classification (GTDB taxonomy): domain Bacteria; phylum Planctomycetota; class Planctomycetia; order Pirellulales; family Pirellulaceae; genus SXOA01. Next base: position 22,721 of record JBPCKT010000069.1, on the reverse strand, counting down.
TCGTGGAATTTCTGCAAAGCAGGGATGAGATTTTTCTGAATCTCGACCGCGACGGCGACGTGGATGCTAGTGGGGAAGATGTCGTTGGTGCTCTGCCCCATGTTGACGTGGTCATTGGGGTGGACCGGCTTCTCCTGGGCAAAACGGTCGCTGCCGAGAATCTCAATCGCCCTGTTCGATATAACCTCGTTGGCGTTCATATTGCTCGACGTGCCGGAGCCAGTCTGGAAAACGTCGATGGGAAACTCGCCGTCGAACTTCCCTTCGGCGACTTCGCGTGCGGCTTTCAACAAACCCTCAACTTGCACGTCGCTCAACTTGTTTTTGCCCGTCTTCGTCAGCTTCCCCAAATCCCGGTTCGCCCGGGCACACGCCAGCTTCACCAGCCCCATCGCATGAATCAGCGGCTTAGGCAGCGTCCAGCCGGAGATGGGAAAATTCTCCACGGCCCGCTGCGTTTGAGCGCCGTAATAGGCCTGGGCGGGGACTTGCACGTCCCCCATGGAATCGTGTTCGGTGCGGAAGGACATGGTAACAGGGTCTGGGGGCTGGGGACTTGGGGCTGGGGAAGAAAGACAATTGCGCCGATGTCCGAATCATAGCGGGAAAATGGGCGGGCTTCCAAGGTGCGGTCGCCGTCGCTTCTGCACTTCCTTGCCGTCCTCCGCTCACCCGCGTAAAACTGGTTATCGCTTCCGCCCGCCGAGCCGCCGATGTCTTCTTTGAATTCCGCCACCGCCACCGCTGATGAAGACCCTGCTGCGGCGAAGGCAACTCCCGCGGTCAAGAAGCTGTCGATCACTTCGCGGCGAGTGGAGGATGACCGTGAGCCGGATAAGGCGCCGCTGGATTTGCGGCTGATTACTCGGCTGATTGGGTATATGCGGCCGTATGCGGCCAAGCGGAATGCCATGTTTGTGTGCGTGGTGCTGCGGGGGATTCAGTTGCCGCTGATTGCCTGGTCGATTGGGGCGGTGATCGAGGGACCGATCACGCATCACGCAGAGCTGGCCAATCCTGTTCAGTCGATTCTGCTCGGAGCGCTCGGCCTTTTGCTGCTAACCGGCTTCACGCAACTCGTGCTCCATTTCCGGCAACGGCTGTCGCTCGAGCTGGGCGAGGCGGTGATCCACGACCTCCGCCGCGAAATCTTCGCCCATCTGCAAGCCATGCCGATGAGCTTCTACAACACGACCAAAATCGGCCGCATCATCAGCCGTGTTACCAGCGACTGCGAGGCTCTCCGCCTTGGCGTGCAGGATGTGCTGTTCGTTTCGCTCGTCGGCATCGGGCAGATGCTCGTAGCCGCGTCCATCATGCTGTATTACGACTGGGCCCTGTTCAGCATCATCTTGGCGATGAGCCCGATTATCTACGTCCTCAATCTCTACTTCCGCGGCCGCCTCTCCACCGCCTACCGCATCATGCAGGAAGGCTTCAGCCGGCTGACGTCCACGCTGGCGGAATCCATCAACGGCGTGCGGCTGACGCAGGCGTTTGTGCGGGAAGAGACTAACTCGCGGCTGTTCAAGGACCTGCTGGACTGGCACGGTCAAAACGTCGTGCGGGCGGTCCGCGTGGAAGGGATGCTGCTGCCGCTCTTGGAAACGACCAGCCAGTCGTTCATCGTGGCCCTGCTGCTCGTCGGCGGCTACCGAGTGCTCACGCCAGGGATTGACATGCCGCCGGGTGACCTCATCCGTTTCTTTTTCCTGGCCAATATTTTCTTTAGCCCTATCCAAATCCTGGGGAACCACTACAACCAGGCCCTCACCGCCATGGCCGGAGCGGAGCGGGTCTTCGCCCTGCTCGACCGCCCGCCCGAATGGCAAGACGCCCTCGATGCCGTTCCGCTCCCGCCGATGGAAGGCCGGGTGGAGCTGAAAAACGTCACCTTCGGATACGATCCGGACCGCCCGGTGCTGCACGACATTTCGCTCCTCGCCGAGCCCGGCCGGAGCATCGCCCTCGTCGGCCGCACCGGCAGCGGCAAGTCCTCCATCGTCAATCTCATCACCCGCTTCTATCTGCCGCAAAGCGGCGCGGTCCTCATCGACGGCTACGATACGCGGCAAATCACGGGGGATTCGCTGCATCACCAAATGGGGCTGGTGCTACAACAGAATTTCCTCTTCACCGGCACCATCCTGGAAAACATTCGCGTCGGCCGGCCGGATGCGACTGATGAAGAAGCGATTCAATCCGCCCGCGACCTCGACTGCCTGGACTTGCTGCAATCTCTGCCGCAGGGGCTGCAAACGCAGGTCGGCGAGCGCGGGGCCCAGCTCAGTCTCGGTCAGCGGCAGCTCGTCTGCTTCTGCCGGGCCATGCTCGCCCGCCCGCGGATCGTCATCCTCGACGAAGCGACCAGCAGCGTGGACACCCTGACCGAAGTCCGCATCCAGCGGGCCCTCGCCAAACTCCTCGCCGGCCGCACCAGCTTCATCGTCGCCCACCGCCTCTCCACCATCCGCCATGCCGACCAGGTCCTCGTCTTGGAAGAAGGCCGCATCCTCGAGCGCGGCACCCACGAAGAGCTGATGACCCACGGCGGCCTCTACGCCTCCCTCGTCCGCCAATTCATCCGCGGCAGCGCGGCCTAAGTGGGGTAGGCTTCCAGCCTGCCCCGAAAAAGGAACGGCGATTCAACTCGCACCCGCCAGGTCATCAGCGGCCCGGCCAAGGACCTGCAAGAAGCCAGCAGGCTCGTTTCAGCGGCGCTGGGAGGATAGACTGCGTAGCGGCCAAAGGCAGATTGCGAATTGCAGAATGAAGAACGGAATCTCTGTCCGTCATTCTGCAATCTGCAATCTGCAATCCTCAATCTGAAATCCCCCATGTCCTCTCCCGATCACTACCTCCCCCCCTGGGGCCAGGAGGAACTGCCGGAACCTGCGCCGCTCTCTTGGCGGAACTGGGCCGGGTTCATCGGACCGGGGATTGTGATGATGGGGATTCAGATCGGCGGCGGGGAGTGGCTGTTCGGGCCGATCATCACCGCTCAGTACGGCGGCGGGCTGATGTGGATCGCCACCATCGCCATCGTCCTACAGGTCTTCTACAACATCGAGTGCGGACGCTACGCCCTCTACTGTGGCGAGCCCGTCATGACCGGCTTCATGCGGGTCAGCCCCGGGCCGCGGTTTTGGGTTGCGATCGTGCTGCTCCTGAGCGTGGGGGCGTTTGTTCCTGGCCTGTCGTCGCACGCCGGCATCCTCATCGCATCGATGATTCTGGACCGGCCGCCGGGTGCGGAGGACCAAACGCTCGTCACCGTCTTCTCGTTTCTCTGCATGTTCGCCGTGACGCTTCCCGTCCTCATCGGCGGCAAGGTCTACAACATGTTGCAAGTCGTGATGACCGGAAAAGTCATCATCGTCCTGTCGTTTTGCCTGGCGATGGGGCTCCTCTTCGTGGGCTGGGAGAATTGGCTCAACGTCTTCAGCGGCTTTTTCAAATTCGGCGTCCTGCCGGTGATGCACGAAGGGAAGGAAGTTCCACTCAACGTGTTGCGATACCGCTGGGACTTCGGCGAATGGCCGGCGATTTCCTTTACCAACATCGCCACCATTGGAGCGTTCGCGGGATACGCCGGCGGCGGCGGCCTGGCTAATTCGACGTATAGCAATTACGTGCGGGACAAAGGCTGGGGGATGGGAAAGCTCGTCGGCGCGATTCCTAGCGCCGTCGGCGGTCGGCACATCACCCTCAGCCACGTCGGCAAAGTCTTTCCCCTCACGAGCGGCAACCTCCGCCGCTGGAGCGGCTGGTGGCGGTATATCCTGACCGATCAACTGCTGGTGTGGGCACCCGGCTGTTTTATGGGGATGGCGCTCCCCGCGCTGCTGTCGTTGCAGTTCGCTTCCAATTCGGAGCTATATACCAACAAGCCGAAGCGAGACCTGGCTCAATCGGTCCTCTCCGCCGACGGCATTCGCCACTCGGCCCAGTTCAACGGCGGAGTCGCGATTCCACCGGAATCGAACAAGACCTCGAATCTCGCCAAGACGATGTGGCTGGTAACGCTCTTCGTCGGCCTCGCCGTGTTCCTTCCCAGCCAGATGTCCGTGGTCGAGGATTTCAGCCGCCGCTGGACGGACACGATCTGGTCGTCGAACCAGCGGGTGCAAAAGACGATGAAGAGCGGTCAGGTGAAGTACATTTACTACTCCATCCTGACCGCCTATGTCTTCTGGACGTTCGTTGTCTGGAGCCTGTTCTCCGCCTATGGCACCCCCAAGCTCATGGTGGAGGTCATCGCCAATTTCGGCAACCTCGCCCTGGGGGTCACCGCGCTCATGATCCTCCGCATCAACCGCAAGCTCCTGCCGCCGCAGCTCCAGCCGCGGTGGTATCATCAAGCGGGCATCCTCTGCTGCGGAGTGTTTTACATCGGGTTGTTTTTCCTGGTGATTGTGGCGAAACTCGGGCCAGAGGTGCAAAAATGGCTATCTGCTTCGTAAATAGCGATCGGCGACATTATGAAGGCGGAAGAGGAGTGACAAATAAATAAGTGACAGAAAAATAGCTCCCAAAAACATTCTTCATCCCATTTTTTTGTCCTCCATTTTTCTGTCACACTTTCGTTTGACTCTCATCTTTACAAATGATTTCCACGAATCTCTTCGACCTCTCCGGCCGTGTCGCCCTCGTCTCCGGTGCTGCCAGCGGAATGGGCCGCGCGATGGCACTGGCTCTCGCCCAGCACGGAGCAGACCTGGTATTGGCCGATTTGAACGAAGAAGGTGCCGCCAAGACGGCTGCGGAAATCAAGGCGCTGGGGCGAAAGGCTATTGCGACCCGCTGCAATGTTTCGGATCCGGCGGAAATCCGGCCGATGTTCGCCACGCTCGACAGAGAGTTCGGGCGGATTGATTTTCTAGCCAACGTGGCCGGCGAAGGAATCCTCGGCAAGCCGGAAGAAATCACGCTGGAAGAAGTCGAAGCCTGCTGGCGGAACCTGGTCTTCGGGCGGTATTGCATGTGCCAGGAAGGGGGCCGACGGATGCTCCAGCAGAAGAGCGGCAGCATCGTCAACATCGGCTCATTGGCTAGCCTCACCGCCCTCGGCCGTGGTCACGTCGCCTACAGCATGGCGATGGGAGCCGTCGCTCAGATGACCCGCGAGCTTTCCACCGAATGGTCCGTCCACGGCGTGCGGGTGAACGCCATCCTCTGCGCCCAGGTCACCAACCCCCGCCTGGAAAAGCGGATGGCTGCCGAGCCTGGCCTGAAAGACAAATTCCTTTCCGGCATTCCCCGCGGCCGGATGGGTAAGCCGGAGGACATCCAGGGGCTTGCCGTCTTCCTCGCCAGCGACAGCAGCACGTGGGTAACGGGTGCCCTCATCCCTATGGACGGCGGCAATCTGGCGATGAACGCCGGGGGAACGCGGCGGTATTTGACGTAGCCGCACGCGGCCTCGCGTGCCGGCTTTTGCATTCCGAGAAGGAGAACGATTTCAGTGTCCGTCACTACCGACAAAAAACGTTCAGCGCCAAAAAGTGCGACAACGGCAGGCAATACAAAGTCGCCCGGTATCGGCAAGGACAAACTCCTGTCGCTCTACCGGGCCATGCTCGTCATCCGCCTGACCGAAGAGGAGCTGGCCCGCTGCCACGCCCGCGGGCTGGTTCACGGGGCCTGCCACACCTACGTCGGGCAAGAGGCGGTGGCGACGGGTGTCTGCGCCCATTTGCGGAAGGAGGACGTGGTCTTCAGCACCCACCGGGGCCATGGCCATGCGCTCGCCAAGGGGGCCCATCCCCGCGAGCTGATGGCCGAGCTTTTTGGCCGCCAGACCGGACTCTCCCGCGGACGCGGCGGCAGCATGCATCTCTTCTCTCCCGAGATTGGGATGATGGGGACCAGCGGCATCGTCGGGCCGTGCATCCTGCAAGCCTGCGGCGGCGGCTACAGCTTCAAGGTGAAGGGGACGGACAACGTCGCGGCGGCGTTCTTCGGGGATGGAGCGTCCAACAACGGAGCATTTCACGAAGGGCTAAACATGGCCAGCATCTGGAAGCTGCCGGCCCTCTTCATCTGCGAAAACAACCAGTTCGCCACCGAAGTCCCCAACTCCTACGCTGCTGGAAATCCGAATGTCGCCACCAGGGCCGCGGCTTATGGAATGCCGGGCATCGAAGTGGACGGCAACGACTTACGGGCAGTTTATGAAGTCGCTGGCGAGGCCGTCGCGCGGGCTCGCGGCGGCAACGGACCAACGCTTATCGAATGCAAGACCTATCGCACCCGCGCTCATGCCGAAGGGATGGGGGATTTTGGGTATCGCACCAAGGAAGACGTGGAAGCGTGGAAAACGAAGTGTCCGATTCAGCGCCTGCGGCAATCGCTCATCGACGATGGCACTGCTTCCGCCGCGGAGCTGGATGCCATTGATGCCGAAGTGCAGAAGCTGGTGCATGAGTCACGCGACTTCGCCGAAAAGAGCCCTTGGCCGGAACCAACAACCGCGGCGGAGCACATCTATGCGGTCCCGTCGAATTCTGCGAGCGCGAAACCGCAAGCGTCGTCCGCGACTCGCGAATTGACCTATACCCAAGCAACAACGGAAGCTCTCAGCGAAGAGATGGCCGCCAACCCGCACATTTTTGTGATGGGCGAAGGGATCGGGAAGCGCGGCGGCAACTTTCGCACGACGGCCGGCCTCTATGAGCTGCACGGCCCGGTGCGACTCTGCGATACGCCGATTTGCGAGCGGGGATTCGTCGGCCTCGCCTGCGGAGCGGCGATGACCGGGACGCGGCCGGTGATCGACTTCATGTTCGCCGACTTCGTGCTCGACAGCGTCGGCGAGATCATCAATCAAATCGCCAAAATGCAGTACATGAGCAGCGGCCGCCTGAAAATGCCGGTCCTCCTCCGCGGCTGCGTCGGCATCGGACATTCTGCCGCCACGCACCACAGCGGCAACTACTACGCGATGTATGCCCAAGTCCCCGGCCTGCGAGTCATCGTTCCATCGACTCCCTACGACGCGAAAGGCCTGATGAAGCGAGCCCTCCGTTGCCAGGATCCCGTGCTGTTCCTCGAGCCCCGCGAGCTGATGAACATCAAAGGCCCGGTTCCGACGGAAGACTACGAAATCGAGTTCGGCCAGGCTTCGATTGTCCGCGAAGGAAAGGACCTGACCGTCGTTGCTATCGGCCGCATGGCTCACGTCACTGCTGGCCTGCTCGATCAGCTTGCCAAGGAGCAAATCTCCGTCGAGCTCATCGACCCGCGAACAGTCCTGCCGCTCGATACCCAGACCATTTTGAAATCCGTCGCCAAAACCGGCCGGCTCCTCATCGTGGATGAAGCTTACGCCCCATGCAGCATCGGAGCCGAAATCGCCGCCCAGATTGCCGACGCCGGCTTCGACGACCTCGACGCTCCGATCCGCCGCGTTAACGGCCTCTTTACGCCAACGCCGTACAGCCCGTCGTTAGAAAAAGCGGTGGTTCCAAGTGTCGACGAAGTTCTTAAGGCGATTCGCGATTTGGTGAGGGAATAAGATGCCACACCCAATTACCGTTCCCCGCCTTGGCTGGTCGATGGAGCAAGGGACCTTCCTCGGCTGGAAAAAGAAGGACGGGGATGTCGTCCGCGCGGGGGAAGTCCTCTTCGAGCTGGAAGGAGAAAAGGCGGCGCAGGAGATTGAATCGCTGGACAGTGGTATTCTGCGAATTCCGGCCAGCGCTCCGAAAGAAGGAACAATCGTCCTTGTTGGTTCGCTGCTCGGCTATCTCGTGGCGGAAGGAGAGGCATTGCCGGTTGAAGTAGCTGCGCCGACTGCGACCCCGCTTGCGGTTTCGCCCTCTGCCTCAAAGCCAACTGAAACCTCCGCCACGAAGCGCCTCCAACCGGTCGCCTCTCCCGCAGCAAGGCGTCTGGCGCGGGAAATGGGGGTGAACGTAAGTACTGCCCTGGCGGGAAATGGGGGTCGCGTAACGACCGTGGATGTCAGGTCACTCGGACAATCACCTGTTTCCCCTTCCAAAGCACGAATTACCTCCAGCCCCCGAGCCCGCCGCGTAGCGAAGGAACTCGGCGTCGACTGGAAGTCGCTCGCCGGCTCGGGAAAATCCGGCCGCATCCGCGAGCGCGACGTACGTGCCGCCGCAAAGAGTCCGGGAATCGCCAGTGGCGGCACAAGAGTCCCCGTTACCTCCCGCCGCCGGACCATCGCCGCCCGCATGTCGGCGAGCTGCCAGCAGACTGCGCCCGTCACATTGACGACGCGGGCCGATGCGACCAACCTCGTCAACCTGCGAACCCAGTTCAAGACCGGCGGTGGCGAAGTCATCCCTTCCTACACCGACATCCTGGTCAAGCTCTCCGCTGCCGTGCTCCAGCAGCAACCGCAAATGGCGGCACGATGGGAAGAAACTCATTTGGTCATGCCCGCAGGCATTCACATCGGCATGGCCGTGGATGCGGAAGAAGGGCTGATCGTTCCGGTGCTCCGCGACGTTCCTTCGCTCTCGCTGCTGGAACTTGCCGCTCGCTCGCGCGACATGATCGAGAACGTACGCAATAACAAGTTTACAGTCGACGACCTGCAAGGAGGTGTCTTCACGATCACCAACCTCGGCACCTACGGCATCGACGCCTTCACACCGATCATCAACCTGCCGGAGACCGCCATCCTCGGCGTCGGCTGCATCCGCCGCGAGCCGGCGGTCGTGGATAACCAGATCGTCCCCCGCGACCAGGTCACGCTCAGCCTCACCTTCGACCACCGTATCGTCGACGGCGCCCCCGCCGCGAGGTTCCTGCAAGCCATTCGCCTGGCGGTGGAGAACCCATCCGCCTGGCTGCTGGGAAGATAGGGGTCGGGAGGTGTTTCGCGCCCAACAAACTTGTTATCTCGGTAGATTCCGCCGCGAAACTCCTCCTGACCCCGTCCGCGTCGCCAGGGGAAACGCTTGGAATCACAAGCGGATCCGCTGGGGAATTATTTCAACCCAGCCGCCACGCCAAAGGGGGCTGAAAATTTCGCCCTGGGCTTGACTCAATGAAACAAATGTATAGTATTTGGGAGTGAGGAATCGGCGGCCCCCGGTGCGCGCCGCCCGAACCACTTAATCGCTGACGCATACGACCCGCCGGGAGGCCACAGCAACGTGAATCGACAACTGAAAAACACCTTATAACTCTGCTTCCGTCCGGTGAATAAAAACTCGTCATTTTTGACCCTATGAATCAACACTTACGTCATTTGCCTTGGCTGGAAGGCGAACGAATACAATAACTTACGCTGATTCACGTCGCCGTAAGTCCCGCTCGTGAGTGGACAAAGAATCATGAATAAAAACCCTCTAGATTGGGGGTAAAAAGTCGCTTATCAACTGGTAATTCGAATCGGATAAAAGAATGAAAGGGAAACCATGAATCTGGAAGGCAAAGTCGCCCTGGTGACGGGCGGGACCATGGGCATCGGGGCGGCCATCGCCGTCGACCTGGCCCGCCGCGGAGCCCAAGTGTCCATCTGCGCCCGCGAACTGGGGGAAGACGCGAAGCAGACGAAGTCGGCTATTGAGGCCGCTGGCGGCAAGGCGCACCTGATGAGCCTGGACATGTCCCGCGCCGAGGATTGCGCGACGGCGGTCGAGCAGACCGCCGCTCATTTCGGCCGGCTGGACGTGCTGGTGCATAACGCCGGCGGGCCGAGCTTCGGCCGCATCGACGAAGTCACCCCCGAGCAGTGGCGGCAGACGATGGCCCTGCACGTGGACGCCTGCTTCTACCTCTGCAAAGCCGCGTTGCCCCACCTGCGGAAGGCGGGGGAGGCCGCCATCATCACCGTCTCGTCGACGGCGGGGATTCGCGGCGTGCCGGGGGCGATTGCTTACGCCACCGCCAAGGGAGCCATCCCGCAATTCACCCGTTCGCTCGCCCGCGACCTGGCGGACGACAACATCCGGGTCAACTGCATCGCCCCCGGAATCATCCGGACCCGTTTCCACAAGGACATGCCCGCCGAGCGGAAAGAATTCAACCTCAAGCACCGCGTCCCCCTCCACCGCGAAGGGACTGCCGAGCAAGTCGCCGAAGCGGTGGCCTTGCTCATCACCAACGACTACATCACCGGCGAGACGATTGTGATTGACGGCGGACTGACGATGAAGATTCCGTAAAGGCTTATGAAAATGAAACGAATAGCACCATTGCATCCGTCCTCGTTCCCACGGTCCTCCGTGGGAACGCACGTCTTGGACGCTCTGCGTCCCGGCTTGGTCTCCGCCAGGCCGCGGAGCGGCGAAGACGTGTGTTCCCACGCAGAGCGTGGGAACAAGGTGTGGGTGGCGACTGTCCTCCTGATGTTTGCCCTGAGCGCCTTCCCGGCCTTCGCCTTGGAGCCCGTCAACGTCTTCCTGCTGGCCAACAAGAACCTGCCAGCTTCGCTGGAAGTGGCGGAACATTACTGCGTGAAGCGAGGAGTGCCGACAGAGAACATTGTTTCGCTCGACCTGCCGGTGGGGGAGGACATCAGTCGCCGGGATTTCGACGAGAAGCTGGCTCAGCCGCTCCGCGAGGCGCTGAAGGAAAAGAAGGACCAGGCCAAGGTGCTGCTGGCTGTGTATGGCGTGCCGCTGCGCGTCGGTGCTCCTGAGCCGACCGAGGAGGAGAAGGCCGAGTTGACTAGGCTCGATGCCGAGCTTTCGGCCGCCAAGAACGACATCGAGCGATTGGAGAAACTGATTCCCATCGCCGAGGAGGAGCACAAGGAGAAGAACACCGACCAGACCAAGGACGCTCTGGCGAGCCGTAAGCAAGAACTCGATGTCGCCAAACGGAACCAGCGGCGGCAGCAGGCCCAGCGCGAGCAGCTTGGCCGGATTGGCCGCTTCGATAGTCGGGCCGCGGTGGATAGCGAATTGATGCTGTTGTGGTGGGATAAGTACGAGCTCGGCGGCTGGGTACACAACCCGCTGTATTGGCAGATGCCTGAGAAAGCCCGCGCGGAGAGTCCGCCGATGCTACTGACATGCCGGCTCGATGGCCCAACGCCCGAGATTGCCAAACGGCTCGTCGATGACGCGCTGGAAGCCGAGAAGGAAGGGCTGCAAGGCAGGATCTACGTCGATGCTCGCGGCATCGGCTATGACCCGAAGGGAGACGCCGGCTTCGGTTATGGCGGATACGACCAGTCGATGCGGGACATGGCCGCGCTGCTGAAGGACGAAGCCAAGCTGGAGGTCACGCTCGACGACAAGGGAGAGCTCTTTGCCGCGGACTCCTGCCCCGACTGCGCGCTGTACTGCGGCTGGTATTCGCTCGCCAACTACGTCGACTCGTTCAATTTCAAGAAAGGGGCCGTCGCCTGGCACCTGGCCAGCAGCGAAGCGGTTTCGCTGCGGCAGGAAGGGGCCAAGTACTGGTGCAAGAACCTGCTGGAGAAAGGTGCCGCCGCTACGCTCGGTCCCGTCGCCGAGCCCTTCACCATCGGCTTCCCGAAGCCGGCGGAGTTTTTCGGGATGCTGGCCACCGGCAAATACACGCTGGTCGAGTGCTACGGCCGCAGCGTGATGCTGGCGAGCTGGATGGGAACCCTCATCGGTGATCCGCTTTACAACCCCTACGGCAAACAGCCCGCCCTGGCGGAAGAGAAGATTTTTGCGAGTCCCAAGGGAGGCCAGTTTTTGCTGCGGGAGCGGTAACCCGACCGCCTATAACGATTGTGCGGCTGCCGGGAAACGGCAGTTACGAAACTGGGTATTGTAGAATTATGCGGTCTTGCCCGGTCCGAATTTCCCATGCAACGTCCTCCCCAAATCACCTGGTTGCAGTACGCGTTGGCCAACGCGGCCATCGTGATCCTCATCCCCTTTCTGGCCCTGCAAGGGATGCCGCCGATTGACTGGGCGTGGAGCTGGGCCGCGCCGCCGGCGCAGGGGGCGGAGCAGACTCCAGTTGCCAATTGGCTGGCCACGATGGTCTCTCCGATTGCGAATGGGACGGGAGTCGCCACAGCCGAATGGAAAATGTTCGCGCCGGAGCCGGACGCCACCAATCATCGCCTCCGAGCCACCATTGAATACCGCGACGGCACCATAGTCCCCTGGCGCTCCCCCGAATGGCCGCAGCTCTCCTGCTGGCAAAGGTTCTGGACCAGTCGCGAGCTGGAGTACATCGACAAAATCTCTTACAACTCGCCGAGCGAACGCCGCTTCGCCTTTGCCGATTATCTGGCGGCTCGGCACCGCAAAAATCCGCAGCCGGAGGGTGCGCCGCGGCGAGTGACGTTTGTGAAGGAAGAAGCCTTCATCGCCAACCCCAACATCGACGGCTGGATTCCGATGTCCCAGCCCATACCCCTCAGCGACGAAGAAGTGTTCACTCCCAAACGTGTCTATCCCCTGCCGCTGGAGCTGCTCAAGAAGCAAAGGGCAACGACGGCCGGAAAAACTATCCCATGATTGCCGCCTGGAACCGCTTTTTTCACGAGCCGTCCGATCCGCGGATTCCCGCGCTGATCCGGATCGGCTTTGCGAGTCTGGTGCTGATCAATCTGCTGGCCTGGTTTCCTTACCTGGAGATGTGGTTCGGAGAAACGGGTGTCCTGCCGAGCGACGTGCAGTATCTGGGAGGTTATCAGTGGTCGCTGCTGGCGGTGGTGCCTCAGAGCCCTGTTGCCCTGCAATGCTGCTTCTGGCTGTTCGCGCTGCAAACTGTCTGTCTGCTTTTCGGCGTCGCTTCGCGATTTTCGGCTGTTTCGGTCTTCGTCTGGCTGGTTTCGTTTCAGAACCGCAACCAGATGATTTTGGACGGCGAAGACGACGTCCTACGGCTGCTCGGCTTCTTCCTGATTTTCATGCCGCTGGCGGAAGTCTGGTCGGTGGATGCCTGGCTGTGGCGACGCGATCAAGACTTGGAACATCCATACCGATCCACCAGCTCCCCCTGGGCTCTGCGGATGCTGCAGTACGTCATGGTGATGATGATGTTCGCCACCGGCCTGTGGAAAGTGGCGGGCGAGCCATGGCGGGACGGCACCGCCCTCTACTACGTTGCCCGCATCGACGACCTCTTCGGCCGCTTCCCGGTGCCGCACTACCTGTTCGATACGCCCTGGACGGTGCGGGCGATGACCTGGTCCGTGCTGTACGTGGAGTTGGCGATTCCCTTCCTCATTTGGATTCCGAAAGCTCGGCGATTCTCGCTGCTGATGCTGCTGGCCTTCCATCTCTCCAACGAATGGGCCATGCATCTGTTTCTCTTCCACTGGATCATGCTCTGCGGCTGGATGTCGTTCCTCAAGACGGAAGACCTCGACGCAGTGGCGAAAGTATGGCGAAGATTCACCGGCTCACGGTCGGCAGACGTGCCGCGAGCGCTGCCAGCAGCGAAGTAGCGGAGGCGGCCGGAATCAGCTCCATCCCAGGAAGGAGGCAATAGATGCCAGCGACCAGCGCACTGAGCAGCCGACCGTTGCGTTTGCAACCGAGCCCCGCGGCGACGGCCCACCCGAGGGGAGCCGCCACAAGCGCCGCCAGCGGCAGCGCTTGCGGGCCCAGGCTGAGCAGGTCGGCAAAGTCGAGCAGCATGGCCCCGAACAACGGTGCGGCGGCAGCGGCAGCGCCTTTCCAGGCGTTGTCGAGTAAGGAAGACGAAGTTGCGGCGATGGCAAGGGGTTGCATACCGATAATTCGCCGTGGAGGCTGCAATCTTGCCATTCTTGCCAGCGATGTTTCCCCGTTCCACAATAGCGGCTGCGGCAACCTATCCAACCAACCTCTCAAATTGGAGACGTCTCTCATGCTTCGTTCGCTGCTCATCTCAAGCTTGGCTTGCACCCTGCTCGGCGTGGTGACTTCCCCGATCTCCGCCGCCGGTCCCACGTATACCGATCCCGCCAAAGCCGACGCCGACTTCGCTTACCAGGGAGAGTACTCCGGTACCATGCTGGTCGACGGTCAGGAATCGAAGATCGGCTTGCAGATCATCGCTCTGGGCGGCGGCGGGTTCCACGGCGTGGGATATCGTGGCGGCTTGCCCGGTGATGGATGGGACAAGGAGAAGAAGATCGAAGGAGACGGTGAGCTCAAGGACGGCGTGGTGCTGTTCAAGGGTCCGGACGGGCGCTCCGCCAAGATCACCAAGGACGGGGCGACCATCATTGAAACCGATGGAGGCAAGGAGCTTTGCCAGCTTAAGCGAGTCCAACGCGCCAGCCCCACGCTAGGCGAGAAGCCGCCCAGTGGTGCGGTCGTCCTCTTTGACGGTAAGAACGGCGACGCCTGGGATGGCGGTAAAGTGGAAGACGGCCTGCTCGCCCCCGCCGTCACCAGCAAGCAGAAGTTCGGCAGCCACAAGCTGCACCTCGAATTCCGCCTTCCGTATCAGCCGGAGGACCGCGGACAAGCCCGCGGCAACAGCGGCATCTATCTGCAAGGGCGGTACGAAGTGCAGATGCTCGACTCGTTTGGACTGGAAGGGAAGGACAACGAATGCGGCGGGATTTATTCCGTGAAGGCCCCCGACGTGAACATGTGCCTGCCGCCGCTTACGTGGCAGACCTACGACATTGAGTACACCGCGGCCAAGTACGACGGCGACAAGGTCGTCTCCAAGCCGAAGGTAACGGTGCTGCACAACGGCGTTGTCATTCACAAGGACGTGGAGCTCCCGGCCGACCGCAACACTACCGCAGCGCCGGTCAAAGCCGGCCCCGAGCCCGGCCCGATTTATCTGCAGGACCACGGCAACCCCGTCCGCTACCGTAACATCTGGGTGGTCGGATCTAAGTAGCCCGGTGCCGCTATGTATGAGCCGTCAATGGAGCCGAAGGACGAAGCGGGCGACCAGTTTCGCCTTCGGACACCCAACTGCGCATCGCGCGAAGAGAAACTGCATGAATTTGAGCCGCTGCCGCAGCTCCCCGCGATCCCCATTCCGACTGCCACCCCGTTTCAGTTCACGGTCTTCGACCTGATGATCGTGATGATCGGCGTGGCGGGAGGGTTGGCGGGCGGAACCTGGATGCCGTCGGACATTTTCGCCGCGCTGCTGGGCCTGGTGACGCTCCTCGGCCTCGCTCTTGTCCACTTCTTTCCACCCGAGTCGCACTTTGCCCGCCTGATGTGGGGCACGCTGGTGCTGGCGTACGTGGTGGCTGTCGGGGCGGCGATCTTCAAGGGAAATTGATGCCATTACCGGCGGGTCGCCAGCTTCGTCGCCGTGAACTTCGCCAGCGGCCGGCTGGGGTCTTCGCCGTTCTCTTCCAGCCATCCTTGCAGCTTCCACTCGCCGTCGATGGTGGTGGTGAGCACGCTCCGACCGTTGTCGGCTTCCCAGCGGTAGCGGTTGTCTTCCATGCCGAGCAATTTCTGGAGCGCTGCGCGGTCGCTGGACAATACTAGCTGACCGTCCGCATTCAGCGTCCCCCACAGCGGCTTCTGCGGCGCGATCATCCGCTGATAAAGCTCCGGCAGCGGCGGCGGCCGGTCACTCTCCTTCCGAGAGAGAACGGTCATGCCCTTCTCTTTGTCGAACGCGGTAATGCGAGTGTGTACCGTCCCTTGGTTCGTAGTGGCGAACCGCCGCGCGAGCTTGAGCACGACCGCCATCTCGCGCTCCGCTTGCTGAACTTCCGTCGGCGTGCTCTTTTCGATTTCCAACACCGGCTGGCCGCGGAAGGGTGCTTTCTGCCACTCCTCGAGGGGCTTCGCCAATTGAACGGCCAGTTGGTCCACGGGCCCCAACTCCGCGGGCTGTTCTTCGCCGCGGCGGGCGGTCACCACGTTCTCTTGATTGCGCCGCCTGTTTGCGACTGCGATGGACTCGTTGATGGCGGCGAAAAATGCTGGAGCATGCGCCGCGTCATTCGCCGTCAGCAGAAACTCCACTTCCTGAGCGGCAGCGTCGTGGTCAAATGCCGGCAGGCTCAAACGATCCTGCTCCGCCCGCTTGAACCGCCACTGCTGACCGCCCAGGCGCGGCGCATTTGTCGCAATTTCCTGTTGCCTGATCGACCTGACCTCTTCCGCACTGAGCCGCTCAGCCGCCACGTAGGACGCCAATCCGTCACACGCCCACGGCGGCAACTGTCGATCGAGTTCGGCGGTATGCAGGAACGCCTGCCCTGCCGCCTTCCGCAGCCGATAGAGTTGGTCTTCCAGCCCCTGCTGGCCGTCACCGACATGCAGCGTTATCTGCGTCTGAATGCCAACAGAATTCAGCGTGGTCAGCGGCAGGTTGCGGTCCTTGGGGGCATCGCCGTCAATGTAAACCTGCACCGCACCGATCCCAAAGTCAGGATGGTGATGCCCTTTCATCCAGGCATCCGCCAGACGGCCGAAGTCGGCCCACGCCAATTCCATCTGCGCCGCGGCCCAGCGGGCGTCTGCCACTTTCGTATTGGCGACGACAAAGAACTGATTGGTACGTACCTCATATCCACGGTGCGTCCAGCGCTCCTTATAACGTGGGCGATCCAGCTCATCCGTCGGCCGATCGCTGTCATCCGCCGTGCTTCTCTGCACCTGCTCTTCTCCCCGCGCAGCTTCCGAGGCAAGCAATGCTAGCGAAGCGACGACAAGGGCCGCCGGCGCGAAGCAGAGTGTCAGTCGGCAGCAGAGATCGTAATTGCGGATCATGCTGGCTTGCTCCAGTCCGGGCGGGCGCGCTAGACGATGTCTAAGTCTTATCGGCGCGGGAGGATGGCCCCTCGGATTCCGATTGTGAGGATTACTGGAATTCTGCCGGCCTTCGCGGGAAAGTGTGCAGGCTACTTTCGCCAAGAAATAAAATAGGGCCGAATCTCGTCTTGGGTTGGGGAGGTGAAAAGAGAACGAGACCCGGCCCCATCGGCATCGACCTGAATCAACTCTTGCGAACTGATTCAGGCCGACAGCGCTGTTTCAAATTGTCTGGCTTGGTTGCCTTGCCCAGCCGCGGCGCTCTTGCGCTGCGGCCTCAACAATTGGAAACGTATGGTCCGGGTCAATGTACTCGCCAATTTAACGGCCTGGAAAATTTATTTTTTCTCTTGGCGCAGCGATTCCAGCTCCTTACGCAACTGTTGCACTTCCTTCCGTAGCTCGGAAACGCTGCTATCCTCTTTCTGGCTTATGATTTTCAGAATCTGGTCGAGCTTGGAATCCACCTCGCCGGCGGCGTGCTTTGCCTCGACATGATAGCGATAAACCTTGGGCGCTTCCGCTGTCGCGGGAGATAGGGGAGTCGGAACCGTAACCGATTTATATATCGCGGCTTTTTTCGACGCCGTTGCGGGAGCGGCCTGAGCCTGGTAGGCAAATGCATGCCCGCCACCACTGCGGACCAGGTGTGCAAAACCGCGCAGGTCCGCGGGCAATTCATTCAAATTGTCCTCGGTCGCTTCATATTCCTTGCCTTCCTTTTTCACCACGATCTTCGCCGGGTTCACTCCTGCCTTGGTGATCGTGACCGTTACATCCTTCGGCAGACCCAGGTGCGTGCCCCCTGGCCCGGCCACAACTCCCGGCCGCAGCCGCAGCACGTCCACCGCCGGCACTTCACCGGCCACTGCAGTCGTGCGCCGCTTCCAGTAGATATTCAGCGCCGCTTCCAGCTTCTGCACGGCTTCCTTTTCCTCGGTTTCCGCCACCAGAGCGGGCTGCGGGGCGGCTTCCTGGGGCCGTTTGGCGGGAACGACCTTGAGAGTCTGCTCCTTGCCTCCGCGGATCAGCACCAGCGTCAATTCCTTTCCCTTGGCGTCACCGACACTCTTCAGCAAGTCACCAGGTTCTTTGACATAACCGTCGCCTGCTTTGATGATAATATCGTTAGCCTGAAGACCCCCCTTCGCCGCCGGGCTGTCCTCAAATACATGCACGGCAACCATGCCCCCTTCGAGCTTCAAGTGCTGCTTCAAAATGTCAGTCGGTGGCTCCAGCTGCACGCCGATCCAATACTGACTTGATTCGTCCGCTCCCTCGACGATAAATGCAATCCGGGGCTTCGCCTCCAACTCCAGCGGCACAACCTCGCCATCCTGGGCCACCACACGTGCGCGGACGACTATCGGCGGCTCGGTGGGGGCGACCTGTTCATCCGCGGCGGCAGCCAATCCGGCCAGCCCCGCGCTCGCCAGCGCGAGCGCGGCGAGAGAATTCCAGCGACTCGATACCATGGGAAACTCCTTTGAAAAACAGTGAAATCAATTTGCCATCATGGGAAAACAGAACAACGCTAATACGACCGGCTACTGACCGGCGTGATGTGATACTGCTCCACGGGAAAGATGACGTGCCGCCCGTCGCCGGTCGCCACGGGAATGAACTGCTGCTGCCGCGAAATATCGTGCCCCTTCATGCGCAGGGAGCGGAGCACACTGTCCGGAATGGCCGGCTCCGTTTCCACAAGCGATTCCGTCCCCGCATCACCGGCAATCACCGGCACCACGACCTCTTCATATCCAGCACCGTCGATCACAAGCTTCATCGCCGCGATTTCCTGGTCCTGCGTGGCGAATTCTTCGTTCGGGAAAATGGGAGGCGCGTGGGCCGCCCCCAACGGCTCTTGGCCGGCCAACTGGGAAGGGACCGGACGCGCGGGAGAGAACCGACTCTGGGCTGCCAACCCCAAGCCGAATGCCAGGACCGCGCATGCCGCTGCGGCCAGTAGCGGACTTGCGGCGAGCCAGCTTGGTTTCTTTGCGGGGCGGAGCACTGCGGGCTCCTTGGTATTGGCGCGGGGCGCGCCGTCCTCTTCCACCCGGCGGATGGCGGAGAACTCTTTCCTCCAGGCTTGCGCCTCCAGAAAAGCCATAGCGCACCGCCGCCAGCCTCCAGGCTCATCTTCCAGCGAGGCAAGGAGCGATTTGTACTGGTCAACGGAGAGTGCCCCGTCCACCAGGTGGTCGAAACGAGAGTCGTCATCCCGTTGTGCGTTAACTCGACTGTTCATGAGCAATCTTTCTCGAAACTCTTCGCCAGGAAACAACCAATTCATCCGACCGAAATCTCCAGCACCACGAGCTGCTCCCGCAACCGCCCTCGTGCCCGGTGCAGCCGGGCCTCAATCGCGCTATGGCTCACACCCAGGTGGCTGGCAATCTGCCCGTAGTTCCAATTCTCCGTGTACTTGAGGAGCAGGATTTCGCGATCCCGGGCGGCAATCCGCCCTAGCGCCTGCCGCACCAATGCCTGCCGCTCGTCCGAGAGGAGCCAGCCCAGCGGCTCCAGCACGCTATGGCCGGTGTGCCCGTTTTCGTGATGCCGCTCCTGGCGATGCTCGTAACTCTCCTGCAATCGCCGCCGTCGTCCGCACTTTCGCCGGTATAGCAAGGCCTGCCGCACCGCCAGCCGATACAGCCAGGGGGCCACCTTCGCGATGTCCGCCAACGGAGACGCCTGCCGCACCGCCGCCAGGGCCACCTCCTGCATCACGTCATCCACCGCTTGCCGTTCCCGCACACGGGCAAGCACGATGGTCCGCAGCCAGCGGTCATGCTGGGCGAGGGCGGCTTGCCAGTCGATTGCGGGTGAAGTCGTCACGCAGTTACAGCCAAGGATGGGGACCCCGCCGTCTGTCGCTCCGTCAGGGTGTAATGTTTCCGGCCAGGGGATTGTCTTGCGGAAAATCGCCCCCTTTGCGCCCGCAAGAGCGATAACAGCGCAAAACCCCCATTCCGGGGGTACCTGATTCATGTTTTTGCCTCTCTGTTTTCACGCTCTTTACGGCTTACTTACGGCACCCTGAATCACCGCAACTCGCTCAGCCGTCGGTGCTTGGGACAACCAGCATCGTCGTAAGGTTGATTCATAGTAGGTTAAAAGTGGTAGTTTTTGATTCACAAACAACTATGCGACTGATAACCTGTTTCACACTACTTTTGGCAGCCACAATCGCTCCCCGCAAAGGCCAATCTCCCCGGACGGCGGCGCGCACCGCAGGTCCTCGGCGACTTCCGCGTATACTATACATTTGTAACGATGACGTCAAGCCCAGGGTGAAATTATCACCCGCCCCGGGGCGTTAGCTTGTCCGCCGGTCAGAAATCCTTCGACTTCCGCCGCACCCAATTGGGGCAGGATGGACCCAATCGCCCGAGACTTTTCACTGAAACCGGAGGAACTCCTCGGTCCAGCGGAGGTAAGTCTGGATGGTCCTGCGGGCAAAGTGCTGTTGCAGGCAGGCCTGGCGATATTGCTCCAATAGTTTCACAAAAAACTATTGGCGCGCGAGAATTGCGCTGTCAATCACCAGCCGGTACTCTTGGCGAAATGAGATTCGCCACAACGCCTTCGGACGAAGATTTGTTGACATCCACCGCAGCCAGCAGTAATTTATCATGCGGTGGTGCGAGAGAATAACTAGTTATGCGACACAGGGAGGACACACATGGCCAAGTCTGCAACGACTCTCGCAAGTGAACTTCTTGAAGGCGACGCCGGCGCGTTGGAAGAACTTCGCATCCACGAGTTCACGGACGATGTGGAAGCACACGACGACGAGACGGTCGAAAAGCTGTGTGCGGATTTCTCGTCCGAGTTCGATCGCGTCGTCGCCTCACTATCCAAGCGGTACGGCAAGCCGTCGCACA
Organism: Pirellulaceae bacterium; assembly: GCA_051004015.1. Taxonomy (GTDB): domain Bacteria; phylum Planctomycetota; class Planctomycetia; order Pirellulales; family Pirellulaceae; genus SXOA01. The sequence continues at coordinate 2,185 of JBPCKT010000069.1, read as the reverse complement.
CGGGCAAAGAAGACGACGAAGTCATTCCGCTCAACGGCATGTTTCGATTTGCTGTGTGGCCGGTCGGTGACAAACAATTGTTTGCCGCAGCTGCGCACGAGGATCGAGGTGTCCCGATTCTGTTGATGCTTGGCACAGTGGACGGGGATGTCGCATAACCAAGCGCGGCAGTGGACCGCGGCCACATAGTTTTTTCCTGAGTTCAAGCGTCTCCAGGCCGCGGCCGCTGAGATTGAACGTTCGGCCGCGGAAGGCTCTGGTGCGAGGAGGTGCTGTGTCGGTCGATCGCTTCTACGATGAACTCGCGCCGTTCTACCACCTGATCTTCCCAGACTGGGAGGCCAGCATCCGGCGGCAGGCGGAGTCCCTGGACGGGGTCATCCGCGAGCGGTGGGGGGATGGCCGCCTGTCCATCCTCGATGTCGCTTGCGGGATCGGCACCCAGGCGCTCGGGCTGGCCGCTCTGGGCCACCGAGTGACCGCCTCCGACATCTCGGCCGCCGAGGTCGAGCGGGCGGGACGGGAGGCCCGAGGCCGGGGGTTGGCGATCCGCTTCTCGGTCGCGGACATGCGTCAGGCGGCGGCCCACCACCGGGAGCAGTTCGACCTGGTGATCGCGTGCGACAACGCGGTCCCGCACCTTCTGACGGACGAGGAACTGGTGGCCGCGTTCGGGCAGTTCCTGGCCTGCACCCGGCCGGGCGGTGGTTGCCTGGTCACGGTGCGGGACTACGACCGGGAGGACCGGGCCGGGGTCCAGGTGAAGCCGTACGGCGTCCGCGACGAGGGCGGGGTCCGGTTTCTGCTCTGGCAGGTGTGGGAGTTCCGCGGGCCGGTGTACGACCTGGCCATGTACTTCGTGGCCGACCACGGCGGCTCGGACTGCACGGCCCGGGTGATGCGGTCGCGGTACTATGCCGTCGGGACCGACAAGCTGATGGAGCTGATGCGGCAGGCCGGGTTCGTCCAGGTGGAGCGGATCGACGGCCGCTTCTACCAGCCGATCCTTCTGGGGCGGCGGAGTGCCGAACCAGGCGCTGCAGCAGACCGCGGGGGCATGTAGGCTTTCCCAGGTTCATAGCTCACTCGGCCCACGCCGCTGCTGAGCTGCGTCGTTCGGCGGCTGGAGGCAAGCGATGGGGTGGGCAGCTGGACACATCGAGAGACTGCGGGCCGGGGAGGCGGTGTCCTTCCGCCCTCGCGGGAACTCGATGGCGGGGAAGGTGAAGTCCGGCCAGCTCTGCACCGTGGAGCCGGTCGATCCGGCCGTCCTCCGGGTCGGGGACATCGTCCTGTGCAAGGTGAACGGGCGGGAGTACCTGCACCTGGTCAAGGCAGTCCAGGGGCCGCGGTTCCAGATCGGGAACAACCGGGGGCGGATCAACGGCTGGGTGACGGCCACCGCGATCTTCGGCAAGTGTGTCCGGGTCGAGGACTGAAGGCCGCCGATTGGATCAATAGGGACGGATTGGATCAATGGGGACAGGTCCGAATGGCGTTAAGTTAGTCGCAAACGCTTTTGGAGAAAAGGTTAAGAGGTGCTAGCATATAAGTGCTTACATAGTCAATAAGTACGCGCAAACGCGAGCCTCCGGTAGAAAGGAGTGACGTTCACAAACTCTTTTCCACGGAGGCTCGGCGATGTTAGCCATTATTGCGAAGACGATTGCGCGTTTCAAGGAGTCTTGGGGTCTGGAACTCGATGACGAAGCCATACAAAGCGCGATGCGCCAAGCCGGGCATGTCTGGCGTGACCGCGAGCTCAACCCGGTGACGACCGTCCGCATGATTCTCTTGCAGATTCTGTTTGGAAATGTGGCCTGCGATTGTGTGCCGCGGCTGGCGGGCAAGAGTGTCAGCGGGTCGGCGTATTGCCAGGCTCGGGGACGCCTACCGCTGGAGGCTTTGCAAACGTTGTTGACGCGGAGTACGAGCGCGAGAAGGGGAAAAGGGGACATTCCACGCCTGTTCGGCACAACGATTGTACTGCGGGCGTCGATGCTTGGTGCAGCGAAGTGGCAGCAGACAGGCGGACGACGCGGTCGCCTGGATTGCGGAGTGGTGTAGTTCGCTGCGCGGAGTGCGCAGCATCAAGGGGCACGGCGGGCCAGGACAGCCGCGTGCGGTTAAGCGGTGGCGGGTTGTAGCTTCGCCAGGTGTTCCATCACCTCATCGAGTTCTGCCC
>JBPCKT010000068.1:0-13069 GCA_051004015.1 Pirellulaceae bacterium | reverse complement strand
GGGGGGGGGGGGGGTTGTGGGTCGTCCTCTCCTGTGGGGTGGGGGGGGGGGAGCGGGGGGGGGAAACCCCCCGGGGGCTCGGGCCCCCCCAGCGCCATTGTAAGCGGGCAAGGCGGCTAAGGCAGCGCCACAGGATCTACTCTCCCGACTCGTAGTACGGCGGGACAGCCGGCGTCTGGCAGTTGGCGAGGACGTCGCGTTCCATCTGGCCGACGATTTGCTCGGCCAGGCGCTGCAGGACTTCCTGCTGGGCGGTGGTGAGGGACTGGCCCCCTTCCGGAACGAAGTTGGCCTGTTGGCTGATGTTGACCAGCAGCGGAGCGAAGGGAATGCGGCCGCCGCCGGAAATCAGGTCGCCGCGGCGATCGGACCAGCTCATTTGCACGAAGAAATCGGTTTCGACGTCGCGCACATCGTCGTTCCTGGTCTCGGAAAGGACCCGCTTACTCTCCGAGGCGATCCGCACGGCCAGCACACTATCGGCCGAGTCGGCATCGACGACTTTGTACGGTGTCTTGAGCTCAATCTCCTTGACGATCATCTCCGTCAATCGCTCACCGAGATGGCGGCGGTAGCTATCGGACTGGACGACCGGCACATGCACGGTGGCGATGTCCGGGCGGTAGAGCGAGCGATTGCCGACCTGCCAGCCGCCGGCGCAGCCGGGGAGCAGGAGTAAGCAGACGGCAGTAGGCAGTAGGCAGTGAGGGTTACGCATGACGTTTCTGGGCAGGCTGGAAGCCTACCCCACTTTCTCTGCCTACCTCATCGTATCCGCTGTGCCGGAGGCGGTGCGGGCGGTGGCGTCGCCGTCGTCGCCGGGGGTCTTTTTCTTGGCGGCATCGACCATGGGCTGGATTTTGTCGCTGGTGGGAATCAGCTTGACGAGTGATTCAAACATCTGAGGCGGAACCGGCGGCAGCCCCTCAATCTCGCCGAGGCGCGAACTGGCCCGCTGCGCGAACTGGGTGTCGTCGTATTCCTTGGCAACCCGCACGTAGTAATGTCCGGCTGCGCGATACTCCTTGCGGCGGTCGTAGTATTTGGCCCAGTGATGGAGCTTCTCGGCTTTGCGATAGCGGATTTCGGCCGCGGCCCGCTCCAGGTATTCCCGCTCCTTCTCCGACTCTTGCGGATAGGCCCGCCACATGTGTTTGATCAGCTTCTCTCCCTCGTCCAGCGCGGCGACGGAGTACTCCGGCCCGATGTAGCACTTCATCTTGGCCTTGAGCCCCAGGAAGTTGGCCAGGAACTGGTGCTCGCTGCCGGGGTACATTTTCCGCAGGTCGGTATAGTACTCATCCGCCTTGTAGAACTTGCCGGCGGCGAAGGCCTCGTTGGCCAGGGCCAGTGTGGCATCATCCGCCAGGCGGCCGCCGGGGTCGTCCAGGGTCCGCATCTTTTCCCACACGCGGAGCGCGTGCCCCTTGGTATCGCGCCAGGGACGCTCCTGGTCGAACAGGTTGACGGAGTAGAAGGACTCTTCCGATTTCTTGCCGACGTCCAGCCAGTATTTGGCGATGGCGTAGCGGCGCTTCTCCACTTCGTCCAGGTAGCGGTTGTTGGGGTAGGCCTTGATGAGCTTCTCGTAGGAGCGGTTGGATTCCCAGTAGTAATCGGCCTGAAAATAGGCTTCGCCGGACATGTACAGGCTCTCTTGCTCGAGGGCTGAGCTCGGAAATCTCTCCGCGGCGATGAGGTATTTGCGGGCGGCTTCGAGGAAGAGCTTCTGCCGCTCGTCGCCGACCGGGAGTGCGTTGGCCTGGCGGAAAATCGCGTCGGCATCGTCAAAGGATTTTTTGGCTTCTTTCTTATTCGGTGGCTCGCTGACGACTCGCTTGACGGTCTTGCCGAGGTTATCCGGATAGAGGTCCTCCAGCCCGATTCCCTTTTTCGGCTCCCCATCGTCCGCTTCGAAAGACGCCTGGCTGACGTCGGAAGGGGATGCCGTATTGGTCGCCAGGTCAGCGTCCGGACGAAACAGCCGGCAGCCGCTGGCGAGGGCCAGCGCCGCGAGAGCGGCGAGCAATTGGCTGCTAAGAATGACTTCAAGCTTTCGGCCGGACATCCGTGTCCTCGGTTAAAGTAGTCCGCTCACTCCGTGAGCGGACAGCCTGCACACGGAGTGTGCAGGCTACTAAATTCAAGCCAGCGATTTCAAATAGTCGTGCATCTTCGGCTTGTGGCCGAGGAGATGGGCGAGGTAACTGCTGAGGATGCCCCGCAGCTCGCCGCCTACTTTTGGTTCCAGCTCCGTAAACTCCGCGTTTTCGTTCGCTTCCGCCAGTTTCCGCATTGCCACCAGCGCCGGGGCGCTGATGCTGACGACTTGCCGCTGGCCCGGCCGGCAGGTGGAGCAGAGAACTCCCCCCACCACCAGCCCGAAGGCAATTCGTCCCACCGTCTCCACCGGATTGCCGCAGCCCACGCAGTCGTGCAGGCTCGGCAAATGCCCGAGCAGCCGCAGGGCGGTGAGCTCAAAATCCAGCAGCGTGATGGCCACGGGGGCATCGCTATCGAGCCTGGCGAGCGCGGCGTCCGCGGCGGAGAAGAGGTCCGCGTGCGGGTCGCCGGCGTCGGTCAGTTCGGTGAGCAACTCCGCCACGTAGTAACCCGCGTAGAGCCGGGACAAATCGCGAGCCGCCGCGCGGAACCTGCGCTCGAGTTTGGCCTCGGTCAGCAGGTCCAGGGCGTCGGACGATTTGTGGAGGAACACTATGCGAACGACCGCCAGGAGGTCAAGAGCAGACTCAAAAGGCCCTTTGGGTCGGCGGGCACCCTTGGCCAGCGCGCTGATCTTGCCGAACGTCTCGGTGAACAGCGTGGCCACCACGCTCGTTTCGCTGAACTCGATGGTCCGCAGGACGATTGCTAGCGACTTTTCGGCGGACATAATAACCGAGTGGGTCGGGAAGGGTTTTCGCGCCGTGGAAGGATTCACCCGGATAAATGTCGCCGCGAAAGCTCTTCCTGACCCCGTCGCCCAAGCCACCTCCAAACAACGGGGTCGGGAGAAGTTTTCGCGGGCGGGACTTCCAGGGAAAGAAGGTTTGCTCGCCGCGAAAACCCCTCCCGACCCCAACCTTCTTCCGTTTGCCTACTTCGCCGGCAGCTCCTTGATGTAGATGTTGCGGAAGTAGAGCGGATGGCTGTGATTCTGCAATTCAATCTGGCCGGTTTTTGGAACGGAGTGGTCATGGTCCTGATAATCTTCCATCGTAACATTGTCCGTAACCAGTTTGTCGTTGAGGTGAATGGTTACCTTGTCACCGACCATCTTGATGCGGAAGGTGTTCCACTCGCCCACGGGATTGTCCGCCTTGACCAGTGGGAACTTGGGATTCTTGGCGTTGTTCCACAGGGCACCCGAGCCCTTGTCGCAGCCGTGCTTTTGCTGAGAGGGGTCCTTGGGATCCCAAATCTGCACTTGCGGCATACCCCGCAGATAAATGCCGCTATCGCCATTGGCGTCGATTTTCCAATCCACCAAGAGTTCAAAATCCGCGAAATCCTTGGCGCTGCAAAGGCTGTCTCCCTTGCCGTCGAAGACAATGACGCCATTCTCCGCTTTCCAGTGATCTTTCATTTTCTTGTCGGCAGCCACTTGAGCTTTGGCAAGTTCTTCAGGAGTCATCTTCGCGCGCGACTTCGGATTGCCGACGAGCCCCTTCCAGCCGCTCAGGTCCTTGCCGTTGAAGAGGGCGGTGAAGCCTTCTGGCGGCTTGTTCTGTGCCTTTTCTTCGGCGGTGGCGGCGGAGACAAGTGCAAACAGCGAGAGGAGAACCGCGGGAAGCAAGAGCAGGCGTTTCATGGTGGGCTCCGTTCAAAAGTGGGAGAGAGTGGCAGCCCGAATTGTAGCCCGATTCGCGGGGGGTCCGAAACGGGTGAGTGGTGAAGTTTGCCGAGGATGGATACCATACCAACATGCCTGACGAACTTCCCTGGTATCAAGACGGGCTTCAATTCACCTGTTCGCAGTGCGGCGATTGCTGCACCGGTGCACCAGGATATGTGTGGGTAAACAACGAGGAAATTGCCGCTCTGGCCGCAGTGGTGGAAAACGGCGATGCCGAAGCCTTCGAGGACAAATACGTCCGCCGAGTCGGGGCCCGCAAGAGCCTGAAGGAGTTTTCTGACGGCGCCTGCGTCTTTTTTGACACGGTTGCCCGCAAATGCACCGTCTATTCGGCCCGCCCCCGCCAGTGTCGCACCTGGCCGTTCTGGGATTCCAACGTGAAGACCGAAGCGGACTGGAAATACACCTGCTCCGTCTGCCCCGGCAGCGGGAAGGGGCAGAGGCATTCAGTGGAGCAGATCGAAGAGCAGCGGAAGGTGATGAAGGTCTGAGGGAATGACGAATGGCGAATGGCGAATTCGGTCAAATCATTCGGCATTCGTCATTCGGGCTTCGTCATTCATGACCCCCCCGTTCTAGCTAACGAGCTGTCCAGCTGGGCGAATTCTGCCGATTCTTTCGATTTGCTGAAGATTGCCGGTTGTAGCGACGATAATGGGGAACGTCCGCTTGGTCTGGCATCTCCAGACAGGGCGGATTCACCATCGGCATTTCAGGGGTTACGGCGACTGAGCTTGACTCTAGTACTTGCGGCATCTACACTTGGGACGTTGGCAGCATTTTCTGTAAGTGCCGCCATTTTTGCCCAAACGCAAGCTCTGGGGAGGGCCAGCCGTGACCAAGAAAGAGATCGTGAAGACGATTTCCGAAGCGATTGGGATGACCCAGTTGAAGACGAAGGAGATCGTTCAGAAGACGTTTGACGCCATCGTGGAGACGCTGGTCGAGGAACGTCGGATTGAACTGCGGAACTTCGGTGTGTTTGAAGTGAAGGAGCGAGCGGCTCGCAAGGCGCGAAATCCACGGACCGGGGAACGGGTGGATGTGCCGGCGAAAATGGTCGTAACCTTCAAGCCTGGCAAGGAGATGGAAGAACAGGTCCGGCAGCTGGATGAGCAGAAAAAGGCAAGACAGGCGGCAGCGGCGAATGGCCAGCCCCCTGGTGCCTCAACTCCCACGCCGGCCGCGACCCCACCCCCTTAAGCTAATCATTCAGAATTGACGGAAAGACTTGATCCGGGCCGGGTTAGGCGGATCAATGACGGTCCTTCATGGAGGAAAGATCGATGCGTCGGCTCATTTTTATTGCCTGCTGCTTGTTGGCACTGTGTGGGAACGTCGGCTGCTTCCTGCCGATTTACAGCGGCGACCCGGCCATCCGCACCCGGCAATTGATTTACACCTCGGAGGATCTGCGGCAAATCCGCCAGGAGTGGGAACGCTTTTGGTTCCTGGATTCGCCTAGCCACCTCTCACCGGCGCGCGTTCACGGCGGCGTCATTTAGTCGTAGGATGGGCTTCCCAGCCCGTCCGGACGTTGCCCTCTTTGGTTTACCCCGTTACATTCGCCAGGGATGCCTCCTGCTCCCTCGAATCCTTCTGCGCCGGCCCCTCTCGCCGCGGATATCGATCTCCGCGTTTCTCTCGGCCGCCTCGCGCTTCGCAATCCCATCCTCACTGCCTCCGGCACGTTCGGCTACGCGCGGGAGATGGAAAAGCTAGTCGACTTCTCGCAGCTTGGCGGCATTCTGCCCAAGACGGTGACCAAGGCTCCGCGCATCGGCAACAAGCCCTGGCGAACGGTGGAAACCAGCGCCGGCCTGCTCAATTCGATTGGCCTGGATAACGATGGCATCGATGCCTTCATTGAGCATCACCTGCCGTACCTCGCCACGCTGCCGACCGCCATCGTCGTGAGCATCGCGGGGGCCAATCACGACGAGTTCGTCGAAATGGCCAGGCAACTTGACGGCCTACCCGGCGTGGCCGCGATTGAACTCAATATTTCCTGCCCCAACGTCGCTAATGGCGTCGACTTCGGCGTCGATGCCGCCACCTGCGCGAAGCTCGTCTCTGCCGTCCGCTCCGCCACCAAGACGCCGATCCTCGCCAAGCTCACCCCCAACGTCACCCGCATTGCCGACATCGCCCTCGCCGCCGCGGAAGCGGGCGCGGATGCCATCAGCTTGATCAACACCGTCCTGGGCATGGCCATCGACTGGAAAAAACGCCGCCCGCTGCTGGGGAACGTCATGGGGGGCCTCAGCGGCCCCGCTATCAAACCCATCGCCCTTCGCTGCGTGCATCAGGCGCATCAAGCCTTGAAGCGCAAGGGCCTCTCCACTCCCCTCGTCGGTATCGGCGGCATCGCCACCATTGACGACGTAATGGAATTCCTCGTCGCCGGCGCGAGCGCGGTGCAGATTGGCACGGCGAACTACTATGATCCGACGGTGACGATGAAGCTGGTGGTCGCCCTTCCCGAGGCAATTACTTCACTGGGTGTGAAGTCCGTCCGCGAAGTCACTGGCACACTGGCATAGCTCAAACAATTTGCGGGACAACGCTCCGCGGCCCCCGCCGCGCCAAGCGATAGAACAGCCAGGCAATCGGCGAACCCAGCAAGAGTATCACGAGGGCAAACGGCGCGATCGCCACGACGCACAAGACAAACTCTTCCCCCAGCTCCCGCAGGGTGGTTAGCGACTGGAAGAACACTTGCGAAATCCGCGTGGCAAACGTCGGTGGCACGGGGGCAACATACGGTGCTTGTGGCTGCTCTTCCCGCATGGTGATGGTAATGGTGCTCATCGCCACGCGGTCGCTGAGATAGCGGACCCGCCCCTCCATCCGCTCGATCTCTTCGCGCACGCGGGCCAGCTCGGTCTCCAGGCTCGCCAGGTCCCGGATATCTCCCGCTTTGGCCGCCACCAACTCCAGGAGCCGCGTCTCGAGCTGCTGCTTGCTCTTCGTCCGGGCGGCCAGGTCCACGAACTCCTCCGTCACGTCGTCGGCGGAAAGGCCGCGGTACTGGGTCAGCCCCAAGCCGGCGGTCTGATCCAGGAATTTCTGCACGCCCTCCGCCGGCACGCGTACCACCCATTTGGCATACCGCTGGGAGCCGGACCTGCGGTCCTCCGTCAGCTCATCGATGAAAGCCTGCGATTTCTCGATGATGCTCATCAGCCCCTGCTCGGCCTGGGCAAAGTCCTTCACGACCAGGTCCAGCGACCCCTTGTAGATGACTTTCCGCCTCCCTTGCTTATCAGCCGCCGGAAGTTCCGCGCCCGCGGCAGCAATGGCTGGGTTCCCCTTTTGCAGCACGCTTGTCACTGCGGCTTCGCTGACGGCCTGGTTGGAAACTCCTCCTCCCGCTCCACAGCCCGCCAGGAACAGAAACAGAACACCCAACGAGTGATAGCGGCTCATGGCAGCCTCCGAAGACATCAAGCTCAAATTCGCCCAAGTTAGAGAGTCCGCAGCCGGCTGGTTTATTCCCGAATTTGCAAGCGATGGAGAGAACTCGCCCTCGGCACGGCGGGCGGTATAATCCGGTCGTGCCCGCGTAGACATCACCTATCCTTGAGCAAGCTGCCATGCGTGTCCTTTCCGGCATCCAACCCACCGGCCGAATCCACTGGGGGAATTACTTTGCCGCCATCCGGCAGTACATCGACCTGCAGCACGGCAATGAGTCCTACTACTTCATCGCCAACTTGCATGCCCTGACGACGACCCGCGACCCCAAAGTGCTGCGGCAGAACACGCTGGACCTGGCCATCGACTTGCTGGCCCTCGGCGTCGACCCCAACAAGGCGACGCTCTTCGTGCAGTCCGATGTGCCCGAAGTCAGCGAGCTTTGCTGGCTGTTAATGACCAGCACGCCGATGGGGCTGCTCGAACGGTGTCACGCCTACAAGGACAAGAAGGACAAGGGCATCCCCGCCGATGCCGGCCTCTTCACCTATCCCGTGCTGATGGCGGCCGACATCCTGGGCTATGACGCCGACGTGGTGCCGGTCGGCCAGGACCAGGTGCAGCACATCGAGGTCTGCCGCGATGTCGCCGACAAATTCAACCACGCCTTCGGCGAGGTCTTCGTGCTGCCCAAGGCCAAGGTTCTCGACAACGCCGCCAAGGTGCCGGGGACCGACGGCGAGAAGATGTCCAAGAGCTACAACAACACTATCGAGGTCTTCGAGCCGCTCAAAGCGATGCGGAAAAAGGTGATGCGCATCGCCACCGATTCCCGCCCCATGGAGCAGCCCAAGGAGCCGGATGGGGACCACTTGTTTCAGCTCTACTCGCTGTTCGTGGACGACGTCAAGCGGGAAGAAATGGCCGCCCTCTATCGCCGCGGCGGATTTGGCTACGGCCAGGTAAAAACGGCCCTCGCTGATGCCGCCGAAACCTACTTCAGTACCGCCCACGCCAAGCGCGAGGAATACGCCGCGAACCCCAAGCGCGTGGAAGAGATTCTGGCCGATGGGGCCAGTCGAGCGCGCAAGAAGTCGGGCGATGTGCTGAGGCGGGCGAAGAAGGCCTGCGGGCTGTGAGCAGCGACGACTTGCCGCCGAACGCAACCGCGATACACGCCAGGAACCTTTCCATGCAACAGCCGCAAATCATCGAGAAACGAGCCCTGACGATCGTGGGGCTGGAAACGCCGTTCATTCACGCTCTCTCGCCGGAGGCTAACAACTTCAAAGTCATCCCGCCGCTGTGGGAGCAGTTAGACCAGAAGGTCGCTTTGGTGCCCGGCAGAATAGGCCGCGCCATGTACGGCATTATCTACAGCCAGCCTGAATCCGAGCGATCGCATCCGCACGAGCTGCAATACATCGCGGGAGTCCAGGTCAGCTCGCCGGTCGTAGCGCCCGAAGGCATGGTTTCTCGCACCATTCCCGCTGGCACGTTCGCCGTGTTCTTGCATCGAGGTCCCATCCAGAAGATTGCGGACACCTGCTACGAAATCTATCGCGTCTGGTTGCCGCAGTCTTCCTGGCAACATGCCGAGACTGCCGACGTGGAACTGTATGACGAGCGGTTTAATTGCGAAGGGGAAGAGTCCGAAATGGAGTACTGGATTTCGGTGGTCCGGCGCTGATCCTCGAACGCGAATTCTCACTTCCCTTTGCCCGCTGCCGGAGCCGCCTTTTCCACCAGCGGTATGCGCTCCATGAAGGGGGCGGGAGGGGACTTGTAGTTGATGGTGCCGTCTTTGAGGCGCTCTTTCCAGCGGGTGATGGCGAGCCGATTCTCATCCGGGCGTTTTTCGGGACGGTAGTTCTGCAGGGCCCCCGTGATCCGCCGCAGGTTGTCGGCGGCCAGCACGCGGATGTCCACGTCCGGGCTCTCCAAAAGGTCCACCAGCTCCGCCGCACCGATGTCGGCGAGCTGCTCGGAACTATAGCCCCATAGCAAGCGGTAGAGGGCCAGTCCCTTGTTCACCCGCAGGCCTTCCGCCGCGTCACGCACTTTGACGGCTGTCTCCGGGCCGCGGCTGACGGCGTGGTGCAGCGAGTCGATCTCCATCGCCCAGAATGCCTTGTGCTGCACATTGCTCAGATCTTTGACGAGCGGTTCGAACTGGTCCAAATAACCGAGGCAGCGGGCGGCGAGCGCCCGCACGTCCACGGCCGGATCGGCGAGCAGCTCTTGCAGGCGGACCTCCAGAGGCTTTTCGGGCTCCAGCATCTTGAGCATGTTAAGCGAGGTTACGCGATCAATGCTGATGAGGCTGCTGGCGTCGATCCAGGCCGGAGCTCGGAACGGCCCTGCCAGGTCCGGCTCCACCACCTCCGTCCCCAGCACGTACGTCAGCAGATGGCCGACAGGAATCTCAATGGCTTCCGCGGCCCCTTCCATCTGCCAGGTGGCCCGGCCGCTGGTCGTGAAGATTTCCACGACGCCGAAGGCGGGATCTTTTTCGGGGTCGGAGCCCGGCGGCAGGTAGCGGCGGGAATCAATCGCCACGCCCGCATCGGCATCGCTGAGAACGAGCGTCCCCTTCAAGCCGGTCAGGTCGAGCTCCAGCGGCACGCCGGGCATCCCCACCGTCACTACCACCATCCGGCCATAATGCACCGTCATGCGGCTGGCTCCCGCTTTCGTGGCCGCGTCCAGATGCACCTGCGATTCACCAGCGAACGTGATTTGCGCACCGGAGGAGAGTGCAATCTGGGGGCGGTACGTCGGCAGCACTTGCAGTCGCTCGCCGGCAAAGATCAGGTCCCGCGTCGGGACCATCTTCCAGACCATCTCATCGACATCGTACCGAGCCAACACTTGCTCGTCCGAAGTGTAGCGACCAAGCTCCGGCCCACCCTTTTTCACCACAACGGGCGGAACAGGCTTCAAGGGAATCTTCGGCCCCTTGGCAGGCTCGGGCACCGTCGTCGCAGGCTCCGGCGCGGTCTTGGCCGGGCCAGGGGTTGGCTCCGTGGAGACTTCCGGCATCGGCTTGGTGGTGACCGTCTCCTTCTTTTCAACCACTCCAGGCGTCGGTGTTGGCTCAGTGCTCTTTTCCTCGGGAACGTCCGGGACAACGACCTCGGGTGTTCCCTTGGAATCTTCCGTGGACGTTTTGTCGTCCCCACTCTGCGATCCGTCGGTCTTCTGTTCCGGCGTGACAGGGGTTCCATTCTGACCGGTGCCGGCATCGACGACCGACTGATTCGTGTACATCCAGGCGAGGGCCGGGTTGGTGCGGTCATACGGACCCAGCATCCGGATGCCCGCCGCGACAACCAAGAACACCAGGAGCCCGGCAGCGACGATGGTGAGCGCGCCGTACTGCGATCCTCCCTTGAGATATTCGGGCACCTCCGGCACCGGATGCGTGGATGTCGTTTTCACTTCCGCCTGCGGGCGGGACGAAGCGACCGCGGCCGTGGCCGCCTTCACAATGCGGCTGCGGATGCGGGACTTTTCGGCGGATTCCTCGTCGCGCGGGGCGGAGTGGACGTCGGCTTCCTCGCTGGGCAGGCCATAGACCCGCTCCCGCAATTTGGGTGGTACCGTCGCCGGTTTCCCCAGGACCATGGTGAGAATCTGATAGCTGCCGGCGACTTCGGCCAGATGCATGTCGGATTCCAGGCAGCCCCTTTCAAAATCCTCCAGGCGATCCTCCGCCAGGTTGTTGTCCAGGTATTCCGCGACGTTGTTGGCGTCGTCGGTCAGCCCCTTCGCGTCAATTCGCGGGGCGGTCATCCGGATCTTGTGGGTAATGCCCCGAATCCGCTGCACCAGCCCCGAGGCCACCGGGCTTTCCTGCACCTTGCCGGCAAACTCTTCCGCCTCTGCCGGTTCCAGCACGTTGTACAAATAGGCCAACAGGGCTCGCAGGGTCAAACGCATGGCAAAACTCCCCCTCTCCCTGTGGAGAGGGCCGGGGTGAGGGTTTAGGGACTGCTCAAACTCAACCGTCATCCTTAATAGTGGGGAACGGAGGCATGTTTCGTACAAAAATCACTCACGCCCGATAACCGCTAATAACCCCCCATTCCGGAGGATTTTATTCACATATTCCTAGTGCTTGCTTGCAAAACTTACGTCGATTCGATTCACCGCAAGTCATTATCATGTCATCACTTCGCATCCTGGCCCTTGGCGTAACCTTGATTCACAGGGGTCCAAAATGTCCATTCTTCATTCACCGAATTTCTCGCAGGCGATAACCTGTTTTCCACACCAGTCTGGAGCGCCCATTTCACACCAGCCCGAAGCGCGAGCGAAGGAAAGCTCGGATCGACAGGAGCCTTTCCTTTCACGGTTCGACTATCCAGGCAAGTTCCGCCGGCGCGCACCACCAGCCCGCAATGTTCCTTGTATAGTATACACTTGTCCCATTCGCGTCAAGCCCAGGGCGATATTTTCAACCCCTGGCGGCAGGGTGGGACAGGCTTCCAGCCTGCCAAGAATAGTACGCATCTCGCTCCGCGATATGATTCCTCACGCGGAGCGTGAGGAGTACTCTGTTGGGCGGTCGCAGCCCTAGAAGCGTTTCCTACCGCCGCCGCCGGTCCCAACCGTCCAAAAGCTCCAAAATGGCCACGTCCCGCAAGGTAGGAATGCGTCGCGTGCTCAGGCCCAATGTCGGACTCATGACGCTGTGACCCCCTTCGCGCTCGGAGTGCTCAAGCCCCAAGACGTGCCCCACTTCGTGGGTGATGGCGGTCAGCAGATCGACATAGCCAACGGCGGCGCTCGACCCGATTGCCTTGCGTTCCGAGGGAGCAATCAGAAGCTGGAATTCCCCATCGTCCCGGGGCGTGCTATCAAGATACCATCCGTGCCCCGCGGCGTTCACATCAATGACGATGGTGCCGTCTTCCGTCGCCCCTGCCAGGCCGGAGCCAGTGATATCGGCCAGGACAAAAACGACGGACGCCAGGCGGTCCTCGAGAACGTGCCTGGGCACTCCCGCTTCGTGCCAGCGGCGGACCGCCTCGCGGTAGAGGGGCTCAATATCGGCCAGTGTCACAGCGGGCGCGGTCGAATCAGGCTGCGGCGCTTCGTCCAGCGTCAGCGTTTGCATCACATAGATCTGGACGGTGGCCGGCCCTGCCGACTGGCCGGTGACGGAGTTCTGGGCGTTGTACTGGAATGAATCGCTGCCGGTATAGTTCGTCGCCGGCGTGTAGCTGAATCCGCCGTTGCTATTGAACGAGAGCGAGCCGTGCGCGGGACCGGAACCGGCGATGTACTGGGCCGCATCGGCGTTGGAGTCGTTTCCTAGGACTCCGGGCGCGGAGACATTGAGAGTATTGTTCCTGGACGTCATGTAGAAATCATTACTTGGGGCCGGCGGCGGAGGACTGGGGACGTTGATGCTAACGATACCCAGCTTCTTGCTCGCAACCCCGTTCTGGATCACGCGATAGTAGAAGTAATCTGTTCCTGTAAACGAGTTTACGGGATCGTAGGTAAAACTGCCGTTGGCGGAAAGAGAGAAGGACTCCGCATGAGCGGGTCCGTGGGCAAGCTGCGCGGTCAGTTGCGGCGGCAACCCCTGCCACGGCACATCGTTGCTTAGCACGCCTGGGGCGGCAATCGTCAGGGACGAATAGTAGGGTGTATTATAGTACCCCTGTGAAGCTATCAGATTTGAGCGGCGAGGAGGCGGGCGGTGGAGACGTGGTGGTCGGTTTTTCCGCTGGTTCGTTTGGGTCTGGGTTTCTTTGGTCCGCGGACGTTTTTGCGGTAGGAGTC
>JBPCKT010000067.1:0-17856 GCA_051004015.1 Pirellulaceae bacterium | reverse complement strand
TCCGGTTCGATGAGCGGGGAGTGGAAACGGAGCATGGTGGCGATACTGTGACACTCGCAAACGAAAGGGCGAGCAACAGGGAATACAAACTGCCACCTAAACCACCGCGCCACTTCTCGACTCTACTGGTTACGGACGGCCTAGAAAGGCCGTCCTACTTTGATTCGAATTCCTGGTGGCCGGCGAATAGAAAACCCCACTTGTGAGGAGGGGGGTGGTGAAAAAGTCGGGATGACGAAAGTCGCAAGTGTCTATTTTATAAGCACTTGCAGAATTCATTCGGCGGACTTTTTCACCACAGTTTTTTTGGGAAGGTGTAAATCCGCGAGACGTGGAGCGTCAAAAGCGTGCGTTCCCACGGCGGACCGTGGGAACGAGGGGTTTTTTTGGGCAGGCTGGAAGCCTACCCAATCTTAGGCGCTCTTGCTGACCACTTCCTGCGTGGGGAAGAGGTGGCGTTTGCCGAGGACGATTTGGTCGTCGATGATGTACTTGCTTCCCTTGGGCTGATCGGGGAGCTCGAACATGATGTCGACCATCACGTCTTCGACCACGGAGCGCAGTCCGCGAGCGCCGGTCCCCTTCACCAGGGCCTTCCCGGCGATGGCCTCGATGGCCTTCTCCGAGAATTCCAGCGAGCACTCTTCCATCTCGAAGAGGGTCTTGTACTGCCGGAGGAGGGCATTCTTGGGCTCCGTGAGGACCCGCACCAGGCCGGAGTGATCCAGCGGCGTGAGCGAGGAGATCACGGGCATGCGGCCGACGAGCTCGGGGATCATGCCGTACGCCAGGATGTCCTCGGTCTGCACCTTCGTCAGAACCTCGGCCAGATCGTCCTGGTTTCGCTGGCCGCTGACCTGGCCAAAGCCGAGCGTTTTCTTCCCCAGCCGCTTACGGACGATATCCTCGATGCCGGCGAAGGTGCCGCCGACGATGAAGAGGATATTGGTGGTGTCCATCTGGATGTACTGCTGCTCGGGGTGCTTGCGTCCCCCTTGCGGCGGCACATTAGCGACGGTCCCTTCCAGCATTTTGAGCAGGGCTTGCTGCACCCCTTCGCCGGAAACGTCGCGGGTGATCGAAACGTTGTGGCTGGTCTTGCCGATCTTGTCGATCTCGTCGATGTACAGCACCCCTCGCTGGGCCTGCTCCAAGTCGAAGTCGGCAGCGTGCAGCAGCTTCAGCAGCAGGTTCTCCACGTCCTCGCCGACATAGCCGGCTTCGGTGAGGGTTGTGGCGTCGCCGATGGCGAAGGGGACATTCAGCACCCGGGCCAGCGTGCGGGCCAGCAGCGTCTTGCCCGAGCCGGTCGGCCCGATGAGCAGGATGTTGGACTTTTCGATCTCGCAGTCCCCCTCATTACCGAGCGTCAGACGCTTGTAATGATTGTGGACGGCGACGGAGAGGACCTTTTTGGTATGGGTCTGCCCGATCACGTATTGATCGAGCTGGGCCACGATTTCCCGCGGCGTGGGGATGCGGTTGAAGAGGGGCTTGGTCCCTCCGCGGCGGCGCTGCTCTTGTTCCAGAATGCTCTGACAAAGATCAATGCACTCACCGCAGATGTAAACGTCCCCTGGTCCTTCCACCAGTGGGCCGACATCGCGGTAGCTCTTGCGACAGAATGAGCAGAAGGCGTTTTTCTTCGAGGTGCTCGCCCCACGACGCCCCCCACCCAAATCTTTTCCTGCGGGCATGGTCACTCCTTTTGGGATCCGCCTGTCTGATCGCCCCGACCAGTTAGCGGTTTATCTTCAAGGTTGCTGCTCGAAGGCTGGTTGGGCGCTCGCACGCCGCTAGCCTGTTGGGCATCCATGTCCGGTGGATGGGCCGCGAAGCCCATCCGCTTGTCGAGCCGAAGTTGCGTATCACGAGGATCGGTGCTGACGGCCTCCCAGGCCGCATCGAGTTGCTGCAAGCGGCGCCTAACGCATTGCGGGCACAACCGTCCCGCTTGCCCCAGGCGACTTTGCCGGACTCTCCGGCAAAGTGACCGCGGGACTCATGCTAAGGCTTGTCCTTACCGCACTTTATGTCTCGCTGAAGTTGATTCCCCAGCACCGCTTTTATCTTTCGGAATTCCGCGTCGCTAAACTCGCCCTGCTGATTCAATTCCTGGAAGTTCGTCAGCAGGTCGTTGGCGGTTTGTCTGTTTCCAACGGTTTGATCGCGCAATTTTCTCACCACCATGAGCGCCACGGCCACAATCAGCGCCAGGATCAGGAGCGAAACCGAGAGTTGCCCGGCCGTCGACGACAAAAACTCCCACATGACTCACTCGCGCTCCGCAAGCTCTCGATGCCTGGCCTCTCTTAAGTATTATGCACATTGCGGCGCTCTGGTCCAGTTTTGTCTCGTGGACTCAGGTTGGTACGCAGGGATCACCTCCCAGTTCAGGCTAGCGAGTGGCAAAATCCCGCTTTTTCCCGCGGGTTGTCTTCCCTCGCGAATTCTCCATAATGACGAAGTGCCGCAACCGTCGCGGCTAACCCAGATTCCAAGAAAAGGGGTCGGGAGGAGTTTTCGCGTCCACGTTTTTCGACTTTCACAGTCCACTTCCGCGAAAACCCCTCCCGACCCCGTTACTCCCGGAGACCCGCTGTGAAAGTCGTCACGATTGAAACGAACAAAGGAACGATCAAGGCCGAGCTGTACGCGGACAAGGTTCCCAAGACGGTGGCCAACTTCGAGAAACTGGCCGGTCAGGGATTCTATAACGGCCTCAAGTTCCACCGGGTCATCGCCGACTTCATGATCCAGACCGGCTGCCCCCAAGGGACCGGCACCGGCGGGCCGGGTTACAAGTTCGCGGACGAGTTCCACAAGGACCTTCGCCATAGCGGCCCGGGCATCCTGTCCATGGCGAACAGCGGTCCCAACACGAACGGCTCGCAGTTCTTCATAACCCACGTTCCCACGCCCCATCTGGATGGAAAACACTCCGTCTTTGGCAAGGTTCTCAGCGGGCAGGACATCGTCAACTCGATCAAGCAAGGGGACGTGATGAAAACGGTGAGCGTGAGCGACGAGCCGGACGCCAAGAAGTAGGTGCGTAGCAAGTGGATTCGCAGGGGCACAACGATTGCATCATGCACCACACCATGACATGAGGAGCTGGGGGCAATGAAGGACACGCTCGCGGTGATTTTGGCGGGAGGGAAAGGTTCGCGGCTGGAACCCCTGACGCGCGACCGGGCCAAGCCGGCGGTTCCTTTTGGCGGCGCGTATCGCATCATCGATTTCACGTTGTCGAACTGCCTGAACAGCGACATGCGGCGGATCATGCTGCTGACGCAGTACAAGGCCATCAGCCTCGACCGCCATATCAATCTCGGTTGGCGGGACTACTTCAATCACGAGTTGGGCGAGTTCGTGGACGTCATCCCGCCCCAGCAGCGGATCGACGAGCAGTGGTATCAAGGAACGGCCGATGCGGTCTATCAGAACATCTACGTGATTGAGAAGGAGCGGCCGGAGTACGTCGTGGTCCTGGCCGGCGACCACATCTACAAGATGAACTACCGCACGATGATTCAGTTTCACAAGGACAACAAGGCCGACGTGACGGTCGGCGCTCTGCGCGTGGGCAAGGAAGCTGCCAAGGATTTCGGCGTGATGGAAATTGATCCCTCCCAGCGGATCGTCGGCTTTGAAGAGAAGTTGCCCAATCCCAAAACTATGCCGGGGGATGACCAGCATTGCCTGGCCTCGATGGGGATCTATGTTTTCACCGCCCGTTTCCTGTTCGAGCAGCTTTGCCGGGATGCGAACATTCCCGGCTCGCGGCGCGATTTCGGCCGTAACATCATCCCTTCCACAGTCGGCACCCACCGCGTCTTTGCCTTCCCCTTCCGGGACGAGAACCGCAAGAACGACGCCTACTGGCGGGATGTCGGCACGCTGGACGCCTACTTCGAAGCCAACATGGACCTCATCGGCATTGACCCGCTGCTGAACATGTACGACGACCAGTGGCCGATCCGCACCTTCCAGCCCAACCTCCCACCCCCCAAGTTCGTCTTCGGCAGCCGCGGGGAAGAGGGGCGGGTGGGGCGCGCCATGGACAGCCTGGTCTGCCAGGGGACCATCGTCTCCGGCGGCCAGGTGGACCGCTGCGTCGTCGGCCCCCGCTGCCGCATCAACAGCTTCTCCAAAGTCGAGGACTCCATCTTGTTTGAAGGAGTGGAAGTCGGCCGCCATGCCAAAATTCGCCGGGCCATCATCGACAAAGGGGTGACCATCCCTCCGGGGGTCGAAATCGGCTACGACCTCGACCTCGACCGCCGCCGCGGACTTACTATCAGCGAGGGAGGGATCGTCGTCCTCGCCAAGTCCGACGGGATCGAGCACGTCCTGGCGGCAAAATAGCCCTCGCTCTTCGCCGCGCAATCCCCGCTAGCCCGCATCCCTTCACACGACTCTGCGGCCTCATCTGCGGCTCGTTCAGTTCTGCGCAGTCTCTAGCCGAAGCGAAGAAAGAAGCGTTCCCGCGCTCTTTCCGCGCAGCCACCCCGGCACACGATAGGTGCTCCATGAAACGGCTACTTGCGTTCTCGTTCCTCGCATCCCTGGTGTTGTCCACTTCGGCCTTTGCCCAGGAGGAAACTGAAGTCAAGGAGCCGGCGCCGGCGGACGTTCAACTAGAGGCCCGGCCCTTGGCGAGAGAATCCGCCACGGAGAAGTTGCCGGATCTGAATCCCAGCCAGGTGACGCCCGAATTGTACCTCTATATGCAGGAGCTCCGCCGGCATGACGACCCCAAACAGGCCGTCCGCCGCAAGGCCGAAGCCCGCAGCGCCGCCCGTGATGCCCGCCTTGCCGCGATGAAGTGGTACGGCATGTCGAACTCCCGCCCGCAGGTGAACCCCGTGCCATTCATGGGGACCTATTCACCGACCTGGGTCGGCAACGGCCGCGACCGCTACGACTGGTACGGCATTGCCCGGCCTAGTGTGACGCTGCGGATCGAAGAGAGCTACCAGCGGCGGTAGAGTACCGGCCGCATCCATCGATACAAAAAGCCCGACTGCGGCGGCAGGATCAAGGATTCTGCCGCCGCGGTCATTTCTTGGGTCCGCTGCGCGAGAACGAACCTTTCCCGCCAGCTTTACGTCCTTCCAGGCGGCAGGGATAATACCCGCGCCGCCATTACCCGCCCTCGTAGCTCAGTTGGATAGAGCAGCCGACTTCTAATCGGCAGGTCGCAGGTTCGAATCCTGCCGGGGGTACTCTTATGCGGCTGGATTTTTGCGGGAAAAAGCCCCGGCAGCAGCGTCTGGTAAACTGCTGTCATGTTTGCTCGCCGAGACCTATTCCCGAAGTATGGAGTTGCTTTCTGCCTGGCCAGTCTAAGTCTGGCGGCAGCGGTGACGTGGCTGACCGCCGATGAGCCGGCACGGCGGCTGTTGGCGAATACGTTCCAGTTATGCGGCTCGGTGGCTGCCACTTCCCTGCCAGTGGGAGTGGTGCTGGCGATGCTGTTGACACGGACGAATGTCGCCGGCAAGCGCTTCGCCTGGCTGCTGCTCGTGACGCTCCTGTTCCTGCCGCTGCACTCGACGGCAGCGGGCTGGGTGTCCGTGCTGGGAAAACTAGGCTCGCAAGCGCCCGCGCTTTATCAAACCGCCCAGCCGCTGGTGGATGGCATGGCTGCGGTGATCTGGATCCACGCGATGGCGGCCATTCCCTGGGTGTCGCTGATTGTCAGCCTGGGGCTGGCGGCCATTCCGCGGGAGGTGGAAGAGGCGGCAATTCTCGACATCTCGCCAACGCGGTTCTTTCTGGGCGTGGGCCTGCGTTACTATCTGCCGTTCGTGCTGGCCGCAGCGTTGTGGGCCGTCATCACTACCGCCGGCGAGATGACCGTCACCAACCTGTACATGGTCTCGACGTATGCCGAAGCACTCTACAACAACTTCGCCCTTACTCCGGACGCTCCCATTGCCGGTCTTCGTCTCTTGCCGGGGATTTGCGGAACCATCCTTATGGTGGTGGCGATCTGCGGCATGATCGTATCGCTATCGCCGGCCGGCTTAGGCCGGCAGTTCCAAACGTCGCGAAGTTACGAGCTGGGAAAATGGCGCTGGCCGCTGACGCTTCTGGGTTGGTGTCTGCTGCTGCTGGTGTTTGGCGTGCCGCTGGCCAGCCTGGTGCTCAAGGCGGGAATGGTGAAGTACGCTGTCGGGAGCACGTACGAGCGAACCTGGTCGCCGGCGGCTTTCTTCAACATCATTGTCACCACACCCAGGCGCTTTAGCGCGGAGCTTGGTGTCTCCGCGCTGTATGCAGCTTGGGGCGCGGCGGTAGCGCTCTTCGTTGGTTTGCCCCTCGCCATTCTTGCCCGGCCAGGCGGAGAACGCAGCTGGCCCGCGATCATTGCCGCTGCCGTTTGCTGGGCGATTCCTGGTCCACTCGTCGGCCTATCGCTCACCTGGCTGCTGAACTGGAATTTCGCGCCGCTCATTTTTCTGATGGACAAAACGCCGCTCGCGCCGGCGCTGGCGCTGGGCATCAAGGCGCTGCCGATCACAATTCTGGTGCTGTGGAGTGCGCTAGCGTCCATTCCGCGCCAGACGTTGGAAGCGGCTCGCCTGGATGGAGCCGGCGAACTGTCCCTCTTCTGGCGAATCATGCTGCCGCAAAGAGCCGCCGCCATCGCTGCCGCCGCGGTGATTGCCTTTGCCATTGGAATGGCGGACCTTTCCTGGTCCCTTCTGGTGCTGCCCACCGACACGCTGCAGCGGCGCGTGTTCGGCCTCATCCACGCGGGAGTGGACGAGCAGGTGGCGGGCATTTCGCTCGTCACGCTGGCGCTGTACTTCGTGCTAGCACTGGGAATCCAAGCCTTGATGCGTCATAGGAGCCCTGCTCGCAAACCGACATAGGCGATTTTCCCCCTTCTCCGCTAAACTGCCCAGTCATTCGCAATGACCGAGTGCTTCGGTTGCACGGAGGTAACCATGTCGGGCCAATCGTTTCGCTTCTTACATGCCAGCGATTTTCACCTGGAAGAACCGCTGGGCGGCCTGGCGGAAGTGCCGCCGCACCTGGGCGAGCTGTTTCTGGATGCTCCTTTCACCGCGGCGGAGCGGGTGTTTGATGTCGCCGTGCGGGAGCGGGTGGACTTCGTCATCCTCTCCGGCGACCTCCTTGAGCCGACCCTGGCTGGGCCGCGAGGCATCAGCTTTCTGCTCAATCAGTTCGAGCGACTGAACTCGCATGGCATCGCCGTCTACTGGGCCGGGGGGAAATGCGACGGCCCGCAGGACTGGCCCAATGCCGCCAAGCTGCCGTCCAATGTCCAAGTCTTTCCCGGCTACAAATGCGAGGAGCTGACGCACCTCCGCGGCGAGCGGGCCATCGCCTGCATCGTCGGCCGCAGTTGGCACGGTAACGCGATTCAACCCGCGGACTACTCCGTGGATGCCGGTAACCTGTTTTCCATCGGTGTCGGCTATGGTCCGCTGGAGCTCAGCAAAGTCTCATCGCTTCGCGTTGACTATTGGGCGATGGGGGGCCGGCATGAACGGCAGACCGAGGGAGGCTCGCCGATTTATTATCCCGGCACGCCGCAAGGGCGTTTTCCCGGCGAACCAGGTCCGCACGGCTGCACGCTAGTGCATGTGGCCGACGACCATAGCCTCCGCACGCAGTTCATCGCCACCGATGCCGCCCGCTGGCTCGATGAAAACGTTCAGGTCGAGGCAGACGAAACACGGACGGATGTGAAACGGCGCATCGCGGAGCGGATGAAGCAATTACTGATCGACGCCGTCGAGCGGCCACTGCTCGTCCACTGGAACATCGCTTACTCCCATCGCCTCGGGTCGGTCACCAGGTGTCGCGAGTGGGCCGACGAACTGCTGGAATGGCTTCGGGCGGAGTATGGAACGGGCAAGGCCCCGGTCTATACGCTTGCCGTGGAGACCGGCGACGAGCAACCGCTGTCTGCCGAGTGGTTTGTCGAGGAGTCGATGCTCGGCGATTTCCTGCGGGTGATGCGTTCGCAGGACAGCGACGACGCGATCCCGCTGGACCTGCTGCCGTATGTGCCGGAGCGGGCCCGCACCACGACGCTGGCGGCGATCGCCAGTTGGAACGACGCGGAGAAACGGTCTTCTCTGCTCCGTGAAGCTGCCCATTTGGGCGTGCGGCTGTTGGGAGCGGAAGAAAGAGTGTGATTTTGACAGGCAAGGAGAGCCGGTATGCGGATTAAGGATATTCAAGTGGACGGCTTTGGGGTTTGGAACAACCTCAAGCTGGAGGAACTGCCGCCGGGCGTGACGGTGCTGTACGGACCGAACGAGGCGGGCAAGACGACCCTCATGCAATTCGTGCGGACTGTGCTGTACGGCTTCTCGCCGCAGCGCCGCACTCGGTATCTGCCGCCGGTGTTTGGCGGCAAACCGGGGGGCCGGGTGCGCGTGGCCGACGGCTCGGGGGAATTCCTGCTTCAGCGGTATGCCTCGCCGGAAGATGGGGAGGAGGACCGTGGGCATCTGAGCGTCGTCGACGGTTACGGTCTACCGCGGGATCCATCGCAGCTCAGCCTGCTGCTTTCCGGGGTCGATGAGCCCACATACAGCAACGTCTTCGCCTGCGGCCTGCGGGAGATTCAGGAGCTCGGCTCGCTGGATGACACCAGCGCCGCCGACCATCTCTACAAGCTCACGACTGGCCTTGACCGCGTGTCGCTTGTGGACGTGATTCGAGACAAGGCGGAATCGCGGGAACGCTTGCTCTCCACCGACGACCGACCTTCCCAAATCGTACAGCTCGTGCAGCAGCGAGAGAAGCTTCAAGCAGAAATCGAAGAATTGACTTCCGCGACCCGCCGCTGGAGCGAACTAGCCGTGCAGCGGTCGGCGCTCGCAGAAGAGGCTGAAGAATTAGAAGGAACTCTCTCCAAGACCGACGGCAGCCATCGCCTCTTTGAGGCTGCATTGGAAGTGCAAGGCTCCTGGAACCTGCGTGCCGATCTGGAGCGCCAGATCGGGTCCCTGCGCGACATTAAGCAACTGCCTGAACGGGCCGTCGAGAAGCTGGAAGGGCTCAACCGGAAGGTCAAGTCGCTCCGCAAACAGGTGAAGAAAATCGCCCTCCGCGGCAAACAGCTTCGGCAGGAAGCGGGAGAGGTCGTTGTCAATCGTCCGCTCCTCGCCCAGGCCAACCGGATTGAGGCCCTCGGCGAGCAGACGCAGTGGATCATTGCCCTGGAAAGCCAGATCCAGAAACTCAAGGACGACATCCGCCGCCTGGATGCCGAAATCGAGCAGCAAATCGGAGCCGCCAAGGGAAACAAGGACGAGCTGTCCGCGGACAATTACTCCGTCCTCAAGAAACCTGCCGTGCAACTGCGGGAGGCCACGGAATCTCTCGATGCGGCCAAACAGGAAGCCGAAGTCGCCCAGCGGGAATTTGAAGTCCTGAGCGGCAAGTTCACCGCCAGCGCGAAGAACCGGAAGGCGGAGGACTTGCAGGAAGGGGTGCAGACCGTCGGACAGCGCGTGGCCCTGCTGCGAAAGCGGATTCAGCTTGAAGAGAAGATTGACCAGCTCGCCCGGCGGCGCGAAGAGCTGGAATTCGAGGGCGAAGAAATGCAGGAATTCACCGAGCTGCCGGTGCGGGTTACTGTGGCTCTCGGACTAATTTTCGCGGTTGGCGTCATGCTGCTTATCCTTGGTTTGGCCAATGGCGCGACCAACTGGGTCGCCAGCGGCGGTCCCTATGTCTTCTTTGGCTTTCTTCTTACCGTCTCCGCGGGCGGAGCAAAACTGTTTTTGGAGCGCAAGTCCGAGGACGACATCTCCGACAATCGCCGTCAGCTTGAACAAGCGAAGAATGAAACAGCCAAGGCCAAGCAGGAGCGGGACGAACTCGACATCGAGCTGCCAGCCGGTGGCGGCGCGCTGGATGCTCGCCTCCGCGAAGCGGAAGTGGAGTTGCGGGAGTTGGAGCGCCTGTCACCACTGACCAATGAACGTCTAGGTGCCGAGCAGCGGCATCAGCTTGCGCAGCGGAAGCTGGCGGCAGCGCAAGAGACGCACAAGACCATTCGCGCTCGCTGGGTAGAGGCACTTCGCAGCGTCGGCTTGCCGCAGGATTTCCCGTTGCAGAAGGTCAAGCACGTTTTGAAGAATAGCGACCAGGTGCAGGAGCTCCGCCGCCGCCGTGATGAGCGCCGCGGCGAGCTCGAACAGCGGGAGCGCGAGGTGCAGGCCGTGGCGGTCCGCATCCAGCAGCTCTTTGCCGATATCCGCCTGACCCCCGCCAGCGATAAGCCGCAGCCGATGCTCCGGCAGCTTGCCCAGGCCCTGGTGCAGGAACAGGAAGTTTTGGATTTACGACAAAGCATCGTCAAGAAAATCAAGAGGCTCAAGACGCTACGGTCGCGGTTCGGGATAAAGATCCGCTCCGCCAGCCGCAAGCGGAGCGCTCTGCTTCAACTGGCCGGCGTCATCGATATGCCCGCTTTCCGCCAGGTCGCTGCCGAAGCGGCTCGTGCTACCGATTTGCGGAAGCACCGCGAGGAGGTATCGCAGAAAATCCAGACCTCTCTGGCGGGGCAATTCACGGAGGATCAAATCGCCGGCCTCTTCGCTCGTGAAGGACGGGACCTGCAAGCCCGCTGGGACCAGCGGATGACCCATCTGCACGAAGTCCGCACGCGCCTGGCCGGAATCCACGAGCGCCGTGGCGCCTGCACTCATGAAATGCAACTGCTCGAAAATGACCGGCGGCTGGGGAGCGCCAAACAGCAGCTCAGCCAGGTAGAGGAGCAGCTCAAGGTCGCCGTCCGCCGCTGGCAGGTGCTGGCCCTCATCGGCCGGGCCCTCGATTCTGTCCGCAAGACCTACGAAACCGAACGCCAGCCGCAAACGCTTCTGGAGTCCTCCAAGTACCTGGCTCAGCTCACGCTCGGCCAGTATCGCCGGGTCTGGATGCCGCTCGACCGACGCGTGCTCCTCATCGAAGACGAGCACGCCAAATCCCTGCCGCTCGACGTCCTGAGCCGGGGCACCAGGGAAGCCGTCTACATCAGCCTGCGGCTGGCGCTCGCATCGTCCTTTGCGCGCCGCGGGGCACTGTTACCCCTGGTCTTCGACGACGTATTGGTAAACCTCGATGCCGACCGCGTCCGGGCTGCAGCCGGCTTGTTCCACGACTTCGCCAAGGACGGGCAGCAAATCCTGATGTTCACTTGCCACGAGCACATCATGCGGATTTTCGAAGAAGCCCAAACCGAAGTCCGCCTGCTTCCCGCGCGTCACGGTCGAGTTGTCGAAGCTGTCGCCACACTGCCGCCCCCTCCGCCCGAGCCCGAAAAGCCCAAGCGGAAGAAAGCCAAACCCGAACCGGTCGTCGAGCTGCCTCCTCCCCCTCCTCCCGTCATCGTTCCCGAAGAAGAGCCGCAGCGGTACCACTGGCCCGACCCCAACGAACTGCTGGCGCAAGTCGAGAAAGAGGAACAGTGGCTCTACCCGACCAATGAGTTCGAGGTGCCGGCCGTAGTATCAGGCAAGCTTCCCGACTTCTGGCCAGTAGCGCCGCTTCCAGCGCCGGCAGAGGAACCCCCGCTGACTCTGGCTCCCGAGCCGACCAGGATTGCCCGCATCGATCCTCCCGCGCCTCCCAAGCTCATTCGCCGCCGGCTGCCCCGATTCACCTGGGGTTCGCCGGAAGTGTACTGGGACGAGGAAGAAGCCGCTGGTGTGGAAACCGTGACGGCAGGCCGCAAGGGTCCCAAACCAGTAGCCAGCACACCACCCCTCGAGAATCCGTGGAGCGGCTGGGATTTGTAGGGGCGGTTATCGCGCCCGCGTGTTCCGCCGATTGAGCTCGTCGCGGATCTGGGCAGCCAGCTCGTATTTTTCTCCCGCGACCGCATCGGACAGTTGCTCTTGCAGCGTGCGGCCGACGTGGAAGTGCTGCCGCAGCGATTCGCGCAGCTCCATCAGGCGGCTGACGAGCTCGTCGTCGTCAAACTCTTCCTCGGCTTCGTAGTCGACGAAGACCTGCTTGATCTCGTCGAGCCCCTTGTTAAGCTCCTCGACGGCGGCTTCGGCCCCCTTGTCCCCGAGGGCGGCCAGGGCGGCGGCCTGGGTGCGGTGGAACATGACGAACGGGCGGTACTGCTCGTGGCTCATCGTCCACTGCTCGTCGGGCGAATGCTCGCGGCAGAAGTCCATCAGCTTGAGGGTGTGCTGGGCGTCGGCCATTGCCAGGGTGAAGTCCCGCAGGGCCAGCCAGCAGATGCGGCGGTGATAGTACTGCCCGAACTCCCGGTCCGCCTCGTCGCACTCCTCCTCGGTCATCGTGTATTCGTTGCCGTCGTCGAGCGTGCGGCGGACGAGGTAATCGTAGAACGATTCGCAGCCGTGCGGGCGCGTGCCGTCGGGCCGGCCCTTGACTTCCAGTTGAAGCAGGCCCAAATCCAGCCGCATTTGCAGCACGTCGCGGCCATCTGTCCCTTTCTTTTTGCGGACGCTGATTCCGCTAGGGTCGTAGGGCCAGTCGCGCAAAAGGCGGTCAATATTATCGCGTCGTGACATCACCTGGCGGCAAAGCCGTCCTCAGGATGGTTGCATTTCTACAAGGTACGTAGTGGATTATACCAAGGCGGTTTCACAAAGTGCAGGCTTGGAATTTGGCCGTTTTTCAGACTTCGGAAAAATCGCGTGCTTCGGGCAATGGACGGTTGACAGCATGGCCAGCGGCAACTCCAGCCTTGTTTCGTGAAACGACTGCCGCGCGACGCTCAAGAGGGAGAGTGTATACTAACGGTGCAGGGGTTTGACACTCGCCATCCGTCTCTCAATCCTATGTCCTTTCTCCCACCTCTTGCGCGTCATATCTCAACCGCTTTGGCCGTAATTTGTTGTGCGCAAGCCGCTCTCGCCGTCGACTTCGTCACGATCGACAAGAACGGCACGAGAACCGAGCTGGAAGGCCGCATCGAAGTCGAAGCTCAGGACGGGGGCGTTCTTCTGCTCACGCGGGATGGCGTGCTGTGGCCGCTTCCCAAGGAAGAAATCGCCGCCCGCCGCAAGGACGATAAGCCCTTCAAGCCGCTTACCAAGGATGAACTGGCGAAGAAGCTCACCAGCGATTTGCCCGGCTTCAAAATCCATCAGACCAAACACTACGTCTTTTGCTACAACACGTCGCCAGGTTACGCCAAATGGGTCGGCGGCCTCTACGAACGACTCTTTGACGCCTTCTACACCTACTGGAAGTTCCGCAAGCTGGAGCTGCACGAGCCGGAGTTCCCCCTCATCGCCCTGGTCTTCGAAAACCAGGAATCTTACGCCCAGTATTCCCGCAGGGAGCTCGGCGAGGCGACAAAGTCGATCATCGGCTACTACAGCTTGCAGTCGAACCAGGTCAACATGTACGACCTGACGGGTGTCGAGGAGCTGCGAATTAAGGGAGACCGCAACTCGGCGGCACGCATCAACGCCATCCTCTCCCAGCCGGAGGCGGAAAGGACCGTGGCCACCATCATCCACGAGGCGACCCACCAACTGGCTTACAACAGCGGCCTGGAAGCCCGCTTTGCCGACAACCCGTTCTGGGTCAGCGAGGGAATCGCCATCTATTTTGAAACCCCCGATCTGCAAAGCGCGAAGGGCTGGAAAAACATCGGCGGCGTGAACCGGGTGAACTTGTTCAACTTTCGCAAGTTGCTCCGCGACCGCCCTGAAGAGTCCCTCACCACTCTCCTTTCCGACGACAAGCGTTTTCGCGACCCCACCACCGCGGCCGACGCCTATGCCGAGGCCTGGGCGCTCAACTACTTTCTACTCCGCACCCGCGGGCCCAAGTACATCGACTACGTCCAAGAACTCGCCAAGCAGCCGCAACTGGTGGAGGAAGGGGCCGAGTTCCGCCTGGCAATGTTCAAAAAGCATTTCGGCAACGATTTGAGCGTGCTGGACACGGAATTCCTGCGCTACATGCGGAGCGTGCAGTAATCTGTGTTTGTCCCGTACGCTGCGGCAATTCTGTTCTGAAACTTCGGACGGCAAATTCATGCCCATCCTCGGCTCTCATCTCTCCATTTCGGGAGGTTACTATAAGGCGGTCGATTCGGCCCATGCGGTGGGCTGCGACTGCGTGCAGCTATTTACGAAGAACAATAATCAGTGGCGGGCTAAGGAAATCACAGCGGAAGAGGTGGATCAGTTCCGAGGAGCGCTGGCGGAACGAAAAATCACGCATCCGCTCTCCCATGCCTCCTATCTCATCAACCTGGCGTCGCCGGTAGAGGAGCTGTGGCGAAAGAGCGTGGACTCTTTGGTGGTGGAGCTCGAGCGCGCGGAGCAATTGGGCATTCCTTACGTGGTTGTACATCCCGGTTCACACACGACGGCGACGGAAGATGAGGGCATCGCTCTCATCGTGCGGGCCCTCGACGAAATCGCCGCCCGCACGCAGGAACTGGCGGCTATTCCTCTCCTGGAAAACGTCGCCGGCCAGGGGAGCAATTTGGGCTGGAAGTTTGAGCAGCTCGGGGCGATGCTCACCGGGGTCAAGGACAAAAGCCGCCTCGGCATCTGCTTTGATACCTGCCACGCCTTCGCCGCTGGCTATCCGCTGGGGACGATGGCTGAATTCGAGAGCACCTGGAAGCAGTTCGACCAGGCGGTCGGCATCGGGCTCATCAAAGCCTTCCACCTCAACGACAGCAAACGCGATCTCGGTTCCCGGGTCGACCGGCACGAGCACATCGGCGAAGGGGAGCTGGGCCTCGAGCCCTTCCGCATGCTGCTTGCGGACAAGCGGTTTCGCACGGTGCCCATGTACCTGGAAACGGCTAAGGAGAAGAATGCTGCCGGGGAAGAGTGGGACGTCGTAAACCTGCGGGTGCTACGAGGACTCGTGAAGTGACCGGCGCATAAAGAAAGGAGAGTCGGTCCCTCGCTCTCCTGCGAAACAAGCAGCCAAGGGCTGCTAGCAAGTTCTAACGGCGGCGGAAGAGGCGGCGATACGTAGCAACCGTGGTGGTCTGCGGAGCAGGAACGGTGGCGGCGGCAACGGCGGCCTCCGGCTTGGCGGCTTCCGCATAACCCTTCTGAGCAGGAGCAGCAGGCACCGCACAAACGCCACCCGGGCATCCGCCACAGCTAGAACAGCCACGACGGCCGCGAGCTTCGGCAAAATCAGCAGTTGCCACAGAGGCGACGAGCGCCACAGCGAGAATCAGGTACTTCATTTCCATGGACCCTTTCAGAGAACATTCCAAACCTGCGCGTCCCTCCGTGGGACCTTCTCCCATGAAGCCGCGCAGATGGGTGAATGTAGGGGTCGCACAGGCTACGTCAAGATGCCAGACTTTGCGCAAAGGGTAAAATACAAAGTCTGCGTAGTTTTTATTCCGGTGGATACCACCTTATCATGGGGCAAAGAAACACGTTGCAACTTCACTATTCGTGGAGTCCCACCTCCGTTGCCAAGCCCAGCAGGGATTCTACCTCCGGCTCCCGAACCGTCGCGGCCAGGTCCACGCCCTCGCGGGTGAGCGAAAACTCCTGGTAAATATGGTGCATGACCAGTCCCGCCGCGCAGAGTTCTCGAAAGCCGGCCAGGAAGCGAATAGTCACAACCGGGTCTTCGCGGCTGCGGAAAATGAGGGTCCGGTCGGGCTCCGTTTCCACATAGACGGCCAACATGCGGCCGGGAGCATCGAAGGCCCGGTTGGCTCCCTTCACTTCAATTACCGCCCGCTTGCGAGCCGCGAACATGATGGCCTTCGCCTCCGGCGAGAGTGCCAGGCTTTTATCCCCGCCAGTTGCCATGCTCAG
The DNA here is from genome assembly GCA_051004015.1 of Pirellulaceae bacterium. Lineage (GTDB taxonomy): Bacteria > Planctomycetota > Planctomycetia > Pirellulales > Pirellulaceae > SXOA01. Next base: position 2,053 of record JBPCKT010000067.1, on the reverse strand, counting down.
GCTGCAAACCCGGGCGAGGCCGGCCAAAGTTGGCGCGCCCTGGCCCAGTTCCTGCCAGGTCTCGGCCCAGCGGGCCTCATTCGCGGAAGATGGGAGAAGATTGTCGGGCACTAGCGGATAGTCCGCCCGGCGGCGGCGTGGCAAAATGGGAAAGTAGCCGGCATGTCCGCTCACGGAGTGAGCGGACTACTATGAGCATATCATCTCTCTGATCCTCCCGCATGTTTTCACTTCACCGCCATTTGCTCGACCTGGAGAAGGCGGGGCATGTCGTGCGGCTCGACGAGGAAATCGACCCCCGACTGGAGGCGGCGGAAATTCAGCGGCGGGTTTATCAGTCGGGCGGGCCGGCAATCTTCTTCGCCAACGTGAAGGGCTGCCGCTTTCCGATGGTGAGCAACCTGTTTGGCACCCTGGAGCGGGCCCGGTATCTGTTCCGCCACACCTACGAGCGGGTCCGCCGGGCGATTGAATTGAAGATTGACCCAGCCGCCTTCTTCCGCCGTCCGGCGCGGTATCTCTCCGCGCCGCTGACCGCCTGGCGGATGCAGCCTAAGCGGGTCAGTCGTGGTCCGGTTCTGGCGGAGCAGATTCGCATCCACGATTTGCCGCAGCTCGTCTCCTGGCCCAACGACGGCGGGGCCTTCATCACGCTGCCGCAGGTCTATACGGAAGACGTCACCCAGCCCGGCCTGGCGAAATCGAACCTCGGGATGTACCGCGTGCAGCTTTCCGGCGGTTCGTACCGGCCGGATGAGGAAGTGGGACTGCATTATCAGATTCATCGCGGCATCGGCGTGCATCACACAGCCGCGGTGCAAGCCGGCCGGCCGCTGCGGGTGAACATCTTTGTGGGGGGCCATCTGGCGATGACGCTGGCCGCGGTGATGCCGTTGCCGGAAGGAATGAGCGAGCTGACATTCGCCGGGGCGCTGGCCGGCCACCGCATCCCCATGATTGGCCGCGGCGACGAGCTTCCGATCTATGCCGACGCCGACTTTTGCATCAGCGGCACCGTCATTCAGGGCAAGCAATTGCCGGAAGGGCCGTTCGGCGACCATCTGGGATATTACAGCCTGGCTCACGACTTTCCCGTGCTGAAGGTCGAGACAGTCTATTGCCGTGAAGATGCCGTCTGGCCGTTCACCGTTGTCGGCCGGCCGCCGCAGGAAGACACGACGTTCGGCCGGCTCATCCATGAGCTGACCGGACCGGTGATTCCCACGGTGATACCCGGGGTATGGGAGGTTCATGCCGTCGATGCGGCCGGTGTCCATCCGCTGCTCCTGGCCATCGGCAGTGAGCGGTATACGCCCTATCAAAGCGCCGGCCGCCCGCAGGAGCTTTTGACGCAGGCCAGCGCAATTTTGGGACAGGGGCAGATGTCGCTCGCCAAATATCTACTCATTACGAACCTATTCGATAACGAGCGGCTCGACCTGCACGACATCCCGGCCTTCTTCCGGCACCTGCTGGAACGGGTCGACTGGGGGCGGGACCTGCACTTTCACACCCGCACCACCATCGACACCCTCGACTACAGCGGCGACGGGCTGAACATGGGCTCCAAAGTCGTCATCGCCGCAGCGGGCAAGCCGATTCGCACTCTGGCGACTGAACTGCCGAGTGATTTGCGGCTGCCGGAGGGCTTTAGGAATCCGCGGCTGTGTTTGCCCGGCGTCCTCGCCGTGGAAGCGGATCAGCGGACGGAGCCTCTGCCTACTGCCGACTGCCTACTGCCTTCTTCCCTCCCCCTCCTCGTCCTCGTCGACGACAGCGAATTCACCGCTCGCACTCTCGGCAACTTCCTCTGGGTAACATTCACCCGCAGCAATCCCGCCGCGGACATCAGCGGCATCGGCGAGTTCACCGAACAGAAGCACTGGGGCTGCACCGGCCCGCTGCTCATCGACGCCCGCATCAAGCCGCACCATGCGCCGCCACTGGTCCCGGACCAAGACGTTGCGAAGAAGATTGACGCAATGGCCGCCCGCGGAGGGCCGCTGGCAAAGTGGCTGTGATCCAGCGGTGGGGTAGGCTTCCAGCCTGCCCA
>JBPCKT010000066.1:0-37962 GCA_051004015.1 Pirellulaceae bacterium | reverse complement strand
GGACCTGGCCGACACCACACAACGTATCAACGACCGGCCCCGGAAACGTCACAATTACCAAACTCCCAGCGAAGTTTTCTTCGGTCAATCCGCAGACTGACGTTGCATTTGAGATTGGACGTCACGCGGCTAAATCTGGTTGGCTCAATTTGAGTCCCTGACGACGGTGAATCATGTTTGCTCTTGGGATCCGTACCCAATCAGGCTCCGGTGTCTCCCCTGACTGTGCCGCTTCCAACCTCTTTCGCTTTCCTGGTTTTCCCTTGCTGAGGGGTTTTCGTTTTCTTGTCATTCCGCCGACCCTTTTTTCGTGAGTAATCCATACCCATGGCGATACAACCAATGAGTTGTATATTGTGCGGTTCAGCCTGGAAAGGGGGCAGAAGGTAATTCGGGGCAAACCTTGAAGCGTTCCGCAAGTTAGCCGACGCTAACCCAGTTTATCCGAGATCATGGGGAGCCATGCTTTGGCGTGCCGTAGAGAAAGTGGTCTCCCTCTTTTGCACCATCCTCGGGCCAAGAAGCAGGTTGAGGGAGTTTTTCCATTATCGCAGCCAGACGCGCGAGCGGGGTTTCCGCCGAAGTGTCGGCCACCACCGTAATGCGAAGCGGCGTGTTTGGCGGCAGCGGCACGGGTTCATCAGGAACAAAGACCGTGCCGTCGAAATGTACGCGAAAAGTAGACATGGACTCTCCTTGAGATGTATTCTAACAGTCCTCTGGGGCCAAATCCATGACAAATCACGCGAGAACTCGGGGCGCTGATAAAATGTCTGGATGGAGGAATGCCTCATTTATTTTCGTCAAGCGGTCCTCTACCCGGCCAGCGTACCGCCGTGGTCGGAATGGTGGGCCGCCAACGAGCCGGTTGTAGAGACGGCGTTCTCGTTCGTGGACTATGTGCGGCTAAAGCATCGCGGGCTGCTCGGAGCGCGGCAGATTCTCGAGCGCCGGGGAGAGATTCCCACTGATCTCGCTCCGCCTTGCGACCTCGCTGATTCGCAGTAGGGCCATGAGGAGAGCGTTGCAATCGTCCATTCGCTGGCCGATACTTGGGGAGCTGCTTCCCTCCCATCCAGTTCGTCAAATTCGCTTGCCGGCATGCTTTCTCGCAGTCCATCGCGAATCCGCCCTTCCAGGCTCATTCTTGCCGCTGGCCTGCTGGTGGTCGTTGGCGTGGCAGCGCGCGGGGAGGAGCCAGTCTCCTTCCGCCGCGACGTGATGGCCGTGCTGGCCAAGTCCGGCTGCAATCTGGGAGCTTGTCACGGGAACCAGAACGGCAAAGGGGGCTTCAAGCTGTCGTTGCGGGGAGAAGACCCGTCATTTGACTACGCGTCGCTGACCAAGGATGCGGCCCAGCGGCGGGTGAATCTGCTGGAGCCGGAGAGCAGCTTGATTTTGCAAAAGGCGTCGGGACAGGCGGCACACCAGGGAGGCGTCCGGTTCAAGCGGGATTCGCAGGAGTACTCGATTCTGTTGAACTGGCTGCGCGCCGGAGCAGTTGGAATTCGCGCTGAAGAGCCGCACTTGATGAAACTGGTGGTCGCGCCAGCCGAGGCGGTGCTCTTTGAGCCGGAGATGAGCCTGGCACTCACAGCGACCGCCCATTTCGCCGACGGCAGCACGCGCGATGTCACCAGCCTCGCCGTCTACGATCTCACGAACAACCTGGTCACTGCCGGGCACGACGGCCAGATTCAGCGGCTGCAAGCGGGAGAGACGACCGTCATCGTCCGCTATCTCGACCAGCAGGTTCCGGTACGCTTGGCGTTTTTGCCCGCGCGCCCAGAGTTTGTCAGGAAAGAACCTGAGGCAAGCAGCAACATCGATGTTCATGTCTTCGCTCGCCTCCAAGCGCTGCGGATGAATCCGTCGCTGATTGCCGAGGACGCCGTCTTTGCCCGCCGCGCCTATCTCGACGCGATCGGTCTTTTGCCGACGCGAGAAGAGGTCCAAGGCTTCATGGCCGATGTAGCCCCCGACAAGCGCGAGCGGCTGATCGACCGATTGCTCGTGCGGCCGGAGTTTGCGGAGCATTGGGCGCTCAAATGGTCGGATTTACTGCGTAATGAAGAGAAGGTCCTCGACCAGAAAGGTGTGGACCTATTCTACGGCTGGATTCGCGAATCCATCGCCGCCGGCAAGCCGCTGGACCAGTTTGTGGGGGAGATGGTGGACGCCCAAGGGAGCACGTACGCCAATCCGCCGGCTAATTTTTGGCGTGCCAACCGCGACACGTTCACTCGCGGCGAGACGGCGGCCCGATTGTTCCTCGGCGTGCGGCTGCAATGTGCCAAGTGCCACAATCACCCGTTTGACCGCTGGACGCAGGATGACTACTACTCGTGGGCCGCTCTCTTCGGCCAGATTGACTACAGGGAAGTGGGCGAGAACAAGCGGAGCGACAAGCTCGACCTGCACGAGTTCAACGGCGAACAGATCGTGCTCGCCAGGACCGACAGGGAGGTGAAGGACCCCCGCACCGGTCACGACGCCGCTCCCAAATTCCTCGGCGGGGAGATTCTGTCGCTGGAGCCGGCTAGCAATCGCCTGCCGCCGCTGGCTCAGTGGCTGGCATCGCCGGGCAACGAGCTGTTCGTGAAGTCACAGGCCAACTTCGTCTGGTATCACCTCCTCGGCCGCGGACTCGTCGAGCCGATCGACGACTTTCGGCTCACGAACCCGCCCAGCCACGCCCCGCTGCTCGAGGAACTGGCCCTCGATTTCGCCAGCCGCAACTTTGATCTCAAGTACCTCGTCCGCCGCATCATGACCAGCCGCGTCTACCAGCTTGCCGCCGAGTCGAACGAAACCAACCGCGACGACGAGACGAATTACGCGCGGGCCATCGTCCGCCGGCTATCCGCGGAAAAGCTGCTGGATGCGCAGTGCCAGGTGCTGGATGTCCCGCCGCGGCTGATTGGCTATCCGCGAGGGACACGGGCGGGGCAAGTCCGCGGCGTCTCGCGGGCGGCCCGCAAGCAAAGCGGGGCTGCCGACCGCTTCCTCAGGACCTTCGGCAAGCCCGAACGGCTGCTGGCATGCGAATGCGAGCGCTCCAGCGAAACTTCGCTGAAGCAGGTATTCACCCTCATCGGCGACGAAGGACTTTCCGAACTTCTCGCGGACAACGACAACCGGCTCAGACGCCTGCTCGACTCCGGCCAAAGCGACAGCGACATTATCACCGACCTCTACTGGAATGCACTCTGCCGAGAGCCAGCGCCAGACGAACAAGCCGCCGCCTTGTCACTGCTTAAAGACTCCCCCGACAAATTCGCCGCCCTGCAAGACCTGGCTTGGGCCCTAATGAACGCCAAGGAGTTCCTCTTCCGCCGCTAACACCAAAACCATCCGCTCCATTCCCCTTCGTTCCCTCCGTTGCCTTCTGTTCAATCCTCTCCGCATCCCCCCGTGAGCCAAATCATGACCGTTCTCCTCCGCACCTCGGCCTTCCTTCTGTCCTTCGCCCTCTGCTCCACCTGTCTCGCCGGGCCCAAGGACGGCCGGCTGGACATTTACTGGATCGACGTGGAAGGGGGCGCGGCCACGCTCATTGTCACCCCGGCTGGCGAGACAGTCCTCATCGACACCGGCAACATCGGCCGCCGCGACCCTGAGCGGATCGTCAAAACGCTGGGCGAGGTCGCCGGCATGAAGCAGCTCGACCACGTCATCGTGACGCACTATCACAGCGACCATTTCGGCGGAACCACCACGCTGGCCGAGCTCGTTCCCATTCTCAACCTATGGGACAACGGCAAGTTCGAAGGGATGCCGGATGATCCGGGCAAGGCTTATTTCGATGTGAAGGTCCGCGAGAAGCACGTCCTCGCCCCCGGCAATAAGCTGCCGCTCAAGCAGACCGAGGAGAACCGCAAGGCGAGGCTTGAGCTTTCGCTCAAATGCATCGGCACCCGCAAAACCTTCATCGCCCCCCCAGCCGGCACGCCGGATAATAAGGAAGTCTGTGCCGCCGCCAAGGAAAAGGAGCGGGACGGCAGCGACAACGCCAATAGCGTGGTGAGCGTGCTCGAATTCGGCCCCTTCCGCTTCTTCGACGCCGGCGACCTCACTTGGAACCAGGAAACGCGGCTCGTCTGCCCCAAGAACCTGATTGGCAAAGTGGATGTCTACCAGGTGACGCACCACGGCCTCGACTCCAGCAACAACCCGCTGGTGCTGCGGTCGCTGGAGCCCCGCGTCGCCATCATGAACAACGGGACGACCAAGGGCTGCCTGCCGGAAGTTTTCGCCAACCTCAAGGAAACCAAATCCCTGGAGGCTCTCTACCAGGTCCACAAGAACCTCCGGCCCGACGGCGCGACCAGCAATGTCCCCGACGAATACATCGCCAACAAGGAAGAGCAGTGCAAAGCCAACTACATCAAGCTCTCCGTCGCCCCCGACGCCAAGACCTACACGGTCAGCATCCCGGCGAACAAGCATGAGAGGACGTTCAAGACGAAGAGCGAGAAGTAAAGCGACATAACATCACCTTTTGCCGTCGGCTTCCACCACTTGCACCAGCCCCACGTCGATATATTGCCCGCCCCCCGTTTGATGGCAGTGGACGGCAATGGTGTTCTTCCCTTCGCGGAGCGTCTTTAATGCCGCTTCGTCGATGGCGATAAGGGTGTAGTCCGTTATGAAGCCGCTGGTCTTGGCGGCGAGGATGCCGTTGAGATAGACCTCGGCTCCTTCGTCATGATGGATAGCGAGGTACAGGCCTTCATGCTTGCCGGCAGGCAGCTCGAAGGTGCGGCAGAGCCAGATGTCGGGCGTTTTCCAGTCCGTTCGGACGGCGCTGCCGGGGGTGCTCTTCTCACCGAAGCCGCCGGGGCCCTCTTTCCAGGCAGCGTCGTCGAAGCCGGGCTTCTCCCAGCCGTCCGCGGGTTTGGCGAAGGTATATCGCCACTTTTGAGCCTCCTTCTGCGAAGTCGGCACCACGGTAGTTACCTTCGGCGGCGGCAGATAGAGTTTTGCATGAGCGGCGGCGATTTGCTTTTCGTCGAACTTGAGGATGGCCCGGTCGTAGGTCATCAGGCCGTTGACTTCAATCTCCACATCCGTCGTTTGCGTGTAGACCGCAGCCGAAAGTCCCTTGCCGATGAGCGGCCGGAGGTTCGCGGTGAGCTGCAAGTAGGCCCGCTGTAAATCCCCTTTGTTCGTGTAACTGCGATAACCCCAGTTGTCTTTCCCTTGCCAGGTGTGACCTTCCAGCGGCAGGCCGAGGCCGCCGTATTCGCCGAGCACCGCGGCCCGCTTCTCCTCCAGCGGCGGCATGCCGGGGCCGGGATAGATATGCACGTCATGCACGTCCCCCACTTTGCGGTCCGTCCAGCCGCTGGCGCTGTTGACGAGGCGGGTGGGATCGAGCTTTCGAGTCAGTTCAGCGATGCGGGCGGTGTCATACTGTCCCCAGCCTTCATTGAACGGCACCCACATCACGATGCAGGGATGGTTGCCAAAATCCTTGATGATCTCGGCCCACTCGGCTTCGAACTGCTTCGCCGACTCTTCCGTCCGCTGCGAATCCGGGTCTTTCGGACCGATGTACTTGTCGCCGCTGGGCATGTCCTGCCAAACGAGCAGCCCCAGTTTGTCGCAGTGGTGATACCAGCGGGCCGGCTCCACCTTCACATGCTTGCGGACCATGTTGAAGCCGAGCTTTTTGGTCACTTCCAGGTCGTAGCGCAGGGCTTCATCGGTCGGCGCGGTGTACAGGCCGTCTGGCCAGAAGCCCTGATCAAGCGGGCCGAACTGGAAGAGCGGTTTATCATTGAGCAGGATTCGCGTGATGCCGTCCGCGTCCTTGCCCAGGCTGATTTTCCGCAAGGCCACATAACTGTCCACCGAATCGATAGTTTTTTCGTCTTTGATGACCGAGATCCGAATATCGTAGAGCTTCGGCGAGTCCGGTGACCAAGGCTTGAATTTCTCGGACCGGAGCGTCAACTCGACACCAGGTTTGTCCATGGCGGATGCCACAACGTCGGCGTGGACTCCACGGGCGTCCCGTACCCGAAGCTCCGAATCGTAAGCGGTGGCGGTAACGCGTACTGCATCATTCGCACCCGCGACTACAACCGCTACGCGAACCGCCTTTGCATCCAGATCCGAGACCAATCGGATTGATTCGATGTGCGTCGTCGGCACGACTTCCAGCCAGACCGTTTGCCAGATGCCGGTCGTCGGCGTGTACCAGATGCCGTGGGGCCTGGCGATTTGCTTGCCGCGGGGTTGGAAACTGGCATCGGTGGGGTCGCTGGCGGAAACAAGCAGTTCCGAGGGCTTATCAGCGGCAAGAGCGTCCGTGATGTCGCAGGAGAATGGATCGTATCCGCCGCGATGCTGGGCGACCTCGTTGCCGTTCACCCAGACCTTCGCTTCCCAGTCCACCGCGCCAAAATGGAGTAGCACGCGGCTGGCGTCCTTGGGCTTGCGGACTTCCAGCGTGCGGCGATACCAGAGTTTCTCCTTGGGTCCGACTCGTTTCATCACGCCGGAAAGGGACGATTCCACCGGAAACGGCACCAGGATCTTTCCGGTGAATGCCTTCGGCTGTCCGGCTTCGGCGGGGACGACGGCGTATTCCCACGAGCCGTTGAGGTTCGTCCACTGCTTCCGCACCATCTGCGGGCGGGGATACTCTGGGTGTACTTTTTCCGGAGAAACATCCTTGGCCCACCTAGTGGCCAGCGGACCGGGGACCGGTTTCCAATCGGCAGCCGAAGCGAAAGCGGGGATCAGAACGACAGCGGCAAGGCAGAGGGGGCGGAGCATGGGAGTCAGGGGTCAGGAGTAAGGGGTCAGAGAATCATGGCGTTCCAGGGCCTACCAGTCCCAGCACCCAGCACAGATAAGCCACTGGGGCGGCGAAGAGGATGCTGTCGATTACGTCCAGCACGCCTCCGAGGCCGGGGAGCTGGTTGCCGGCGTCTTTGCTTCCCATATCGCGCTTGAGGAGCGATTCGGCCAGGTCGCCGAACATGCCGGCAACCGCCACAGCCAGAGTATATCCCAGCCAGCGCGGGAGTGTCGGCATCTGAAAACTGGATCCCACCAAAGTGGGGCCGGTGAAGTAAAAGAACAGGCCGCAGGAGAGGCAGGCGATGACGAGGCCGCCGACGGCCCCTTCGATGGTTTTTTTCGGGCTGAGGATCGGGCTCATTTTGTGCCGCCCCAGGAAGCGGCCGGTGAAGTAGGCCCCGGAATCGCACGATTTCACAATCAAAATCGTGCTGACGAGCGCCATCATCCCCCAGCCGTTGTCATGGAAGCGGCGTAGCAGTGGAATGAAGCCCCACAGCACGCCGATGTAAACCAGGCACATCAGGGAGAGGGCCACATTCACGCTCGCCGTTCCCGGCTGACGGTAGCGGCGCATTTCGGCCAGGAAAATGAAGAATGTCCCCAGCGCGAGACCGACAACGAACAAAGCAAATTGCGGGACCGATTCGCCCCAACCTCCCATGTCGACGACGAGGAATTTCCGCCGATCGATCAGATTTACAAGTATCGGGATGCAGGGTGCAAGCGAAACTGCGAAAGTGCCCAAGTAGACTGGCCAGGCAACGGGACGAAACTCGCGGAGCGAAACCAGGTGCAGCATTTCCCGCGTCGCCAGCACGCTGACCAGCAAGTACACCGGCAGCAGCCACGTCCCCGCCACTCCCACGAGGGTCCGCTGAAAATCCAAATAGGCCAGCGAAAGCAGGACCGTCAGGACGATTGCCGAGCTTAGAAGTCGCCAGCGGAGCAAGGCTCTCTCCTGCCAAAAGCCCCATCAGAACACGCCACCTTCCGGCAGGACAGACCCCCGCGGGCATTGTCGGGATTTCATGGCGACCCCAAGCAGGCAACGCTTTCCTTCGCTGGCGCGTCGGGTTATTGCGGCGTGGAGAGCTTGACCAGCGAGTCGCGGCCCTCCAGGGCAATGTACTGCGCATCGACGGAGAGGTCGGTGAAGGTCTGCGTCGTGCCATGGAGCCAGCGGATTTCGAGCTGGTCGATCTTTTCGGCGGAGCCTAGCCCGAAGATGAGCTGCCGCTGGTTGCTGGCCTGGTAGCCGTCTCCCGCGGTGAGTTGGCGGGTGATGATTCGCTCGCCGATTTTGACCCGCGCGACGGCTCCGATGGCATCGCGGCTGCCGGCGGTGCCGCGGAGCTGTAGCGCCAGAAAGTGGCCGGCCGGGGAGGTCTGGTTAGTCAGGAGGGCGGCGGGGGAGCCGATGTGCGAAATGACAACGTCTTCGCGGCCGTCGCGGTTCCAATCGAGCCGAGTCAGCCCTCGGCCCAGGTGCTGCTGGCGAAAGAACGGGCCGAGCGAATCGGGAGTGAGCTCTTCGAAACCCTCCCCGGCCAGGTTGCGGTAGTATTGGGCCCGCATTTTGAAGGGAACGCCCTCTTTGGTGCGGTCCTGCACGTGCCCGTTGGTGATGATCAAATCGGGCCAGCCGTCCAGCTCGCCGTCGATGAACTGCGTGCCAAAGCCGAGCATTTGCAGGCTTCCCTCGCGGAGGCTGAATTCGGCGGTCTGATCGCTGTAGGCCTTGCCGGGGATTTCGGGAGAGTAAAACGTGTTCGATTCGTTGTAGAAGTTCGTGACGAAAAGTTCAATGAATCCATCGCCGGTGGCGTCGTCCGCGGCTACGCCCATGCAGGCCTGCGACAGCCCATTGCGGTCGTAGGCGAGCCCCGAGAGGACGCCGTTTTCGCTAAAGCGGGGAACGGGATCTCCTGGGGGCGTGACGTTCTCGTAAAAGAAGTTGGGGGTCGTGTCGTTGGCGATGAACAGGCTCAGCCTGCCGCTCACGGCGAAATCCGCGGCCACAATGCCGAGCCCCTTGCCGAGCTTGCCGTTGATTCCGGCCACGCGAGTGATGTCGCGGAAAGTGCCGTCACCCCAGTTGAGGAGCAAGCGGTCCTGCTGCGCGGGGAACAGGTGCGGTCCGCAGGGTCCATTGGGGCAGCGGCGGGTGAGGGCGTCCCCTTCGAGATAGTTCACGTCGTAGAGATCAGGCAGGCCGTCCCCGCTGAGGTCCGCCACCAGGCAACTGGAGGTCCAGTCGCTGCTGGTGATGCCGGCTTGAGGGGCGACATCCGTGAATGTGCCATCGCCATTGTTATGGTACAGCCGGTTCACGCCGCAATTGGCCAGATACAGATCGGGAAAGCCATCATTATCAAAGTCACCCACGGATATCCCGTGGCTAAAGGAGTTGTCTCCCAGTCCGGCCGCGAGCGTGACATCCTCGAATTTTCCGTTGCCCAGATTGCGGTACAGCCGGTCTCGATGCGCGGTGGAGGCGGTGTTGACCGGCCAGTCCGCACCCTGGCTGAAATAGAGATCCGGCCAAAAGTCGCCGTCGTAGTCGAGAACGCCGATCCCGCCCCCCAGATCACCGAGGATCCGCGACAGGCCCTGCTCCTCTCCATTGAAGTAAGTGAAGTTGATTCCCGCCGCCGCTGCCGAATCGATGAAGCGGACCGAGGACGAGGGGCTCGGCTGGGCTCTCGCGACGGCGGGCCGCTCGGCTTCCGGCCACTGGGGAAGCGGAAACTTCGCAAAGTCCAGCGTCAGATCCGGCTCGGCTTCGGTCAACGAGAGGCATGGTGCTCCCGTCAACCGAGGGCTGAGCCCTTCGGCTTCGACGGACGCCCAGGTCTGCGTGGGGTCGAGCGAGACAATCAAGTGATACCAGGCCCAGGCTTCCCGCAGCCGCCCTAGCGATTCCATCTTTTCGGCGACCTGGCCAAAGGTCGGGGGGTCGCTCTTTCGATTGCCATGCACGGTCTTGAGCGTGGCCGCCAATTTCAGGAGCACGTCGGCTCGCTGCCCGACGATTTTGGCGGCCTGCGTCTGCTTCACCACGGCGAGCGATTGGGAGAGCCGAAATGCCGCCAGATCATAATTGGGGTCTCGCCGCAGCGCTTCCCCGAAGCAGCGGACCGCCGCTGGGGTCTGGTCCAACAGCTCCGCGCCCGTGCCGCGAACGAGCCAAATCATGGGATGGTCGGCAGCGGTGGGGGGGAGGGCCTTTTCCCAGGCCGCGAGCGCGGCGGCCCCCTGCCGATCTTGCACCAACGTCCAGCCGAGCCAGGCATGGGCTTCCACCAGATCGGGATACGCCGCGATCACCTGGCGAAGCATGTCGCGGGCGTCGGCAAGTTTATTCTCATGAGCCGTCATCCGAGCCAGGCCCAGCAGCGGCAGCGGATCCTGCGGCCGCAGTGCGCGGAACCGTTCCAACTCGGCTCTAAACTTGAAGTCCGGCCAGATATCCCCGAGCGCGATCAACTCGTCCATGGCGTTTTGCCGCTGCGTGACCAATTCCAACAGATAGGGCCGCGATTCCCACCGGCGACCCTCGATGGTCAAAAGCGAGACCATCTTGCGGTTCGCACTCACGTCCCGCGGGACATGGAGGAGAGCCTGGCGATAGTACTTTTCGGCGTCCCAGGCCCGCCCGAGCTCGAGACAAATATCCCCGGCCAAGAGCGCGCCCTGCACCGCTTCATCACTGCCGTCTTCCGCAGGCACTTCCGCCAGAATTGCGAGCGCCTCGTCGGGGCGTCGACGTTTCTGCTTCGCCTGGGCCGCCAGGTATCGGGCAGCGGCCGACTTGGGGGCCTTGACCAAATAGCTCTGCGCCAATCGGAAGGCATCGTCGGGGCGGTTTTCTTCGAGCGCCTTAGCGGCAGCAGTCAGCAGGGCGGGATCTGGCGGCCGGGACCACTGCCACAGCGCCACGGCAATCCCAAGAAGTGCCAAGGCCAGTGCGCCAACTCCCGCCCTGACGAGCCAACGCGGAGAGCGACCTTTCTTGGGCACGGCAGCGGATCTGAAAATGTTGGCGAGAAATATTCGCAAGAGTCTGTACGACGCATCGTATCCGTGAGTTCGGAGAGCGTCAAGAAATGGGAGTTTCGTGGCGCTGAGAGCATCACAGGGAACCGCCGCTTGGACATCTTGCGCGGACAAGCTCGCCCGTCGGCTTGCTCGCGATGGTTGCCCGGCTAGCCAGTTGTCTCCATCCCTGGCGCAGATACGCTTTTTGAATCTCTAGTAAGCATCGCAGTTCCAAGGCCTCTTCCTTCCAGGCGAGCGTCCATGCCAGCAGCCAGCGCGGAGCGTAGACGAGAGCAGCGCGGAGCCCTTTGAGTAGCCACAGCAGTACGAATTTCGCGCGGCCGTCAAGCGACAGCTCCCGCAGGGCGACGAATTCTCCCACGATCCGGGCCAGGCGGAGCAAGTAGGGCTCTTCCAGCCGATCCGGGGTGATGATGTGATGGACGATGGCGGTGGGGACGAACCAGGAAGTCTCCCCCGCCAGGCAGATGCGGCGGTAAAGGTCGCTATCTTCATTCCGTCCCTGATTCGCCGCCTGGAACATCCCCACTTCCACGATCAGGTCTCTCTCCAGCAGCCAGTTGCCCGCGCCGGGACTCGTGGAGCGGGTGTACGGGGTCGTCACTTCCGACCAGCGGGATTCACCGAGCAGCGTGCGGACCAGGAGAGCAAGGCTGCGCTCACCGCCTGCTGGCAATTTCAAGTGGACTGCGCCGCCCACACTGCGGACCTGCTGCACTTCTGCCGCGGCATAGAGTTCCAATAGCCAGCGGTGATCCGCGAGCTGGTCGTCATCGAAAAATGCGATCCATTTGCCGGTTGCTGCGAGGACTCCTCGATTGCGGGCCGCGACGATTCCCTTTTGCGGCTCGTGAACGCCTCGGAGCGGGGCCTTGGATTCCTGGGCAGCGGCCTGGATGACTGCCGGCGTGTGGTCCGGCGATGCATTGTCGATGACCAGCACTTCGTACGTAAAGCGGTCGCCGGTTTCCAGGTCGTACAGGCTAGCGAGCGCCTGCCGCAGGCTTTCCGCCCGGTTATGGGTGCAGACGACGATGGTGATGTCAGGCGATTGCAACACGGGACTCTCCTTCAGCGGCTTGCGGAGCGGCAGCGGGGCGCAGGGCCAGGTTCAGCATCTGGCTGGTCATCAGCAGCGTGACGAGGTTGATCCCCATCATGCCGGACTCGCTGTTGGCGTAGATGAAGGCGAACACCATCACGCCGAACAGGAGCGAGTGGCTGCTCTCCTGGGTCTGGAGCGCGCCGTGGGCGGAGGCAACGAGCGACGTAACCATCGATGCCACATACAGCACGCAGCCAACGATGCCGGTCCCCAGCAGCAACTCCAGGTAGCCGTTGTGCGCTTCAAAGATGGAGAATTGCAGCTCTTCCAGGAACAGCTCGATGCGAAGCGGCGTCCAGAACGAGCCGTAGCCATAGCCCAACCAGGGGCGTTGATCGATGAACTCCCAGCAAATCGGCCAGATCAAGCTCCGGCCGCTGAGCGAAGCCACGTCGTCGTCGCGGCCGAGCATGGCGGCTTCAAAAAGCTGGGTCAACGGGTCTTTGCCGGCGAGCATCAGCAAGAAAATGCCGGTCAGCCCCGCCAGCACCGCCAGGTAGCCGGCAATCAGCTTGGATTTGAGCGAGCTTTGGAGAACCCCGATCATGGTGAGGGCCAGGAGCGCCCCAGCGAGGTTCGTGCGGGAACGAGTGAGCGCCACGAAGACCAGGCCGATCACCACGGCGGCGTACAGCCATTTTCCCCTTTTCGCATCTCGGGGCGCCAGCGCGAACGCCGCCAGGCACATCATCGAAAGATGAGCTGCCTGGCTGTTGGGGTGCAGCGTTCCCGCGAAGCGATGGCCGGATTGCCAGGGGCGGAATGTCCCCAGGGCGAGTTCCATTCCCAGGCCCATCGCGAAGTAGCCGGCAATAATGACGAACATCAACCAGCAGAGATCCCGCATCTCAAACCGCCGGCCGATGCCCAAGGCGCAGAGATAAAAGCAGACGAGCGTGATGACCCGCTTTAGTCCCATCCCCGGCTCGGCCGACCAGAGCACGCTGCCGCAGCACCAGGCCACATAGCCGAGGATCGGCAGCGCGATCCAGGGATTGAACTTCCACGGCTTGTGGGCGGAGAAGAACGCAAACCAGATCCCCAGGCCGGCCAGCAGGAAGAACGTGATGCGGCGGATGAAGTTGGTTCCCACGGCCACGCTAATGACCGAGTCGTCGTAATGGGCGTAGTCCGGCAGTCGCGAAACGACGACATCGTGGTTCGTCAGGAAGAACAAGACGCCCAGCAAACAGGCGGTAAGCCAGAAATGCCGGGAGTGTGTTACTGTGTTAGTTCTGTCGTAGGACTGCCTTCCTAGGCCGTCCTGGACGGGCTGAGAAGCCCATCCTACGTAGCTGCTGCTCATGCGGACCTCCCGGCTGCGAGGCTCCGCATGGTGCGGATGAGGATGAACCAACGCAGCGTGGCGTCCGCCGTCATGGTGCAGAGCGTGGCCAGAGCCGCGCCGAGCGTGCCCAGGAGCGGAATGAGCACGAGCATCGCGGCGAGGGAAATGACAAAAGTCCCCACATCGGCCCACAAATTCGCCCCCGGGCGGTCCATCGAGCAGAGGCCATTGCCGGCTGTCATTCCCAGGCTATTCGCCAGAGCCGCCAGTGAGAGCAGCCCCATAATCAAGCCGCAATCGGCAAATTCAGGCCCGTAAACCAGGCTGGCGATAGGGCCGCCGATGGTGAACGCCAGAAGCGATG
The DNA here is from genome assembly GCA_051004015.1 of Pirellulaceae bacterium. Taxonomy (GTDB): domain Bacteria; phylum Planctomycetota; class Planctomycetia; order Pirellulales; family Pirellulaceae; genus SXOA01. The sequence goes on along the minus strand of JBPCKT010000066.1, from coordinate 24,330 downwards.
CCACACCGAGCGCCGTAGCACACAGGGTTCCGCGCTGCCAAAGGACTTTCTGAAGCGCCGGGATGCCGCCGCGGGCGAAAGCGCGGGCCGCTTTGGGGCTGAGGAAGTTCCCCATGCCGATCAGGAACATGTTCGAAAGGCCGACGATGGTGGTGCAAGCTCCGAGCAAGCCGGTCTCCGTCGCGCCGTGGACGCCGGCCACGATCCACGGCATGAGATACGGGGTGCTGCTACCGATGACTTGCGTCAGCAGGGCCCATTTGGCGAACGTCCAGTTTTCGCGGGCGTGCTGGCAGGCGGCCGGGAAACTGCCGCGAAGTGTTTCCTGCTTTCCGAATGTCCAGAGGAGCGCGGCGAGCCCGCTGGCGAGGGCGATGCTCAGCCAGGTTAGCTCGACGCTGAGTGTGCCGGAAATCGCCAGCGGCAGCATCAAACCGAGTTGCACCGTGGCAACCAGAACATCCAGCGCCAGCGCCAGCCGCAGGTTTGCCTGGGCGAAGAGCATTTGCCGCACAAAGTCCCGCAGCAGGTAGAGCGGCGCGATGCCGAGCAGGAGAATCCAGACCGACGTCATCTGGGCCGGGCCGATCCCCGCGAGCAGCATCCCGCCGACGATCAGGCTGGAAACGACTCCAAGAGCCAAATGATGCAGCAGTGCACTCCCCGCATACTCCTCCGCATCCGTTCCGCTTCGGCGGGAAGCGTAGACCATGTAGGGAGCGGCGATGAGCTGCTCCTGAATCCCGCGGAAAAAGACGAGCGTCGCCAGGGCCAGGTAATAGATGCCCAGCTCGGTTTTTCCGCTCCAGCCGAGCAGAATGCTGGTGACGAAGCTGGTTCCGCTCACGACCGCCTGGTCCGCGATGGCCAGGCTGCCGCTCTTCACGAGCGAGCCGGCGGCCAGGTTCCGGGCATAGCCGCGCGCGGCGGCAAATGAGGTTCGGCAGACGGAGAGGAACGTCATGGAAGCGCCTGAGTCGTAATCGTTATTTCTGAATGCGATTCGTGATGGCGTTCTTCATTCCCCGCAGGGCGCACGTCCAGCCGCCCAGTTTTGCGGCCAGTGTTGCGGCCGTGTCGTGCTGCTCCGCTGGAAAGCGGCCCCAGGTAAAGGGGTCTTGGTTACGAAGCACGAGCTCCGGCTCGGTCGACAAGGCGGATAGAAATCCGGCCTCGCTCGCGACATCCGACATTTCGCCGCCGGCAAAGCCGTCTCGCACGACGCCGTAGGGAAAGGCGAATGTAGCGTGGCTGATTCCGAATCGCTCCTGCAATTCCTGCTGGTTCTGCTGGAGGTCGGCCCGGAGGGCCGCGGGGCGAGCGCGGAAGTCGCCATGCGTGTGCGTATGGGCGGCCAGCTCGATCAGGCCGCTCGCCTGCATTTGGCGGCACTGCTCGGTGGTCAGCGGCCGCCAGGACTGGGTGGGAACTCTCTCGCTGCCAGCCGCCAGCCAATCGTCACAGGGAAAGGGCTCGGCTGAATCGAGGTAGGCGGTGGAGAGAAAGATGGTCGCGGGAATTTGCAGCCTCTGCAGAATCGGCCAGGCGTTTGTGTAGACACACTCATAGCCATCGTCGAAAGTCATGGCGAACACTCGACGTGGAATCGGCTCACCCGCCTGATGTAGTTCGAGCACATTCCGCAGCGGCCAGGCTTCAAAGCCGCGGTGGAGCAGGCCGGCAAGTTGTTCCTCCAGCCGCCGCGGCGTGACGTTCCAGGTCGGCTCGGGGATGCCGGGGATGCTGTCGGTCACTCGGTGATACATCAGGATGCCGAACCGATCTGTTCCGCGGCAGCCGAAGAGGCTCTGCAGGAGAGCGGAGCCTCGAAGGATCAGGCGTTCCTTGAAGCCGGGCACGCGGGCAGCGCGGCGAGGGATCGGTTGAAGCTTCGTTTGACGAGGTCGCTCCGAACTGGGTACTGAGTACTGAGTACTAAGTACTGAGTACGGAGTACCCAGTGGAAGAGTGTCCGTAGCGGAAGATTCAGATTCGGGTAACGTGCTACTCATCGTCCTCACGCCACCCCCACCCGCACCGTTCCCATGACCGGCAGCCGCAGGATTTCTTCGATGTCGGCCAGCCGCTTGAGAGCCGGGTCGAGCATCGCAGCCAGCAGGGCGATGCCGACCGAGCCCAACAATGCGATGACAAAGCCGAGGCCCAGGACGTAGATTTTTCGGGGGCCGCTAGGCTTGCTGACGAAGCTGGCGGGCTGCACCAGCGTGATATTCGAGATCCGCTCTTTGTCGAGCTGATCGTTGATGCGGGCCTGCTCCAGTTTGTCGCCATAGGTCCGGTAGAGCGTTTCCGCCAGGTCCACTTCCCGCTGAAGCTGCGCGAGCTGCATGTCCCGCGAGTTGAGCTCCTTGAGTCCCGCCGTCAACTGCGTTCGCTGTACTTTCAGCCGCGCGTCGCGGCCGCGCAGGGAGTCGGCACTCGATCGTTCATTCAAGAGAGCGAGCTCCAAGCTCTGCCGCGACGGGTTGACCCCTTTCGTCTCTGAGCTGCGGACCTGATCCTGGTCGGCCAGGATTTCCTTGAGCTGGGCGATGGTGCTGCGGATGGCCAGGACCTGCGGATGCTTGTCCGAAAACTTCGTGGCCAGCTCTTGCTCCCGCGATTCGACTTTGTAAAGCTCCTGCCGCATCCCATCCGCTGCCGCATTGGGGGAATCCACGGTCAGCGTGGGAATTTGCTCGGGGAGGCTGCCGATCACGCCGGCCAGGGATTCTATTTTCGCCTCGGCCGTGGCCAAGTCGCCGGAAGTTGCCAGCAGCTTCCCTTCGATGTCGCTGATCTGGCCTTCGAGGAGTTTTCGTTTGCCGTCGATGGTGACGATGCTCCATTGGTTTTTGGCCTCTCGCAAGCGGTTGGCGGATTCCTTCCAGCGCTTTTCCAGGAGCTGCGTCTGCTCCTGGAAGAACTCGTAGGAGCCAGCCGTGTGGTGGATGCGGAGATGCTCATCCATGTAGAGCGAAACGAGCGTGGCGACGACTTGCTGGGCTAGTTCCGGCCGCTCCGACTTGCAACCGATGATGATGGTGCTGGTCTTGCGGGGAACGGCGATGGAGACGGATTTTTCCAGCTTGGCGAGGGCTTGCTGATGGCGAGGCTCTCGGGACTTGGCGTCAGCGATGGCCGCGGACTCTGGGGAAACCGGATTCTTCGCGACTGGGGCGGGGAGGTCCGCGGGAACGCGGCCCTTCAGAATGTTGTCAGCACCGAGCGTTTCCACCACTTTTTCCAGCAGCGACCGGCTGCGGAGGACTTCCAGCAGCGAGTTCAGCTCGCTCTCGCGGGTGTCGTAGAGCGAGACGACCTGGCCGGAAGTCGCCGTCGCCGTGGGGTCCATCACCGCCGTCCGGCCGAAGCGGACGAATAGCCGGGCATCGGAGTAATATGCCCGCGGCAGCATGAAGGAGCCGGCGAAGGTCAGGAGCATGACGACCGCGAAGAACCCCAGCGAATACCGCCAATAACGGCAGAGGGCCTGCTGGGTCTGCTGGGCGTATTCAAGCACGAGCGAAACGGTCGACATGGCTGCACCATCCGTCATAACCCGGACGAGCGGCGCAGGTGCGCACTGGCGGAACTCCCCGGTATAGATACGTAGGCTGCCGGGGACGGAAAGCAAATGGAGCCACGTTAAGCAGTAGTTTGGTATGATTGGTAGCAAGGGTGTCTATTCCACGAACCGCAAGGGTAACGCCATGCCAGCCAATGAATTGGCCGCGAAACTGAGAGCCCTCACGCCAGAGCAACGGCAGGTGGTCGAGTCGATCATTAATTTGCTCGCGGAATCCTCCTCCACGGCAAAACAACGCGATCTGACGAATCACCCTTCCTTTGGTGCGTGGGCGAAGCGGCAGGACCTGCCCACCGACACTGATACAGCGGCGCGCGAGTTGCGAAAACGGGTGGGCAGAAGAGGCTCTGCGTGATCTACGTTGACACGAACATCCTCATTGACGCACTCCGCGGTTATGCGCCAGCAATTCAATTCTTGGAGCATTCGGCCAAAGTAGATTCGCTAAGCTGCTCCCAAGTGTGCGAGGTCGAATTGCTGGCTGGTGCTCCTTCACGGGCATTGCGACGGCCCGTGGAGAAAATGCTCAAGGACCTCACGGTCATCACGCCTACCCAGGACGACTTTGCCGAATCCGTCCAACTGTTTCGGGCAGTGTCTCTCAGTCACGGCGTCGAGTTTCTCGATTGCCTGGTGGCGGCTACAGCACTCCGATTGAAAGTGCCGCTCCATACAAGGAACGTCAAGCACTTTTCGTCGATATCCTCACTCCTCACGATTCAGCCTTACAAATAGTCAATACTTCCGCGGCGTGACGCGGCTCTGAACGCGGCCGGGAAGACCCTGGATGCGGAGGAAGCCTTCGGCGTCGGTTTGGTTGTAGGAGCCGCCTCCTTCCATCGTGGCGATCCCTTCGTCGTACAGGCTGTTGGGGCTGGTGCGGCTGGCGACTTGGAGGTTTCCTTTGTAGAGGTTGAGCGTCACTTCGCCGGTTACGGTTTTCTGAGCGTCGCGGATGAAAGCGAAGAGCGCATCGAGCTTGGCGTGATACCAGAAGCCGTAGTACACCATTTCGGCGACTACCGGCGAGAGCTGATCGCGGAGGTGCATCAGATCCCTGTCCATCGTGAGCTGCTCGATCACGCGATGGGCTGTATAGAGAATCGTCATGCCCGGTGCTTCGTAGACGCCGCGGCTCTTCATGCCGACGAAGCGGTTCTCGACCACGTCGATCTGTCCGATGCCATTGCGCCCGCCGATGGTGTTGAGCGTCTTCACCATGTCGAGAGCGCCGAGCTTCTTGCCGTTGACGGCGACGGGGATGCCCTTGTCAAAGCTGATCGTGACCGGCTCGACCTTGTCCGGCGCTTTTTGCGGCGAGACGGTCATGCCGAACTCCACCGTCTCCACGCCGTTGACCTTCAGGTCTTCCAGCTTTCCGGCTTCGTAGCTGATGTGCAGGCAGTTCTCGTCGCTACTGTACGGCTTGGAGACCGAGGCTTTCACGGGGATGTTCTTGGCGTTGCAATAGGCGATCAGCTCCGTCCGCCCTGGGAACGTTTTGCGAAACTTCTCCATCCGCCACGGGGCGATGACTTTGATCGATGGGTCGAGCGCCTCAGCCGCTAGTTGAAAACGGCACTGGTCGTTGCCCTTACCCGTCGCTCCGTGGGCATAGGCATTAGCGCCGACTTCGCGGGCGACTTGCAGGCAGACCTTGGAAATCAGCGGCCGGGCGATGGAAGTTCCCAGCAGATAGACCGCTTCATACTTGGCCTGCCACTGGAGCACTGGGAACGCGAAATCGCGGCACAGCTCTTCCTGGGCGTCGACGATGCGGGCACTCTTGGCCCCCCCATTCTTGGCCTTGTTCAAAATTGCCTGACGGTCCTCGCACGGCTGGCCCAGGTCCACGTAGACCGCGTGGCATTCATAGCCCTCATCCTGCAACCAGCCGAGAATGACGGAAGTATCGAGGCCGCCGGAATAGGCAAGGACGCAGGAAGGCATGGGAGTGCAAAGTGAAGAGTGTAAAGTGCAAAGTGAGGATGAGCATTTTCCCCCGCGCTAGTCGCTCTGGCAAGGCGGCGTTAGGATGGGGAAATGGACCGCAGTATTCTGGAAAAACTAGCCGGCGGGCTGCTCACTGGCGGTATGACCAGCGGCGACTTCGTCGCATTGGCTGAAGAACCGACAACATCCCGCACGCCCTCTACTGCCGAGCTGGGCGAAGTCACGCTCGACCTCGACCGCCGCCGCCGGTGCGGCTTTCCCGAAGTCATCTTCGGCGAAGGGAAGACCGTCGCCACGCTGGCGAAAATCATGGAGCGAATGCGGGAAGAAAAGGTTCGCGTTCTCATTACCCGAGTCAGCCCGGAAAAGTGGCAAGAGCTCCGTTCCCTCTTCCCGGCGGCGGTCTACAACGAAGTTGGCCGCACACTGCGCTTGGCGGTTGCCGGCGAAGAGCCATCGCTGGTCGGCAAGGTCGCCGTCGTCACTGCCGGCACCAGCGATTTGCCGGTGGCGGAGGAAGCCCGCGAAACGCTGGACTGGATGGGGGTTTCCGCCAGCGTGATTGCCGACGTGGGCGTTGCAGGCCCACAGCGCTTGCTGGCCCGGCTCGATGATATCCGCGGCAGCGATGCGGTCGTCGTCGTCGCCGGAATGGAGGCCGCCCTTGCCAGCGTCGTCGGCGGCCATGTCGATTGTCCCGTCATCGCCGTCCCCACCAGTATCGGCTATGGCGCCAGCTTCGGCGGCATCGCGGCACTCTTGGGAATGCTCAATAGTTGTGCGGCGAATGTGACCGTGGTGAATATCGATGCGGGATTCAAGGGAGGCTACGTGGCCGGGTTGATTGCGAGACAAATCCGAAAACCTAAATCCTAAATCCGAAGTGGCCACTCTCCCCTCCCTCCCCCCGCGCAGCCCCGACAGCCACAAGGGAGACTACGGCCGCGCGCTGCTCATCGGCGGAAGCCGCGGGATGGCGGGAGCAATCGCGCTAGCGGCAATGGCTTGCCTGCGCAGTGGAGCGGGGCTGGTGCGGATTGCAGCGCCAGACAATGCGGTGGATACGATTGCGGCATTCGAGCCATCGTACATGGTCACGCCGCTGCTTTGCGACGAGGTCAGCGGCGATTTTGTGGCGAGTCGAACGCAGGGGGAGCTGGAAAAACGACTGGACTGGGCAACCTGCGTTGCCGTCGGGCCGGGGTTGGGCCGCTCGCCGGAAAAGACGAAGCTTGTGCGCTGGATCTATCAGACGGCCAAGCATCCGCTGGTGGTGGATGCCGATGCGCTGAACGCCTTGGCGGAAAACCCTCGGGAACTGGAAACTCACATCGGCCCCCGAGTTCTCACTCCGCATCCCGTTGAATTTGCCCGGCTCTCCGGCGTGCAGGCCGATTCGCGAAATGCGCAAGTTGCCGCGGCGAGAAAACTCGCCAAGGAGCAGAAAATCATCGTGCTCCTGAAAGGACAGCACACCTTCATCACGAGCGGGAGCGAAGACGCGCTCAATCAGACCGGCAATCCCGGCATGGCCACCGGCGGCACCGGAGATGTGTTGACCGGCATCATCACGGCATTGATTTGCCAGGGGCTCACCCCGTTGGATGCCGCCGTCCTGGGGGCTCATGTGCATGGCCTGGCGGGAGATCTGGCGGCGAATGAGCTCGGCCAGGTTTCGCTCATCGCCAGCGACCTGGTGCGATTTCTGCCGCGGGCGTTCCAGCAGGTGCAGAATTGACGCGCTACTTCGACCAGTGGTGCCATACCACGAGCACCACGCCGAAGATGGCCGAGCCAAGCAGGGCCTGGTACTCGCGATTTTTCCGCCACTGCTCGAGCGACCAGCCGGTGAGCCGGGGAATGCCGGGGATGTAGGGGACGAACCGCGGAGTGCGAGCGGCGTATTCCGGCCAGGCATCCGGAAAGATGTCGGCCATCAATTTCTCTTCGCGGCGGATGGCCAGGAAATAGACGCAGAGCATCGGCAGCATCAAGGCCGCCAGAGTCAGTGCGTCCCACAGAATCGCGCAGCATCCCAGCATCATCAGGAACGAGCCGAAATACAGCGGGTTCCGCATGTGCTGATACGGGCCGGTCGTCGTCAGGGCCTTGATCTTATGCAGCGTGCCGGCAGCCCAACTGCGGATGGCCAGCCCCAAGAAAACGAGGGCGGCTCCCAGCATCGCGGGCCCATCTTGCCAATCGAGCAAATCGTGGGGCCGCAGCCCGCGGACGAAAAAATTGACCGCAAACAGCAGCAACGTCATCCCAATCGTGAGCGCAATCCGCCGCTTGGAAAGAGCCTGCCCCAGCCGGCCCAGCGGCGTTGTCTCGGCCGGCAGGCGGGACCAGGCGTCGCGGGTACGAAGGGGCGCGGCGCTAGTCGAAGCGGGTTGCGAAGCCATGCGGAAGTGCCAATCCTGCGGACGTCCCTGTCAAAAGGGAGGAACGGCAAGTGCCCAGGTCCCCCCGCGTGCCGAGTTTATATCGGTTGTAGCGTCCGGTGGCAACGCGAAAGGTTCGAACGAAGCGAATGTTCCTCGCAAACTGTCCTGCTGGCCGCTAGCACGGCTCAAGATAACTTCCCGTGCGTTTGCCTCGGGAGGGCAATTAAGGTGACTTCATCTCACGCTAATGGCCCCTAACGCGAAGATTGCCCGCCTTGCCGTCCGATCGGGCCGACGTTGTGAAAACTGCGGGAAAACAGCGGTTTTTCCGTCAATTTAGCCTCGCCGCCGGCCGACTAATCGCTTAAACTAGAAAATCTTTTCACAAGTCACGGAAACAGCCAACGAGAGCGATAAGCATCTCAGGAGTTTGCCAAGATGAAAGCCTACCGGATTGTTTGGGAGGACGAAGCCAAAGCTCGCGAAGTCGAGATCTTCGTCGATTACACGCTGGAAGCCGGCATGGTTCAGGTGGAAGAGGTCCGCCCCACCAAGGTCACGCTCTACAACAGCGAAACAAAGCAGTCCGTGCGGACCCTCTCGGTCCACACACCCTCCGGCCGCGCACTGCTCACCCGCACGTTCCTCGCCACCCGCGACGAAGCCGTCACCCTGGCCGACGAAATCCAGGCCCAGCTCGACGAGCGCGACGACCTCGTCGTTGCCAAAGTCTAGCGTCGCCTGGCAAGCTGTCAGTTTGCCTTCAAAAGAATCAACTCACAAATCCCCCGCATCCGTCGGGGGATTTTTTTTGCTCGCGATTATTGTTCTTTAGCTAAGTCAATGAACCTGGCGGAAGCCTTCACCGCTACCGCGACGGCCTCAATCTGGCTCCAGGTTTTGTCGTCCAGCTCGATGCCATTGGCCATCCGCTCCGCGCGGTTGCGGCGCTCCACGTCTCCCGGCATGAGAATCTCGGCATCCGGGGAGACTTTTTCGGACGACTTCACGAAATCGACGAACTTGCGGGCTTCGTCGGCGAGCGAGTCCTGCACCTGGAAGGCGGCTGGGTCGAGGAGGATGGAGAGCATTCCTTGCTCAAGCTGCGTCTTTCCTGGAACCGTGCAGCCGCTGCCGGTGAGCGCGCCGGCGAGGATTTCGGTGACGATCCCCAGGCCGTAACCCTTGTAGCCGCCGAAGGGGAGGATCGCGCCGGGCGGATTGCCGTAAAAGACAGCCGGGTCGCAGGTCGGCTGACCCTTGGAGTCGATGATGCAGCCTTCGGGGACCGGCACTCCTTTGTTGAAGGCGACCTTCAGCTTCCCTTCGGCGACCGAGGAGGTGGAGATGTCGTAGATGATTGCCTCGCCGCCGGCAACGGGAATGCCGACCGCGACGGGATTGGCGGAAAGCCGCCGGTTGATGCCGCCGACCGGGGCGACGAGCATTCCCAGGCCGCTGGTGTTGACGAAGTGGAGCGAGATCAGGCCAGCATTGACAATCATTTCCGCCCAGTGCCCGACCCGCCCGATGTGGCCGGTGTTCCGCAGAGCGATCACCGCCACACCGCTCGTCTTGGCCTTCGCGATTCCCAGCTCCATCGCCTGCTTCGCAATCGGCTGGCCAAAACCGAGGCCGCCGTCAATGATGGCGATAGCATCGTTCTCGAAGACGACCGTGGCCCGCTGGTTGGCCCGCACCTTTCCTTCCCGCAGCCACTGCACGTAGATCGGCGTGCGGATGACGCCATGCGAGTCGTGGCCGGTCAGGTTCGCCTGAACTAGGTGGTCACTGATGCAGGCCGCCTCCGCCGGCTCGCACCCCGCGGCTGTGAAAATCTGCGTGATAAGTTCTTGCAACGGCTGGGGACGATAACGCATGGGTTCCGAGCTAATGGCTGGGGGGCGAATTGGTTACTTGCCTATATTGGCCGAGGCTGTGTGACTGGACAAGCACTGCTTGCATTTAACGCAAAGGTGCAAAGGCGCGGAGAGAAGCAGAGGAAGGGGGAGGAGATTGGACACGGAAAACACGGAGAACACGGTTGGAAGAAAGCACCCTTGCCTTAACCGTGTCTTCCGTGTTTTCCGTGTCCTTTCCTCTTCTTCTCTTTGATTCCCCTTTGCGCCTCCGCGCCTTCGCACCTTTGCGTTAAAAGGATTGACCTGGAAGGCGACCGATGTAGAAGCACCTTGAGTCCAGAAATGCAGGTACAATGGATGTCCCACCTGAATACTTCCTCCTTGAGCCGCAGAAATCCTCTCAAAATTCACAGGTATCGACATGAAGCCGTTTTTGGCCTCGATGGTTGTTTTCGTTTCGTCGCTAGTTGTCTCCGCCGTCGCATCTGCGCAGTCCCTTGAGTTCAAAAACGGAGATCACATCTGCATTATCGGCAACGCCCTCGGTGACCGGATGCAGCATCATGGCTGGCTGGAGACGCTGCTGGTGAGCCGGTTCGCGGATAAGGATCTGGTGTTTCGCAATCTGGCCGTTTCGGGAGATGAGCTGACGTTCCGGCATAGGTCGGAGAATTTCGGCAGTCCGGACGAATGGCTGACGCGGTGCAAGGCGGATGTCGTTTTTGCGATGTTCGGATTCAACGAGTCATTCGCGGGGGAGCCGGGGCTGGCAAAGTTCAAGGCGGACCTGGATACGTTCATCAAGGAGACGCTGAAGAAAAACTACAGCGGGAAAGCTCCGCCACGGCTGGTCATCTTTTCGCCGCTGGCGGTCGAAGATCTTAGCAACCCGAATCTGCCGGAAGCGGCCACGACCCACGCGAATATAGAGCTCTATGCCGCGGCGATGGGAGAAGTCGCCAAGGAGAACAGAGTGCCGTTTGTAGATTTGTTCGGGCTGATGCAGAAGTATTACAACGCTCCGCTGGGGGGCGAACGAATTCCACTTACATTCAACGGGATTCACCTGACCGAGCATGGCGATCAGGTCGTCGCGCCGCTCATTGAACGGGCACTTGTGCCAGATGGGCCGCTGCTTAAGCGCGATGCGAAGGTTCTCGAGAAGCTGCGGGCCGCCATCCTGGAGAAGAACAAGCAGTGGCACGCCCGCTACCGCACGGTCGACGGCTACAACGTCTATGGCGGCCGGTCCAAAGAAAGTTACGAGTCGGGCAAGGGAGGACCGAAAGTCACCAACTTCCTGATCATGCAGGAAGAGATGAAGCAGCGGGACGTGCTGACCGAGAACCGCGACAAGCATATCTGGGCCATCGCCAAGGGGAGCGAGCAGCCCATCGACGACTCCAACCTGCCGCCGATCACGGAACTTAAGTCCAACCGCGAGAATTTGCCGCCGTACCTCGGTGCGGAAGTGGCCATCAAGCACATGACCGTGCCCAAGGGGTGCAAGGTCAACCTCTTCGCCAGCGAGGAGCAGTTTCCCGAGCTGGTCAGCCCCGTGCAGATGGGCTGGGACACCAAGGGCCGCCTGTGGGTCGCCGCCTGGAAGAGCTACCCGGAGCGGACGCCGACCAGCACCGTGGGGGACGCGATCCTGATCTTTGAAGACACCGACGGCGACGGCCGGGCGGATAAATGCAAACATTTTATCGACGATTTGAATTGCCCCACCGGCTTTACGTTCTTCAAGGACGGCGTGCTGCTGATGCAGGCCCCCGACTTGTGGTTTGTCCGCGACACCGATGGCGACGACAAGGCGGACTGGAAAGAGCGGGTGCTGATGGGCATCGACTCGGCCGACTCGCATCACACAACCAACGCGATGGTGCTCGACCCGGGCGGAGCGACGTACCTCAGCGACGGCGTCTTTCACCGGACGCAGGTGGAAACGCGGGCCGGCGTCGTTCGCAGTAACGACGGCTGCATCTTTCGCTACGAGCCGCTGACCGGCAAATTCGAGCAGTACGTCAGCTACAACTTTGCCAACCCGCACGGCCGCGTCTTCGACCGCTGGGGGAACGACATCATCACCGACGCCACCGGCAACGAAAACTTCTTCGGCCCCGCCTTCAGCGGCTATCTGCCCTATCCCCAAAAGCACTCAGGGATGCCGCAGTTCTGGGCTCGCCCCAACCGCCCTTGTCCCGGCACGGGCATGGTCAGCAGCCGGCATTTCCCGGACGACTGGCAGGGGAATTTCCTCAACTGTAACGTCATCGGCTATCAGGGGATTTGGCGGGTGAAGGTGACGGAGGAAGGGAGCGGCCTGAAAGGGGAGACCATCGACGACCTCGTCAAGTCCGACGACCCGAACTTCCGCCCCTCAGCCGTCAGTTGTGCCCCCGACGGCTCGATCTACTTCCTTGACTGGAGCAAACAGCTCATCGGCCATTTGCAGCACCACATCCGCGACCCCAACCGGGACCACCAGCACGGCCGCGTCTACCGCATCACTTACGAAGGCCGCCCGCTGCTGACGCCGCCGAAGGTTTTTGGCGAATCGGTGGACGGGCTGCTGGCGCTGCTTAAGTCGCCGGAAGACGACGTGCGGACGCGGGCGAAAGTGGAGCTGGGCAAACACGATGCGGAACTGGTCGTCGCCGCTGTAAAACAGTGGGCGGCGGCACTTGATAGCAAGGACCCGGATCATGAGCACCATCGGAGTGAGGCACTCTGGGTCCATCAATGGCACAATGTGGTCAATCAATCGCTTTTGGAAGAACGTCTGCAATCGCCGGACCATCGTTCGCGGGCGGCCGCGACTCGCGTCCTCTGCTATTGGCGGGATCGAGTGCCGAATGCCCTCGACCTGCTGCGAAAAATGGCGGCTGACCAGCATCCCCGCGTGCGGCTGGAAGCGGTGCGGGCTGCGAGCTTCTTCACCGTGCCCGAAGCCGCCGAAGTGCCGATCATCGCCGCGGAGTATCCGACCGATGTCTATCTCGATTACGTCCGCAGGGAAACGATGCGGCCCCTTGAGCCTTATGTGCAGCAGGCCAATGCTGCCGGCCAGAAAATTGCCTTCACCACCGACGCCGGCGCTCGCTACTTCCTGCGGAGCATGAGCACCGAGGACCTGCTCAAAGAGCCGCGGACTCGCTCCGTCTTCGTGGAGCTGCTCTATCGCCCCGGCCTGCGGGACGAGCAGCGGCGGGAAGCGGTCACCGGTCTGGCGACGCTCGACAAAAAGCCCGAGCTGCGAGTCGTGATGGACGCAATTCAAGCTCTCGATGGAAAGCAGTCCATGACCGACGCCTCGGTTGTCTTCGATCTCGTCCGCCAGCTCACGGGCCGAAGTGCCGCCGAACTGACGACCGCTCGTGCTGAACTCGAGAAGCTGGCGACATCCGCCAAACAGCCGATTTTGCGGCAGATTGGCTTCGTTTCCCTGATGAACGTCGATGGAAGTGCGGACAAGGCTTGGGCGCTGGCTCAATCGAGCGCGCGAAGCCTGCAAGACTTCGTTTCCGCCACGCCGCTTGTTTCCGACCTTGGCCTCCGCGCCAGCCTTTATCCTCGGATTGAGCCGCTGCTGGTGGGCCTGCCGGAAAAGCTCGCCGATGGCGGCAAGAGGAAGGGAACCAGCGGACGCTATGTGCGCGTGGAGCTGCCGGGCAATGGGACGCTGACGCTGGCCGAGGTGGAAGTCACCAGCGACGGACGGAACGTGGCCCGCGGCAAGAAGGCCTCGCAGAAAAACACGTCCCACGGCGGCGAAGCGGCCAAGGGGGTGGATGGCAATACGGGCGACTCCTATGGCGGCGGCGGGCAGACGCACTCGCAAGAAAACACGCCCAATCCCTGGTGGGAAGTGGACCTGGGGGAAGAGACGCCGATTGACTCCATCGCCATCTATAACCGAAATGACGGCGGCCTCGGCCAGCGGCTCCACAACTTCACGCTCAAGGTGCTCGACAGCAGCCGGGGGGAAGTTTTCAAGGTGGAAGGCATTCCCGCGCCCAAGCCCAGGGCCGAGTTTCCGCTGGAAGGGGGCGGCGCGGAATCGCTCGTTCGCCGGGCGGCCATGAATGCCCTCGTCAGCGTTCGCGGGCAGGAAGCCAAGACCTTCAAGTCGCTGGCGAAATTCGTGGCCGACGACATCGATCGGCTGGCAGCGATTCGCGCGATCCAGCGGATTCCGCAGTCCGCTTGGGACAAGGAACAAGCCCCGGCGCTGCTGGCCGTGGTCGTCGGCCATGTAAAGAAGATTCCGGTCGCTGACCGGACTTCGCCCGCGGCCCTCGACGCGCTGGAATTCGCCGACGCCCTCACCACGCTGCTGCCCGTCGATGCGGCAAAGCAGGCCCGCGTGGAACTGGCGGAACTCGGTGTGAAAGTCGTCCGCATCGGCACATTGCCGGAGAAAATGGCCTATGACAAAGAGCTCATCGCGGTGAGAGCCGGCAAGGCGGTCGAAATCGTGTTTGAGAACATCGACCTGATGCCGCACAACCTGGTCATCACGCAGCCGGGGGCAATGGAGGAAATCGGCCTGGCCGCGGAGGCTTCGGCTCTACAGCCGGGTGCGGCGGCTCGTCAATACGTGCCGCAATCGGGAAAAATCCTCCTCGCCAGTCGGCTGCTGCAGCCGCGAGAGACGCAGAAGCTGAGCTTCGTCGCGCCGACGGAGCCCGGTGTCTATCCGTACGTCTGCACCTATCCCGGCCACTGGCGGCGAATGTATGGCGCGCTGTATGTCGTGGAGGATCTCGATGCCTATCTTGCCGCGCCGGAGGCGTACCTAAGCACGCATCCGCTGGCGATCAAGGACGCGCTCCTCAAGGACAACCGCCCGCGGACGGAGTGGAAGCTGGCGGACCTGGCGCCGGCTGTCGAGAGTGTCAAGAACGGCCGCTCCTATGCCGCCGGCAAGCAGATGTTTACGGTGGGAACCTGCATCGCCTGCCACAAGCTGGACGGCGTCGGCAATGACTTTGGCCCCGATCTCGCCAAACTGGACCTCAAGCTCAAGCCGGCTGATATTCTCAAGGAACTTCTGGACCCGTCCGCCAAGATCAACGAGAAGTACCAGACCACCGTCATCCTGACGGACGGCGGCCAGACTCTGACCGGCGTTGTCCTTTCCGAGAGCGGCACGGAAGTGAAGCTGATTGAAAACCCGCTTGTGAAAGCGGAGCCGATCATCCTCAAAAAAGACGAGATCATGAGCCGCAAGCTCTCGCCGACTTCCGTGATGCCCAAGGGCCTCTTGGACAAGCTCTCCAAGGAAGAGATTCTCGACCTGGTGGCGTACCTGGCCGCCCGCGGGGACAAGAAAAGCCCGCTCTTCGGGAAAGCGGAGGGGCACGAGCACCACGGACATGGAGACCACTGAGCCGAGATTATGCCGTACGACGTCGCCGTTTCCCGTTCGCTCCCGCCGAGATTTCCGGACCGCTGCGTGCTGTGTGGCGCGGACAATCCCGGGCGGCAGGCCCGTTTTCACGCGGGATCCCATTACGGGGCCTTCTTCTTCCTCTCCTGGTTTGAAAGCGGCAAGAAGAGCGTCCTGGCCCCCGCCTGCGGGAGCTGCGCGGTGAGCGTCCAGAGCCGCGGACTGCTGCGGTTCGCCGTTTCGGCGGCCTGCGCAGTGCTGGCCGCCTGGTTCCTGTTCTGGGCCATGGGCAAGGGAGTCCGGGGGCTGATCAAGCTCAAGGCCCTCGGCGTCTTCTTCGCGGCAGTGATCCCGGCCGTGCTCTGGGACTGGCTCTTTCCCGCGAGATTCTCGGTCACGTTTGACGACGAGACCCATACGTCTACCTGCCATTTCGCGGATGCCGCCTACGCCGCCGAGTTCGACGCGCTGAACCATCCCCCGGTGCCCGACAGCCTCGAACTGCCCACCGGCTTGCAATTAGACAACCAACCCGCCACCCATCCTCTCGAGCTCCCGGCGAGCTTCAATCCCGCAGCCGCCTCCAATTCTTCCCGTCCAGCGCCCACGAGCTATCCCGCCATCGAGTCTTTCGAGGACAAGTCGAATCCGTATCGCAATCTGGAAGATCCGCGGTTCAGGAAATAACGATTGGGGCAGGATTTGCAAATTGTCGTTGCTATAGTGCAGAATCATTTCACCACCCGAGGCAAGCTCGGTGCGGTCAAGACTGGGGAGGGAAAATGAAAGCCGCTACTTGCTGTTTAGCTCTGACGCTGGCGGTAGTCTTGAGCACAAGAGTTTTCGCCGCCGATGAATCTCCCGCTTATGTCCGCCTGGCCAGCGGCGTCAGCGGCCATGTCCATCCGGCGGCCTGCGTCACGAAGAAGGGAACCGTGCTGGTCATCTTCGGCCAGCAGGAATACATCGACCTCCGCATCACCCGCTCGGGCGATGGGGGCAAGACTTGGAGCGAGCCGGCCAAATATGCGCCGACGCAGAAGGTCAACATCTATCCCGGCTCGCTGACGACCCTTGCGGACGGCCGCATCCTGCATGTCTGGAACGTCTGGTATGCGGACAAAGAGGCGAAGGGAGGCAAGACCCGCTTCGCCCAATACTCCGTGAGCGAGGACGACGGCCTGACCTGGCGAGAACCCAAAAGCCTGGCGAAGCCGAAAACGCCGGAACCCCACAGCGTAATACGGCACCCGATTGTCGAGTTGTCCCCGGAGCAGTGGCTTTTTCCCCTGATGGACCGGACGATTGTCTATGACGCCAAGACAGGAGAAGAAAGGCCCTTCGGCGATGGCCGCAATCATGGCCTGGTTCCCGTCGTGAAGACAGTGAAAGGAACATTGATCAGCGGCCTAGGGCTGCGCTCCACCGACGGCGGCAAATCCTGGGATGCCGTCTCCCCGTTTCCCAAAATCAATACGGACGGCTGGCGGTATGACCTGATGACCGCGGACAACGGCTGGCTGGTCGCGGGCGAAGTGATTGGTCCCGGCGTGGGGGGCAATAAGTGGCGATTCGTCGTTTCCAAAGATGACGGCAAGACCTGGGACTTCAGCGCGGCAAAGGACTTCTACAATCCCGGCCGGCCGATTGGCGGACGCGCCTGCCCTAAGACGGTGCAACTGGACGACGAAACCCTGGGTACTGTCTTTTACGACGTGGATGAAAAACAGCCCGGCGGCTCGGGCGTATTCTTCCTGCGCACGCCGCTAGGGAACCTGTAGGCGAAGACGGGAAGAGGTTGGGACACGGAGAACACGGAAAACACGGTCGAATACAGAGACAAAAAAACCGTGTTTCCCGTGTTCTCCGTGTCCCATTCCCGCTTTGACTTCTGCTTTGCTGCAACCTTGGAAGTCGGCAGCGGGTATTGCCAAATAGCGATTTCTGCCGCGTCACTCGAGGAGGTGTGTCATGCGCTATCTGGCTATTGCTCTGGTGCTGGCAATTGGCGGGCAAGCATCCGCCGCGTCCGAAGCGGCGCCGACGGTGGAAAAGTACTTGCACTCCGGGGAGCTCGTCAAAGGTCAGCAGGAATTGGAGCGGGCGCTGGCGGCTTCGCCGAAGGATGACCAGCTTCGGTTTGGTCTGGGAGTGTTGCGGTTTGTCCGCGGCGTGGAGCGGCTGGGGCAGTCGTTCCACGAGTACGGCCTGAAATCGGAGCATCAGAATGCTCCCCTTATCCGGCTCCCTGTCCCGCACAATCCCGAGCCGGCGGTCATCCGCTATGAGGACTTGCGGCGGATTCTCGACGACTTTCGCCGCGATCTGATGGATGCGGAAGGAGTATTGGACGGCGTGACCGACGACCGCGTCGCCCTGCCGCTCCATCTCGCGGACATTCACTTGGACCTGGACGGCGACGGAAAGGCCAGCGACCGCTTTGTGGACATCCTGACCAAATTGATGCGGGGACAGAGTTTTGGCTTCCTCAAAGACAACCCGTCGTTCCTCGTCCGCTTCGACCGTGGAGACGTGGCCTGGTTGCAAGCGTACTGCCACCTGCTTTCGGGGATGCTCGATTTCTACCTGGCCTTCGATACCAAAGCGGATTTCGAGCTATGGGCAGACACCGCCTTCGCCAAACCGAAGGTTACGTTCACCGGCACCCAGGAGGAGCGCATGAAGAAAACGATGGCGTCCGGCCGCAGCCTCCGGCTCACGGAACCGGCCCGGCTCTCACGGTTCCGCGGGCACCTCATCAAGATCGCGGAGCTCAATCGTGAATCGTGGCGCTATATCCGGTCAGAAACGGACAACAACTACGAGTGGCTCCCCAATGCCAAACAGCAGAGCGTGCTGCAGATGCCGGTCCGCGACAACATGATCGATGCCTGGCTCGCCGCGTTGACCGAGATTGAAGCCTTGCTGGAAGGAAAAAAGCTGATGTTCACTTATCCATTCAAAGAAGAAGGCGAGGGGATCAATATAAAGTTGCTACTGGAAGACCCGCCGACGGAAATCGATTGGGATAAGATCATCGCTCCCGATGCAAAGTACATGGAGAAGGGGAAGTTTGTCGACGTCTTGGTTCTCATTCGAGTCATGCAGGTGTTTGAGAACCCGACCAACGTGGGCTTCATCGGCTACGCGGCCTGGTTCAATTAGAGGACATTGCACCTGCAAGTGACCGGGCGAGCGGCCAGCGTGAGCTGACTGGTCACGTTGAATCGCTAAAAGACTTCGCGTCGGCGTGCGAACTCTACCACTCGGCGCCGTATTCACCGTGCACTTCCGCCCCCAACGGTTTGTAGCGGAGCGTCAGCCGCCCTTTGCCGAGAGTCGCCAGCAGATAACCAGCGCGGAGCTCGTCGACATAAAAGCCCTTGGCCGCACCGGACTTGATGTGCTCCTGGAGTTTCCGGTCCTGGTTATAGCAAACCGACGGGCACAGGACTTCCAGCAGCTTGCCGCGGTCGCGCCAGCCGCGTATGCCGTTGTGGAAATGGCCGTGGAGGCAGGCCAGCAAACAGTCGGCATGCTTTTTCGCCAACTCATAAAAGGCCGTTTGCCCCTCCTCCGGCGTGACGAACCAGCCCCGGTCCGGGTGGGCGTTGGCATGAATGGGCACATGGCAACACAAGATGACGCGGAGGTCTTTGGCCGCTGCTTCGCCGCACTGTTTGTCGAGCCAGGCGATCTGCTCCGGGGTAATGAAGCCGTCGTGCGAGTCGCGGTGGGCATTGCCGAGGAGCAGGAACCGCACGCCGCCGTGATCGAAGGAATTGTCGATGGGAGAGCGGACATGCTTCTCGAATAATTCGTGCGGATCGTGGTTTCCCGGAATCTCGTGAATCGGTTTCTTCAGTTCCTTGCGCGTCGCCGCGTAAATCGGATACTGCGGCTCCCGGCCGGAATCGACCACGTCTCCCAGGTGCAGCACAAACGCCCCTTTCGCCCCGTTGAGCTCGGCGATCGCCTCTTTCCATTGCCGCTCGGCGGCGAGTTTGTCGTTTCTCCCCAGATGGGAATCGCTGACGATTTCGAACGAGAATTCCTCAAGCTTCTCAGCCGCCGGCAGCCGCCAGGTGCTGACTCCAGCCAGGCAGCCGGCTGCGCCGGCCAGCACGGAGCGACGCGTGAGAGACATGGCAGTACCTCCGAGAAAATGTCCATTACTTTCGTGCCACCCGCGCCGTCAGTTTTTTGACGGCGGCCTGAAATTCCTTTCGCAACTCGTCGTATTTGGAGACGACTTTGGGTCCAGGAGCCTTCACGTAGTTCATGATGATCTCTTCGGCGGCAATGAACTCCGGCGTGATGTCGGCGATTTGGCCGGCGATCTCCGGCGGGATGTTCGTCACGCCGTTGGCATCCCCGTGCAGCAGGTCTCCCTGGTTTACCATCAGCGAGCCGACTCGCACCGGCAGGCCCAGGTGCAGCATGTGGCAATAGCCGTGCGAGCAGATGGTGGAGCCGGTGAAGACGGGATACTGGAGTGCCCGCACCTGTTCCAAGTCCCGCCCACCGCCGTTGGTGACAAGCCCCACGGAGCCGAACGCCTTGTAGGTGGAGCACATCACCTCGCCGAACACCGCGGCAGCCGGCGGGTCGTCGAGGTCTTGAAAGACGACGATGGCGGGGCCGGGGAGCTTGCTGAACTGCTCGAGCTGGGTCTGGATGCTGCCGTAGGCATCGCCGCCGGCAGGCGGGGCGTCGCTGCGGAACGCCGCGGTGCAGGCGTAGCCGACGATGGGAGGAAACTCGGGAAAGTTGCACTTCACCCGGGCATCCATATAGCCGCGGTTGCGGGGACGGATGTCAAACAGCTCGATGACGTTGCAGATGGTGGGGGTGTCGTACTTGGCGAGCTTGTCGAGGGTGGCTTGGCTGATGGTCATGGGTGGACGAGGAAGGGTTTTGAACAGAAGGGAACGGAGGGAACAAAGTGGGGAAGGTGTTTGGTAATCGAGGAAGGTCGGTGGTGCAACGGGGCACTTGTCGCGGGGTATAGGCCGAAATTACCCACAGCGGTAAAACAGACTTATCATTCCTTGACGTCACGGCTCATGCAACCTCTCAACTACCAATCGACCGGCGTCAATTATGACGTGCTCGACAAGTTCAAGCTCGCCTGCCAGCGGGCGGCTGGAAAAACCGTGGACTTGCTGGCCACGCATGGAGTGAGCGAGCCGGCGGGAATTCGCGGGGAGAGCGCCTATCTCATCGAGACGCCGGAGGAGTATCTGGCCCATGTCGAGGAAGGGCTAGGAACGAAGAATCTGGTGGCTGATGCACTCCTCGCTCTCCATCCCGCCCGCGGGGCCGATGGCTATTTCAACATCGGCATCGACACGGTGGCCGCCATCGTCAACGACTTGCTTACGGTCGGGGCGCTGCCGATGGTCGTCGCCATGCACGCCGCGGTCGGCAGCGCGGCGTGGTTCGAAAATGAGAAGCGGGCGAAGGCTCTGGCGGATGGCTTTGCCGAGGGCTGCCGCCGGGCGGGAGCCGTTTGGGGCGGAGGAGAAACGCCTGCGCTTAAGGGGCTGGTGCAGGACAATGCCATCATCCTCGCCGGTTCGGCAATGGGCCGCATCCGCCCGAAGGGTCTCCGCATCGCCGGAAACGTGAAAGCCGGCGACGCGATGGTCTTCCTCGCCTCCAGCGGCGTTCACGCCAACGGCCTCACTCTCTGCCGCGAGCTCGCCACGCGACTACCGCAGGGATATCTCACTCCGCTGGAAGACGGCCGCACCTACGGCGAAACACTGCTCGACGCCTCCGTCATCTACACCCCCTTCATCGCCGCCTGCCAGGCCGCTCATCTCGACCTGCACTACGCCGTCCACATGACCGGCCACGGCTGGCGGAAATTGATGCGGCTGGCGGAGCCGTTCGTGTACCGCTGCACGCATCTGGCCCGTCCTTGCCCGGCCATCTTCGACTTCATCGCCCGCTCGGCCCACCTCGATTCCCGCGAGATGTACGGGACCTTTAATATGGGGGTCGGCTTCGCGGTTTATCTTCCCGCGGAGCAGGCCGCTCAGGCCGTCGAGCTTGCCGAGCAGCTTGGCTTGCAAGGCTGGATCGGGGGCAGCGTCGAAAACGAGAACTCCCGCAAAGCTGTCTTCATCGAACCTCTTGGTCTCGCCTACGAAGGAGAGACGCTGCAAATCCGCTGAACGAGTAGTAGGATGAGATTCCAATCCCGTCCGGCCAATTTAGGACGGGATTGGAATCCCATCCTACATTCCTCTCCCAGGGGCTACCTCATGTTACTGCGTTCGACTCTCGCCGTCCTGCTGCTTCTCAGCCCCTTCGCCCTTGCCGCCGAGGACGACCCAGCCGCCCGGCAGGTCGAGCTGAAGAAGGGGGACAAGATTATCTTCTTTGGTGACTCGCTCACAAACCTCGCCGGCGAGGAGAAGCCGAAAGAGCATGTGAAGAAGGGGTACGTCAACATCGTCCGCGAGAAGCTGCAGGAGAAGCACAAGGACAAGAATATCGTGGTCGATTGGGTCGCCACGGGCGGACACACGGTCCCGGACCTGATCAAACGGGTCGACAAGGACGTTATCGCCAAGAAGCCGACCATCGTCGTCATTCAGATTGGCTGCAACGACGCCCGCCGCCTCCCAAAGGAGACTTTCAAGTCCAGCCTGGAGGAGTTGATCGACCGGCTGCAAAAAGAGGGAATCCAGGTCATCCAGTGCAGCCTCACGAGCGTCGGCGAGAAGCACGACGGCACCAACAAGGACGACCCCAACTTGGAGGCCTTTGCCCAGATCGAGCGGGAGGTCGCTGCCGCCAAGAAGGTCCCCCTCAACGACCTCCGCAGAGCTTTCGTCAGCTTCTGGAAAAAGAACAACGCCGACAACAAACCCAGCGGCATCCTGACCTACGACGGCAACCACTTCAACCAGAACGGGATGGACTTCGTCGCCGAGCAGATGCTGACGAAGTTTAAGTAGGCGATGAGGATACCTCTTTTCACCTTGGACCAGCCTCCGCGATGACAAAAGCAACCAGGTAGAGCAACACGAAGAAGTTTATGGCCATTCCCACAGCCGCGAGTCGGTTTGGCCGGGCAATGAACCCAATGACGCTTAATACTAATCCAGGGACACATGAATAGATGAACAACCCGCCTACCGAATAGACAAGTTCCTCGGTCCGCCCAACATCCATCGCCCCGGCAAGAGCAACTATACCCAGAAGTAAGCCGACCACCGCGAGATTGACCTTTGGTCGTCCTGCGGAAGTGGGCGGCGCGACGCTTATTTCCTTCGGCGATTCATAAGGGTTAAGTTCCACGCTCATTCTCACTCCGACTACAACGCGGAAAAGAAGTACCGGGTGATGTGGAAGAACACCGGCGCGGCAAAGCAGATGGAATCGATGCGGTCCAGGACGCCGGCGTGGCCTTGGACGAGAGTGCCGTAGTCGGAAACGCCGCGGTCGCGCTTGACGGCGGACATGGTCATGGTCCCCGCGAAGCCGGCGAGGGAGACGACTAGGGCGATACAGGGGGCTTCCCAGAGTGAGAACGGCGTTGCCCAGTAGAGCAGCATGGAGAGGATCATGGAGCTCATCAGGCCGCCGATGACTCCTTCCCATGTCTTGCTGCTATTGATCTGCTCGGCGATGACGTGCTTCCCCAGGAGCTGCCCCCACACGTACTGAAAGACGTCGTTGAGCTGCACGAGGAGCACGAAATAGAAGAGGAGACCGGCTCTGCTACCTGCCCAAGGCTGGCCGGTGGAGGTGTGCAGCTCCAGGCTAAGCAGAGCCGGGGCATGGCTGAGGGCGTAGACGCAGATGAGCAGGCCTGCCTGAATTTTTGCCACCCGTTCCAGGAACCGCTTGGGGTCGCCGGAGATGGCGATGCGAGCCGGGATGAAGAGGGAGGCATACACCGGGATCATCGTGGTATAGAGCTCGAAGCAGAAGCTGCCGATACCGACCAGGACATATTGCAGGGGCGTGAAGAGAAAGAAGGTCCAGAAGAGCGTGCGATGATCCCCCCGCCGAGTCGGCGTCATCGTGATGTACTCGCGGAGGGCCCAGAATGAGACCAGGCCGAACAGGAGGACCGTGGTGACCGTGGACAGGAACACGAAGTCGACCAGAAAGCCGGCGATGAGGATGGCGTACATCGTCCACCAGGCGTTCACGCGGGAGCGGAACGTCTTGACCATCGCCGGGTTCAGCGTTGTGTCTGCCGAGCGGCGGAGCACGCGGCCGATGACCGAAGCCGCCGCGAGCAACCCGAGCACCGTCCCCAGGAGAATGAACGTCCGCAAATCGAGAATCCCCCGCAACGTCGGAGCTGGGGGCGCGCCGGCGGCGGCTTTGAGCCCGGCTCCGGTCTGGGCCAGGAGGAGCATGGTGGTCGCGGAAGTGAGCGCGTCGGTGATCAAGCTCAAATATCCTTCAGGCGGCGGACCGCTTCGCGGGCCCGCTTCAAAAAGTCGTTCTTGTTTTCCTTGGGCTCCAGCCAGATCGGCGGGCCGATGGTGATGCTGGACAGGAGCGGGACCGGCAGGAACTCCCCGCGCGGCAGCACGCGGTTGAGATTATCAATATAGACCGGCATCAGCTCCAGGTCGGGCCGCTTGCGGCTGAGATGATACAGGCCGCTCTTGAATTCCTGCATCTCCTCGCCAGTGTTGCGCGTCCCCTCGGGGAACACGATCAGCGAATGTTGCGACCCCATTTCGCGGATCATCAGGTCGATGGGGCTGTTGTGGACCTTGATTTCATCCCGGTCGATGAGCAGGGCATTGAACGTCCGGGCCATGTAGCGGCGGAGCGGGCCTTTGTTCCAGTAATCCTTGGCGGCCACCGGACGAGTGACTTCGCGAACCAGGCGGGGCAAGCTGGCCCAGAGGATGAGCGCGTCCAGATGGCTGGTGTGGTTGGCGAAGTACACACGCTGGCAGCTATCCGGCTGGCATTCGAACCAGCGCACGGTCGCCCCGCTGAGCAGCTTAGCCGCAAGCGACAGAACGGCAGCGGTCAGCTTCATAAGGAAGAAGAGCAAAACGGGCGGAGTGGAGTGGCTTCATCTTACCAAATCAACCCAAGGGGGTCGGGGGGGGGGGGTGGTTGGGCAGAACGGGCCCCACCCCCCGCGTTCCCGCC
>JBPCKT010000065.1:0-65890 GCA_051004015.1 Pirellulaceae bacterium | reverse complement strand
CTCCCCCCCAGCGGCGGTGCAAAGGGGCCCTCTGGAACAGGCTCGATGGGAAAAAGCGTGGTTTTCTTGGCCTTTTTGCATTTTTTGGCAATCGTCTTCATGGCACGGTCTCCCGGAAAATGGGGTTACTGCTGAACAACTATCCAATTGTTCCGCAACCCCGGTGCCACAAACAAGCCCCAAAAGCAAAAAAAGTCGAAAATATTTTGGGAGGCTGTTTTTAGCCCCTAGTTGGGCGCGGGTCTCTGACCCCGCCCACCCGGCTGACCGAAGGTCTCTAGCCGGCACGTATGTGCTGGCCGCAAAGCCCCGCTACGAGCTGCTCGCTCACAACGTCCTGCAGTCCGATTCCAGCGTGTTCAACGCAACTCCCGCCATCACCCGCGGCCAATTGTTGCTGCGGAGCGATAAGTACCTGTACTGCGTGGGCAAGAAGTGATTGACAAGTGCGACACTGCCGATGCAATGACCGCGGGTGCCCGCCTGGGACGGGCCGGGAACTTCTGACTCGCGACTCGTCTTAACATAACAATCTCGATTCAATTCCCCCATTAAAGCTGCCGGCAAGAATGCTCAAACTTTTCCCTGGGAGGCTTCAGCGGCCGTCAAATGCGCAACTGCGTTGATGATTTGGTGCCGTTACAAGCCCTTTACGCACGCAAGGAATGTGGACGCCGTAAAATGAAACAAATCCCACTCTGGACCGTCTAATGGTTATCGGGATAAAATGTTGCACAGGGGTGCTTCGCAGGAGGTTCGCTATGCGTCCATCTCACAGCGTCGGAAGTCTAGGAATTGTTGCCTTACTGATCGGAGTTGGCCTGGCAATCACGGCGGTCTTTGCCGGGCCGGGCTCGCAAAAGCCTGCCGCGCAATCGCCGTCGGCCGGTGAATCAGGTCAGGTCAGTAAGCGTAAAACCGCGGCGGCGGAGGAGAATTCCCAGCCGAACTCGGCGACCGCCAAGGCAATCCCGCCCTTTCTCGTGAAAGGGATCTCCTGGCTGGTCGAGGCGCAAAATGAGGACGGCGGATGGGGCAGCGGACTGCACGCTGCCCAGAAGATACGTGATCCCCATCAGGTCAAATCCGACCCGGCGACGTCGGCATTCGCCGCTACGGCGCTAATTCGCGCCGGCCACACCCCGACCAGCGGCGATCACCAGAAAACTGTTCGCAAAGCCACGGAATTCCTGGTCAGCGTGGTTGAGTCTGCGCCCGACACCGGGGCAACGATTACCGATATGACCGGCACGCAACCCCAGCGGAAACTCGGGCCGCTCGTGGATACTTCCATGGCGACGCATTATCTCGCCCGCGTAATTCCTCTCTTACCCGATAACGATGAATTGCGGGGCCGCGTACACAAGGCCCTGGATAAATGTCTGCGAAAACTGGAGAAGGCGCAGCAAAAGGACGGGAGTTGGGCGGCTGGGGGCTGGGCGCCGGTGCTTCAAGCGGCAAACGCCTGTAACGCCCTGGAATTGGCGAAGGCGAACGGAAAGAAAGTGGACCAGGCCGTGCTCGATAGAGCCCGCAATTATCAACAAGGGCACGTCGATCGCGCGACCGGCCGGGTGGAAGCTTCGGCGGGTGCCGGCGTGGAACTCTACGGATTTTCGGGCGCTCAGCGGGCAAGTGCGGGGAGCGCCGCGGCCGCCCAGAGTCTCGTGGAAGACGCCAAAAAGGAAGGCAAATTGGACAAGGACGCCAAGGTAACCGCCGCAAACCTCAAAAAAGTCGGCGTCGGGGGCGCGCAAGCGGAGCGACTCGAGGAAGCATTCGCCTCCAACTCGGCGCAGAACGCCAGACTGGGCGATGAGCGCCTGCTGGCTGGTTTTGGCAACAATGGAGGTGAGGAATTTTTCAGTTACTTGATGACCAGCGAGTCACTCGTCATCTCAGGCGGCAAGGAATGGAAAGAATGGGACGCAAAGATGCAGCAGCGACTGGCCAAAATCCAGAACAGCGACGGAAGCTGGTCCGGTCATCACTGCATCACCAGCCCTGTCTTCTGCACCGCAGCCGTCATCTCGTGCCTGACCACCGACCGCGAAGCGCCGCTGCTCGTGAAGATAGCCAAAGCTGCAGCTAGCGAGGTGAAAGTGACCGATTCCAAGAAAGTCCCCCGTTAGGCTCGCTTGCCATGACCGCGCATGACTGGTGGCCAAGTGTGTTGCTGCTGGCAGGCGTCTTGCCGTGCTTGACGGCAGGATGCGGAACACAAGGGGATAGCGCCCGCGCTTTACCACCTCCTGATTCCCACCCCCCACCTGCTCGGGACTCTTCGCGCGGTCGTGATGAAAAACCGCTGGACCGAGCGAACGTAGATGAGCCTGTTCAGGCCCTGCGCCGCTCTGCCCAGTGGCTATGGCAACAGCAGGCAGAGGATGGCGGCTGGCATAGCGGCAACTACGCGGTACTGCGAAGCGGGCAGGCATATACACCCTTTGTCCTGCATCTGCTTCTTAGCATTCCCGAAAAGGCGGTGCCGCGTCCTCCAGAGAGAACCGAGCAGGCGCTAAGATTCATCCGCACCCATCTGAACGAGGACGGCGTACTGGGGTTTCACGATCCCGAGGTTCTGGAATACCCCAACTACTCGACCGCCTACGCCCTCCGCTGCCTGGTACTGGCCGGCGATCCGGGGGACCGATCGCGGATTCTGAAAATGCGAGCCTATCTGGTGCGGCAGCAATTCGACGAGGCCGCCGGGTTTCCTCCCAGCGACCCCGCGTTCGGCGCTTGGGGATTTGGCGGACAGCGAAAGCCCGGTTCCTCCGGTCATGTCGATCTCGCCCATACGCGGCGGGTTTTGCAGGCCCTCCGGGAAAGTGCCACGGCGGGGTTCGGGGACGAAGGGGACCAGGCGGTTTTTCAGAGAGCACAGGCCTTTTTGCGATTAACGCAGCGTCATCCCGACGAGATCCGTCCGCAACCACTCCCTCCGGACCTCAAGGCTAGCGGCTTCGTGCCGTTTGACGGGGGGTTTTATTTCAGCCCGGTCGTATTGGCCGCAAACAAGGGGCGTCTTGCGCCGGTGGAGGAATCGGGCTCTGCCTATTTTCGCAGCTATGCGACCACGACGTGTGATGGAGCGCTGGCTCTCCTCATGGCGGGTGTGACTCGGGAGGAACCGCGGGTTCAGGATGCGGCAAAGTGGCTCAAGGATCATCCCCGCCTGCAGCGACCGGAGGGAATTCCCGAAGACGAATCAGCCCCGTGGGGAGACGCTTTGCACTTCTATCACTTGGCCGCGCGGGGCGAACTCTACGCTGCCCTGAATTGGCCTGGCGACTGGCGGACAGTATTGAGGGGGCTGGTTTCCGCGGAACAGCAAGTCGACGGGAGCTTCCGCAATTCCCTGAGCTCGCTGATGAAAGAAGACGACCCGATTCTGGCAACCACATTGGCCGCTATTGCGCTGCGGAGCACCGCTGGCCGGTAGGCCAAGGGAATCGCCCTTTGGTGGTGGCCATGTATTTGGGCGTTTGCGGCACTCTGGCCGGATAGCCGCCGATTTTGTTCGCGGCGATGACCGGCATGGACGGGCTGGGAAGCCCATCCTACTTTCGGCTCGCCCAGTGGCCAGCCTATGCAGGCGGCACGGCTTAACATACCGGCGGACTCGGGGGGACGGACAAAGTCTAGGCAACTGGTGCCAGTGGCCGGCGATTGGCGCAATCCCAGAGCTATATTGGCTTTCCGAGAGGCCTCGGGTGGATTCGGGTGGTACATAAACGTGCGCCAATATCTTGCGGCAGGGGGCGGCTTCATTTCCCCAGTCGGTTTATGCCGATTGTGATGGAGGGGCCGCTTTTTTGCTTCGTGAGGGTGTTGGGACCGCCTGAAGGCGGGACTCCAACGGGTCGCGACCACCTTGATTCAGCACGAGGCTCTCCCCATGCTCATGCGACACGTCCATCCCAAACTCCAGTTCACGCACATGCTGCCGTATGGAGCCATTCTCCATGACAACGGCGTGCAGTTTGTCGTGTTCAGCCGCAGCGCCAAGGAAATGCGGCTGCTGCTGTACGATGAAGTCGAAGACAGCGAGCCGACGGAGGTCATTTCTTTCGAGCGCGAGACGGACCGCTGGGGGGACATCTGGAGCATCTTCATTCCCGGGGCCGGCGCAGGGCAGCTTTATCACTTTCAAGCGGATGGCCCGCGCGATCCGGAAACGGGGCAGTGGTTCGACGGCAAAGCCCGGCTGATTGATCCGTACGCCAAAGCGCTGGCCGGCAACTTTCAGCCTGCGCCGGACGGCATCGTTCGCCCGCCGAAGTGCGTCGTGGTCGACGACTACTTTGAATGGGAAGGGGACCGCCACCTTCGCAGGAGCGTCTCCGAGTCCATCATTTACGAGACGCATGTCCGCGGATTCACGCAGCATAAGTCGAGCGAGGTGGCGAATCCCGGCACGTACCTGGGGCTCATCGAGAAGATTCCCTACCTCAAATCGCTTGGCGTCACGGCGGTTGAGTTGATGCCCGTGGCGGAATTCCCCGTCGGCGGCTTTCATGGCCAGCCGGTGGAGCGGCAGAACTACTGGGGTTATGACCCGCTGGCGTTTTTCGCCCCGCACCAATGGTACGGCGTGAGCCGGAAGCCCGGCGAAGTGGTCAACGAGTTCAAGCAGATGGTGAAGGCCCTGCACGCGGCAGGGATGGAAGTAATCCTCGACGTCGTCTTCAACCACACCTGCGAAGGGAACGAGCTGGGGCCGACGCTCAGCTTCAAGGGACTGGAGAACAAGGTCTACTACATGCTCGGCAACGGCGGCAGCCGATACGTGAATTTTTCGGGCTGCGGAAATACCGTCAACGGCAACCACCCGATTGTCCGCGAGATGATTTTCCACTGCTTGCGGCACTGGGTCCACAACTACCACGTCGATGGCTTTCGGTTCGACCTGGCGTCCATCCTTAGCCGCGATAGGAACGGAAACCTGGTCCCCAACCCGCCGCTGGTGGAGGCGATTGCGGAGGACCCGCTGCTGGCGGATACCAAAATTATCGCCGAAGCGTGGGACGCCGCCGGCGCGTACCAGGTGGGCTCGTTCGGCGATCTCCGCTGGGCGGAATGGAACGGCCGCTACCGGGACGACGTCCGCCGCTTCTGGCGCGGAGACTGCAGCATTGGCCCGCTGGTCACGCGGCTGGCGGGCTCCAGCGACTTGTATGAGAAGTCCGGCCGGCCGCCGTATTGCAGCATCAACTTCATCACGTCGCACGACGGGTTCACGCTCAGCGACATGGTGAGCTACAAGGAGAAGCACAACGAGGCCAACGGGGAAGGGAACCGCGACGGCGACAACTGCAACTACAGCGACAACTACGGCGTGGAAGGCCCCACCAAGCGGCACGACATCGAGGATCTCCGCGAGCGGCAGATCCGCAACATGCTGTCCACCCTGCTCCTCAGCCAGGGCGTGCCGATGTTCGTGATGGGGGACGAATGCCGCCGCACGCAAAAGGGAAACAACAACGCCTACTGCCAGGACAACGAAATCTCCTGGTTTGACTGGTCGCTCGTGGAGAAAAATGCGGACCTGGTCCGCTTCGCCCAGGCCTTGATCAAGTTTCGCCGCAGCCAGCCGACCGTCCGCCGCGAGCTGTATCTGACCGGCCAGCCGAAATTCGAAGGGGCCCTGCCGGACGTAAGCTGGTTCAGCGCATTGGGAACCGCCGTGGATTGGTCCGGCGAAGACACGACTTTGATTGCCCTGTTCAAGCGGCTTGAGCCGGAGCATGATCCGGAAGGAGTCGCTCGGGACGTGCTGTTGCTCATCAACGCCACCCATGAGCCGCGGGAGTTCATTTTGCCGCCGGTGGCCAAGGGAACGCAGTGGCGGCTGTTCATTGATACTGCGGCGGCATCGCCCTATGACGTGTACCCGGAGCTTGACGGTCCGCCGCCGCCGCGAGCGCGGCGATTGACGTTGTCTTATCGCTCGCTGTGCTGCTTTGTTGCGGCGAAGTAAGTAGCCGGCACACTCCGTGTGCCGGCGTTCCTCACACGGAGTGTGAGGTCTACTTTCCCAGGCAGTAAATCATCTCCTGCCGCCTGCCGCCGGTGGTTTCCGCGACGCGGTGATAAATGCGGCTGCCGCAGATGGCGGGGGTGGCGAAGACGGAGTCTCCGAGGCGGTTCTGGGCCACTTTTTCATATCCCTTGGGACTGGCCTTGAAAATGAAGGTCTCGCCCGCTTCGTTGGTCGCGAACAGGTTGTCGCCGAGCAGCACGAGCGACGAACTGAAGGCGCCGCCGGGGAGCCGCTCCTTCCACATCTCTTCGCCGGTGTCGCATTTCCAGCAGGTGGCGATGCCGATGCGGTCTTGAATTCCGTAGAGATAGCCATCCTTCACGATCATGGAGGGGACGTAGACCTGGAGCTTGCTCTCCCAGGCTGTCTTGCCCGAACCGTTCGCGAAAATCGCTTGCACATGTTGCCGTGGCCAGCCGCCGCTGACAAAAATCCGCTCGCCGTCGGTGACGATGGAGGTCACGCACTCGATCGTCGAACCTTCGATCTCCCAGAGTTTCTTTCCCGACATGGGATTAAAGCTGGAAACGAGCTTGCAGCCGGAGACAAGAAGCTGGTCCTGGCCGGCGAGGTGGTGGACGATGGGGGACGTGTAATTGTCCTCTTTGGGGCGCGGCACGCTCCAAACCTGCTTGCCGCTCGTGCGGTCGAGCGCCGCGATGACGCCGCCGATGTCGCTGTCTGCAGTGACGAGGACGAGGTCATCGTAGGAAATGGGGGAAGCGGCGAAACCCTGATGCACCGCGTAGTCGGCCACCTTCGCCTGCCATAGCTGGTCGCCGGACAAATTGAGGGCGGTGGTATAGATGGCCTCTTGGTTAAGAAAATTGACCAGCACTCGCTCACCATCCCAGCAGGGAGTGGAAGAGGACAACGAAGAGTTCGCGTTCCCCTTTTTCACGAGTCCCCCTTGGTGGACCACCTTCGTCCAAAGCTTTTTGCCGGTTTTCCGATCAAAGCAAAGCACTGACTGTTGCTCCGGCTCGGTCTCGGCAGTTTGCAACAGCACGCGGTCTCCGACGACAATCGGCGAGCCGTGACCGCGGCCGGGAATTGGGGATTTCCAGAGGACGTTCTCGGTAGCGCTCCACTTCAGCGGCGGCTTCTGGTCGGGTTCGGCAACGCCGGTTCCGAGCGGTCCACGCCAGCGAGGCCAGTCAGCCGTGGCCGATGGATTTACTTTTTCAGGCAAGGCATCCGCAGCGCAAGCAAGCTGCGCGGACAAGAAAAGAATCAGGACGGTCAGCAGGCGAAACTTCATGGCGATTACTACCTTGGGATAGTCATGCGGAGGCATGACCTACTTGATTCCTTCCAACTTTTCCAACAGCTTTGGCAATTCCTTCGTAACACTTCCCCGCGCCCCACGGCCGTTGAATTCGATGCGATTGTCGAGGTCGGCGAAGGTGCTCTCGGTATCGGGATCCCAATATCTGGCGTGCAGCTCCCTGGGAGAAACGCTCAGCGGCCGCATGATCCGCATGCCGACGGCGATGCCGTGGCCATCGGTGAACCACCAGGGGCTTTTGGGGAAGTTCGGGTCGGTGCCGCGATATTCATCATCCTGCGAGCCCCGCCGGGCCGCGCTCCGGCAGCCGGCGGCGTCATCATCCCAACTGCCGCCGCGCATGGAGCGGGGGAAGAGTTTGGTGGGCCACTGCACGGCGTCGACGGCCTTCGTCTTTCCATGGAGTTTGCCGTAGCCATCGACGGTGTATTCATCCAGCGTCCACTCGGCCACGTTGCCATAGATGTCGTACAAGCCCCACGGACTGGGCTTCTTCTGTCCCACTTTGTGCGTCATTTCTTCCGCGTTGTCCATGAACCAGGCATAATCCTTGAGGTCCGCGGCATCCTTACCGAAATGGTAAGCCGTCGTTGTTCCCGCGCGGGCGGCATGCTCCCACTCCGCCTCGCTCGGCAGGCGATAGGTTTCGCCCGTGATGCCGCTGAGCCACTTGGTGTACTGCCGGGCCGCGAACTGGCTCATGCTCAGCGCGGGCTGGCGGGGGTCTTCACCGAATTGGAAGGTAAACGTCGGGTCGTAGAGGTTGGACGGCGCGGTGACGATGGTGGATTTGTCCGCGTCTTTCAGGACCATCAATTTGGCGGCAGCCAGTTTTTTGAACTTGTCGTTCATGGCCATGTACTGCTTGTACTCGGCCCAGGTCACTTCATAAGTCCCAATCCAGAACGGCTCGACTTCGATTTCGAGCTGCGGCGACTCGCTCTTGGCGTGTCCAGTCTCTCCTTCGGGGCTGCCGAGCTTGATTTTGCCGCCGGGAATCGGCTGCATCTCGAACGTGACCTTCGTGCCCGGGATGGTGGCCTTGAACGGGACCATATACCCCTTCTCCGTCTTCACAAACCGGCCGCTGGCAGGCTGGTCCTTGACGAGGCCGAGGATTTCGTTGGCGTCGGCCGCGGGGCCTGGCAGCAACAGCCCTGTCGAAAGGAACAGAGCCGAAATTGCGCGAAAGGAAGGCGACATGAGATTGCGGGCGAGTTAGGTTGGCAGGAAGGAAGTAATTCCGGTCCAGGAATTGTCCGCTCATTATAACCAGCCAAGTCTCCCTTTTGGCCCGCGAAGCCGCTAGCAGGCGTTATTAGATGCGCCCCGGCAGCTTTGGCAAAGTTTACCGGCGGGAGATGCCGATATTGGTCGGCAGCGCCCTTTTAGGGTGTGTCAAGAGACGGGCCAACGGCACGCAGACACAGCGAGCCCTTCACGTTTCCCGGAGTGTCCGCGCCCCGCTTCTCATCTTGACGCACTCTCTGACTCTACTGAACCTCCCATGCCCCAGCCGGAAGCCGATCTCGCCAGGTCTGGGTCGCCGCTGCGTTCCCTCCCTCCCTATGCTCGCAGCTTGCTGCGAATCAGGGTGCCAGTGCTGGTAACCCTAGCCACCACGCGGCTGCCGCTGAAGCGAATCCTGCAGCTCGGCCCGGGCTCGATCGTGCCGCTGGAAAAATCGTGTGAAGACCCGTTGACGCTCCAAGTCGGCAACCACGACCTGGCCGTCGGCGAAGCCGTCAAAGTCGGCGATAAATTCGGCCTCCGCATCAACTCCATGGTGATGCCGGCGGAGAAGTTTCTGGCGATCCGTGGGAAGCGGGAAGAGACGGCGTAATCACGTCGCTCCTTTCATCTCCAACCATTCCGCCTTCCGCTTCGCTTTCGCCAATTGGCGGTAGACATCCGGCAGATCGAAGCGGGCCAGGACGCCGGGAAGGAACGTGGAAAGAGGCCAGGAGTAGTCTTCGGACTCGGCGACTTGCTGGTAGGACTTCAGCCCTTCCAGCAACGTGACCTCCGTGACGTGCTCGCAGAGGAGCGCAGCAAAGGCAGCCGGCAACGCGCCCCAGCCTTTCGCAAGGAGGTGAACTTCGCGGTGACCGGCAGCGCGGAGGAAGTCGAGCACGCGGAGCAAGTCGTGCGTCTTCTGGCCAAGGTACGGCTTATCCAGCATGAGCGCGTGAATGGCGTAGAAATAGTCGCTGCCATAGGGAGTGAGGAACTGGTCGCTGCCGCAGGTGTCGGGGCGGGATTCACCGATGCCACGAAGGTCGCAGGCGTAGAACGGCTGGTCGGGGAATTTGCTCAGCCGCTCTTTGATTGCCGGTTCCTCGCGCATCTCTACGTCGGCGGAATGGTGCGAGACGTAGAGCAGCACCGGACTCGGATCCTGCGGTGGGCGAGAGATGTGCGACTGGTTCCCCAGACGCGTTACGAGGGCGAAAGCGCCGGGCTCGCTTTCCACGGCATAAGTGGTGGCGTGCGCCCGCGGGTAGTTCCGCGACTTGAGCCCGCGGAGGATGCGGAATTCCGGCGGCTCCTTGGCGGTCGGCGGCAGTTGCAGCACGGCAGTGACGGCGTTCTTTAGCTCTTCATCCGCCAGCGGCTTGCGGGCCTTGGCCAGTTCCAGCGCGCGGTCTTTGGTGAACGAGAAGACCGTCCGCGATTTCAATTCCGCGACCTGGCCGCGCGGAGTGCATTGCAGCGTCTCGTCCTTTTCAATCGTCAGGGGGGGTTCTTTCTCGGCATTCGAAGTCTTCGTCACGCGGTTGAAAAAGCGGTACATCGCCTCGCGGTTCTCCTGCGAGTAGCCGTGCTCCGTCGGGCCGATATGGAGTTGAATATTGTCCGCCGCTCCCAAAAGCGTATAGAGCCGCTTCAGCCGGGCGAAGGCTTCCAGGGAGCCGCGGACATCGAAGAAGTCCCGTTCCTTGGCCAGGATGATGACCGGCTTGGGGGCCATCGCCGCCAGAAAGTCGTCGTGGTCCAGCCCGAGGGCGATGGCGCGAGGGGGGCACTGCTCGGTATCAGCGGGAAGCTCGTTTTCCAGGTTGCGGCGGAAGGTGGTGACGAAGCAGGCCGGAGCCGCCATCGTCCAGCGGGGCTCCAGTCCGCAGAGCCAGGTGGTCATCGTGCCGCCGCCGGAGTTGCCGGTGATGCCGACGTGCTTGGGATCGACTTCTTCCCGCGTCAGCAGATAATCGAGAGCCCGGATGCCGTCCCAGGCCCGCCACATGCCGAAAAACTCGCCGACCAGAAACTGTTGGTTGCCGGCATACAGGTGCTCGCTGACGCCAATTCCCCGCTTGGGCTTGAGAGCAGCATCGACGTATTGCAAACGTTCTCCTTGGCCAATCGGATCGAAGATGAACGTCACGTAGCCTTGCCTGGCCAATCCCTGGGCAAAGGATTGATACGCCTCCGCCGCTTTGCCGTTGGCGGAATGGCCGCAGACGCCGACGACGCCGGGGAGCGGGAATTTCCGCCCCTGCGGCAGATACAAATTGCCGGTCACGAGGAATCCGGGGCGGCTTTCAAAGATGATTTTTTCAATCTTGTAGGTGTCGCGCTCGACAATACCGGTGATTTTGGCGTTCAACGGCGTGCGCTCGGGGTATGGACCGAAGGACTGACGGATTTTCTCGCGAACCGAAACGATGTAAGCATTCGCGTCTTCCTTGGTCAGGAGCGCGGCTTTGGTTTTGTTCGCGGCCTCCTCCGCCTCTCTTACGCGGGCGACGAAATACTCCTGGACCATCCGCGAGAAGCGGTTGAGCGGCGGGAGCTCCCGGCGGGGCAGTACTCCAGGCCCCATCGGCTCTTGAGCCAGGAGGGGTAACGAGGCAAGCGGCGCAAGACCGGACACTCCCAGGGCGGAGCAGGCGGACCAGCGAAGTACATCACGGCGGGAGGGCCGAGGGGAGTGGGACATGGAAACCTCGGAGTTGGCGATTGGCACTGTGAGCCAGGCGTGAAAGGACAGGATAGTCGAAGTACCGAGTGCTGAGTACTGAGTACTGGCTGCTCAGCTCCTCGGTACAATGGACTTCACACGATGCAGACTCCGCTCCCTACCACCTCACTTCCTCAGCTCTTCACAGACGTAGCCTGCACCGTCTGCGGATGTGTGTGCGATGACCTGACGCTGACGGTGGAAAATGGACGGATTGTGCGAGCGGAAGGGGCCTGTGAACTGGCGGAGCCGTGGCTGCTTGCCCAGGATGCCCGCACACCAGCGACCGCGGAAATTGCGGGGCGGCCGGCCGGCATCGAAGAGGCAGTCGCGAAATCGGCGGAGATTCTGAAAGCGGCCAAGGCTCCGCTGATTTACGGCCTCTCCCGCAGCAGCACGCAGGGACAGCGGCAGGCGGTGCGGCTGGCGGATGCCCTGGGCGCGAATATCGACACCACGGCATCACTGTGCCATGCTCCGTCCATCATGGCGCTGCAGCAGGTGGGGGAATCAACCTGTTCGCTTGGCGAGATTCGCAACCGAGCGGACCTGGTCATCTACTGGGGCTCCAATCCAGCCGTCAGCCATCCCCGGCACATGGAGCGGTATGCGGCCTTGCCAACGGGCCAGTTTGTCCCTGAGGGTCGCGAAGGGCGGACGCTCGTTGTGGTGGATGTTCAGCCGACCGCGACGAGCGAGCAGGCAGACATTTTTCTGCAGGTCGAACCGGGGAGCGATTTTGATGTGCTTTGGACACTGCGGGCACTAGTAAAAGGAATCGAGCCGCCTGTGGACTTCCAGATTAGTAGGATGGGACTCCTGTCCCGTCCCAACAGTCCACGGACGGGACGGGAGTCCCATCCTACGAGCGGACAGCCGCTCGCCGTCCTACGGGACCTGGCGGAGCGCATGAAGCGCTGCCAATGCGGTGTGTTCTTCTTCGGGCTGGGTTTGACGCAGCGCGGCGTCGGTCATGCCAATGTCGAAGCCCTGCTGCGGCTGGTGCGGGATTTGAATGCTCACACGCGGTTTCATGCCCGGCGGATGCGGGTCTATGGCGACGTGGCCGGGGCCGATACCGTCCTCTGCTGGCAGACCGGCTTTCCGTTCAGCGTGAATCTGGCCCGCGGCTATCCGCGATATAGCCCGGGGGAGTATGCCGCGAACGACCTGCTCGCTCGCGGCGAAGTCGATGCTTGCGTACTCGTCGGAAGTGAGGGGGTCGAGCCCCTGTCAGCCGCGGCGAAGGAGCATCTGACAAAAATACCTGTCATTGTTCTCGACTATCCGCAAGAGGACATTCCCGTACTGGAGCCGCCGCTGGTTCCCGCGGTGAAATTCACCACCGCGGTTTACGGCATTCATCGACCAGGCACGGCTTACCGCATGGACGAAATCCCCATTCCACTGCGGCCGGTGCTGAGCAGCGATTATCCCAGCGACGACGAAGTACTCTCGGCAATACTGCAAGCGGTAGGTCGACGGTAGAATAGAGGAATGCCGACGTTTACGCCCCTTCTCGACTTTCTCGGCCGCGTGCATACCAGCCTGCGGATTAGCGTCACGGACCGCTGCAACATCCGCTGTTTCTACTGCATGCCGGAGACGGTCCGTTTTCTGCCGCGGGAAGAGATTCTGTCGTTTGAGGAAATCGAGCGTTTCGCCCGCGTGCTCGCTCCGCTGGGGGTCAACAAACTCCGCCTGACTGGTGGCGAGCCGCTGGTCCGGTCGGGTCTGCCGAAGCTGGTGGAGCGATTGGCGGCGATTGAGGGAATTGAAGACATCGCCCTCACCACCAACGGCATTCTGCTGGAAGAAAATGCGGTTGCCCTCAAGAACGCCGGCCTGCAGCGGGTGAATATCAGCCTGGACGCGCTGACCGAAGAGACCTTCCGCCGCATCAGCCGGCGGGACGGCCTGGACCGGGTGCTGGCGGGAATTCACGCCGCGCAAGTTGCCGGATTCGAGAAAATCCGGCTCAATGCCGTCGCCATCAAGGGGATCACGGAGGCCGAGATTGTGCCGCTCGCCAAATTCGCCCGCGAGCAGCAAATGGAGATGCGGTTCATCGAGTTCATGCCTCTCGACGCCGATGACCAGTGGGACCACGACCAGGTGCTGACAGGCGAGGAAATTCGCCGCGAAATTGAGTCCGCGATTGGTCCGCTCGTTCCCGCCCCACGGCCGGACCCGAGTCAACCGGCATCTGATTTCGCATACGGCGACGGTGGCGGCGTGATCGGCTTCATCAACCCCGTCACGCAGCCGTTCTGCCACGACTGTAACCGGCTAAGGCTGACCGCAGAAGGCAAAGTCCGTAATTGCCTCTTCTCGACGGTCGAATGGGACGCTCGGGCCGTCCTCCGCGGCGGCGGCAGCGATGAAGACTTGGCGGAGCTCGTCCGCGACTGCATCTGGCACAAAAAGCCCGGCCACGGCATCGACTCCGATCAGTTCGTGAAGCCTCAGCGGGCCATGTATCAAATCGGGGGCTAAGTGCAGCCGGCACGCATCTATCTCGATCATGCCGCCACGACCTGGCCCAAGCCGGAGGCCGTGTATGCCGAAATGGACCGTTATGCCCGCGAGGTCGGTGCGGCAGCGGGGCGCGGCGCGTATGCCGAAGCGATGGAGGGAGAACGGCTGGTGCGGCGCTGCCGGGCGGATATCGCGGCGCTGCTCGGCGAGAGTGAGCGGGAGCGGATTGTCTTTACGCAGAACGGGACGGATTCGCTAAACCTGGCCATCCATGGGTTGCTGCGGCCGGGGGACCATGTGGTGACAACCGTCTGCGAGCACAACAGCGTTTTGCGACCGCTCCGGTTTCATCAGCAGAAGCGGGACGTGCGGGTGACCTATGTCCGCTGCGATGGCGAAGGGTTCGTCAATCCCGATGACATCGCCGCTGCCATCTTGCCGGGCACGCGGCTGATTGCGATGCTCCATGCCTCGAACGTCACCGGCGCGATCCAGCCAGCGGAAGAAGTCGGGCGCATTGCCGCCGAGCGCGAGATTCCATTCCTGCTCGATGCCGCCCAGTCGCTCGGGCACCTGCCGATTTCTGCCAAGGCCCTCTATCAGCCGCTGATAGCCGCGCCGGGACACAAGGGGCTGCTCGGACCGCTGGGAACGGGCATCCTTTACATTCCCCCCGGCAGGGAAGACCGCCTCGAATCTCTGAAACAAGGGGGCACCGGCACCCACAGCGATGAAGACCTCCAGCCAACGTCGCTGCCGGACAAGTATGAATCGGGCAACTTGAACGTGCCGGCAATTGTGGGCCTCGGCGAAGGAGTCCGTGTGGTGGCGGCAAGTGATTTGCCCGCTTCACTCGGCAAGGAGCAATTGCTTTGCTCCCGACTGCTGCGGGGTCTCTCGGAAATTCCTGAACTAACCCTCTACGGCCCGAAGAACACAGACCGCCGCCTGGGTGTCGTCAGTCTAAATCTCGCCGGCTTTGAACCCCAGGAGCTCGCCTCCCTCCTCGACTCCGCCTATCACATCCAAGTCCGCGCCGGAATCCATTGCGCCCCGCGGATGCACGCGGCTCTGGGAACGTCGCCTCGCGGTACGGTGCGGATCAGTATCAGCCCGCACAGCACGACGGCGGCGGAGATTGATGTGGCGACTGCGGCGCTGCGCGAGGTAGCCGCTGGTTAATTCCGTTCTCGTTCCCACTCTTCCCGACCCCGTTCATTGTGCGCGTTCCCACGCTCGCGTGGGAACGAGAAGGCTTACTTCTGAAGGCAGTACGACCGGTAAACCATATTGCCGCTCTGCAGCGAGTTGTAAACCCGCGAGCCCTTTGTCCCGGCAAAATCTTTTCCCAGCCAGTGCAGGAACCCGGGGAGCAGGTTGCTGACCATTTTCTGGGAGCGGTCGGAAAGCGAGTCGAGGCCCCGCACGACTTGGGGTGAAATGTTCTCAGTCTTGAGGAGCTTCAGTGGCGACGCCGCGATGGCTTGCTCCCAAGCGGCCATCCCATCCTTGAAGCGGAAATCGGCGTAAAGAAAATATCCTCCCGGTTTGAGGACGCGGTGAACTTCCGCCAGGAACTTGGGAAAGTTTGGATAGCAATGCGAGGCTTCGACATTGAGGACCGCTTCCAGGCTGGCGTCGGTAAAAGCCAGGTTCTCCGCATCTCCCTGCACAAATTCCAAGCCTTCTAGCTGGTGATGTTGCCTGCAGAGCTCCACCCCAGCCCGATTAAGGTCCAGTCCGGTGAGCTTCCGCGGCTTGAGATATCGCATCACATAGCTTGCACCGCCGCCGTGGCCGCAACTAATTTCCAAGACTTCCTTGCCAGCCAAATCGGCCTGCGTCGCCACATGATGATAAAGCCCAATGCAGGGCCGGTCCTTTTCATCCGCCTCTTCGAGCCGCAGTTCCGCCGGGGGCGACTCGACATAGGCATAATTCAGAAAGAACAGCGGCTCCTTCGCCGTTTTCCGCGTCAGCAGCGGATACCAGAATTTCCAATAGGCTTTCCGCAGCCAGGCGAAGGAAAAGAAGAGGTCGATGGACTTGTGGAAGGCGGTTTGCAGCATCCCTTGATTGTACGCACTCCCTCGTCTTGAACTAAGGCTAGCGAGCTACCACAATCGGAGCTGCCACCCCCCCCACTACGCGCCGGGAGTTTGTCCATGCAAGTTTCCAAAGGGCCGATCGTTCTGGCAGTTGCCATTATTGCCGTTGGTGCCGGCTGGCTGATGACCGAGCTGAATCAGGCCAGTGGCATGAACTGGGTCTGGACGCTCGGTCTCTTCGCGGTTGGGATCCTGACCTTTCTAGTAAGCGGGGGATTTGACAAGGTGAGCCTGGTTGTGGGGCCGTTCTTCATTTTAGCCGGCGCTATGTCGATTCTCAGGCAGCGAGATGTCATCGCACCCGCCCTGGAGGCGCCGATCCTTGTTACTGCCGTTGGAGTGCTGCTGCTTGCTGTTCAATGGCCCGCGGTGCCGCTCCCGAAATGGTATGGGCCAGTTCCAAAGGCGGATAGAAAGAAGTGAGCGCAACTCTCCCGACTCCGCATTTCGCTCAATAATCGGCCCCTCCCCGCTCAAGGGCAAAAGCGGCATAATGCAAGATTCACCTTGTGCGAGGGAAGGGCATGGGCAGGCTGGAAGCCTACCCCACGAAGAGGGCGGGCCACACAAGGGCGGCCTACATTGGGAGGCAAAATGGACGACAAACTGGTGCGGCAGGCGATTACCTTTGACGATGTCCTGCTGGAGCCGCGGTATAGCGACGTGGTGCCGGCGGAGGTGAATGTCTTTACGCACCTGACGCGACGGATTCCGCTGAATATCCCGCTGCTCAGCTCGCCGATGGATACGGTCACGGAGCACCAAATGGCCATCGCGCTGGCCAAGGAAGGGGGCTTGGGGGTCATTCACAAGAACATGTCCATCGAGCAGCAGACGGAAGAGGTCAACAAGGTCAAGCGCTCCGCGAACGGCATCATCGTCGACCCGGTCACGCTTCGCCCGCATGAGCCGGTCGGTCATGCCCAGGAACTCATGAAGCAGCAGAACGTCAGCGGCTTTCCCATCACGCTCGAAAACGGCCGGCTAGTGGGGATTCTCACACGGCGGGATTTGCGGTTTCTGGAGAAGAGCGACCAGCCCATCAGTGAGGTCATGACCAAGGACAACTTGGTCACGGCGAAGGGGAGTGTAACGCTTGAGGAAGCTGAGAAGATTTTGACGGCTAAGAAGGTGGAGAAACTTCTGCTGGTTGACGATACATATTGCCTAACCGGAATGATCACGATCCGCGACATCGACATGATGCGGCGGTTCCCTCATGCTTGCAAAGATAAGATGGGGCGTTTGCGGGTCGGTGCGGCGGTGGGTGTCAACGATCTCGAACGGGCGCAAAGCCTGATTGAGAAACAGGTTGACGTGCTCATCGTCGATTCGGCCCACGGGCATAGCGAGAACGTGATCGAGACGGTTAAGGCGATCAAGAAAAAGTGGGATATTGACGTCGTCGCGGGAAACGTGGCAACCCGCGAAGGATGCAGAGACCTGATTGCTGCCGGGGCCGACGCCGTGAAGGTCGGAATCGGTCCGGGTTCGATTTGCACAACCCGGGTGATCAGCGGCGTGGGCGTGCCGCAGATTACCGCCATTTATGAAGCCGCCCAAGCTGCTCGCGGCAGCGGCACCCCCATCATTGCCGATGGCGGCGTCCGCTACAGCGGGGACATTACGAAAGCCTTGGCTGCCGGCGCACATTGCGTGATGATCGGCGGCTTGTTTGCCGGCCTGGCCGAAAGTCCGGGCAAGACCATTCTCTACCAGGGACGAACGTTCAAGACCTATCGCGGGATGGGTTCCCTGGGGGCGATGGTGAAAGGTTCAAGCGAAAGATATCGCCAGTCCGGATCCGGGGGGGGAACCGGCAAGTTGGTGCCCGAAGGGGTCGAAGGTCGCGTGCCGTTCAAGGGCGCACTTTCGGACTTCGTGTATCAGCTCGTCGGAGGGCTCCGGGCGGGCATGGGATATTGCGGCACCAGAACGATCGAGGAATTGCGGACGGAAACGCGATTCATCCAAGTCTCCGCTGCGAGTGTGAGAGAAAGCCACCCCCATGACATCGCCATTACGCAGGAAGCACCCAACTACAGCCCGGAATTCCCCGAAGGGAAGGGAGGGGACTGACGTAGCCGCACGCGGCCCGCGTGCCGGCTTCAGAAGCGGACACGCGGGCCGCGTGTCGCTACGACGATTCTTCCGAATGCTCGCCGCCGGCGGAGTCTCCGCCGCCATCGCGCTCACCAGCATCGGCGCCGAACCGAGCTACTTCACCGACGATGACCTCGCAGAGGCCGTTCCTCAGGAAACTCGCCAGTCGCAAGAGCCACAGCCAACAACTCAGGCCACCGTGCTCCGCTGGAAGACCAGCCGCATCAGTCGCGGTTCCGAAGGGGCGTTTAACGCACATTCTCATTCGGCAACTGTCATCGCCGCCAGCCACGATGAACCGGAGCAGCGCGACGGACGTTCCGCCTCGGGCCTCCGCCCCGCCTTCAAAATTCCCGCCAAAGGCGGCGGGTGGAACACGTCCAAGGCCGGCTCTCCATCGAACCTCCTCAGCGACGATGGGGCGATTCGCCTGGTTGCCCATGATCCTCGCACCGATCCCTTCGGCGACCGCGTCTCCCAAGCCGGACGCGAACCGGCACTCGCAGCGCCCGCGGGAACCCGCAAGGCGGCACTCAACGACCAGGCCGAGGAAGCCGCCCAGCCGGATGCCGCCGAGCCGATGCCCAAAGCGCCGGGCAATCTCCGACCAGCCGACGACCTTCCCGCGCCCATGGACAAGCCGGTGCCGGGTGCGGAGGACACCAATCCCAAACCGATGCCGGACGCCGAGCCGATGACGGACATCTACAACTATCGCGACTGCACCAAGGCCGAAGAGGGTTGCAAGCTGTTCGCGGAGGCGCTCCGCGGCGTCCCCCTGTCGGATATTTCCCTCAACATCATGCCGCGTTACAAGCCGAACGCCAAGAGCCAGGAGGAAGACGATAAGGATCGAATAGAACAACTGAAGAATTCCAGCTCGCGGGATTGGAAGGACCGCAGCGGCCGCCTGCTGGCCACGGGACGGCTCGGCGATTTGAAATTCGGCAAGGTCATCATCACGGATGACGCGGGAGCGCAGGTGGCAGCACTCCACGCACGGGAC
Organism: Pirellulaceae bacterium; assembly: GCA_051004015.1. GTDB lineage: Bacteria > Planctomycetota > Planctomycetia > Pirellulales > Pirellulaceae > SXOA01. Next base: position 46,900 of record JBPCKT010000065.1, on the reverse strand, counting down.
TTGGGAGCCGACGAGCTCTGTTTCCTCACCGGCTGGTGGCGGGTGCCGGGGGAGTGCCCCATTTCGGACGACCGCCAGGTCACCCGCAACTTCAACCCCTCCACGTTCACCTGGACCGCGTCGGCTCTCTGCCACAAGCCGCTCTACTTTGAAGAAGTGCAGCTTGAGCGGTATGGCCACACCGCCGGACCGCTCAAACAGCCGATTATCTCGGGTGCCCACTTCTTCCTGAACATCGCCGCCCTGCCCTACAAGATGGCGATCAACCCGCCCATGGAATGCCAGTATCCTCTGGGTTACTACCGCCCCGGCGACTGTGCCCCCTGGCACATTCCCCCAATCCCGTTCTCCCTGCGAGGCGCCGCGGCCCAAACCGGCGTGTGGGTCGGCGGCATCTTCATCGTCCCGTAGAGTGGGACAGGCTTCCAGCCTGCCCAAAAAAAGTCTCAGCGCCATTAAGCACACCTCAGTTTTGCTTCGGGAGCGATTGGCAGAGCAGACGGCAGGGCCCCAAAGCCCTGCCGTTTGCGTTTTCTTGACCCCGGTTTCCGCCTTGATTCGCTGATTCACAAGTCCTTTTCACCTGACTTACGTCGACCCGCATCCGCCCAACTCGTTACGTGAACACATGTTTCATTCTGACGCGTCGCCATAAGCTTGATTCACTACCAGGATCTTGATTCACCAAAACCGCCGGCAGTAATAAGCTCTTTTCTTCAATCTGAACACTGAACACTGAGTTTTAGTCGATTGTGATTCACCAAAACGTCCGACACTGATAAGCTCTTTTTCAAATCCCCTCGGCGCGCGGCGCGCCCCGCCCCCGCTGAAAACCGAATACTGAACACTGCTTCTCACAACCAGGATGCCAAAGACCCTACCCTACCCTCCCCGGCCTCGCGCACGGCGCGCCGCCGATTGCCTTATTATACACATGTTCAGTTGCTTGTCGGGGGGCTAAATAGAAAAAACTTGGCTCCCCCCGCTACAACCCCAGGGGTGGCTCCGGGAGGCGAGCGATCATCCGGCTTCGCAGGCTGCACTTCATGGGGCTACTTGTTGGGCGGAATCGGGGCGGGTTCTGAAGGGTTGGGCAAACGGATGGCGAGGCGATTAACGACCCGCTTGACGCCCTTAGCCTTTCTCGTCGAGTTGGCTGTCTCCCCATGTTCCGTAGAATTGTGCTTCTCTTCACAATGCGGAAATGTCCGAGCGCCCCCCATCTTGCCCGATGTGCGCTAGCAAGCGGCTGAAGGAAATCCCGCCCGCTGATGAGCTGCATTATTCGCCAAAGTACAAGGTTGTCGCGTACGAATGTTTGTGCGGCGTGACCTTCACGATTTGGATGCCGATCGAGCCGCCGCCTGATGAGGGGTCCGGAATCTTGGGTCCGCTGCTGCCGCCGCAGAAACCCAGCCAATGAAACCTGCGCCGCTCCGCCGCAAGAGCCCCGCAGTCGCAACATCAAGACGGACTCGCAACCTTCCATGGCTCGCGGAAATCGCAGGTGGTTACGCGACTGTGCGACAGATCAGCGACCGCGAATTCACTTCGCCGGGCGCCGTGCACAAGGCGTTGAAGCTGGCAAGGCAGGCGAAGCGAATACAGGGCGGATCGAGCCCGGCTGTTCGGGACCGTACAAAGTCGCAAGCAAATGGTGAGGCACACAGTTTGCACTTCTTGCGCACTTATGTTTCCCATGGTGGACCCGATTTGTCCGAAGTGCGGCAGCAAGGTCCGCGAGACAGTGAGCCAGTTCCTGTTTTCAGGGGATGAATTGCCGACTCTCGAAAATGCTTGGGCACGTATCACCGGTCACAAGTGCGGGTGCGGCCACAAATTCGTTTTGGTTGCCTACAGTTCAGATGAGCCGGGAGATGACTCTACGCCAGACAGTTTTTTGCCGGCTGATTAGCCACGATTTTCTTTGGCGCTTTCAGATCGGGGCTTTTTTACAAAATCCTTCCCCCACTCGCAGGTCGCGGCAAAAATAGAGACATGGAAGCAACAGGAGACATTTTCGACGCCGCGGATAATCAGCGGCTCGACAAGTGGCGTAAGGCATACCCAGGATTCAAGGTCCAAGAAGACCCCTCGCTGCCGCCCAACGGCTTCCGTACCGCGGGTGATATTCTGTTTGTCGGGAGCGACTTCTATCGTCGCTGCTTTGGTGAAGGCGGACCCGATTCGGTGTAACTGAAAACACCCTCATGCCAGGATTCCAATGCCCGGATTCGCCCCAGCGTGCTCGAAGTGCCATTCCACAGATGTGGCGTTCTTGGGGATGCACGACCACTACCCAGAGGGCACTAGCCGCCAGCGCGATTCACGGCCGGACCTGACTGTCTTCACCTACAGGTGCCAGTGCGGATTGACGTTTTCCTTTGACATTCTCCACGGGCAGAATCCGGTGTCCAAAGCGACTGGCCTCCGCGAACTGTAAAAGCGGGTGATGCCTCCCTGGAACGCGAGCGGGGAGATCAGCACGCCGCCAGAGTCGCTATGCTGAGGCGTAAGCGAGCGGATTTCCTTGGCCAGCCGACTCCTCTCCACCCACCACACCGCCAAGACGGCCACGATCACTGACACCACCAGCAGGTCGCGGATGGAGAGGGTACATAGCGCGAAACAAACATTTCGGAGGAGGCGCAAATCTACGGCTCTTCCCTCGGAATAGGTCCCCATTGAATCTCGGCAGTCACGTCCATAATCTCTTGTCTGCGCTCCGTGGAAAGGACGAACCTATTGGCCTTGCGGCCAGGACCCGACACCATGACTTCGTAATAGCCTAGAAGCTCAATGGAGAGCGACGGATTCTCGGAGCCATCCTCGTAGGCACTTAGCCGACCCACGGAATCAGGGGGGATCGCAGGGGTCACCATGCTTCCAGGATATTGGCGAAGAAACTCCTGCGTCGCGACGGACAAACTCTTGGACCCGCGCAATAGCGTCAAAAGTTTCCGACCGGTTTTCTCCGGGATTTCAACTTCCCGCCACCTGGAATCGGATGCACGCTCCCCCTCCACGCGGTACCTGTACTTGAACGTTGGCGATGAAAGTGGAGGAAATGCCAGGCGTCTGATCTCGGCTGGGCGCTGGCTCCTTTTGGGGAGCGAAAAGTAGACAATCCAGCCTATTTGCGCAATACCGAGCATCGCTACAAAAAGCGCCAACCAGCGGAAGTAAACCCTGCTGGACATTAGCTGGAGAATTTCATGGCTGCGGAACTGGGGCGGGCGCTTGGGATTTAAGCGATTCGATCGATGTCGCAATCTGCGCCGTAACGCCCCGCGCATCTGTTGACACAGCATTAGCCTGTTCCCTTTGACCCTCACTTGAACCTTCGCACCCCGCTTACTTTTCTTGGGGAATCAGCGCCCGGAACTCTGGGAGGTCGTGGAGAACGGACAGGTCGGTGTCCTTCTGCAACTGGGCAAAGTCCTTGAAGCCGGCTTGGAGCGCCTCGCGGAGTGTTTCCAGAGCGTCGGCGATGTGCTTTTGCCGCTGGACGGTCTGCTCGGCGGTGAATTCATCCTTTTCGGCCTTGATGTGGACGGCACACAGGCAATAGACGCAGGCGGCGTTGTAGAGTTGGTCCGGCGTCGCCGTGCCCAGATCGCGCAGCTTGGTCACTGCCTGAACCGCATCGCTGCCGCGACCAATTTGAACGAAGTGTGTTCCACGAATCTCCAGCAGTACGGGCAGGACATCCGCCGGCTGCTCCAGGAGCGACTTCCAATCGCCCAGCGCTGTTGCCCCTTGCCGGCACTGCTCAAGCCGACGCTGGATTTCGCCGATGTATTGCCTTTGCGACGGCGCGAGTCGGTTGGAGCGATCCAACTCAAGCAGCACGTCCAGTGCTCGCTGATACCAGGCAATCGCCTCCAGGAAGCGATTGGAACTCTGATTCACGTCCCCCAGCTTGGCATTCAAAAGATACAAACCAAATTGGGCCTGGGCGTCCGTCGGGTTCGCCGCCGCCAGCGTCTGAGCGACCTCCAGTCCTTCCTGGTAATGCCCCAGGGCCTCCGCTATTTGCCCGGCTTGAAGGCTCACATCGCCCAGCTTCGAGTACGAAATGGAAAGATCGCGCTTTGCCTGGGCGTCCGTCGGGTCCGCTGCTGCCAACTTTTGCCGAATCTCAAGTCCCTGCTTCTGATACCCCGCGGCCTTCGCGACGTCCCCAGACTGGAGTGCCGCGTCGCCAAGCCTCTCATACGAGCCCGATAGATCGCGCTTCGCCCGTATATCCCTCGGATCTGCCGCGGCCAGCTTCTGACTGATCTCCAGCCCTTTCTGGTAATGTCCCTGCGCCACTTCGACCTGAGACGCATCCAGGTTCACGTCGCCGAGCTTCCAGTAGGAAACGGCCAGATCGCGCTGAGCCTCGGCGTCCATCGGGCTGGCCGCGGCGAGCTGCTGGTTGATTCCGTGCATCTTCTGAAAATGCCCCAAGGCCTCCGCGAACTGCCCCGCGAGCTGGCTCACGTCGCCGAGCTTCGAGTATGAGATCGACAGATCGCGCTGCGCCTGGGTGTCCATCGGGTCCGCCGCCGCCAGCCTCTGGCCGATCTTCAGTCCTTGCTGATAGTGCCCCAAAGAGTCCGCGACGTGTCCCGCCTGAAGGTTCAAGTCGCCGAGTTGGTTGTACGAAACCCACAGTCCGCGCTGGGCGTCGGCACTTTTCGGGTCGGTGTCCGCGACCTTCTGAGTGATCTCCAAGCCCTTCTGGTAATAGTCCAGTGCCTGGGAGACTTGCCCCGCCTGCAGGCTCACTTTGCCAAGCCTGTCGTAGGATATGGATAGGTCGCGCTGGAGCCCCGCGTTACCCGGATCGGCCGCCGCCAGTTTCTGCGCAATGACAAACGCCTGTTGATAGACCTTGCGCGCGGCCGCCAAGGGTCCGTCGGCGTCGGGGCCGCTTGGAGTCCCAGCGCCGATTCGCAAGAAAACGTCGCCGAGCTCATCGAGGGCGACCTTCGTGTTCCGGTCGATCTTGGCACGGGAGGCGAACTGGTCGGAGACCTCGTTGAGCCGGGCCAGTGCGGTCTGGAGCAGCGCGCGTTGCAGGTCGCCCGCGCCAGGAACATTCTTGAGCTTTCCCTGGATCTCTAAGATGACGCTTTCCAGCGACTTGAGCGCCAACTGGCTCTGCGCCCGGGCAACCGCCGCGTTTTCCTCGGCCTGCGTGGCGCTGGCCTCGGCGGTGGTCCGCAGCGCGCGCTGCGTGCTGGCCGCTTTCTCCGCGAACGCGCGATGCTGCTCGGCCATCACGGCCAGGATCGAGGAGGCGGTGGCTACCGTGACCAAGAGCAGCGCCACAGTCCCACTAAGTATGGCCACACGAGGGTTCCGTTTCACCCATCGCCACGCCCGCTCGGCTGACCCCACGGGCCGCGCCAATATCGGCTCACCCTGCAAGAACCGCCGCAGGTCGCCGGCCAGTTCGCCTGCCGTGCCATAGCGCCGAGATGGTTCCTTCGCCAGACACTTGAGCGTGATCGTCTCCAGGTCGCGGGGGATCGAATCGTTGAGGCGGCGCGGCGGGCGCGGCTCGTCCTGCAAAACCTGAACAATCAGCATCCGCTTGTTGCCGCGAAACGGCAACTCGCCGGTCAATAGCTCGTAGAGGATTACGCCCAGGCTATACACGTCGCAGCGCGGATCGACGTCGTGCCCATCTCCGCGAGCCTGCTCGGGGGACATGTAGGCCGGCGTGCCCAGGATCTGGCCGTCAAGCGTTATCGTGATCTCGCCCGCGTCCCGCTTAGCCAAGCCGAAATCCATGACGTGCGGCTGGCCATCCAGATCGAGCATGATGTTCGAGGGCTTCATATCGCGGTGGATGACCCCCTGCGAATGGGCATAGTGCAGTGCGTCGGCGACCACCGTGATCAGCTCAGCCGACTCGCGAAAGGCTATCCGCTTCGAGTCCAGGCGGTCGGCGAGCGTCGTGCCGTGGACCAGTTCGCTGACGAGGTAGCATGAGCCGTCTACCTCTCCGGCGTCATGCACGGCCACGATGCTCGGATGCTTGAGCTGTGCAGCCGAGCGGGCTTCGCGCAAGAAGCGGTCGATGTCGACCTTGGTGGCCAGGTTGCCCGCCCGCGGCACCTTGATCGCCACGAGCCGGTCGAGCTGGGTGTCTCGCGCCTTATAGACAGAGCCGAACGCGCCGATGCCGAGTAGTTCGAGGAACTCGAACTTGCCCAAGCGCCGCGGGCCGGTCGTCGGCAAGAACGTCTCGGTGCGGCCTGGATCAAGCTGAATGCTCGACCCGCAAGAGGGACACACGACTTCGCTGGGGGGCGATTTCTCGACAACCTCGATCTGGTTCTGACAGTGCGGGCAGTTGAGGTGCATAGATTCTCCTCATCAGACTTTTAGCTCGGTGTGTCGCGAGATCATTATCTACTGGCCGCTGGACGAAAACCACGCACGACTGGCCAACCCTTGACCATTCCTTTGTTCGCAGCTTCCAACTCTGACATAACCCTGCCGAGTGTCTCGCTGCGCCTTGAATTGCCCCTGCGCTTGGACAATACTCATCCCTGGCAAGAGGGGGCGGAAAGCCGCGTTCTGTCACATCTTCAAGCAGTTACACCAGGCGGACACCAAGGCGTCCTTTCCTCCATGCGAAAAATCAGACTATTCATCTCCTCGCCGGGGGATGTCGGCGAGGAACGCCGCATCACAGAGGCAACCGTGGAGCGGCTGCAGTTTCGCTATGCCGGCCGCGTCGACTTTGAAGCCTGCTTGTGGGAGCATTTGCCGATGCGGGCTTCGGCGGGATTTCAGCAGCAGATACGAGCGGCAAGGGAATGCTTTGATGGGCGAGCTTTGCAGCGAATGCGCGGAATGCACAACGGTCGTCCGCCGGCAATCGCGGGACAACCCGCATGATCGGCAGCGCTGGCCGGCCCGAGGGCGCAAGTTGAGGTAGGTTTTCTGTTGGCGGGAACACGGGCCTGCCCTTCGCAGCTTCACCAGCGAACTGGAGCCAGTTATGAGCTTTCCATCAACCGTGGCCGTGGTCGTGTTCCTTCTGATTTTGGGATGGGTTGGTCCCCTGGACGCCCGAGGCGGGAAGGGCGGCGGCGGAGGCCACGTAAGCAGGGGAAGTGGCCCGAAAGCCCCTGGCGGCGGCCAAGGGGGCGCGGGGAAACACCACCTTTCCCAAAGCCATCAGCCCGCCAAGGATAAGGTTGCCAGCGGCAAGCCGGCTAAGGAAAAAGCGGTGAAGGACAAAACTGCCAATGACAAATCCGGCAAGGAAAAGGCGGCCGAGGACACTCCCGTTGGCGACGCGGACGCAACGGGCGCGGCGGCAAACAAGAAGGAAAAGCAGCTCGCCAACTTCCAAAGACAGCGCGACAAAAAGATTGCTCAGGCCGAGCATCTCCGGGAAATCGCCGAGCGAAATGGCAATGCCAATCTAGCGGCGAATGCCGATCGCATGGAGGCTCAAGCCCACGAGCAATACGCCCAAAAGGTCTCGCATCTGGAGAAATTCGGCGTTACCGACGCCGAGCTCGATCTGGATGGCGATGGCCTGGCCGATCCGTATGTGCCTCGCGAGGAGCCGCTTGCCGATCCGCTGGGGACGTTGCGGGGTCTGGTCCCGTTGGGACGCTGAGAAAAATAGCTGGATGCTTTTCCAGTTTGTGACCTACATTTCAGATGGCTTCTTCGCAAGCGGAGTTTCTTGTGTCCGGATTTGGCTCTATCAGCGCAGGCACAGCAACCGCGATTAATGCGGTGAATGCCGCTTTTTCTCGCATGAACGGCGTGGCGCTGCAAATGGCCACGCTGCTGCGGATCAACTCGGGTAGCGACGACCCGGCGGGGCTGATCGCGGCCGCGGAGCTCGAGCGGGACCTGGTTACTCTCGAACATACCCCCGACGCTTCGCCGGACGCGATCATTCAGACTATCGCTGCTTTGAGCGAAATCCGCGATGCGGACTTCACCAAGGCCATCTCCGACCTGATCAAGGCCCGGATCCAGGCCCGCGCTTCCATGTTCGCCCTCAAGATTCAACTGGAGTCCGAGGGGCTGGTGGGCATGCTGCTTGACCACAAGGCATAGATCAGTGAGTCCCTGCCGCGACTACGATCCACACATTCCGCCACGAACGTCGGAGATTCGCCGTGGCGGAATATTGTGGTGGAGCGGAAGCGTTCGTAAAACTACGCCGCCATCGCCGGCCGGCGGCTGGCGCGGAAGAAGCCGAACTTCTCCAGCGACTTGTAGACTTCTTCCAGGGTCTTCTCGCCGAAGTTGGCGATGCCCAGCAGCTCCTCGGGCGGGCTGTTGAGCAGGTCGCGGACGGTGAAGATGCCCTTCTCCTCCAGGCAGTTCGTCGTGCGGACGGTCAGGCCGATTTCGGCCGTGCTCATCTCCAGACGCTCCGACATAAGACGCAGGCGTTCTTCTTCACGACTGAGCGGAATGCGGGTTCGGCTCATGGGGTTCCCTCCCGATAAAAAGAGTTGAAAGATGCGAGTCACCGGCTGGAATGCGTTCTTGCACCTTCGAGCCGGTTTTTTTCCAGCCGCATAGTGTACCGAGCGTGCGCGAAATTGCAAGCATTTGGGGCGAAAGATTTCAGGAAATTTTCAAGACAACGCTAGCAGCTCTCTGCTAGCGGACTGTTGGATTGCTATCTGCATACACAAAAAGCGGGAAATAACCGCGGAGGACGCGAAGAGTCGCAGAGAACAGGCTGGCAGAATTGAATTGGTTTTTCTCTGCGCCCCTCAGCGACCTCTGCGGTTATTCCCTCCGCTTCCCAGGCAGTGAAACGCAAGATTCCGCTAGCAATTCAGCTTGACTGACCCCCAAAAACTCCAAACAATGGCGGAATTCCTGGATCGTCCGTTCTCACCCAAGGTTGGCGGCCCGTGCCCAGTTTCGCCGTGATTCTCCCCGCCGCCGGCAAGAGCAGCCGGTTCCGGGACCAGAACTACAAAAAGCCGTTCATCCCTTTGGAGAACCGTCCGGTCTGGCTGCACGCCGCCGAGAAGTTCACCAATCGCCAGGACGTGCAACAGACCTTTCTGGTCATCGCCCCGGAAGATCGCGAGCAGTTGCAGGACAAGCTCGGCGCGAACGCGGCCATGCTGGGAATCGAAATCGTCGATGGCGGCAAGGAGCGGACCGATTCCATCGCCAATGCCCTGGCCCGTGTGCGACCGGATATCGACTTTGTCGCCATTCATGATGCGGCCCGTCCGTGCCTGGCCGCGGAATGGATTGACGCCGTCTTTGCCGCTGCCGTCAAATCGGGAGCTGCCATCCTGGCCGCGCCGATCAGCGGCACGCTCAAGCGGGTAGCGAACCAGACCATCACGGAAACCGTCTCCCGCGAGGGGCTGTGGGAAGCGCAGACTCCCCAGGTCTTCGCCCGCCAACTGCTGATCGATGCTTATGCCCGCCGAGGCACCGCGCCGGCGACGGATGATGCCCAATTGGTCGAGCGGCTGGGGCACAAGGTGACGGTGGTCCCCTGCTCCGCCATGAACATCAAGATCACGACCAGGGACGACCTGCGGATGGCCGCCGCGATGCTCAAAGCCCTTCCCAAGCCAAAAATCCTGGGGGCGGCGCATCCGTTTGCAGACGATAACCTTTGGAGATAGGCTGACACCAACTCCTGCCGAGGCAGGAACTTACTTTCCACTCATTCTTAAGGGTCCATGGTGCCATGGTGGTCTCGCGCGGCTATCACATTGCTCTTTCGCGGGAACATGCCAAGCGGCTGTTCGGGCAGAAGGACGACGAAAACCTGCGGAAGTTCCTGGACGAGTTGATTGCTGATCCCGGCATGAAAAAGAGCGGCCGCCTGTTCGACAGCGGCATCCATTGGGACGCCATGCACCGCTGTTTGACGGAAGGGGAACTCGACTCCGCTGCCGGCGAGTTTCCGCTCAATCATGTGGTCCTCGGCGGTAAGCAGCTTCATCAAGGGGGAGACTATGTGGCGGCCCTTGTGCGGCCGGATATGACCAATTTCGTGGCGGACGCCATCGCGGAGGTTGAGGAAGAGAACCTTCGCAAGTCCTTCTTCGGGCTGCCCGCCTCGTATACCGGGCCCAAGGACGAAAAGGCGTTCATGGCCGTCTGGCTCTGCCTGCAAAACCTCAAGGACTTCTACGACGCAGCGGCTGAAAATCTGGAGGCGGTGGTCTTCACGGCGAAGTATGCGTCCTGAACCGGCTCCTTCCACCGCCGTCGTTCCGCCCGTGCGGCTGGGCTCTATCGATGCCTTCCGCGGCCTTGTGATGCTGCTGATGATGGCGGAGGTGCTGCATCTTTTGGCCGTTGCCCGGGAATGGCCGGAAGAATCCGTGTGGAAACCCCTCTGGCGGTTCCTAGCCCTCAATCAATCGCACGTCGAATGGACCGGCTGCACCCTGCATGATCTGATCCAACCGTCATTCTCATTCCTGGTTGGCGTGGCGCTGCCGTTCTCGCTGGCCAACCGCGTCAACCGAGGGCAGAGCCTGGGCTGGGCCACGCTTCATGCTGCCTGGCGGGCTCTGCTGCTGATCGCGCTGGGGGTATTCTTGCGTTCGATGCATTCGGAGCAGACGCGCTTCACTTTTGAAGACACGCTTTCGCAGATCGGCCTGGGCTATTTCTTTCTCTACTTGCTGGGCCTGACGAAGCAGCGCTGGCAATGGGTGGCGCTCGTCGTAGTTCTCGTCGGCTACTGGGGAGCGTTCGCACTCTACCCTCTGCCGGGGGCGGCGTTCGCCTACGACAAAGTTGGCGTGCCGGCGGATTGGCCGTACCTCTATCCGCCCGGTAGTTTTCAGGCCCATTGGAACAAGAATTCGAACTTGGCTTGGGCGTTTGACACCTGGTTTCTTAATCTCTTTCCACACGCCAAGACCTTCACGCACAATGGCGGCGGCTATGCCACGCTCAGCTTCATTCCCACGCTCGGGACGATGATTCTCGGCCTGATCGCCGGCGGCTGGCTGCAAAGAGACAAGTCGCCCCGCGAGAAACTGCTGAAACTTTCCCTCGCGGGGTTCATCTGTCTGATCCTTGGCTTCGGGCTGGACTATTTCGGCATTTGCCCCAGCGTCAAGCGGATCTGGACGCCGGCTTGGACGATCTACAGCGGCGGCTGGTGCTTTTTGTTGATGGCGGCATTCTATGCCGTGATCGACGTGCAGAATCTCCGCACCTGGGCCTTCCCGCTGACCGTGATCGGCATGAACTCCATCGCCGCCTACCTGATCGCGCACTTGTTCGAGAGCTTCATCGAAAAGTCACTGCATATTCATCTCGGCAAGAGTCTCTTTCAAATCCTCGGCAGTGAGCTTGAGCCCCTGCTCCTGGGTCTGGCGATTCTCCTCATCTTCTGGCTGATCCTCTTCTGGATGTACCGGCGGAAGTTGTTCTTGCGGATTTGAGGAAGAGAGGGCAGAGGGTAGAGGCCAGAGGTCGGAGGACAGGGGCCAGGGGACAGTGAACAAGGGAAGCGCGCTTCAAATCCGTGTCCTCCGCGTTTTCCGTGTCCCACTCCTCTTCCGCTACCTCAGCCCGAACCTGCGGCTTGCCGCTGCCCTCCCTGATTTACGTTGATTGCCGTACAATTCCGGCACGGCAGATTCCCCGCCACTCTTTCGCCCGACGAAATGACCATCGCCCGCCAGATCCTCGTCACCGCTGCCCTGCCCTATGCCAACGGGCCGATTCATATCGGGCATCTGGTGGAGTACATCCAGACCGATATCTGGGTCCGCTTTCAGAAGCTGCTGGGGAACCGCTGCATCTTCATCTGGGCCGACGATACGCACGGCACAGCCATCATGATCAGCGCCAAGAAGGCGGGGGTCAGCGAGGAAGAGTTCATTGCCCGGATGAACGACGAGCATCAGCTCGATTTTGGCACTTTTCAGATTGCTTACGACAACTACGGCAGCACCAACAGCGCCGAGAACCGCGATTATTGCGGACGGATCTGGTCTGCACTCCAGCAGGCAGGGCTGATTGTGGAGAAGGAGGTCAGCCAGCTTTACGATCCGGTCGCTGGGACTTTTCTGGCGGACCGGTTTGTGAAGGGGAATTGCCCGAAATGCGACGCCCCCGATCAGTACGGCGATTCCTGCGATAAATGTGGCTCGACCTATAACCCTGCGGACCTCAAGAATCCCTACAGCACTCTGACCAACAGCACCCCCGAAACTCGGTCCGCCAGGCATCTCTTCGTCGAGCTCGAAAAGTTGCACCCGTTCCTGGAAGAGTGGACGCAGCGGGGGAATCATTTGCAAACGGAAGTCGCCAACTACCTGAAGGGGCACTTCCTCGGTGAGCCGCTCCGCGATTGGGACGTCAGCCGCCCCGCACCCTATTTTGGCTTTGAAATCCCAGATAGCCCCGGCAATTACTGGTATGTCTGGTTCGATGCCCCGATTGGCTACATGGCGTCGCTCGCGCAATGGTGCCAGAAGACCGGCGAGAAGTTTGAGGATTGGTGGCCGCGGGGGGAGCTCGCGGAGAGCGCCATTGGCGCGAGCAGCGAGATACATCATTTTATCGGCAAGGACATTACCTACTTTCATACGCTCTTCTGGCCCGGCATGTTGCACGCCGCCAAATTCAAGCTGCCGACGAGGGTCCATATCCACGGCTTTCTGACGGTCGGCGGCGAGAAGATGAGCAAGAGCAAGGGAACCTTCGTCAAGGCTGAGACCTACGCCAGGCATCTCGACGTTTCCGCTCTGCGGTACTACTACGCCAGCAAGCTCGGCCCGCGGCTGGATGACCTGGACCTGAACCCCGGCGAGTTCATCGACAAGGTGAACTCGGACCTGGTCGGCAAGGTCGTCAACATCGCCAGCCGCTGCGCGAAGTTTGTGCAGAATAGCGGCTTGTCGGCGAAATATCCCGACGATGGCGGCCTGTTCACGCAGGGCATCGCCGCGGGGAAGGACATCGCCGACGCCTACGAAAACTGCGACTACGCCCGCGCCATGCGGCTCGTCATGGAGCTGGCCGCGAGCGCGAATGTCTATATTGACGCCAAAGAGCCCTGGAAACTGGCCAAGGATCCGCCCCGCGCCCAGGAGATTCAGGATGCCTGCACGGTCGGCCTGAATCTATTCCGCCAGATTGCCGTCTACTTGTCGCCCGTGCTGCCCAAGCTGGCCCAGCAAGCCGGCGCGCTCCTCGGAGAGCCGATTACGAAATGGGAACAGGCCCAGACGCCGCTGATTGGCACCAAGGTAGCGCCGTTTTCTCACATGATGAAACGCCTCGAACTGAAGGATTTTGAAGCCATGATTGACGAGAGCAAAGAGCAGGGGTCAGGAGTCAGCGGTCAGGAGACAGGTGCATCTCCCCTGCCCCTAGCCCCCAGCCCCCAGCCCCCTTCCGACGATGACGCCGCGCTCCTCGCCGAGCCCCTCGTCACCGACCTCATCTCCATCGATGACTTCACCAAGATCGATCTCCGCGTGGCCCGCGTGATCAACGCCGAGGAAGTGCCGGAGGCGAAGAAGCTGCTCAAGCTCACGCTCGGCCTCGGCGGCGACGTGAAGCGGCAGGTCTTCGCCGGCATCAAAGCCGCCTACAAGCCCGCCGATCTCGTCGGCCGCCTCGTCATCGTCGTCGCCAACCTCCAGCCGCGGCAGATGAAATTCGGCCTGTCGGAAGGAATGGTCACCGCCTGCGGCCCCGGCGGCGAAGAAGTTTTCTTGCTTTCGCTGGACGAAGGAGCGAAGCCGGGAATGAGGGTACATTGAGCTCCTGCGGCAACCGATTGAACTCATGAAAGTGGGCATGAGATGGCACAAGTTCAGCAACTGCCACATCATCTCTCCCGTCAGCTATCGCTTGCGGATTTCATTCGACGAAATCGGCTCCCGGCGGCAGTCGTATTCACGCTGCTGACGTTGGATTTGGCTGCAATTGCAATGCTGTGCTTTTACGTGAATTACACTGGCAGACTCTTCGGCATCCCGACTACCCTTCACCCATTTACCGATGGGCTCACCCTCGGGCACGGACTGAACTTTATCCCCGTTGGATTGGCGTGCAGCCAAGTCACTCTATTGACGCTCTGGCTCCTGACTGGCCGAGCACCACTGGAGATTCGTTGGGGAGCTCTCCTCTTGGGGATGGCCGCGTGCGTCCGTGCATTGAACTTTTTTTATGGCCAAGATGTCCCGATTCCATCCCTGGGAGCTCTCTTTTTTGCACAAGTCGTAAGCTTATTGGTCGTCGCGACACTGCTCCGCCGCCGCCTGTTCCCTCAGGATCAACGGGATGATTCCACGAGGTGGAAAATGCAGTTTTCAATTCGCACTCTTCTTCTTGCGACGACGTTAATCGCAATCGGTTTCGCTATTGCTCCGTATCTCGATCTCGGCATTTTGGTGGAGGATCCGAACCCGTCTCCAACTCCGAAACGACCGATGGGGGTTTTGGTATGGCCATCGAGACTCGATTTTCTGGCTGCAAACAAGGGCACCAAGGTGGTCTGTCTCTGGAAGTTACTGCTCGGCGTCTGCTGCACTGTTTCCGCCCTGCTTTCGATCGTGGCGACACGATGCAGGTTGCGAAAGGTCCCACTTCGACTGATGCTTGCCGCCCTGGTATCGTCACTGGCGGTTATGTCGATTATTTGGTTCTCTGTCGACCATCAACCTTCTAGACCGAGATTCTTTTACCCACCATTCTACTGTTATAACTATTACTTCACCCTCTCCCATTATTACCATTTGTTCTTTCCCTGGGTCGGCTGGATAATGATCCAGATCGTAATCGTCGGCTCTGTCCTGCTGGCGTTTCGATCCCATAGAGATCGCGCGTCACTCCATTCTCTGGCAGTCGGCTCGTAATAGGGTCCAATAGGCAGTCTTTCCGTCACACATCGCAAACCCGAACTCCTTCGCGCAAGCTCGCAATCTTGTCCTTAGACGTCGGAATAAACTCCTGCCCCACGAAGCCCGTGTAGCCGGTTTCCACGATGGCTTTCATGATGGCGGGGTAGTTGATTTCCTGGTTGCCATCTAGCTCGCCGCGGCCGGGGACGCCGGCGGTGTGGTAGTGGCCGATGAGGTCTTTGTATTGGCGGAGGCGGACGATGACGTCCCCCTGCATGATTTGGACGTGGTAGATGTCGAACAGGATTTTCACCCGCGGCGAGCCGATGCGATTGCAGACGTCGGCCGCCCATTCAATCGTGTCGCACTGGTAGCCGGGGTGCCCCTTCATCTCCACGTCCACTCGGCTGTTGAGCATCTCCAGGCACATGGTGACTTTTTTCTCTTCGGCGAGCTTGAGGATGGTCTTCAGCCCCTCCACCGTGTTCCGTTTGCCGATTTCATCTCCTTCCGGACCTTTGAGATCCCCCTTCATCCCCGAGAACGTGATCACGCTCGGGCAGCCGAAGGCGGCAGCGGCCTGGATGACGCTGGTCATCCGCTCCTGGCAATACGCCCAGTTCTCCTTGTGGTTCCAGCCCTTCACGAACCCATGCGTGCTGCCGATGGCGCAGGTCAGGCCGAGCGACTTGAGCAGCGGCCAGTGTTTGGGATCGCACAGTTCCACGGATTTAAGCCCCATCGCGGCTGCGGAGCGAGCCAGTTCTTCCACGGGCATCGGATTGAAGCACCAACTCACGACCGACTGGTTGATCCGCCCCTTTTCGATTTTCCAGTTGGCGTCCGCTTGGGGGTCGTCGGCGAGCGTCACGGAAGTACCCAGGGAGCCCGCGGCCACGATGCCGGCGGTGGAGGTAAGGAGCGTGCGGCGGGAGAGGTTGGTGTTCATAGAGGGATGATACTTGCGCGGGGTGCGGAAAGCACGGGGTCGCTGGATTCGGCGCACCACTCTGCTAGCAGCGGTTTCCTTCGCTTGCGCTTCAGGCTTGTGTGTTTACCCATTTTCACAAATCACGTTAACCCGCAAAGTCGACTCAACCGGCACGGTCCGTGTGGCCGATAAAGCTTCCGCGCCCAAAATCCAGAGTCGCTCATTGGGGAATGCGAATGGCCAGGATCACGATTGCTTTTGCCGCCTTGTTTCTCGTCGCCGGGATAGTTGTTGCGCTCCTTCCCGCTCAGGATTCCGCCTGGCGAAAGACAGCCGGAGCGCCAGGGAAAGTACCTGGCAAATTTCAGCCTGCCGAGCCGCGGGCCCTTTCGCCGGCCTTGCGCGACTCGGAGATTCCCGCCATTCCTGTTGAGAATGAAGGACCAACATCGGCCAGCTTGTCGGACGATTCTCACGCCGTTACGGCGGTAGAAGCACAAGTCGATGCGGCCCCGCTGAATGAAGTGGCCGCTCCCGCCGACAGGGGCGAAACGAAAAGTGTGCTCAAGCGGCCGGGTACTTTGCCAAGAACTTCCGCCAGGCCGATGCCGATGGCTGCCGAGAGCGAGCCAACCGCGGCCGAGCCAGTGGCCGAAGGCGCCGAGGTAGCTCTCCCCGCGGCTCCTTCGATTCGTCCGCTGGGTGCTCGTTCGCTCTCCCCTATTTCCGCTCGCGAAGCCGAGCCGGTCGTGCCGGAACAACCGCAGGAACTGCCCGCGGAGTTGGCTCCCCCGGCGTCGGTTCCTCAGCAGCCTGTTGGGACTCCTTCCGCTCGCCGTCAGCCCTCCAAGAGTCGCGGCGCTGCCTCTCCAAACTCCGAAGATGGCCAGCTTGCGATAGACAGCCATCCATCAAACATCCATGTGCAGGTTGCCGGACCCGCGGCCATCACCGTGGGCAAGCCGGCCAAGTATGTCATTCATGTCGTGAACGAGGGCGCGGCGAACGTGGAAGACGTCCAGGTCCGCTTGCCGCTGCCGGCGTGGGTTAAGGTTTCGGGCGCTGAATCGACCGGTGGCGAAGCGCAGTTGCAGGCCGACGGCGCGGGAACGCCCCGGCTGGTGTGGTCCCTTGCCTCGGTCAAAGCTAAATCGAGCGACGAACTGCATCTGCAACTCACTGCCGCGGAGGGCCAGCCCTTCGACCTGAACGTGGAATGGACTTGCCAACCCGCGGCTGCGCACGCACGCGTTACCGTCCGCCAGCCGCAACTGGAGCTTTCGCTGACCGGCGCGACGGACCTGTTGTTTGGCGAAGAGAAGGTCTTCACGCTGCTGGTTAGCAATCCCGGCAGCGGCGATGCCAGCGGCGTGGTGGTGCAGGTCGCCACTGGCGCCAATCGGCCCAAGGAAGTGGAAGTCGGCAACATTCCGGCCGGCGAACAAGTGGAGATTCCCGTACAGGTCGTCGCTAATCAGGTGGGCGAGCTGAAGCTAACGGCCTCCGCCAAAGGCGATGGCGGCCTGACCGCCGACGCGGCGGCGAAGATTCTCATCCGCCGGGCGCAACTTGCCTTGGCAGTGGAAGCCCCGGAATTGAAATTCGCCGGCACGGAAGCGACCTACGTGGTCACGGTGACGAATACCGGCAATGCCGCGGCAGAAGACGTGCAAGTGAGCATGGCGATTCCCAGCGGGTCTCGCTATATCGGCGGCATCAGCGGCCCGACCACCACCAAGGGGAACCTGAGCTGGAAGGTCGGCGCCATTGCTCCCAATGCCCAGAAGCAGTTTGAAGTCCGCTGCCAGCTCCTCGTCGAAGGGACCAATCGGGTGGCGGTGCAAGCGACCGGCAAGGCTGGACTCTCCGCGAGCGGTGACGCCACGACCGAAGTCGAAGCGATTTCGGAGCTCAAGCTGATCGTCAACGATCCTTCCGGCCCAGCACCGACCGGCCAGGAGGTCGCCTATGAAATCCAGGTGATGAACCGCGGCAGCCGTTCCGCGAAGAACGTGAAGATCCTGATGCAGTTCGGCGACGGCGTCGAGCCGACCGAGCTGGCGGGTGGCCAAGGGAAGCTTGTCCCCGGCCAGGTCGTTTGCGAGCCGCTCCCCGAGCTGGCCGCCGGCGAGCAGGTGACGGTGTGGGTGAAGGCCAAGGCCGCTAAGACCGGGACGCATCGCTACCGCGTGGAAGTGACCAGCGGCGAAGACGACGCCCGCCTCGTCAGCGAAGGGAGCAGCCGTTTCTTTGACAGCCGCGGAGGTGCCGCGGCCCGGACGGCGAAGAAGCCGGTGAAGGAAGGGACGGGGACGAAGCAGCGGTAGGTGAGGGCAGAGGGCGCTAATTGGCGCGCGGCCGGCGAGAGCGGGGTGCGCGTTCGGGACGGGACTTGAGGCTGGTGACGAGCAGCAAGTCAATGATCTCATGGGTCCCGTCATTAAGACCGATCATGATCGTTCGACCGGTTGGAGACATCGCCAAGAACTCCGGGTGCTCAACGGGAAACGAGCGACCGTCCGCCAAATAGACGTCGAATGGCTGAAACGGCCTTTCTCGGTGTATCTTACGCATTTGTTCGATAGTCATACTGGAATTATAGCTCCGCGGCTCGGGAAGGAAAAGAAGATTTCGTAGCAAGGCTTTTTACGCCCTAGCCTCCTGCTCCCGCTCAGGCGCAACGACAGTGAGCCCTCGCCAGCGTGCCTGGAACTGCTCGTACTCGCGGCTGACGAGCTCCTCAATCTCGCGGCCGAAGCGCGGAGTGCTGAAGCGTTCGGCATTGGCGCGGATGAGGTAGGGGTCGAAGGACTCGGACTCGAACTGCTCGACGGCGCTGACGATGGCTGCAGGCGTCTGTGATTCAAAGAAGCAGCCGGTTTGGCCAGCGATGACAGTCTCCTTCGCTCCGCCGCGGCCGAGTGCGATGACGGGTGTGCCGCAAGCCTGGGCTTCCACGGGCATGATGCCGAAGTCCTCATCCGCGGCAAAGACGAAGGCTCGGGCGCTCGCCATGTGTGCTTGCAGCGTCGCGCCAGCTTGATAACCCAGCAGCTCGATGTTCGCCGTGGCCCTCTTCTTGAGCCGTGAAAATTGCGGGCCGTCGCCGATGACAACCAGCTTGCGGCTGGGCATGAGGCGGAAGGCTTCGACGATCACATCGACCCGTTTGTAGGGAACGAGACGGGAGGCGGCGAGATAGAAGTCTTCTTTCCGTTCTTGGAAGGTGAAGCGGTCAACGTCCACCGGCGGGTAAATGACCTGGGCGTCGCGGCGATAGGTCTTCTCGATGCGGGCCGCGACGTAGCGGGAGTTGGCGACGAACACATCGACGCGGTCGGCGGATGCCCGGTCCCACAAGCGGAGATAGTGGAGCGTGAGGCGGGCGATGAGGCTCCGCAATCCCCAAGTCAGCTTCGCTTCGCGGAGGTACTGATGATGCAGGTCCCAGGCATAGCGGATCGGAGTGTGGACATAGGAGATGTGAAGCTGGTCGTTGCGAGTCAGCACTCCCTTGGCCACCGCGTGGCTGGAGCTGAGGACCACGTCAAAGTCGGCCAGGTCGAATTGCTCCACGGCCAGCGGCATCAGCGGCAGATAGTTGCGGAAGAGCCGGCGGGCGAGCGGCAGCCGTTGGATGAAGGAGGTGTGGACTTCGTGGCCGAGGAGCATGGAGCGGTCCTTCGCAGCGAGAAAATCGACGAGCGAATAAAGTTCCGCCTGCGGGAACGAGTGCAGCAGTTGCTCGACGACCTTCTCGGACCCGGCGTAGGAGTCGAGCCATTCGTGGATGACGGCGAGTTTGGGAGCGGAGTGCATGGTGGGTTTAGTTGGCGGCAGTTTCCAGGACTTTCCAGGTTTCGTCGGCGGCTCGGTCCCAAGTGAACTGCCGGGCGCGATCCAGGCCGCGGCCGCGAAGGGAGCTGCGCAGGTGTTCGTCGGTGAGGAGGTTTTGGATCGCGTGACCGATAGCGGCCACGTCGTTGGGATCCACCAGAACAGCGGCATCGCCGGCGACTTCCGGCAGCGAAGTGCTGCTGGAGCAGATAACGGGCGTACCGCAGGCCATCGCCTCGAGCACGGTGAGGCCGAAGCCTTCATAAAGGGACGGATAGACAAAGGCTGCCGCCCCGGAGTAGAGAGCTGGAAGCAACTCGTCCGGCACATAGCCGGTGAGCACGACGCTGTTGTCCGGCGCGTCAAGCTTCGCCGAGGCAAACACGGCAGCCGTGGTACCTACGAGTACGAGCTTGGTGTTGGGAGGCTGATTCGCAATCCGTTGTTGGGAAATCTGCTGCCAGGCTTCGAGCAACCGCGGCAGGTTCTTGCGCGGCTCCAGCGAGCCGACGGAGAGGACATAGTTCTGGGGGAGGTTGAACTTGGCGCGGGCCGCGACGATCTCTTCCATTGTTGCTGGGCGGAACCGCGGGTCCACGCCGTTTTGCACGACGTGGATCTTGTCGGCCGGCACGCGGCAGCTATCGGCGATGCGGTCCTTCGAGAATTGCGAGACCGTGAGGATTTGCCGCACTCGGCGGGCGAGACGCGGCACGAGCCATTGCAGCCAGGCGGCAAAGCGCGGCGTGAAGCACTCGGCCCGGTCGCGGAAGGCGCAGTCGTGAATGGTGACCACTTGCGAGCCGATGCCCAGCGGCCCGGTAGTGCAGGGCGACCAGAGCAACGAGGAGCGGAGTTGGCAGGGGAGCCCGACTTGTTCCCACAGATGGCCGCGGATGCCGTGACTGGCCCGCGAAGGCTCCACCAACTCCACTCGGCTGCCCAGGCGCGCGACGATCTCGCGAGCGTAGCGCTGCATGCCGGTGACCCGCTGTCGCATGAATCGGCCGTTGACTTGAACACGCATGGGTGCTTCCGCTTAGGCGGTTCCTGGAGACGGAACTTTCAATCGGGGAGCGGCAGTACAGTATTGTTTCCACGCCAGCCATGCCACCACGGCAAACAGCAGCATCATGGACGGGAACGTGCGAGTGGCCGAGAGATACTGCAAGCGTGGCAGCTCCAGCAGGGCCAGCAGGAACAGCGGATAGAACATGCACCCGGCGAAGGAGCCACCGAGAAACCCGCGATAGGCCTTCCCTGCCAGATATCCATACACCAGCCAGAACGGGCCGAAGCCAATCCAGCCGAAGTCGCGGGCAGGGGTGAACAGGCCACCGTCGTTGTTGAGCTCCGAATTGCCGTAGCGCTCCAAAGTGTCGGTGTGAATGTCCGCCGGGCTGATCCCCACGAGCTGCGGATAGCCGAAGGGGCTGCTTTCAATCAGCGGGAATTCCCAGAACCAGGAGAATGTGGAATAGGGTATGGGCCACGGGCCGCGGAGCGTCATCGACATCGCGCCGTTATTGTGGGCCGTGGTGTAGTAACCAAAGAACCGCCAGATGGTGAACTCGGCAAGGCTGTCGAAGTTCTCCTTGTGGTGCTGCCAGGAACGGAAGGATTCAAACAGGCCGAATAGGACGATCACCAGCGGAACCGCGATGAGCGGCAGAACCTGCAATGATAGGCGCGGCCAAGAGTTGAGCGGCTTAGCCAATACCCACATCCGCAGCGCGATGACAAATGCGGGCACGACCAGCTCGATCAGCGCCAAGCGCTCGCTATAGATCAGCGCCCGCGCGGCGGCTATGGCGAGCAGCGACAGAAGCGGGAGACGGAGGTTCGTGCGGCCGCGGCAGTAGAGCCATGTTCCCAGCAAGACCGCCGCGATGCCGAATTGCGTGGCCGTCGTGATGCCGGGAATGGTGGGAAAAATATCGCTCTTGATCATGTCCGCCGTTGATTCGTCGACTCCTGCCAACAGGTCGCTGATTGTCGCCAAGGAGAAGCCGTTCTTCAGGCCGACCAGCAGCCAAATGCCATAGCCCGCGATGGTGAGCAGGAAGCCAAGCCAGAACCAAGGGACGAGTGCGTCATCAAATCGCTGGCTGGGGTTGTGAGGCGCTTTGCCAGTGCTCATCGCCAGCCACACGCCGACAGAGAATATCCCCCAGGCACTCAGTCCCATCGCCAGGTGCCAGGGCTCCAGGTACTTGCGGGTGCTGTAAAGTTGAAAGCCCCATTCGGAGGTTCCCACGGCAATCGCCAGCGTCAGCACCGTCCCGCTAAAGAGAACGGCGGGATGCAGCCACCAAATGCTGTGAACAGGACGGGGGTTCATGGGAAATGAGCTGGGCAACGCCAAGATGCGAGCTGCAAACGACAATCTTCAGTCTAATTACCGGTCGCTCAGCACGACCAACTTCGTTAGCAGCAGGCGTCAAAGAGCGTGAACGAACAGGGCCGGTTATGACGACGGCAGCGGCTGTGAATGCCGCTTGCTAGTACGCCCCTTCGCGGAACAGGACCACGCGAATCGTGGAGATCAGGATGTAGAAGTCCAGCCAGAGAGACCAATTCTTCACGTAGTAGGCATCGAACGCGACTCGCTCCGGATACGTGGTGTTGTTGCGGCCGGAAACCTGCCACAGACCCGTGATGCCCGGCAGCACGTCCACATAGTATTCGTACTCTTCGTCGTACTTGTCAATTTCTGCTTCCACGATGGGCCGCGGGCCCACCAGGCTCATCTCGCCGCGGATGACATTCCAAAGTTGAGGCAGTTCATCGAGGCTCGTTTTGCGAAGGAACTTGCCGATCCAGGTGATGCGGGGATCGTCCTTGAGCTTGTGGTTGGCTTCCCATTCGGCTCGCAGAAGCGGATCGGACGCGAGGTACTTTTCCAGTACTTCGTCCGCGTTCACGACCATCGTGCGGAACTTCCAGGCTTTGAACCTGCGCCCGTGCCGGCCAATCCGTTCCTGTCCGTAGAAAATGGGGCCTGGTGAGCCCAGCCGTACCAACGTAATGATAGCCACGATCAAGGGGGTGGCAGCCAAGGCGCTGGAAAGCGTCACAAGAAGATCCGCCGCTCGCTTGAGCCAGCGCGACCAGGGGGACAGCAAGCGGTTGCGCGCCCATATCGCTGGCACGCCCCCCACTTCCACCGCTTCCCCCCACAGGCTCGGATAACCGCCCAGCGACGACATCAATATCCAGTCGCGGATACCGAGTTCCTCACGGCAAAACAGTCGCTGTGTCTGGGTATCGGGGTCGGATTTCGCAACCACCGCAGCGGTCACATGGTATTCCAGGGCGAGTTCGCGGAGAGCTTCCGGAGGGCCGAGGTAAAGGGCAGAGTCTAAATCTTCATCGAGCGTTTCCAGGTCGTCTATAAAGCCCACGGGCCGCAGGCCGCGCTGGGGTTGGCGAACGAGCTTTGCAAACAGCTTGACCGCTTGCTTGTCGCTGCCAACCACGAAGACGCGGCGACCCCACCAGTCGGCACGTCCCAACAGCGATTGGACGAGTGATCGGCTTGCGGGGATGAAAATGGCCGAGCAAACGCCGGCCGCAAGCAGAGATACTAAAGCCTGCCAGGGATGGCCCAAGGTGACGAGGACAGCCGCGAGAACCATCGTCATGGAGACGCTGATGGTCACGGTGCGAGCCAAGGAAGCCACGGCGCCGATTCCCCCGACTCGGTACATCCCGGCAATCCGCAGTCCTAAAAGTTGCCCGGCACCCAGCAACACGAACACTCGAAGGGAAAGCCCCACCACGGCTGGCTCGCTTGTCAGCGCTATGGTGGCGGCGTATCCACCTATTCCTGCGGCGGCAATTGCGGCCACGTCCGCGCCCCAAAGACATAGGCTTGTCGCCGCACCGCTGCGGGTGCCAAGGAACGATGGCTGTGGCCGTTCTTTGCGCAATACGCGCTGCGTTACTTCCGCGGTCGCTGGGGCCGAAACCGTGGAGAGCAACGCGGGAATCGCGGATTCTGATGCGCGCTGGGTCGTCGGGATGCTGGACACGGGTGGGTTGGGGAGAAAATCGAGGATGCAGTCTCAAGGGTGTGACGCAGTCTCAGGCCCAGTAAATTCTCTCACTCGCCTTACGCAGTTATCCTGTTCGTTGCTGTTTAACGTCAATGTTTGTTAATTTGGGATATCTGCGTCGAGTGTAGATTCTACATGAGATGTTTTGAAAGTCCAGGTTTTACTTGGATGTTTGAATTTCGTGTTACCTTTACAAGCGAATTCTGCGAATTGAGGTTCCTTTTTTCGCACTATTTCCACGGCTACGGCTACCAGGAATGCTGCCGAGAGACTCAGGCCATTAGCAGTACAGCCGATGGCCCATACCAGGTTGGCGATGGACGGAAGGTCCGGGGCGACAAAGCGATCCAGGGCGGCCTTGAAGGAGAGCGTGCAGAGGACATTGAGGATGGGGACGGCCAGCAACGCGAGCAACATCCGCTGGACGAGCACCGAGTATCCTCGCCAGATTTCCTGCGGAGCGGCGAGCAAACTCAGGATGGGAATCCACAGCGGCAGTGCGTCGTAAAAGAGGTGGTAAATGCTGAGGAGGGCGGCCAGGATGATGATGAGCCCCGTCGAACCGATGGCTCCTTCGCGCGGGAAGTCTCCCGCTCGCTTCCAAACCGCCAACCCAGCGAGCGACAACACAACCAGCGGCACGGCAATGCGCAGCAACGTTCCGCTGCTGCTGCCCAGCCAGCGGTCGGTCGCTGCCAGGCCGTCGATGCGAGCGGTGCTGGTGGCGGGATTCACGCCGGGATGCGCTTCGAGCTCGTGCTGATTCTGCTGCAGGATGGGGACGATATTCGCCAGGTCGCCACTGCGGCTGAAGATGATGAATAGTCCGGCGGCGGCGATGAGGCTGGAAAGCAGTGCGCCAAGTCCCGCGGCGCGAAAGTCCTTGCGGCAGAGCATGAGCAGGCCCAGCGGCACGCCGAAGGTCGGCTTGAAGCTCGCCAGCGTGAGTGCGAGGCCGGAGAGCCAAGGCCTGCTCCGCGCCCAGTGGAGCGCGGCGAAAAGTGCGAGCGTCAGCGGCAGCGCGACTTGCCCCGCAATGAAGTTCGCCCGGCCCGGCTGGGTAATCAAGATTACGGCGGCAAGTGCGGTTACGCTGCCGACGGATGGGCTCTTGCCGACGGCCCGCCACAGGGCATAGGCGTACACCAGCAGCAGGACCACGTTGAAGATCCCGTAGCATCCCATGCTCACCGTGAAGTCTTCAATTAAGCCGAACGGCGAGAACAGCAGCAGGATAAGGGGTGAAAAGAGCGGAAAGATGTTGAGGACCGGGTAGCGCGGATCATTGAGATACCGCGGCTGGCCGTCGGGTCGCGGCAGCTTCGTTTCACAGTCATACGGATTCACGCCGTCGCGCACCGCCCGAATCGGATAGTAAACGGCATCGCGATAGTCCCCCATCCCCTCGGTGCCGCGGGCCTCGCTGAGCTTCGGCTCGCCGGGAATGAGTACCTTGTGGCTCATCCGCCAGAGCATGATCCCTAGGACCAAACAGAACAGAATCACTCCCAGCATGTCCTTCACGCGGGGATGCACATCGCGCCAGCAGTTAATGATCGCGGAGAGGCTCATGGCGCGAAGTGCTCCAGGAGCCAGTCGACGATGCGAATCGCGGCCCGCCCATCTCCATAGGGACTGGCGTCCACCTGCATGGACTTGTAGGCATTGTCATCCGTCAGCAGATGCGTCGCGCTGGCCACAATGGAGCGGCTATCAGCGCCGACCAGCGCCACCGCGCCGCATTCCACTGCCTCCTGCCGCTCCGTCGTCTCACGGAGAACGAGGACGGGCCTCTTGAGCGAGGGAGATTCTTCCTGCACGCCGCCGGAGTCGCTCAAAATCAATCTCGCCCGGTCCATCAGCCAGACAAACTCGGGATACGGCAGCGGCCGGAGCAGATGGACGTTGGCAATTCCGGCGAGCGAGCCTTCGACGGTGCTCTTCACATACGGATTAAGATGCACCGGCAGGACAAACGCGATATCCGGGAACGCTCGGGCCAGTTCGGCAATCGCCTGGCAAATCTGAGCCAGGCCATCCCCATGATTTTCGCGGCGATGCGTCGTGATGAGAACCATCTGCCGGTCTTGCAAGAATCCATAGCGGTCCGGCCACACTTTGCTCTGCCGCTCACGCTCGCTGGTCCAAAACAAGGCATCTATCACCGTATTGCCGGTGACCCGAATCTGTTTAGCCGCGATGCCCTCGCGCAGCAGATTGCCTTTCGCCCGCTCCGTAGGTGCGGCATGCAAGGTTGTGGTGATGCTGGCGACCCGGCGATTGAATTCCTCCGGCCACGGTTGTTGCAGATTGCCGGTGCGAAGGCCGGCTTCGACATGCACAAAGGGGAGTTGGCGATAGAAGGCGACCATCGACGCCGCCAGGACGCTGGTCGTGTCTCCCTGGGCGACGAGGCAGTCCGGTTGCTCCTTCGCAACCAGTTCGTCGAGGCTGGTTAGGCAGCGAGCCGTGAGTTGAGCGAGTGATTGGCCGGCGGACATGACTTTCAGGTCTACATCGGCGTTGATGCCAAAGTAGTCGGTCACTTGCCGCAGCATTTCGTCGTGCTGGCCTGTGAAGCAGATGATCGGTTTCACTTGTCCTCCGCGCCGCGCGCACTCCATCACTACCGGAGCCATTTTGATGGCTTCCGGGCGGGTGCCAAGAATCAGGAGCGGGCGAAGGGGAATCATGTGTTGAAAACGGATTTCGTTCAAACTGTCGTGGGCTGACGAGTGGTGCTAAGTTGCTGGGCCGGTTGGCCGAGGATCACGCGGGCGTGCTCGCGCATGGGGACGACACGGAACTTGTTGCCGAATAGAGCGAGAACCTCCGTCACCAGGCGGACTTTGTCGGCCCCTTTCATTTGCATGGCGGGAAAGAAGCTCAAATCGGGCTCGTCGTCGCCGCCGAGAAAATCGAGCGGATGCAGGAGCAAGCTCGGGCTCATCCCCCGCAGCCG
Source organism: Pirellulaceae bacterium (assembly GCA_051004015.1). Taxonomy (GTDB): domain Bacteria; phylum Planctomycetota; class Planctomycetia; order Pirellulales; family Pirellulaceae; genus SXOA01. The sequence goes on along the minus strand of JBPCKT010000065.1, from coordinate 20,269 downwards.
GCACATAAAGAGGGCAAAGCGAAAATAAGTCTTGGCCAGAGCGCGCGAATACTGGGACAGGTAGAGCACGTAGCTTAAATGCATGGGAATGCGGAACAACGGCATTGTCGTGACCGGGATTTCCAGAATCGGGCCATCCGGCGTTTTCCACGAATAGGGCCGCAGCGGGCGGAATCCTTCGCTAATCTTGCCAAAGAGCTGCTTGCGCTCCTGCTTTTGCTCTCTGCTCAGGCGAGACTTGAAGAAGTAATAGGCGCGGGCGATGGGGCCCAGAAACGTGGGAAATGTCGATGCGTCGTACAGATAGCCGCGGCTGGCGAGGACTCGCAACACTGCGGGTGAGAAGCTGTAGCCTGGTCCGCGAAAGCCGATGGGGCGCTCGCCGGTGACGCGCTCAATCTCTTCCTCGGCGGACGTCAGCTCGCGCTCAATTTCTTCGTCGGTGTAGAGGTGCAGCCAGGGTTCATGGTGAAAAGAATGGTTCCCGACTTCGTGCCCCGCCTGCGTGATACTGGCGAGTGCGGCGTGATTCCTCTCCAGGGCGGCATCTTGCCCGACGATGAAGACCGTGATTTTCAGGTCCAGCTCGCGGAGCACTTTCAAGAAACGGGGCACCACCAGGTCCAGGTAGCTGGGATAAGAATCCCAGCCGCCATCGCCGTGCGTCTTCATGTACGACCATTTGTTGTCAAGGTCGAGTGACAAGCTGGCGAGGGGTTTCATGATGCGGTACAAGCGGAAGCGGAGCGGTAACAAGCGGGAGAGACTCTTCGGCAAGGCGGACGGTTTCGTTGACGTTCAGCGTGCCGTTCACAATTTGTGCGGAGGTCACGATCGAGAGACCCGGGACCGAAGTGGTCACCGCCGGCACGCGGGTGGAGTATCCGAGCGTAGAAAGAGCAAAGACCTGCTTTACCCGCGAAACGCGGAAGGACTGCACGGAGTCTTCTGGGCGAAAGTGCGGATACATGCGAGCGAGGGCGGCCAGGCAGGATTGCTTGATTTCGTCGTCGCTTTTGGCAAAGACCGGGTCATCGGCGGCGGCGTACTTTGGCAGATAGATGAGGCTCCGACCGCCGAATTGCTCACGGTCCACCAGAGCAGTCATCTCGATGACGCCGGTGTAGGGCACCCAGTCGTCGGTGATGTTGGTGACGTAATAAGGCCCCAGTGGCTTGGTGGTGAGTAGTGAGGCGCAGACAATTCCGAGATACTTGACGGAGTTGAGGCGGCTCCTTTCATCGGGCTCAAGTTGTGGAGCAATGCGAGCCGCGATATTGGCCGGTGCGGTGATAATGACTCGGTCGAAGGAATCGTGGCTGCCGTCATTGAGCATGACTTGCAGCTTGCCGTCCTCCTGCCGCGTCACGCGCTCGACTACAGAGTTTGTGCAGAGTGTGACGCCCCGCTCCACCAGGAGTTCTTCAAACCGCTCCAGCAGCCGGGCGTAGCCGCCGGGGAGATATCCGAACATCTCTTTTTTGAGGCCGGTCCGGCGGGCGGCATACATGCGGGCGATGGTGCCCCAGATGAAGGCGGCGGATGTTTCCTTGTACGCTTCCCCCAGTTTGGCTTTGAGGAGCGGCAGCCAGATTTTTTCGAAGGTCCGCCGGCCGGAGAGGCGGCAGAGCCAGTCGGCGACGGGAATCTGTTCAAGCGATTTCCAATCCTTGATCCGCGACGCTTTGAAAATCGTCCAGCCGAGCCGGAATTTATCGACGAGACCCAGAGGCGGGAACTTCAGGAACTCCAGGCTGCTGGACATGGAATACAGCCGGCCATCGACGTAGAAGCCGGTACGGGTCTGCACCCACCTCATCTGGTCGTCGAGGTCGAGCTCCTTGAGAATCGTCCGCAGATAGCTGTCGGAGAGGAGCGTGACGTGGTAGTGGCGGTCCCAGGTGATATCCCCCAGTTTCCAGGCATCGGCGAGGCCGCCCAGATGATCGGCCGCTTCCAGGACAGTCACGCGGTGCCCCATTCCGGAGAGACGCCAGGCCAGGGCGAGGCCGAGCATGCCGCCGCCGACGATGGCGTAGTGTTCATTGGCGGAAGTCATGGAGTGAGCTCCCGCACTTTCTGATTCGTCACTTCATACCCAAGACCGCAAGCAGCGCACGCGACCTTCCCCGGCGAGTCCCCGTCGTTCCATTTCGCGATCGGTTCACCGCAGCGACAGACGCACCCGATGCTGCGGGCGGGATTACCCAGAACCAGATGAAAATCGGGAACGGACCTCGTGACAATCGAACCCATGCCAATCATGGCGAAGCGGCCGATTTCCAGATTGCTGCCGATGATGCAGCCGGCGCCGATGGTCGCTCCTTCTCGGACTCGCGTGAGCTGCGTATGTTCGTCCGGATCGGAGGAGCGAAGGCTCTTCAGATCGGAAGTAGCGGCTCTGGGAAAGCGGTCGTTGGTAAAGATGGTGCCGGCGCTGACCATCACGCCGTCTTCAATCGTGACGCCATTGCAGATGTAGACCTGCGAATTGAGCTTGACGCGGTTGCCGATGGAGACGCCGTAGGCGATGGTTGTTTTGCCGCCCACGAGGCACTCCTCGCCGAGCGTCGTGTCACGGCGGATATGCACGTTGTCCCACACGCTGGTCCCTTCGCCCAGCGAGACGTTGACTTCGACGATGGCGGTGGGATGGATGCGGACGGGCATGGGCTGCGTGTTGTCTTGTGCGTCGGATTGAACTACGAAGCTTTTCCAAATGCCGCGGACAGATGGTTCTCTACCGGCACCCAGGCTGCCCGCCACATCGCGTCGTAGCCGGCTTCGATGACTTCCACGGAGGCGAGGGCGTCGGCCAGCGTAATCAGCGGGGCCTCCTCGCCGCGGGCCGCTTTGACGAAGTTATCGAGCTGGCTGCCAAAGGCCTGGAACTTGTCGTATCCTTTGCCGAAGATGGTCCACTTGTCGTCGCTGGCCCGGCGGTACTTTGATTCCTTCCAGCCGACGTGGACGGTCCCCTGGCTGCCGTAGATGCTCAGGTAGTAGGGCAGCTCCTTGTTGAGGCTCCAGGAGAGGTCGATGCTCCCCATGACGCCCCCCTCGCTGCGGATGAACATCCTCACCGTGTCTTCCACGGGAATGTCCTGCACCCGCTTTCCCTCGATGACCTGCAGCTCGACGATGGGGCCGAGAAAGTAGCGAAGGATGTCCACCGAGTGGGTGCCATTGTCGATGAGGACGCCGCCGCCGCTGATCTCCGGGTCGGCGTTCCAGCGGTGGGTCATGTCCACGCGGGAGGTGAAGGCGTTTTCGAAGAGGATCAGGTCGCCGATGAGACCGGAAGAGACGATTGATTTGGCCTGGACGACGTCGGCCACGTAGCGGAATTTGGAGGCCATCGTGAGTAGTGCATCCGACTGCTCCGCGGCATCGAGCATCGCGCGGGCTTCCTCCAGTCCGACCGCCAGCGGCTTCTCGCAGAGGACATTGATGCCACGGGACAGGAACCAGGAGCAAAGCTCCGGATGGGTGCTGGGGGGCGTGCAGAGGACGACCGCGTCGGGATGCAACTCGTCCACGAGGTCCGTCGGAGAAGCGAACGGCTGGCACTTCATCCGTTCGGCCACGGCAGCGGCGACCTCTTCGCGGACATCGACAATGCCGACGAGGTGGGCGGTATGGGAGTGCTCAAAGGCCTGGCACCAGGTCTGGGCGATGGCCCCCGCGCCGACGAGACCAAAACGCATCTTGGGGACGGACATGCTATTTCCTATTTCCTTGTGAAGAGATGCTTTTAGTAAGTTATTGCGCCAACTTCTCCGCCTCTTCGCGGAGGCAAGTTGCGATGTATTCCACGTGGCTCACCTGGTACTTCTCGTTCCAGGGAAGGACCAGAATCTGCTCCAGGCCGGCGTACGTGCCGGGGAACTTCGCCCGGTCGTAGTCGAGGGCTTCTTTCCGGGCGAGCGTGAACGGGAAGCGGCTGTTGCCGAAGGTTCGCTGATCGCGAAAAATCTGGCAGGCGAAGGCCGGCTTCTGAATGTAACGGGGAGCGGAAAAGATGCCGCGGGTCTTGAGGGCAGCCGCGAGCTTCACGGAGCCGCCAGGGATGATCGCGGCATCGACCCGCAGACAGTATTTCCAGAAGGTGTGGACATCCCCTGCCGCGATGTGTGGCGTGGCGATTCCGGGAAGTCCTTCGAGCGCGCCGCTGAGGAGGTGGGCCATCGTTACCCTCTGGCCTACGGCATCGCCGAGTTTATCGAGCTGCGCCACGGCGACGGCACCTTGCAGCTCGGTCATACGGTAGTTGAGAGCGAGGAAGTAATGGTCCGGGGCGGGGTCGCCGTAGCCCCAGGCCTTGTTGATGAACAGGAAGCTGCGGCGGGCAAAGTGATCGTTGTTCGTGACGACGATTCCCCCTTCGCCCGTGGTGATGTGCTTCCCTTGCTGCAAGCTGAAGCAGCCAATGTCGCCGATGGTGCCGACCGGTACGCCGTTTTGCGTAGCCTGGAAGGACTGGGCGCAGTCTTCGATGACGGGAATCTTACGCTCATCGGCGAGGGCCATGATGTCCTTCATCGGGCAGGGGTTGCCGAACAGATGCGTGACGATGATGGCCTTGGTCCGCGGACTGAGCGCGGGCTTGATCGTTTCCGCGGTGACGTTGCAGGTGACCGGGTCGACGTCGGCGAAGACGGGAATCGCTCCCTGGTACAAAATGGGTGTGAGCGCCCCCATGTCCGTGATGGACGTCGTGACGATTTCATCCCCCGGCTCGGGGTCGATGGCCGCGATGGCGGTATGGATGGCCGCACTGCCGTGGGAGCAGGCGTGAGCGTGCTTGGCCCCGATGAGCCGGGCGAAGCGAGTTTCCAGCTCTTTGACGAAGGCCCCTTTGGTGCTGGTCAAGGTGCCGGTGCGGATAGCCTGGCTAAGCAGGGCGATTTCTTCTTCGCCGAGCGTGCGGCCAGTGGAATCCTGGTCTGACGGAAGCGACATGATGCCGGGAGCGACTGCTGTGGTCATAATCCTCATCCAGGTGTGAAACGTGGTGCGAAATCAGTGAGGTTTGGCACGGGCGGCGGTTGTGGCGGCAAGTCAACATGGTGCGTCTCGTGGTGAGCGGCTTCATCAATGTGCCGCGGCAGCCGGCCATTTTCGTTGGGTGTTCGTTAGGTTTGCAGTTGGCGTGCCACCGGAGCCACGCGGCGGCCGAGCAAGCGGGAGCATCCGGTAGAGGCAATCAGCTTGAGGTGCGCCCATCCAGCCCGCAGGACCCGCATTTTCGATTGCCCTGTGGTGCGGATATCCAGAGTTGTGGGACACTCCACCACTTTCTCGCCCCGCCGGTCGAGCTCGCAGACCAGCTCGGCAATCCCCACAAAGCCGTTGTGCCGCAGGGGGACGTCTACCACGGCACTCCGTCGGTAAACGCGGAAGCAACTGGTGTAGGTGTGCAGTTTCTGACGAAGGACCACGCGATACATTCCGGAGGCGGCTTTGGAAAGCTTCAATCGCCAGGCGGGAACGTGATTGACCTTGCCCTGGGGGTGATAAGGCGATGCAACTACCATGGCCACGTCGCCGGTCAAAAGCGGTAGCATCTCGATGAGCTGCACAGGGTCGTAACTGCAATCGGCGTCGATGGAGCAGACGATTTCTGAGCTCGCCGCCCGGATGCCAGTGGAAATTGCGGCAGCGATGCCTAGATTTCGTTCATGTCGCAGGACGCGAGCCGCGGGGAAATCCTGGAACTCCCTTTCCAATGTCGCCGCGGTTCCGTCTCCACTGCCGTCGTCGACGAGCAGAAACTCTGCCGCGTATTTCGCCGGCAGGGCGTCACTCAGCCGCTCGAGATTTCGCCGTAGCTTGCCAACCGACTCCGCCTCGTTGAAGCAAGGGACGATGATTGCCAACGGCGTCTGCCTTTCGGCTGCCGGAAGCTCTTTCGTTACGGGCTCGCTAACGCAAGTCGGGGGCATGAAGATGATTTACGATTTGCAGGTGGGAACTATCGCGGCTGAGTCGGCACCATTTCGTCGCGGCGAGGACGAGGCGGCGGTGCAGGATTCGGTTCTGGTTCGTCTTCTTCCTCCGGCGCCGTTTCGCGGCGCACCACGGGAATCAGCCGCCGCCGCTCTGCCAAAAGCGCGATGCCGATGCTCGCCAACATTCCCGCCAGCACTGCCGCCGGAATGCCGACTTTCAAATCCGGGCTGACCGGGGTTTCCGAAAGGGACGGCGGCTGGAGCAGGTTGATGCTGGAAATCTTGGCGGCTTCGACCGCATCGTTGATGCGGGCGAGCTCGGAATTTTCGGCGTATTTCTTGTAGTTAATGCTCGCCAGATCGAGCTCCCGCTGCAGCCGGGCGATGTCGACTTCCTTATCGTTGAGGGATTCGAGCCGAGACTTGCCTTCGGCAATCTTGGTCGTCAGGTCCGTCACGGTCGCATTCAGCGCCACGACCTGGGCATCGCGGTCCTGCAGCGCCTGCTGCATCGCCCCAAAAGCCGGATTGCTGGCCATCGTCTTTTGCGTCGTCTGGTCCTCTTCATCCACGACTCTTTTGGCTGCCGCAATCTGTCCGCGGACTTGAATCAGCAGTGGAGAATTGTCGTTGAGCTTGGACGAGAGGTCCGCTTCCTTGAGCTGCAAGTCGTAGAGCTTTTTCCGCATGTCCGCCTTGGGATCCACCGGCTGGTCGGTGATTTGCGAAGTTTCCACAAGTGGCTTGAGCCCGGTGAGCGTCTGCCGGCGATGCGTGGCTTCTCCTTCCGCCGCCTTGAGACCGTACTGGGCCTTGGCGAGCTCCCCTTCCAGCGTGGCGACGTGAATCAAGTGCAGCTCCCGCTGTTTCTCGAACGACGACAGCCCGCTCTCGTTTTTCAGCTTTCGCAACTGCTCTTCCAGGCCCGTGACCTGGTCCTTGAGCTTTCCCTTCTGCGTTTCATAGAAGGGCTGCGAACCACGGGTCTGGTTGACGCGGGCATGCTCGTCCTGGGCAATTTGCAACAGGTTGTCCAGAACTTTTTTGGCAAGTGCCGGGTCGCGAGCTGCATAGGAAAGGGAAACGATGCTGCTCTTCTTGGAGGTGAGAATCTTCAGGTTCTTCGACATCCTCCGAATAGCTTTGTCTCGCAGGCTGTAGACCTTGGCGGGATTCAGATTCACGTTGTCGAGCGGAGCGAGGTAATCCCCCATCGATTTCGAGCCCGGCTCCTTTTCCAGAATGCCTTCCGGCGTAAGCTGATCAACCACTTTTTCCAGCAAAGCCCGGCTGTGGAGCATCTCGGCGATTCCGTTGATTTCGCTCTCGCGGGCGTCGGCCATGGTGACGGCCTGGCCATTGGTGACGATGGGGTCCACGGTCACGCTTTCGCGGCCGGGCCGGACGAACATCTTGGCCTCGGACTGGTAAAGCCGTTCCGCCGTCGCCAGGTAGGCCAGCCCGCCGGCCACCACCAGCACAAAAGCCAGCAGCATCTTTCCCTTGTTCCGCCAGGCGAGCCCGGCAAGCGAGGGAGCAGGTTGGTAGACGGTATCCATGGACGTAACCGAAAGTTAACGTGGGGCGAACACCGCCTCGCAACTGCTACACTAATTACCGTCCCAGCCGGTTTCCAGCTTTGCCGGTGCTAATCCGGCTGGGCCTGCGGCGACCAAGGCTGTTACCAACGGCTGTGACGGTCGCACCGAGAGGCAAGGATGTTTCGATTTGGTTACACTGCGACGACGTTTTAGACTGTTTTTTCGCCTGAGGAGAGACTGCCATGCGTGCCTTGCGAACCTTGCCAATTTCCACCGTTCTCGCGTTGCTACTGTTAATTCCCTGCCAAGAATCGGCACTAGGCGAGGAGGGCTTCACGCCCCTCTTTGACGGCAAATCACTGGCCGGCTGGGAAGGGAATGAAAAGGTGTTCCGCGTGGAGAAAGGGGCCATCGTCGCCGGTTCGCTGGCAGAAAAAATCGAGCACAACGAGTTCCTCTGCACCACCAAGGAATACGGCGACTTCGAGCTGCGGCTGAAGGCGAAGTTGGTCGGCAAAGGGGAAAATGCCGGCGTGCAATTCCGCAGCCAGCGAATTCCGAAACATTTCGAGGTCATCGGCTATCAGTGCGACATGGGGAACGCCGGCGGCAAATCCATCTGGGGCGCACTTTACGACGAATCCCGCCGCAAAAAATTCCTGGTCACCGGGGACCACGACAAGCTGACCAAGGTTCTCAAGCCCAACGACTTCAACGACCTCGTCATCCGCTGCGAAGGGGCGCACATCCAGATCTGGGTAAACGGCGAAAAGACCGTCGATTACAAAGAAGAAGAGAAGGACATTCCGCAAAAAGGAAAGATTGCCGTGCAAATCCATGGCGGCGAGCCGGCCCAGGCGTCGTACAAAGAAATTCGCATCAAGGAGCTGGGGAAATAGTAAGTCGGTATGTCCAAACGCCCCTTCATCTATTTCGACATGGGAAACGTGCTCCTCACGTTCTCCCACCAGCTCGCGGCGAAGCAAGCCGCGGAGCTCTGCGGCATCTCGGAAAAGCTGGCTTGGCAAATCCTGTTTGATGAAGGGCTGCACTGGGAATATGAGCGGGGGGAATTGGCCGAGGAAGAGTTCCTCGGTCGCTTCTGTCAGCGAGCCAGCTCCGAGTGTGATTTCGCAGCGCCTGACCCGAATAGTTTCGACCTGGCAGCGAGCGCCATCTTCGAGTTGAATACCCGCATCCTGCCAATTCTTTACAGCCTGCGGGGAGCGGGTTACGACATGGGAGTCCTTTCGAATACGACGAGTGCCCACTGGCGGTACTGCACCAGGAAGTTTCCGTTTCTCATCGGGCTTTTCAGCCGCCACACCCTCAGTTTTCAAATCGGGGCGATGAAGCCCTCCGCGACAGTTTACGAAAGGGCCACGGAAATCGCCGGAGTCCGGCCGCAAGAGATTCTGTTTTTCGACGACCGTCCCGAAAATATCTCCGCCGCCTCTTCGCTCGGCTGGGATGCAGTCCTCTTCACAACCCCCGCAGCTGCCGCGATGGAGCTGGCGAGGCGAGGGATCATGACGAACTATTGATCGGAGTCGTCAACTGGCTGGCGACCCCGACCTAAACCGCCGCCAGAATTTGCTCCCCGACTGTCCACGCCGCGGGGTTCGCGGGGTCGCGCTCGATCCGGCGATAGAGAGTGTCCCGCTCCACCGGCTCGCGCCCCGCTTCCACGATGAGCCGCTGGATTTGCTCGACGGTAAGGAGTTCCGGCGTCGTCGCGCCGGCGTCGTGGTAGATCAGCTCGTGGCGGACGGTGCCGTCGAGGTCGTCGGCTCCGTAGGCGAGGGCGGTTTGGGCGGTGCCGATGCCGAGCATGATCCAGTAGGCCTTGATGTGCGGGATGTTGTCCAGCATCAGGCGGCTGACGGCCATGGTCCGCAGGTCCATCAGGGCGGAAGCCTTCTTGATGTGCGACAGGCCGGTGTTTTCTGGATGGAACGCTAGCGGAATGAACGTCTGAAAGCCGCCGGTTTCATCCTGCAGCTCGCGGAGGCGAATCAGATGGTCGACCCGGTGGTAGGCGTTTTCGATGTGCCCATAGAGCATCGTGCAGTTGGTCTTGAGCCCCAACTCGTGGGCCGTGCGGTGGATGTCGAGCCAGTTGTGGGCGTCCGCCTTGTGCTCGCAGATTTTGCTGCGGACTTCGGGATGGAAAATCTCTGCTCCGCCCCCGGGCATGGAGCCGAGGCCGGCGTCCATCAACTCCTGAAGAATCTGCCGGACCGGCTTTTTGGTGAGGAATTCAAACCAGTTGATCTCGACCCCGGTCCAGCCCTTGAGGTGCAAATCGGGGTAGGCATTGTGGAGGATGCGGAGGACGTTGACGTACCAGTCGTAGTCCTTGACATGGTGCAGGCCGCCGACGATGTGCATCTCGGTGCAGCCGTTGTCCACCGCCTCCTGCCCGCGAGCCAGGATTTGCTCGTCGGACATCACATACCCCTTCTCACTCCGCAGATCGGCCCGGAACGCACAGAAGGTGCAGCGATAGACGCAGACGTTCGTCGGGTTCAGATGCGTATTGATGTTGTAATACGCCTTGTTCCCGTTGATCCGCTCCCGGACTATGTTGGCGAGCAGCCCCACCTCGTGCAGCGGCGTCGCCGGGTCGTACAGCACCAGCCCATCCTCCAAACTCAGTCGCTCGCCGGCGAGGACTTTTTCGCGGATGGAGGTCAAAGTGGGTGTGGACATGGATTGCCAGGTTAGGAAGAAATAGCCAAGAAATACAGGAAAACTCAGGTCTGAAATGAGTAACCGTCGAGTTTAGGCCCCGATTAACAGGCTGTCCATCCTTGGAAGCACTAAGCAGGGCTACAGTATCGGTACTGTCTTAACGTTTCACGCCGCGGATAATAGATTGTCAATCCATTGAGCAAGCAACATGACCCTGACTCGCCGATTATTCCTCACGCTGCTCGCCCTCTTTTATTGGTGGCGCGGTCCGTCGCCGGCGACCGCGGCGGGCGCACCGACTGAACCCGCGGAGCCCTTTGGAACCGAGTTTCCTAGTCTCGATTCGCTTGCCGTCGGCCAGTGGTGGAAGAAGCCAAGTCCCAAAGGGCCGAATGCCCCGCCGCCGCTGGACGTGCCGCGTGATCAAGTCGTGGCGTTCGCGCTCTACACCCACGATCATGGCGTGCTCAAGCTCACGGCCCAGCTTTATCCTCTGAAACCAGGCGAGCCGCGCGAAGCGCGGTTGGAATTTCAACGGGGGACACAGTGGACCGAAGTGGCGAAGTCGCCGGTCCTGTTTCCTGGTTGGAGCACCCATTTCCGCATCGAGAATTGGGACGACTCGCGCGACGTGCCGTATCGCGTGCGGCACGGCGAGCGGGCCGTATTCGAAGGGCTGATCCGCCGCGATCCGCGCGACAAGGAAGTGATCGTGGTGGCCAACATGTCGTGCAATTCCAGCCGTACCACTGGGCTGCGGCCGGAGATCCTCGAGAACCTGAAAGCTCAGAATCCCGACCTCTTGTTTTTCGCGGGGGATCAGACGTATCGGCACACCGAGCACACGGCCGGCTGGATTGAGTTCGGTTTGCAGTTCCGCGACGTCCTTCGCGACCGGCCGACCATCACGATTCCCGACGATCACGACGTCGGCCATCCGAATCTGTGGGGCGAGAACGGCAAGCGCTCGACGCTCAGCGGAAACGCCGATGGCGGCTATTTCTACCCGGTCGAATATGTCAATCTCGTGCAGCGGCAGCAAACGTGGCATTTGCCGGACCCGCTCGACCCCGCGCCGATTGAGCGCGGCATCACGGTCTATTTCACGCGGCTGCGGGTGGGGGGTATCGACTTCGCCATCCTCGAAGACCGCAAGTTCAAGACGGGGCCGGCCGGCAAGATTCCCAAGCTGGGTCCCCGCCCCGATCACATCAATGACCCGTCGTACGATCCGAAGTCGATCGACCTCCCGGAGTTGAAGCTGCTCGGTGACCGCCAGCACAAGTTTTTGCGCGAGTGGGGCCAGGATTGGACGGGGGCGGAGGTCAAAGCCGTGCTTTCCCAGACCGCGTTCTGCGGCGCCGTCCATATGCATGGCAAGCGGGACGACCGGCTGCTGGCCGATCTGGATTGCAACGGCTGGCCGCAGACGCAGCGCAATCGAGCGCTCGAGGAATTGCGCCGTGTCCAAGCCGTGCATCTGTGTGGCGACCAGCATTTGGCGGTCGTCGTCAAACACGGCATTCAGGGGTTCGGCGACGGCCCGTACGGCTTCACCAGTCCCGCCCTCGTCAACACCATCTATGGCCGCTGGTGGCATCCACTCGAGGAGCGGCCGGGGCCGCACCCGGTTCCAGGCAGTCCCCTCCCCTGGACCGGCGACTTCCAGGACGGACTCGGCAACAAGATCTCGATGCTGGCCTACGCCAATCCGCCGAATATCGCGGACCAGCGCCAGCGCGCCGACGGCTACGGGATCGTCCGCTTCGATAAGAAGTCATGCCGGATTACGTTTGAATGCTGGCCGCGCTTTGCCGACGCAAAGGACGGCGACAAAGCCCAATTCCCCGGTTGGCCCATCACCATCGCCATGTCCGAGAACGACGGTCGAAAACCTGTCGCCTGGCTGCCGGAGCTAGTTTTCGAGGGGGCGACAAATCCCGTCGTGCAGGTCATCGAAGAAAAGCTGGGCGACGTTGTCTATACCTTGCGCGTCAACGGGACTCGTTTTCAGCCGCCGGTGTTTGCGCCGGGGCGGTATACCGTCAAGGTCGGCCGCGACCGACCCGACGGCCCGATCCTGGAAGGACTCACTGGTCTCGCCAAAACAGCCGCTGGCGAACGCACCGTCAAGCTCTAGCACCATGCACCACATGCCACCGATTGGCACGAACACCATGTCGAGGGACAGGCCATGAAATCTAGCGCCCTTCTGATCCTTCCTTTGCTCGCCGCGTTCTCCGCATCGCCCCTAGAGTCAGCCGACAAGCCGAACATCGTCGTCATCCTGAGCGACGACATGGGCTTCTCGGACCTCGGCTGCTACGGCGGCGAAATTGCCACGCCCAACCTCGACGCGCTGGCCACGAACGGGTTGCGGTTCACGCAGTTTTACAACACGGCCCGTTGCTGTCCGACCCGGGCCAGCCTGCTTACCGGGCTGTACCCGCACCAGGCCGGCATCGGGCACATGATGGACGACAAGGGGAAACCCGGATACCGGGGCAATCTGAACGCTTCCTGCCGAACCATTGCCGAAGTGCTGCAACCGGCCGGGTATCGGAGCTACGCCGTCGGGAAGTGGCACCTCACCCGTCACACCGGGAAGGACGGGCCCAAGGAAAACTGGCCGCTGGGCCGGAGGTTCGACCGCTTCTACGGGACGATCCACGGGGGCGGCAGTTATTATGACCCGTCGTCGCTCGTCCGCGACGACACCATGATCTCCCCCTACGCGGACCCGGAGTACAAGCCGGCGACCTACTACTACACCGACGCGATTTCCGATCAGGCCGCTCGGTTCGTCGGCGACCATGCCAAGGAGCATTCCACGAAGCCGTTCTTCCTGTACGTCGCGTTCACGGCCGCCCACTGGCCCATGCACGCTCTCCCCGAGGACATCGCAAAGTACAAAGGGAAGTATGACAACGGTTATCAGCCGGTGCGGAAGGCGCGGTTCGAGAAGGCCGCGAAGCTCGGGCTGATCGATCCCAGGCAACCGCTGTCGCCGCCCGCCGGCGACTGGGCGAAGGTACTGGACAAGAAGTGGGAGGCGGCCGGCATGGAGGTCTACGCGGCGATGATCCACCGCATGGACCAAGGCATCGGCAAGTTGGTCGCGGAATTGAAGCGAACCGGGCAATTCGACAATACCCTCATCCTCTATCTTCAGGACAACGGCGGCTGCGCCGAGGTAATGGGCCGAATGGGGAACATGGACCATCCGAACATCGTCCGGCCGGCGATGCCGACGTTCCCCGTGATGAAGCCCGATGAGTTTGCCGCGGCCGGCAGTATTCCCAGGCAGACGCGCGACGGATTTCCCGTGCGGATGGGGCCCAAAGTGATGCCGGGGCCGGCGGACACCTACGTTGCCTACGGCCGCGGCTGGGCGAACGTATCCAATACTCCTTTCCGGGAATACAAGCACTGGGTCCACGAGGGGGGGATCAGCACCCCGCTGATCGCTCACTGGCCGCGCGGCATCAAGGCGAGAGGCGAGCTCCGCACACGGCCCGGCCACCTGATCGACGTAATGGCCACCTGCATTGAGCTTTCCGGCTCGCAGTATCCGAAGGATGCCCCGCCACTCGAAGGTCAGAACCTCGTTCCGGTCTTTGCCAACAAGGCCACCCCACGCGATGCGATCTACTGGGAGCACGAAGGGAACCGCGCCGTGCGGGTCGGTGACTGGAAACTGGTGGCCAAACACGCCGGGCCGTGGGAGCTCTACAACCTGTCGAAGGACCGCACCGAAGCCAACGACCTCGCCGTCATGCAACCGGACAAGGTGCTCGAACTGTCGACGAAGTATGCCGCCTGGGAAATGCGAGCGAACGTCGAGCCGTGGCCCGTCAAGCCAGCGAAGTAAATTGAATTGACGCAGGAGCTGATAGTATCGCTTGCCCTCCAAGCACGGACGCAGGACAATGCGGGGACGATTCCCTCTGTCGCAAAGGAAAAATGTTCATGCCGAAGTTAACCGTGGAAGGTGTGGGCCAGTTTGAAGTGCCGCAGGGCAAGCGGCTGGTGCTGGCTCTTGAGCAGGATGCGGGGATCGATCAGCTCCATGCCTGTGGCGGGAATGCTCGTTGCACGACCTGCCGGGTCGAGTTCGTTGCGGGAGAGCCTGACCGCATGAGCGTTGCCGAACGTGACGTGCTGGGTGCGCGGGGTCTGGCGGGAATCCGGCTGAGCTGTCAGATCACTTGCGATCAGGACATGGCGGTGCGCGCCATCAGCCGCCTGGCGGGGAGCGGACGCAAGGACGCCGGACACGCTCCGGCCGCGGAAATTCAGCCGCCGCCCGAATGGGTGGTCAAGTAACCATAAGTACAAGAGGAGCAGCTCATGGCCGAGACAGAAGAAATGCCGTCGCCAGCATCACCTTCTAAGGATGAGCTCAAGCTCGCCCTGAAGGCATTCCGAAAACGCCTCAAACTCATGCGGCTCGATGACGAGTCGCGGCTGGGATACGGCCCGATGTCTTCCGGCGGCCGGTCGGGCGTGGTGGCCATTACTCCCCCCAATCAGTTTTCGCAGGCGGTCTGGGAAGAGTTGGCAAGGCAGGGGAAGCTCAAACATGCCGGCGGCGCGCTGTACGAGCTCGTTGGCCCCTAATTGGGGGATTCGCCGTGTTTTATCGGCTAATTCCAGGGTGGCTGAGGGGACTTGAACCCCCAACCCTCAGATCCACAATCTGATGCTCTAACCGATTGAGCTACAGCCACCGTGAGGAAAACCCCGCTCGGAGTTTCCCTAAGAGACTCCTGAATTTAGCCCTGGTTCGCGGTGGTGGCAAGCGGCAAGACCGGCGGACGATTCTCCAATTCCGGCCCTTTGTCGCGGCAATCAGGGCGATTTACACAAACTCTGCCGACTTGGCAGAGATTCCGGGAGGTGCGGGTTATGCGTCGGCGATAAATGGTAGGGGCGCGCCGCGCGCTTATTGCTGTCACCATCTTTCGTCATTCCATGACAGGTTTCCGCTGCTCTTGCTTCGTTTTGCTGGCCGCTTTCGGCCTGGTGGCGGGCTGCGCGCGGGGGGAACTTCAGCCGGATGCGCCGGGGCTCTTACCGCCCGCCCTGCTGGTCGCGCCTGTCGTGGTGGAAGAGGGAAAGAGTGCCGCGCATCGGCCGGACGTCTCCGCGCTTGGCACATTTGAGGAATTGCAGCAGCGTCGTCCGTCGCACCCTCTCGAAACCGCCACACGGGAACTCTCGGCTGAAGAGACGCAGTCGCTAGCCGCGGCGAACTCACAGCTCGCCAACCTGACGGAGCTGGAGCGCCAGGCCGTGGCCCAAGCGGCGGGGAATTTCAAGAAAGCAGCCAGGCTGGCGGGGCTTCAGCAGAAGCTTCTGTGTTTGCGGGCGGTTCATGAGCGGAACCAATCGGCGTCCCAGGCCTTGCAGGCCTATTACAAGCTCGCCGAAGTCCGCGGCAATGGACCGGCTCTGGAGAGCAGCCTCGCACAACTTGGCCGGATGCAAGACGACCTTCGCAAAGTGAAGGAGCAAGGGCTGAAAGTGACCGCTGACCTCACGGCGCTTGCCCGCCAGCAATTGGAACTGCAAGACCAGCAGCAACAACTCGACCTTGGAGACGCTCAGCTTAGCGAGCAGCTCCGCGGACTCATCGGGCTGAGTCCCGGCGAGCCGACGCGTATGCTCCCGCAAGCGAACCTGACGCTGACCGCGGAGACCATCGATGTGGATGTCGCCGTTTCCATCGGATTGCAAACCCGAGCGGACCTCGCGGCGCTGCGGCTGCTCCTCTCCGAGCTCGAAACGCAGACGCTACCGGCTGCACGCCGAAGCCTGTCCCAAAGCGACCCTGCCCTTGGAGTTCCCGCGCCGACTCTTGGCGCGCTACACAAATTCTTGAAGGGGGACTCTGATTCCTGCGAGCTGGAAATCCGCCGTGCTCAGCTCACCGAATTGCTGGACACTCGCGAGCAGCAGGTAGCCAGCGAAATCCGCCTAGCGGTGCGGGAGATTGAAACCCGCCTGAAGCAATCCGCCATCGCCGCCCAGACGCAGGCGAGCTGGCAACAGCGCATCGGCGACTTGAAGGCGCTCCGCGAAGTCGGCTCCGCGACGCCGCTCGAAATCCAGCAGGCCCAATTTGAGCTTGCGGCAGCCGAGTCTGCCCTCCTCAAACAGGTCATCGCCGTGCGGCTGGCGGAGGTCAAGCTCAAAGAGGCTCAGGGCCTACTCGCCGCGGAGAGCGGCTACGACGCTGGCACTTGCCTGGCGGGGCTGTGCTGTCCTTAGCGTATGACCAACCGCTCGATGAGCTTCAGGTGCTCGCCCCCCATCCTCTCCAGCGAGTACTTCGCTTGCACCTCATGCCGAGCCCGGCTGCCGAGGGCGACTCGCAGCGCCGGCTGTTCCAGCAAGCGGGCAATCGCCCCCGACAGGCCACGGACGTCGCGGGGGGGAACAAGCAGGCCGCTATGTTCGTGACCTACCAGCGCCCGATTGCCGGCAATGTCGCTGGCGATGACCGGTATGCCGGCCGCCATCGCCTCGAGGAGCGAAAGAGACATCCCTTCGCTGTAAGAGGGGAGGACGAACATGTCTGCCGCTTCCAGGACTTGCTCCGTGTCGTCGAAAGCGCCGGGGAGACAGATGCGGTACTTCAAGTCGAGATCGCTGACGCGGTGAAACAGCTCTTCACGCTGAGGCCCCTCCCCCACCAGCCACAGCCGCGCCGCCGGCCAGCGCTCGGCAACGGGCCGCCAGGCGTTGACCAGGTCGAGCAGCCCTTTATCTGAATGTAGCCGCCCGGTGTACACGGCCAAGGGAGCATTGAGTTCCAGACGCAGGTCGTGGTTCGCCTCGCCCAATGCCGCGCGGGCGGCATCTCGCGTTGCGGGGGATTGCGGCGGCGGAATGGCCACGCCGTTATCAATCCGCGCAATCCGTTCGGCTGCGTAACCCGTCTCGCGGAGCTCCAGGGCGATGGCATCGCTGGGGGAGACAAACGCACTCGCCCCCTGGCAGCGCTTGCGGATGCGCAGCCCGAACCGAGCGGTCTGCTGCCAGACGCAGTCGCCGCCGGGGCCAGCCCCTTCGCCGCGGAGAATGACGGGGACCTGAGTTTTCTGTAAAGCACCGACGGTGCAGTAGGCGTCGTGCTTGAGCATCGAAACCAGCACGGCGTCGAGGTTGTGCTTCTCGCGGTGCAGCCAGGCGGACAGAGCGTACATGTATCGCAGCGTTCCCCAGGCTCGCGTGCGGGGATGCGGCAGCCGTGTGACGGGAACTTCGCGGTGGACCATTTCCAGCGGCCAGTGTTTTTCCCAGCGGCCGGTGACGATGCGGACGGAGTGCCCCTGCCGTCGGAATTCGGCGGCCAGGTTGGCCATCGCCATTTCCGCCCCGCCCACCAGCGGCCAGAAGCGGCGAGTCACCAGTGCCAGCCGCAGGCTCATGAGGTTTGGCCGGCGAGGTCGGACGGCTCCAAAGCGGCGAGGTACGGAAGGTTTCGGTATTGGTCGTTGTAATCGAGCCCGTAGCCGACGACGAACTCGTCGGGTATCTCAAAGCCGACGTAGTCGGGGCGGAGGTCCACTTCCTGCCGGCCGCGCTTGAGCAGCAGGACCGCGGAGCGGAGCGAGCGGGGGCGAAAATCGGCGAGACTGGCAATGACTTCCTGCAGCGTGCGTCCCGTGTCGAAGATGTCGTCCACCAGCAGCACGTCCTTGTCGGTAATATCCGGCATCATGTCGGCATTGATGGAGAGTGGTCCGCGGGCCGTGCCGCGGTAACTGCTGGTCTGGACCACGCCGACTCGCAGCGGCATCTCCAGCTTGCGGATGAGGTCCGCCAGGAAGACGATGCTGCCGGTCATGATCGCAATCACCGTCAGCGGACGGTTCCCTTCCCGCTCCCGGATTTGCGCCGCCAGGCTCTCGACGGAGGCCTGGATCTCTGCGGCTGAAACCAGAATCTTCACGGCGGCATTCCCTGCAAGCGAGAAGTCGTATCGTGATGATTGTAAACCCAGAAGCCGCTACGTCGACCCCAGCAGCTCGCACGCCTCGTGATGCCCCGCCGCTTCGCGGCCGAATTCGCTGGCGGTGACGCGGGCCAGCGCGATGAGGTGCCGCCAGCGCAGGTCCTTGGAGGTGAGAGCGAAGTCGTCGCTGGTGGTCTTGTAGTACTTCTCGGCATGCAGAGCACCGTCCTGGCTGACGGCATATTCACGGAGAATGTGGAAGATGTTCCCTTCGGAATGACCTTCCTGGCCATACTTCGCCACCACGGCGCAGGCTTGGGCCTGGTCGTTGGCCTTGATCGCCTCGGTAAGCTGGCCGAGCAGCTCGCACTTTTCCGTCGATTTGACTTGTTCCAAATGCTCGGTCCAAGGCCGATTCTTCCAAGTCTGGAAGTCCCCGCCGCGCTCGGTTCGGTCGAGAGCGACTTGATAACCCGCCAGTACCAGGGCCGCATTCTTGTTGCGGGTGTTGGCGGCCAGGGCGATGTTCCGCCAGGCGTGAGCCGAGTCGCTGGCATGGACCCCGATGGAATCACCATGCACGCTTCCTTCCGGCTTGCCGGGCTGCACCTGCTTGGCGGTGCGGCCCGCGTCGCGGAGGACGAGTTGATTGGCGGTGAGGGAAATGGCTTCGGTGATCCGCAGCGGATTGATGCCTTCCACAATCGCCGCGGCGACGGCTTCCGCGCCTTGCTGCGGCGTGGCGGTGAAGAGGGTATTCATCATGTCCATGACCCACTTGTCGTCCACCGTCTTCGTCCCGCATTCGCGGCTGTCGAGTTTGAACTGGTCCATCACGGCGGGCAAAACCTTGCGGACTTCGCCGGCATACTGCGTCGCGAATTTCTCGTTCTTGAGGCAATAGCCGAGCGACTGGCGGAGCATGGAGAGGGCGTTCTCCTGCCCAACGATGGAGAGCATGTCCCAGGCCCGATGCATCAGCACGACGCGATGCACGTCCGTGGATTCATCCACCGTCGGCAATAGATTGTTGAAGCCGTCCGCCGGCGACTGCGCGACCGACGTGGCCAACAGTTGCTCGGCAGCGGCCCGGTCGCCGCGATGGACCGCGTCGCGAATGGCGTCCGCCGCGCTCGCGCCGGAAGGAAGGCTCGAAGCGACGAGCTGAATCGGCTTGATGGTATCGGAATTCGATTTCCCCGTCTTTTGAATCTCCTCGGTGTTCCGGTAGAGCACCTTCAGCACCGGCAGCGCGGCGTTCTTCTCATTCATCTGGGCCGACATGGCCAGCGCCGGGCCCAGGGCCATCAGCGTGTGGAAGCCGATATAGTCCTCCCCTCCAAACGCCCGGGCATTGGCCAGAGCCGCCGCCGCCGTGAATTCCTTGAGCGTCGTTCCGGCCTTGAGCTTCTCCACCACCAGCGGCAGCAGCTTGTTCACCGGCGTCGCTTGCAGCAAATCCACCAGAGCGTCCATCGCCCCAAACGAAATGCGGCTCGCGGGCTCCTCCGCGGCAAAGGCCGGCGTCAGCCCCAGATCGATCGCCAAAGCCGAGCCGACGCTGGCGACAAACATGCCGCGGCCGACCTGGGACAAGAATTCACGGCGAGAGGAGTTGAGGCGGGACATGGCGGGCTCCTGGAGAGGAAAAGGCGGGCAAACGAAGCTCAGTACCAACTATCGAAAAGTCTATCGGAATTGGCAGGGAAAGTACAACGAAATCCACTAACCCGACGCGCCAGCGAGGGAGGCCACGGCTCGACTCCTCGCTGGCGCTGCGGGCAGTGCCGAAAGCCATAAGGGTTTCTTGCCGCTGGCCACCCCCCCGAAAGCTGTAGCATTATTCATAATTCACGACTCCTTTTTTCACCGAGCGACCGCGACTTACGTCGATTGGCTCTGACGCAAATCCAAGTCCGCCAATCCTTTCCGCAATTCGCATTCGCCGCACTCGTTATTCACACTCCCCATAATTCATGCTTTTCTTATTCATCTGTCAGGGGGCGGTCAAAAACAGCAGCAGGGGCAGAATTGAAAAGCAGCCATTTTGAATGGAGCGCGGTTCGCCGTTGGTTTGCAGCAACATCTTCCAAGTTGCTGGAGACCACGTATGGCGAATG
>JBPCKT010000064.1:0-16934 GCA_051004015.1 Pirellulaceae bacterium | reverse complement strand
TCTGTGGGGGGGGGGGGGGAGCAACCCCATGGAGACAAACAGCCGGGGTGTGGGGGGTAGCGGGGGGCGAACCCCCCCCGCTCGCCGAAGCAATACGGCGCCGCTTCGCTCCGCACGAACAGCCTCCCGCCACTGACGACCGGTGTGGCGACCGTTCGCTCCATCAAATCGCGGCTGGAAAGGACCTCCCACTCGCCGCCGGCTTTGAGGACGCTGATCACTCCTTTGTCGCTGACGAGGTAGACCTTGCCGTCGCCAGCGACTGGCGATGCGTAGTAGGCCCCCGTCCCGCGGATGCGGCCGCTCTTCAGAATTTCGCCGCTCTTGGCGTCGAAGGCCGAGACGATGCCCCCTTCCTTCGCCAGATAGACCACGCCCCGGTACGCCAGCGGGCTCGGAACGTACGGAATCCCCTTGAGATGCTCCCACGCTACCTCCGGCTGGCCGGCGGATGACGCGGCGGGGCGGAGGGCGAAGAAGGCGTTGCGGGCCCGTTCAAAAACGCTGGCGTATTTGCCCCACTCCTCCTTGTCGAGGCCGAGGTCCTGGTTGAGGTCGATGCGAAAAAATCGGTCGAGCACCTCCTTGTTATCCACTTCCTCGCGGAGCAGCTTGCCGTCCTTGTTTTTGTCCCACAGCCGCACCGCTTCGGGCCAGGGTTCCATCGCGATGCGGGCGTCGGTATCGCCACCGGGGGACCAGGCGGAGATGAAGAGCAGCCCCTCGCCGGTCGCCGGCGTGGTGTTCATGATGCGGGCCAGCCCATCCTGCGACCACAACTGCTCGCCGGTTTCGATGTCATACGAAATGAGTTGCAATGCCCCGGTGACAAGCAGTTGCTTCCGCTCACCGGCCGTCCAAACGACCGGCGTGCTGTAACTGCGAGTGAAGCCCTCGCGCGGCGTCTTCCAAAGCTCATTGCCGGTCTTGGCGTCCAGGCAAAGCAGAAAATTATCCCGGTCGTGGTCCTGGTTGATGATCAGCTTCCCATCGACCAGCACCGGGGAACTGGCGGCTCCGAATTCATCCTGAAATGGCCCGAGCGGCTTCTCCCACAGGAGTTTTCCATTGAGGTCATAGCAGAGGAAACCGTAGCTGCCGAAAAAGGAGTAGACCCGCTCGCCGTCGCAGGCGGCAGAAGACGTCGCCGGGCTGCCGGCGGAATGAAACGGCTCGATCTTCTTTGCTGGCGCTTCGCGGCTCCAGCGGACTTCGCCCGTTTCGCGATTCAGAGCGACGGTGAAGAGCTTTCCCGTCCCTGCTTCTTTCCCCTTTTCAAAGGTAGTGACAAAGATACTTTCCCCGTGGACGCAGGGAGTCGAATGACCGGGGGCCAGCGGCGTTTTCCAGAGCAGCGACTTGTCGTCGTCAATCTTCTCCGGCAGCGGCGCGGCGTCGTCAGCCGCGATTCCTCCGCCGGCGCGGAAATAGGTGGGGGACTCGGCTTGGAGGGGTGATGGCGGGGCGGCAATTGTAGCCAAGCAAAGTAAAGTGAGGCAAATCGCAAATCGCATCGGTAGGTTCCAGCGGCTGGAGGGGAGATGGGACCTGCCAGTATAGATGGCGGCAATGGATGCCGAAATCACGCCAGGTCTTTCACCGCTTCACTCAGAGCCAAAATCGTCTCCACATCAAGCTGCTCCGCCCGCACATCTTCCGGAAACTGAAACGCCGCCAGCAGCTCGTCGATGATTTGTTTTTCGACTCGCTCTTTGAGCATGACGATCAGGACGCCGCGGAGGTATTTGCGGCGGTGGAGGAAGAGGGAGCGGACGAAGTCGTGAAAAAAGGTCAGGTCGGGGATGCGTTCGCGTTTTTCGGGGCTGGGAACGATGTGGATGATGGCGGAATGGACCTTGGGCTTGGGCCAGAAGACCTGTGGGGGAAGAATGCGGACAATTTGGATGTCGCAAAGTGCCTGCATCCAGATGGAGAGGGCGCTGTAGTCCTTGGTGGAAGGTACGGCGACCATCCGCTCGGCCAGCTCCTTCTGGATCGTCGCGGT
Source organism: Pirellulaceae bacterium (assembly GCA_051004015.1). Classification (GTDB taxonomy): domain Bacteria; phylum Planctomycetota; class Planctomycetia; order Pirellulales; family Pirellulaceae; genus SXOA01. Next base: position 14,929 of record JBPCKT010000064.1, on the reverse strand, counting down.
CATCGAGAGCGGCACTACGTCGCAGGTCAGCAGGTTGGAGAGAATCGGCGTGGCGATGTTGTACGGCAAGTTGGCCACCAACTTGAAGCGGCGGGCGGGGTCGATTTCCAGTTGCTCTTTAACGACCGCGATGACCTCAGGCTCCAGATGGTTCTTGGATTTGAGCGCGTCGACTTGCAGCATCAAGACATTGGAATAATCCGTCAGCTCCTCCGAGGCCAGAGCGTACATCCGCTCGTCAATCTCGACCGTCACCACCGCAGCCGCCTTTTCGGCCATCCGCGCGGTGAGCGAGCCCATGCCGGTGCCGACTTCCAGGATCACATCCGTCGGCTGGATGTCGGCCGCGTTGAGCAGCAGGTCGAGCAGATTGAGGTCAATGAGGAAGTTCTGCCCATGTCGCACGTCCGGGCGAATCCCCGCCTCGCGGAAACGGGCGGTGAGGTAGGAGATGGTTTGGCGGGAACTAGGCATAGGAAAGATTGTTCTGGTTCCCAAGCTCTGCTTGGGAATCCACGTTTGCAAGCTCCGCTTGGTGTTTTCGAAGCAGAGCTTCGTTACTTTGCGTCCCAAGCAGAGCTTGGGACGCAGTTAGAAAGGTAATTCCATGAATTTGAGTTGCTGCTCGACGTACTTCGCCAGGATGTCGGTTTCGATGTTCACGGCGTCGCCGGGGATGAGTTTGCCGAGGGTGGTGACTTCTAGGGTGTGGGGGATGAGGGCGACGCTGAAGAGGCCGGACTCGACGTCGACGAGCGTGAGGCTGACGCCGTCCACGGCGACGGAGGCTTTGCTCGCCATTTGCCGCGAGAGTTCCTCGGGGACGCGGAACCAGTAGAACGCCCAGGCCCCTTCCTGCTTCACCTGCTCCAGCGTGCCGACGGCGTCGATGTGGCCGCTGACGTAGTGCCCTCCCAGCCGGTCGCCGACCTTCAGCGACCGCTCCAGATTCACGCGGCTGCTGGGGGCGAGTTTTCCGAGGTTCGTGCGGCTGAGGGTTTCGCTGCCAGCGTCAAAGCCGATTGTTTCGCCGCTCTTTTCGACCACCGTCAAGCAGCAGCCATTGATGGCGATGCTGTCACCCAAATTCGCATCCGCTGCCACATCCCCGGCGCGAACCAGCAGCCGGACCCCCGGCCCTTCCGTGCGCACGGAGTCGACGATTCCGACGGTTTCCACAAGGCCGGTGAACATACCAGCCATGTTACCTTGCTGCGGCCCGAACACTAGCCCGACGCGCAAGCGAGGGAGAGGCCCTGCCTAGTACAGCGGCGGAATTCTTTGGTGCATAATCAACATATGCCCCTCGCGCCGATTCTCTTCGCCGACATCATCAATTCTCTCCCGCTGTGGGGCTGGGGACTCCTGGCCCTGATTCCGCCGGCGATCCTGGCGCTGTACTTCCTCAAGCTCAAACGCCAGCCGCTGGCGGTTCCCAGCACATATCTCTGGAGCCGCACGATTGAGGATTTGCACGTCAACTCCCTCTGGCAGCGCTTGCGGCAGAGCTTGCTGCTGCTGTTGCAACTGCTGTTGATTGTGCTGCTGGCGATTACGCTTTTGCGGCCGGGCTGGAAGGGGACGGAGCTGATCGGCCATCGCTTCATCTTTCTGATTGACAAGTCCGCCAGCATGGGGGCCAGCGACGTGGGGCCGACGCGCCTGGACGAGGCCAAAAAACAGGTCAAGGGACTGATCGAGCAGATGCAAACCGGTGACCAGGCCATGATCATCAGCTTCTCCAACCGGGCAACGCCGGACCAGAGCTACACCGGCGACCGCAAGCTGCTGCGGACGAAGGTGGACATGATCTCGCAGACCAATCACACCACCGACCTGAATGAGGCCCTCCGCGCGGCCTCCGGTCTGGCCAATCCGGGGCAGTCCGGCGACCCGAGCAAAGGGGACGTCGGTTTTGCGGAGGCGATGCCCGCCACGCTTTATATTTTTACGGACGGCAAGCTGGCGTCGGTCAAGAATTTCCAGGTCGGCAATCTCGAGCCCGTTTTTCAGAAGATCGGCAGCGAAACTTGTGGCAACGTGGCCATCGTGGCCTTCAGCACCGACCATCATCCCGATAAGCCGGAAAAAGTCGAAGCCTTTGCCCGCATCGAGAATTTTGGCTTCAAACCGGCCACGATGGAGGCCTCGCTCTACATCAACGGCACCCTGGCCGATGCCCAGAAAGTCAGCCTCCCCGCCCGCCAGTTCAAGGTCGCAAAATCCGCAGCCGGGGTGGAGGAAATTTTGCCCCAGGTCCCCACCATCGCCGGCATCAAATTCGAGCTGGCCCGCACCGCCGAGCTGGAGAAGGATGGCATCCTGCGTCTGGAAATCAAGCCCCTAGGGACCGATGTCGAGGACTATCTATCGGCGGACAACAAGGCCTATGCCGTCGTCAGCGCCCCCCGCCCCGCCAAGGTGCTGCTGGCCACGCCGGGGAACGATGCCCTGATGCTGGCCCTCTCCACCTCCGAATCACAGAAGGTGGCGACCGTTACGATCGTCGAGCCCGCGAAGCTGGCGGACAAGGACATCAAAAAGCAGTTGCAGGAAGGGGCGTACGACCTGGTCATCTACGACCAGTGTGCTCCCGCCGCGGAAAAGGAGATGCCCGCCTGTAACACGCTCTTCATCGGCCGCGTTCCCCCCGTCGCCGGCTGGGGCACGATCATGAAAGAAAAAGTCGCCGGTCCTATTCTCACCGACACCGATCAGGTCCATCCCCTCACACAATTGGTGAAGATGAGCGGAAACGTGGCGATTGCGGAGGCGACGCCGCTCAAGGGTCCACCCGGTATGTTGGTGCTGCTCGACTTCCACGTCGGCCCGCTGTACTGCATCGCTCCCCGCGGCGGCTTTGAAGACGCGGTGCTGGGCTTTGAAATCTACAGCACCAACAAGGACGGCGAGCACGCGGCCAACACAGACTGGATGATACAGCGAAGTTTTCCGGTGTTCATGATGAACGCGGTGCGGTATCTCGGCGGGGTGAAGTCCGGGGCCAACGCGCCGACGACGCGGCCCGGCATGCCGGTCACCCTGCGGGCGGAAATCCCCGTTAAGACCCTGCTGGTGCAAGCCCCGCGCGGCGACGGCTTCGAGGTCCCGCGCGAAACCCAGAACACCTACGTCTTCGGCAAGACCGACGACATTGGCGTCTACGACGTCCGCGAGGGGACCGGGGCCAAGGTCAGCCAGAAGTTCGTCGTCAACCTCTTCGACGAGCAGGAGTGCGACATCTTCCCTGCCTACCGCCTGGACATCCAGCACGACGTGGTGGAGGCCACGCTCAGCAAGCAAAGCGCCCGCCAGGAAATCTGGAAATGGCTGCTCCTCGGCGCCGTCGGCCTGCTGATTTTTGAGTGGTACATCTACAACAAGCGGGTGTACCTGTAGCCTACGCACTCTTAATCTTAATCCTACTCTTGCTCCTACTCCTACTCGTCTTCTGAGTGCCGACGAGTAGGAGTAGGAGTGTTTCTCAAGCCTCTCTCTTCATCCGCTCACGCACCTCCTCCAGCGGATACTCCAGAAGCGAAAGCCCCTCCAGAGTGCTCAATTCCTTGAGCCGCCGCCAGCCGCGGGTGATGAGCGTCTCTCGCTCCTGCACGAATTGCGGATCGAGCTGCTCCTTGCGGAAATCGCCGGTAGCGCCAACAGGGTCAAATTCGGGATCGACTATGAACTGGGCCAGCGCCGGGTTGCACCCGATGTGCCGCTCCTTGGTGGTGTGCAGCGTCTCAGGGTCGATCAGGCCGATGACGTAGCGGAGGTACAGATCGCTTTCCCAGATGTTTTCCACATCCTGGCCGCAGACATCGCAGTGATAGCCTTCTTCGCAGCGCATTTGAATGTCTTGCTCAGGAAGGGCCTGCTAGAAACCAGATGACGTCTTTGCGCCGCGATGGTATCTTGATAGGAGGAGATTCTTGCAATGCCCATGAAGGTCCGAGACGCCATCAAGCTCATTGAGCAAGACGGCTGGATCTTGGTCCGGCAGAAAGGGAGTCATCGACAATATCATCATGCTACCAAGCCTGGGACCGTGACCATAGCTGGGAAACCATCCCTCGATTTGGATCCCAAGACAGAGCGGAGCATCAGGCGACAGGCAAAGTTGTAGCAAGCTTCGGTAGGAGGTTGACCATGCGATTTGCAATTCTGATCGAGCCAACGGCCACTGGTTACAGCGGTCATGTCCCTGACTTGCCGGGCTGTGTTGCCGCTGGCGAAACTCGGGACGAGACCATTCAACTGCTGCGCGAAGCTATTGAATTCCACCTCGAAGGGATGCGTCTGCATGGTGAAACGGCTCCCCCGCCGTGCTCGACGTGTGAGTACGTCGAAGTCGATGTTTCCCTCGCCGGCTCAAGCTGATGCCGTAGCTCATCGAATCCGCAATGCGCGGCAGGTTTCCTCGTAACTGGATTCCAAATCGAGCGAAACCCACAGGTCTTCCGTGAGCCAGATTGGCAACGTCGGAAGCGTCTGGCCAACAACCAAGGGATACGCCCAGGTCTGAAAGCGCGGTTGGATTCCTACCTTATGCCCCCGGCAGGTGACAGCGTAAGTCGATGGCGGCGTCGGGGCCAGCGCGGGATCGCTCCGGTGCATTAATTCGAGCAGGTCGGCATAGAGATTGAAGTGCCGCGTGGTCACGAGATCGACGATCGATACGCACACTCGCTTTTGCAAAAGCCCGGCGCACTTGGAGACGAAAGCCTGGCGATTTTCGGGACGGTCCTTATTGGCCGGGCTGACGATTTCCACCGCGGCGACCAATTGCCGTCCCCGGCTCTCATCGAACACCAGGACTTCGTACTCGTACTGCTCGGTTAGATCGGTGTCCACATCGAGTGTCGGTTCGGGCGGCGCCCAAGTCGCCGTCGCCACCCCTCCGGAATCGCCGTCGCGGGTTATTCTCGGCCGGTCAAGGTCATCGCTTTCAAAGGCACAGACGTCGATTTCGAAATAGGTTCCCAGGTGAACCCGCGGTTCGGCCACGAATTCATCCGGCAACACCTTGGACAGTTGTTGCACCATCGTCATTGGCCAGCCGCCATGAAAGCCCTCCCACGATGCCTGTTTCCAGACCGGCAGACGGAAATGATCTCGAAGTGGCATAAGACATCAGCCCTTTCATCTGCATTATATCCTGCGGAAACAGTTCAAGGTTCAAAGTTCAGGGTTCAGAGTCGCTGAATTCACGAACCTTGAACCTTGAACTTGGAACCTTGAACTTTCTTCAACTCCTCCGCCTCCGGCCGCTGCTTATAAAACGGGTCCAGCGGATAGCAGCCGCTGGGGAGGCTGTTGCGGGGGGCGGTGGTGCAGTCGCTGAAGGTGCGGCAGACTTTCTTCCGCTGCCAGTCGCGACCGGCCAGCACGTCGGCGGGGAGCTCCGGGTAGCTGAGGACGACGCGGCCCAGCCCGACGAAGTCGGCCCAGCCCTGGCGGACGATCCCCTGGGCGACATGCGGCAGATAGTCTTGCAGGTACGAGTAGGCGGTGCCGACGGTGGGCAGGCCGGGGACTGCCTCTTTGAGCTGCCGGGCCACGTGAATTTGCCGCGCGACGCCGGAGAGCGGGTCTTCCGGAGGTTGATAACCGTCGCTGGGCGGAAAGATGGCGGGCCGCTGCACGTGCGGGTTGTAGTAGGGGCTGCCGCCACTGAGGTTGACGGCGAACACGCCGATCTCCCTGAGGAGCTTGAGTAGCTTGATCGGCTCGGCCAGGTCCACCTGCGTCGGATCGACTTCGCTCGCGCCGAAGCCATAGTGGTACGGCAGCAAATGTCGATACTCCGCCGGCTCGCCGATTCCCTCTTCGCCGCCGGGCTGGTAGGGGAGCGTATCGAACGCGCTGAGGCGAACGCCAACCAGCAGCTCCGGCAGCTCATCGCGGATGCGGCGGATGATGGTGGTCAGGATGCGGGTCCGCCCCTCGAAGTCGCCGCCGAATTTTCCCGGTCTAGTCCGGGCGCTCAAGAACTCGTGGAGCAGGTAGCCGTGGCAGGCTTTGATATCGACAAAGTGAAAGCCGACGCGCTGGGCCAGTTTTGCAGCGACCAGATATTGATCGATGAGCCGCTCCAGGTCATCGTCCGTCCAAATTCGCGAGTCATCGTCCGGCGCAATCCCCACGCGGCTGTCGAGCAGCGGATGATGGTATGCAATCCGCGGCTCGAACCGCTTGTGGTCATGGGGCTTGCAATACCGGCCGGAGTGCGTGAGTTGCAAGCCGACCAGCAGCCCATCGAAATACCCGATTGATTCCTCATGGGCTGCGTCCAATGTGGAGAGTAGTTCGTAAAGGCCGCGACCATTGTGTTCGGTCGCCAGCGTTTGATTTGGATTCGCCCGCCCGTCCTCCTGCACTGCTGCCGCCTCACCGCCCCAGATCAGCTTGGCCCCCGAGAGTCCGAAATTACGCCAGCGGCGAAGTGTGAGCTCCGAGGGGGTGCCGTCCCGATTCGCGTCCCAGCCCTCCATCGGGTGAATGCACCAGCGATTGCCGACGCTGACTCGCCGTCTTCCATCCGACAACTCAAAGGACTCAGCCAACGGTGAGTTCTCCGCAGCCGACAGCGGCCGCTCCTCCACCGGCAGCTCCAGCCGCAGTTCGGCGAGCCGTGCGCGGAACACGTCCACCGTTTTGAGCTGGGCAATCTTTGGATAATGAGGCATGACCAGGCTCTGGCTCCGGCGACTTCTGCCTCGCTTCTACTTCTTCCCGGGTTTTCCGTTCCTCAGCGCCGCCTGGGCCGCGGCCAGGCGGGCGATGGGGACGCGGAATGGCGAGCAACTGACGTAATTGAGGCCCACTTTATGGCAGAAGTCGATGCTGGCGGGATCGCCGCCGTGCTCGCCGCAGATGCCGACCTTCAGGTCCTTCCGCGTGCTCCGCCCTTTTTGCACGCCCATCTGCACGAGCTGCCCCACGCCGGCGGTGTCCAGCGATTGGAACGGGTCGCACGGCAGCAGCTCCTTGCGCAGATAGTCCGGCAGAAAGCCGTTCACGTCGTCGCGCGAGAAGCCGAAGGTCATTTGCGTCAGGTCGTTGGTCCCAAAGCTGAAGAACTCGGCATGTTCGGCAATCTTGTCGGCCGTCAGGGCGGCCCGCGGGATTTCAATCATCGTGCCGATCTGCACATCCAGCTTGCCGGTGAATTTCAGCTCCTTCTTCACGGCCTCAATCGTCTGAGCTGTCAGCTCGACGAGCAGCTTGAGCTCGGGCGACGTGCTGACGATGGGGATCATGATTTCCGGCCGGGCGTCAATCTTTTCCTTCTTGCAGGCGATGGCAGCCTCGATGATGGCCCGCACCTGCATCTCCAGGATTTCCGGATACGTCACGCTCAGGCGGCAGCCGCGGTGGCCGAGCATGGGGTTGGCTTCGTGCAAGGCCGAGACCCGCTGCTTGACGACGTCGAGCGAAACGCCGAGCGTCGTGGCCAGCTCTTCCTGGGCCTTCGGTTCGTGCGGCAGGAATTCATGCAGCGGCGGATCGAGCAGCCGGACGGTTACCGGCAGCCCCTTCATGGCTTTGAAAATCCCTTCAAAATCTTCGCGCTGGAACGGCAGGAGCTTGGCGAGAGCCTTTTTGCGGGCTTCCACGTCATCAGCCAGGATCATTTCCCGCATGGCCGCAATCCGGGCCTCGCCAAAGAACATGTGCTCGGTGCGGCAGAGGCCGATCCCTTCCGCCCCAAAGTCGCGAGCCCGCTGGGCGTCAGCGGGCGAGTCGGCGTTGGTGCGGATGTTCATGGTGCGGTACTTGTCGGCCCATTTCATCACGGTGCCAAAGTCGCCGCTCAGCTTCGCGTCTTGCGTGGCGAGCGCGCCGTTGAAGACCTCGCCGGTCGTGCCGTTGATTGTCACCAGGTCGTTATGGCCGAGCGTCGTTCCCTTGATGACGACCCGGCGGGCGTGTTCATCAATCTGCATTTCCCCCGCGCCGACGACGCAGCACCGCCCCCAGCCGCGGGCCACCACTGCCGCATGGCTGGTGGCCCCGCCGGTGCTGGTGAGAATTCCGACGGCGCTGTGCATGCCGTCCACGTCCTCGGGGCTGGTTTCCTTGCGGCAAAGAATGATCTTCTCGCCGGCCGCGGCCCGCTCGACGGCTTCCTTCGCCGTGAAGGCCAGCTTGCCGACCACGCCGCCAGGGGAAGCATTGACCCCCTTCGTAAGCAGCTTGCCCGATTTGCGAGCTTCTTCCAGAGCATCGGTAGCGAGGCTCGGCAGCAGGATTTGCGACAAATCCCCGGCGGGGATGCGGAGGACAGCCGTCTTCTCGTCGATCAGCCTTTCCTTGACCATGTCGCAGGCGATTTTCACGCTGGCTCCGCCGGCCCGCTTGCCGGTGCGGGTTTGCAGCATGTACAGCGTCCCCTTCTCAATCGTGAACTCGATGTCCTGCATCTCGCGGAAATGGTTTTCCAGCATGTCCTTGATTTCCAGCAATTGCTTGTAGACTTTCTTGTTCCACAGGGGCATCTCGGCGACGACTTGCGGCGTGCGGATGCCGGCCACCACGTCTTCCCCCTGGGCGTTAATCAGGAAGTCGCCATAGAACTTGTTCTCGCCAGTGTTCGGGTCGCGCGTGAAGGCCACACCCGTGCCGCTGTCATCCCCCATGTTGCCGTACACCATGCTCTGCACATTGACGGCCGTGCCGAGCAGGCCGCGAATGTTCTCCACGTCGCGATACTTGACTGCCTTGTCCCCCATCCAGCTCTTGAAGACCGCCTCGATGGCCGCTTCGAGCTGCACCAGCGGGTCCTGCGGAAAATCCTTGCCGGTGTGCTTGCGATAGACCTCCTTGTAGTCGTTGCAGAGCTCGATGAGCCCCTCGGCGGGGACGTCGGTGTCCAGCTTCACCTGGTATTTCCGCTTGATGCCGCTGAAGGCATGTTCGTAATGCTCGTGTCCCACGTCCATCACCACGTCGCCGAACATGTTGATCAGCCGGCGGTAGGCATCGTAGGCGAATCGCAGGTTGTTGGTCGCCTTGGCCAATCCGGCCGTGGAAACATCGTTGAGGCCCAGGTTGAGGATCGTGTTCATCATCCCGGGCATGCTGAGAGCGGCCCCGGAGCGGACGGAGACGAGCAGCGGGCTGGCATCGTCGCCGAATTTCTTGCCAAGCTCCTTCTCCAACATGCCAATGTTCTTGCGAACGGCATCCATCAGCCCAGCAGGAAGCTTCTTGCCGCTTTTGTAGTAGGAGTCACAGCACTCAGTCGTGATCGTGAACCCCGGCGGCACCGGCAGGCCGATGCTGGTCATCTCGGCCAGGTTGGCCCCTTTCCCCCCCAGCAGTTGCTTGGAAAGCCCCTTCCCTTCGGTCTTGTTCTTGGAGAAGTAGTAAGTCATCTTGCCGCCGGAAGTCTTGGCGGCAGCGGTGCGAGTCTTGGCCATTACAAATGCCTCGGAGGGAGCAAAAGGTGAGTTTCGGGTGGTTGGAAAGCTGACCTGCGGAGCCGCAAAAACCGGCATTTTTCCGCGGAAAACGAGTTAGTGAGTGTAGCGGGGGTGGGTAAGAGCGTCAATGAAGGCAGAGGAGGCTCACACAGAGGCACTGGGGCACAGAGGACGAAGATAGAAGTTCAGGACGACCCCAGATTCTGACTACCAAACCCTAACTCCTTCCCTCTGTGCCTCCGTGCCTCTGTGTGAGACCATTCCTCATTTCCAGGAGTCGTTCCTCCGGTTGCACCTGTCCCTCCCTCCGCCGATATTAAGAGTCCAGCCTCATCATCCCACCGGAGATCCCCCGATGCCCCGCCTTGCCACCATCCTCCTGGCACTTGTCGCCCTCGTTCCCTCCCTGGCCCGCGCGGAGAATTGGCCGAATTGGCGCGGGCCCAGCCAGAGCGGCGTGGCGGAGGGGAAGGCGTATCCCACGAAGTGGAGCAGCACCGAGAATGTGGCCTGGAAGGTGAAGCTGCCGGGGCAGGGAGCGTCGACCCCCATCGTTTGGGAGGACCGCATCTTTCTGACCTGTGGCGTGGCGGAAAATGGGGAGCCGGCGAAGAACATGCTCCTTTGCTATGACCGGAGCGGCAAGGAGCTGTGGCGGACGGAAATCGGCGTTGCCAAGGCCAAGAAAAGTGCCAAGGGGAGCAGCACCAACCCTTCCACCGTGACCGACGGCAAGCACGTCTTCGTCTATTTCAAGAGCGGCGACTTTGGGGCGGTCGATTTCAGCGGCAAGATCGTCTGGCAAATGAACCTGCAGGAGAAATACGGCGAAGACACACTCTGGCACGATGTCGGCACCTCCCCCGTGCTGACCAAGAATCACGTCGTCGCCACTGTGATGCACGGCGGCCCCTCGTTCCTGGCCGCGTTTGATAAGGTAACCGGCAAGCTGGCCTGGAAGCAGGACCGTAACACAGGAGCCCCCAGCGAATCGGCCGATAGCTATACCACGCCGGTGGTGGTACGCAGCGACGAGCAGGAACTCATCGTGGTGCTGGGTGCGGACTACGTCACCGGGCACGACGCCGCCAACGGAAAAGAGTTGTGGCGGGTCGGGGATCTGAACCCAAGGAAAAATCCGAACTTCCGCTCCATCTCGTCCGCCGTGGTCTCCGACGGCGTGGTCATCGCCCCCTACGCCCGCGGCGGCACCGTCACCGCCATCAAGCTCGGCGGCCAAGGGGACGTGACCGAGACCCACGTCCTCTGGACCAAGGAGAACCTGGGAGCCGACGTCCCCACCCCGATCGCCCAGGATGGCAAGGTCTACCTCTGCAACGACAAGGGGCAAATTTCCTGCCTCGACCTGAAAACCGGCGATCCTCTCTGGACCACCCAGCCGGAAAAGGGGCGGGCGACGACGGTGAGCTCGTCCCCGATCCTGGCCGGGGGAAAGCTCTACATCACGCGGGAGGACGGCAAGACCTACGTCATCACGCCGGAGAAGGACTCGAAGGTCGTCGCCGAAAACGAACTCCCCAGTGAATTCGTCCTCGCCACCCCCGTCTTCGTCGATGGCAAAGTGCTGCTCAGGACGAACGACCATCTGTACTGCTTTGGGACGTAACTGGGATCGACCCAGGCTCATCCACAAAATTGCGCCCGTAGATGGACCTGTCCTCGTCCCCCTTCCTGATTTGTCAAAAACGACTCCCGTCCCCTTTTCTCTTCCCGCTGCTCGGAACCCTTGCTGGCAGTGTTATAGGGTTCTACTTCAGGGGACGGCACACCGTACCAAAACCGCCACTAGCAAGCGCCCCAGGCACATTGCCGCCAGCCTAGGCGGGAGTAGCTTTTCTGGCCGGAGTAGGGTAGCGTTGCGGACTGGCGCAGCCCGAATCACTAGTGCTTGCGGAGTCAGGACTTATTCATGGCCATTCCCAAACGAGTTTCTGAGCGACTTGCGCAAGGTCTTAAGCGATTGGTCCCGATCATCCAGCAGCAACGGCAGCGAGACATCTCCGAGGCCGACACGGTGACACTGGTCAAAGACATCCTTTCGGACATTTTCGGCTTTGATAAATACACCGAATTGACCAGCGAAGTGGCGATCAGGGGGACATACTGCGACTTGGGGATTCGACTTGATGAAAAACTCGTCGAGCTTCATGAAGTGAAGGCAATTGGACTCGACCTGAGCGACCGCCACTTAAAGCAAGTCGTTGACTATGCCGCAAATCAGGGCCTGGAGTGGGTCATCCTCACCAACGGTATGGTGTGGCAACTGCACCACGTAATTTTCGCCAAGCCCATCGATAGCCGGCCTGTGCTGTCTGTTGACCTGACGCAGATCGATTGGAAGAAAGAGGCTCAGCTTGAGTCGCTATATCCATTCACGCGCGAAGGGCTCCTTAAAGGTGCCCACAACGAACTACGTGACCGCCAAGACGCAACCAGCCGCTTCATCTTCGCCGCGCTCCTCACCAAGAACGAGAGCGTGGTCAACGTCATTCGCCGAGAGCTTAAGCGGATTGTGGATGTGAATGTTGGTGAAGAGGAAATCGTCCGGTGCCTTGAAAATGAAGTCATCAAGCGCGATACGCTGGAAGGTCCATCAGCGGTTGAGGCCGCAGGGCGGGTTCGGAGGTCTGGGAAGAAGTCATTGCGTGAGTCAAAAGCAGAACCGGAGGAGTCAACGGAAGCCGCTGCGACACCTGCCCCGACTGATCCCACTCTCCCGCCGGCGGCTTCTGCTCCGCCAGTCGCCGCCCAAAACGTCTAACTGTCCAGCAACTCTTCGGATTCCCGAACCCCACTCGCTTAGGGCTTTGGCTGGGGAAATAGTGGGGAAATTGACAACTCTATAGTGACGGTCGGTGGAAGCTCCCCCGTGGGGCAGGCAATCTCCTTGCGTCCCTGCCCTCGCCCCTTCGCCGCGACAATGATCATAAGTCTGCGTTTAGCCACAAAGGGGGCCAAATTAATTGAAAGCTCGCCCTTGCTGCCCGTTCGCCGTTCGTTGTCATCGGGCACGTATTGCGGCGGCTCATCAAAAGTCTCGATCAATACCTCCGCACCTTCCACGACACCCTTACGGTCGTGAACCAAAATAGTTGTGGGTACGGCGTACGCGCTCGAAGATAAGACAACGATGAAGCACGTGGCGACCACAATATGACGGGACGGCATTTTGACTACCGAGTTGGAAGGAACGCCTTTGCGCCAATTGCTTTCCCGTCGTCGACAACTTCTCGCATGATCTCTTCGGGCGTGGGCTTTCCATCCGGGCTATACAAAATGACGTCTAAGTCGTATTCGTTTTCACGGCTTAGGCGATTCCAGTAAATCACGACCTTACCGTCCTTTGTTGGTTCCATGACCTCAGGCTGAAACAACGTCGGCTCGCGTTTGCCATCCATGGTCCGCTTGAATCCCATCGCCCCAACTACTTTTAATCCACTGAACCTGCCCTCAAGTTTCACGTCAACTTCCAATGGGTCGACGATCATTTCGCGAGTAATTGCATACCTAATCGCCACTCCCTTGGTGCCGGCTTCTATCTTGAACGGAACGACGTCCCGCGGGAACACGAACGGCACCGCCCCCGCGGCCTTCAGCGGTGTTGGTTTCGCCTGCCCCGGGAATTGCGCATACATGTAGCCAATGCCGACGACCGCGAAAATGAGGGCGCCAAATACGAGGGTAAATCTGGCCAAAGTGACAGAGTTTCTGTCAAAATAGTGATTTATCGCGATAGAGTTTCGCATGGGCTTAGTAGCTCCTATGATTGAAAGGAAGCTCGCGAGCGGCAATATAGCTACTATTCCAAAAAGGAAAACCAGGAACGGGCTTGGCTTTGGCTGTTTAGGAATGGAGCCGATGAGAACGGCAACCTGACCCAAAATCCAAAGCTGGAGCGTAATTACCTCGCGAGTCGCTTCTCTTTCGCCAGCATCAGCCTGAAAAAACAAGCACGCAATCCAAGCACGTGCCTTTAGGGAAATCCAACTCACGAACTTTCCCAGATATCTCCGCAGAGCGGAAGATATCTTTTCAGGCTGCTGTTTGCTGTTGTCGGTTGCCGGAGCTGCAGACATTCGCCGATTCCGTGAAAGACCATTGCCGGCTCAAAGCGACCGAATGCTAGCATACACAAACCGTTTACCAAGGGTGGGCGTGAGCCCCCTATTCCTTAAATTCATTCGCCAACTTCTCCCCCAGCTCGTAAAGCGACTGGGCCGCCACGCCCGCGACGGACGCCCGATGATTCTCGTTCGGCAGTGTCAGGTTCTCCACCACGACCGCGGCGAAAAGATTCCTGATTGCCGCCCGGAGCCGGTCGACCGAGAGGCGTTCGGCGTGCCTCATCCTGGCGTCGAAGGTTCGGGAAAGAAGGCGGCAGGTCCATATATTTTATGTTCTGCTGGAGACGCGTGGGCGCCACGGGGACGGAGTGTTGCTTGCAGTTCCAGTTGCTCTGCGGTCGTTCCCTTCCTGCCCCTTTGTGCTCCCCTGGACTGACGTAAGGCGCACCGCTCAGGCGAAGATGGGGCGGTTCTGGGCAGGCTGGAAGCCTACCCCACCGAAAGTACTAGACACTTAGGCAGAAGTGCCATTTTGTATAATAGGGGAACGAGGGGCGGAGCTCCGCGCGAGGGCGGGGCGGGGAAGTTTTCAGTTTTCAGTTTTCTATGGGAACGGGAGGAGAAGCGAACTTTCGCGGGTGGAGGGGAAGAATACCCCCCTGGTGTTGAATTGGAGGGGAGCTAGTTCATCACAGACCCCTGTTTTGCATGCCGTGGGGGGTGATGAATCGGGGGGGTGCGGATTCAACAGGCAGGGGAAAGAGGAAATGACGAAAATCGAATGGCGAATGGCGAATGACGAATGACGAATGACGAATGACGAATGGATGAGCGTTTTTTCATTCGACATTTGGAATTCGAATTTCGTCATTCTCCCGTTGGGGGGCCGCCTGAAGGTGGGACTCCAACGGGGGATCTTTGAGAATTGGGTGGTAAGGGAAGAAAATGTACCGTTAAGTGGCTGGGCGATGGTGTAACTGTGTTTGAAAAACACCTTATCAAATCGATGATACATCCCCCGGAAGTATGGGGGTTTGGGTGTATTAAGAAAGTCGCTGAAACGGGCCAAGTTGCGAGCGGCGGTGGGGCGGAAGTGGAAGGGGGGCAAGGGGTTGCGAGCGGGCGCGTGATACAGGGTGTATCAAAACAGGAACTCGAAAACCTGTATAATCGGAGGCTTATCAGCCGCTTATATGTTGGCGAGCCTGAACCAGGCCTCGCGCGACGTTTAGGGCGGGAGGGGAACGGGGTCGGGAAGGGTTTTCGCGGCGAAAAATCTTCCCGACCCCTTTTCGTGGCCAGGGGCTTATCACGGTCAGACGGGGCCGCGAGGCGGAGCCTCGGGGACGTGCGTTCCCACGCGGAGCGTGGGAAAGAGGGGTACATGCCCTTAGGGCCGGAGGGGGAGGCCAGACA
>JBPCKT010000063.1:0-191057 GCA_051004015.1 Pirellulaceae bacterium | reverse complement strand
TTTGGAGAAAGTGAGGTCTTATTTTGGGGGGGAGGAGCCAATGCATCTGTGTTCGTGGGGTTGGGAGGGTTTTTTCCGCCCCCCAAAAAACCCCCCCCCGACCCCCTCGCGCGGCACAGCGTGTGCGGATAGAGGTTGGTAACGCCGCTCCGCTGCCTCCCTTTTTTCAGGGACTATCATGGCTGACATATCCAATACTCAAGAAGCAATCGACGATCAGGTCTTCGCCGGTGATAATCCTATGGACGCGGCTCGGCTGCAGCAGGAACTGGCGGAGTCGAACGAGAAGGCCCTGCGCGTTCAGGCCGAGCTGGAAAACTACCGCAAGCGGGCCCGCCGCGAGATGGAGGAGGAGCGGCGCTACGCCCTGCTGCCGTTTGCCAAGGAGTTGCTGACGGTGGTGGATAACCTGGAGCGGGCTTTGGCTGCCGCTCAAGGAGATGGCAGCGGCCTCTTGGAAGGCGTGCAGATGGTGTCCGCCCAGTTGCAGAATGTCCTCAGCCAGCATCAATGCGTGCGGATCGAGACTGTCGGCCAGCCGTTCGACCCCAACGTCCATCAAGCCATTGCCCAGGAAGCCAGCAGCGAGCATCCCGCCGGCGCCGTCACCCGCGAGGCCCAGTCCGGCTACAAGCTGTTCGACCGCGTCATCCGCCCCGCCCAGGTTTTTGTTTCGACCGGAGCCCAAGAATAGTACTCATCACGCTCCGCGTGATGAAAATTCCTCACGCGGAGCGTGAGGAGTACTTTGCAAAGACAAATACATGCCCACCTACGACTACGAGTGCGACGCCTGCAGTCATAAGTATGAGCTGTTTCAAAACATGAGCGACGAGCCGCTCACGAAATGCCCCAAGTGCAAAAAGAAGAAGCTCCGCCGCTTGTTCGGCGCCGGTGCCGCCGTGATGTTCAAGGGAAGCGGCTTCTATCAAACAGACTACCGCAGCGAGTCTTACAAGTCGTCGGCGGCGGCTGACAAGAAATCCAGCGAGCCGGCGGCGAGCTCCGCCGACTCGAAAACCGAATCCAAGGGCACGGAAAGCAAGCCGGCGGCCGAAGCTAAACCCGCGGCCGAGAGCAAGCCGGCGGCTCCGTCCAAGCCGGAAAAGAAGAACTAGCCGCCGGCCCAAGAAAAGTACTCATCACGCTCCGCGCGATGATTCCTCGCGCGGAGCGTGAGGAATACTTTGAAATCCTCCCGATCATGCTCACCATCCGCTGCCCCATCTGCGAAAAGCAGTTCGACCCCGCCGCGACTCTGGCCATGCCCTTCTGCAGCGACCGCTGCCGCCAGATCGACCTCGGCCGCTGGCTCCGCGAGAGCTACAGCGTGCCAGTGGAACGGAAGGATGAGGACGACGAGACCGCGGAGAGTGCGCCCAAAGAGACGGAATAATGCCGCTGCTTGCGGCAGTGAACTATTCGCGTATAATTTCCGCTGACTTTTTTCCTTTCCGGCAGGGGTCAGCGCATGACGGATGAACGCGGAGTGCTGCGGCGGATTGCCTGGCGCGAGCTGTTTCCCTGGCTCATTATCTTTCGCACGTTCCGCCTGGCGATCTCGCCGACGCTGCTCTTGGTGGCGACGCTGGCGGTTTTTCTTTCTGCCGCCGGATGGCGGGCTGGTGAATTTGTATTCTTGACGACGGACCAGCGCAGCGCCGCTGATCCGGGCTCGTTGCTCTACGCAAAGACTCCCCGTGCCGTTGCCAAGTATCTGCCGGCGGAAGAGAGCTCGCTGATCGACGGCTATTTTCGCTTATCGGAGCCGTTCTATCGCGTCTTCCGCCGCGACCTCAACATTCGCCATGCCGCGTATTACACGTTCGCCTCGCTCTGGTCGCTCGCCATCTGGGCGCTGGCGGGCGGCATTATCACGCGGCGGGCGGTGGTGGAATTCGGAGCCGACGAAACGCCGAGTTTCATGGAAACCGTGCAGTTCGCCGCGCGCCGATACCTGTGGTACTTTCTCGCGCCGCTCTATCCGCTCTCGGGGGTGTTGCTGCTCTCGCTTCCCATTGCCGCACTCGGCTTCATTGCCTGGCTGCATGACTTCGGCTTCATCCTGGCCGGCGTTCTCTGGATCTTCGTGATTCTGGCCGGGGTCGTCGCCGCCTGGCTCCTCGCAGGGTTGCTGTTCGGCTGGCCGCTGATGTGGGGCACGATTAGCGCGGAGCGGGAAGGGGACGCCTTTGAAGCCTTCAGCCGCTCGTTTTCGTATGTCTATGGCAAGCCGCTGCACTATCTGTTCTATGCCGTCGTCGCCGCGCTGTTTGGCGCGCTTTGCTGGGCCGCCGCCCATTACACGGCGGAGATCATCATCGAGTTCGGCTTGTGGGCATTCTCCTGGGGCGCGGGTGCGGAACAAGCGGCCCGAATCGAAGGACTTGCCAGCCTCAGCCAGATCCAATTCCTCCGAGAAAACGACGGCAACCAGCTCGCTCGATTTGGCGGAATCCTGATGGCTCTCTCCATCGGCCTGGTCGAGCTCATCGAAACCGGCTTCATGTTCAGCTTCTTCTGGTGCGTCGCCGGCGCAATCTATCTGCTGATGCGGCAGGACGTGGATGACAAGGAGTTGGACGACGTCTACGTCCCCGCGGAGACCCCCGCGCCTCACACGCCGTTGACAACGGCAGCAACGCCGGCTCCGGTACCGTCGCCCGCGCCGGTGCCCACCGCGGACGCGCCGCCGCCACCGGAACAGCGGCTGGTGGAAACCGTGCAAGTCCCGCCGCCTTAAGCGTTATCCATCACGGACCGCAGCAGCTCCACGTACGTCCGGTCGAACTGCGAGTTCGGCATCACCTCGTCACAGCCGGCGGCGCGAGCGGCCGCGAGCGCGGCTTCATTCACATGACTGCCAAATGCCACGATGCGGGCGGATGACGACTTCGCGCGGACATCAGCGACAATTCCACTCAGCTCCAAGCCGTCTTGGCCGAGGTCAATAATCACCAGCCGCGTATCGGCGGACAGCTTTATCGCCAGGTCACCAGGGCTCGCCAAGACTTCCAGCGGAATCTTCAGCGCGCTCGCCGCGCCGGAAACGCGGGAGGCGAACATCAAATTCGGACAGAGAAACAGAACCGACATCACAATCCTCTCCGCTATTTATGTTACACCTTCTTGCGGTACTGCGGGGACTGCTCGTTTTCGAGTTGCGAGGAAGGCGCCGGCTAGGGCCGCCAGGAGCTTGGCCAGCATGGACAGGCCGTGCTCAACCGACAAGGCGCCCACGAAGCCGACGGTTGCTGAGTCGATGATCGCATACAGCACCGTGAAGGCCACAGCGAACAGGAGGCCGTTTCGTTCGGGACGACGCCTGGCGAAGAAATAGCCCGCGGCGAAAAATAGCGCCGTTCCGAAGATGTGCGAGCACCACGGCGCGATCCGCAAGGCGGCCGCATCATAGTACTCCTTCGGATGGCCCGGCTCGATGACGATGCTGTAGGCGACGATCACCAAGACAGCGATGAGGACATTGAGCACCAGCACCACGATCGCGACCCCGGCGGCCTTGGCGAAGTCCATTGGTTTCATAGCGGTCTGCCACCTTCGTGGGCTACTCCCAAATCGTTGAGGCGGCTCGGTCGTCACGCCGCCTTGTTCTCTTCATCCTGCGCGTCCATCTCCTTCAAATCCTCCAGCCACTTCCGAATCTCGTCGCCGTACTCGGCCGACAAATCGCCGAAGACGAGCTGCCGGTGGAATGCGGCTGCTCCTTCCTTGAGCAGGTCGGCGGCTTCGGCGCTGGGGAAGCGGCGGACGGGGTCGAATGCGATCATGCCGCGGCAAAAGCTCATCAGCAGCTCGCACCCCAGCACTTCCTGCGGCAAAACCTCGTGCAGCCGGTGAGGCAACAGCCGCTTGGCGTCCAGCAGATCCTTGGCGTCCTTGACGCCGTGGAACGGCGGCCGGCCGGAAAGCAGCTCGATGAGCACGTAGCCCAGGGAACAGAGATCGCTCCGCGACGAACATTCCTTCCGCTCCAGCACTTCGGGGGCGGCATAGGCCAGCGTGCAGGACAGGGTCGCCGGCGGGTGGGCGATCTCGAACGCCGAGCCGACGTCCACGATTTTCGTGATGCCCGTCCGCTTGAGCATGATGTTGGAGGGCTTGATGTCGCCGTGAATGATCCCGTGCCGATGCAATGCCGCCAGCCCCGACAGGCAGTCCCGCACAATCGCCACCGCCATCCCCGGCTTCAGCCGCTGCTGCACGGGGCCTTGCGTGGTCACGACGCGGTTGAGGTATTCCCAGCGGCGGGGAGTCGCCCTGGTACGGAATCGCTCGAGCATTTCCGGCTTCAGCAGCCGGGCCAGGTCGTACCCGTCGATCCATTCCATGATCATCATGCGGATCCGCTCGCGGTCCACAAAGTTGTAGACGTACAGCAGGTTGTCGTGTTGGATCTGGGCGATGCGGGCCGCCACGCGGGCCAGCCGCTGCATCGCCGTGTCGTAACTGGCCGAAGAATCGAACCGCTCCGGCGAGAAAATCTTCAGAGCGGCCGGCAGCGTGAACTCCTCCGTGCCCCGCAGCTCCGTCAGATAAACGACCCCTTGCCCTCCCGATCCCAACGGCCTGATCAGCCGCTGGTGGCTGGTCCAGCTCATCCGCTGCTCGGTGATGAACGACTGGTAACGCGGTGTCAGCTCGTTGGGCTCCGCGGGGGAGGGCTGGCCGCCGGGAGTAAGCGTGGGATAAAACTCGTGGTCATCGGTCGTCAACATGTTCCTACCGCCTTTCCTAACGAATCCTTCAC
The DNA here is from genome assembly GCA_051004015.1 of Pirellulaceae bacterium. GTDB lineage: Bacteria > Planctomycetota > Planctomycetia > Pirellulales > Pirellulaceae > SXOA01. Next base: position 186,289 of record JBPCKT010000063.1, on the reverse strand, counting down.
CCTGCAATTTACGCCCGGCCGGGGCGCGGCGTAAATAGCGGGTTGTCCCGCCAGCGTGTGCAGAATGACTACGGCGGATTGATTGCCGCACGCCGCGGCTTAAGATGGCAGGAACTTCCCTTACATCCCATTCAACTCGCATCGCGGAGTTCCTTCCATGTCCACTCCCCTCTCCCGCCGCCGCTTCCTTGCCACTTCCGCGGCCGCGTCCACGTCGCTCGCGGCCAGCACCTCGCTCCTCTCGCGCCTCGCCTACGCCGCTCCGGCCAAGGAGGACTGGATCACGCTGTTCGACGGCAAGACGCTCAAGGGATGGCACAAGAACCCCGAGAAGATCGGCCACGGCACCGGCGGCATCTGGCAGGTGGAAGAGGGGGCGATTGCCGGCGAGCAGGACCCGCCCGGCAGCGGCAACGGCGGCATCCTGCTCACCGACCGGAAATTCGGCGACTTCGAGTTGCTCATCGACATGAAGCCGACCTGGGGGGTCTGCTCCGGCCTGTTCCTGCGGAGCAACGACAAGGGGCAATGCCTGCAGATGATGGTCGACTACCACGACGCCGGCAACGTCGGCCAGATTTACGGCGAAGGGACCGGCGGCTTCGCGTCCCGCACCTTCGACGTCAACGGCAAGTACGACGCCGACAAAAAGCACGTCGGCTACACCACGGACAAGCACAAGACAGCCGAGGAAGTCGGCCTGGTCTCCGCGTGCAAGCCGGAGGAGTGGGTCAAAGCCTGGAAACTCGACGACTGGAACACGGCCCGCGTTCTAGTGCAAGGAAAATTTCCCAAGGTCACTACCTGGATCAACGACCAGCAAATTTGCGTCTGGGACGGCGCGACCTCCACAGCCGCGCGCTACGACAAGGAAGCGGTGCTAAAAGCCCTCGGCACCGAGGGAAGCATCGCCGTCCAGGTCCACGGCGGCCAGAACTGGCCCGCGGGCGCAAAGTGCCGCTGGAAGAACATCAAGGTTCGACCGCTGGCATGATAGTCCGCTCACTCCGTGAGCGGACATGCGCTCCACGCCGGAATGGACTTCTAATGCGAGGCAGATGATACTTGTAATACAAACTCAAAGTGCCGATGTGTCTTGTAGGAGCAGACAATGAAATTTGAGCGAATCACCCACGATCCCAGAGTCATGGGGGGCAAGCCGTGCATCCGCGGAACACGGATCACCGTGGGAACGGTGGTTGGCTTGATCGCGACGGGAAGCTCGCGCGAGCGGATCCTTGAGGCCTACCCTCACCTGGAGCCGCAAGACCTGGACGATGCCCTGGCTTATGCCGCCTGGCGGCTTGAGGAGCGCGAAGAGGATCTCGTTCTCTCATGAGCCTCGCCATCGTGGTGGACATGAACCTGTCGCAGGAGTGGGTCACTCTGCTCAATGGCTCCGGATGGACCGCAATCCATTGGTCAAGTGTCGGGCCCATTGATGCGGCAGATGCAACCATCATGGCCTGGGCCATCACTAACAAACACCTGGTGTTTACCCACGATTTGGACTTCGGCACCACTCTCGCCCTGACACGCGCCGCCGGACCAAGTGTCATGCAAATTCGAACCCAGCGAGTTTTGCCCGAGCATGTCGGCGATCTCGTTCTAGCGGCATTGAAGCAGTACGAACCCGAGCTATTGAGCGGTGCTATCGTAGTCATTGAGGCGGCCAAGACCCGAGTGCGGGTCCTTCCCCTGTAGGGCCATCCCCACTCCCCCCGCCCAACCCGCAGCGTAGAATAACCTCACTATTCCCCCTCCCGGAGCTTCCCCCATGACCCTCTCCCTCTCCCGCCGCCGCTTCCTCGCTCTCTCCACTGCCGCTGCCGCGGGGGCGACTTTTTTTGATGCTCCCCGCGTCCTCTCCGCCGCGGGGCTGAACGCGGCGGATGATCCCTGGGGAGGCTTTCCGCTCGGCGTGCAGAGCTACTCGCTGCGGAACTTCAACACTGTCGAAGCCATCCGCCACATCCAGGGGATGGGGCTGCACTACGCCGAGTTCTACGGCAAACATCTGGCGACGAACGCCAGCGACGACCAGATCAAGGAAACCCTCAAGCTCCTCGAGGACGCCGGCATCAAGCTGGCCGGCCACGGGGTCCACGGCTTTACCAAGGACCACGAGGCGAACAAGAAGCTGTTTGAGTTCGCCAAGAAGGCGGGGGTGAAGGTCATCACGGCCAATCCGGAGAAAGACGCCTTCGACAGCCTGGACAAGCTGGTCGCCGAGTACGACATCAAGATCGCCATCCACAACCACGGCCCGGGGCAGCTCTACGACAGCATCGACAGCGTGGTGCAGGCGGTGAAGGGCCGGCACAAATGGGTCGGGGCTTGCGTCGATTGCGGCCACTTCCTCCGCAGCGGCGAAGACCCGGTGAAGGCGGTCCGCACCCTCGGCCCGCGAGTCTTCGGGGCCCACATCAAGGACGACGTCGAGCTCGGCAAAGCCAGCAAGAACGTCGTCATCGGCAAAGGGAAGCTCGACGTCGTCGGCCTCTTCAAAGCCCTCCGCGAAATCAAATTCCCCGCCGACGGCTCCCTGGCCCTCGAATACGAAGCCAACCCCGACAACCCCATCGACGAGATGAAAGCCTGCCTGGCCGTAGCGAAGGAAGCGATTGCCAAATCGGCGGGGTGAGCAGAAAACTCGGCTCAATCCCCGACACGCACCACGTCCAGGGGATAACTACCGGCCTGATTATGCCGGATCACGGCGCGCCAGAGCGGGCCGCGCTGATTTTCATCCAGCACGAAGCGCAGCGGCATGGTCAGGCCTTTGCCGCCTGTTTGGCCGCGAGACGGCGGCGAAGTTCCGCCATGTCCGGTCCCCGCGGCGCGGCGGAGCGCTGCCGGTCCATCTCCACGTCACACGTCACCACGTAGGCATCCACATTCACCTGGTCATCCAAGTAAAATCCGATCACCTTGTGAATGGTGGCGAGCGACAAGGTGGGAAAAACTTCCAGCATCGCCTCCGCGGAATACCCCTCGTTGTAGTAGTAGACCAGATCTTGCAACCCGATCCGGTGACCAGTCACATGAATGTGGCCATCGGCGTCTAACGTGAGAAAGTCTGGCAAGTTCATGGCAATCCTCCAAGGCTCTGGGGAGCATTGTACCATCCGAGGCGTCAAGATTTGCTGCCTTTCCGGCACGGCCCTACTGCAAAGACTGGTTTCATGCGCGCTTGGGCGTCCCATAGAGGTAATGATCCAGATTGACGGACATGTCCGCCGGCAGCCCTTCCGCCTTTCCGACAAATGATTCGAGGCAGTCATACAAGGTCGGAGCTTCCTTGGGTGCGGGTGTGGGGGAGCGCGCGGGCGCCAGCTCCACGCGCACCTCGGCCCCTTCAGGCAGAGTTGCCCCGTCGTCCAGAAGCACCACGCCGTTTTTCACATGCCCAAGGAAAGTCATGATTTTCTCCCCTTTTTACTTTTCCCTTCTCGGGTTAATTGTACCACGCCCGTGGAGGGCGGGTCGGGAACTTGGTGACCGTCCGGCTGTAGTCCCGCCTTCAGGCGGCTCTTCACTCTTGCCCCTCCCGCTCCCAGCCGTTACGTTCAGGACGCATGTCCACCCATCCGCTGGCCCTCTATCTCGCCGATTGTCGCAACCGCCGCGGCACGGGGGCGACGACGCCGGAAACCAGCCTCTATTCGCCGCTCGAAGCGCTCGCATGCCCGATGGCGGCCTGTTTACGAAGGACCAGATCGCCAAAGGCTCGGACGCGCCGCCGGCTGGCCAGAAGCCCGCGCGGGGAGCCATCGAGTGCAAGCCGCCGAAAGCGGACGTCCTCAAGATCGCGGACACGCAGCAAGTCACGGACTACTGGGAAAGCTACAACCAGGTCCTCGTCACCAACTACCGCGAATTCCTGCTGATGGGCCGGGACGATCAAGGGAAACCCGTCCGCCACGAATACTACCGCCTTGCCGAAACGGAAAAGGAGTTCTGGTCCCTCGCGCAGCATCCGGAAAAGGCCGCGGAAGCGCACGGCGAGCGCCTGCTCGACTTCTTCCGCCGCTGCCTGCTCCGCCCCGCGCCGCTGACTGATCCCAAGGATGTCGCCTGGTTCCTGGCGAGTTACGCCCGCGATGCCCGCAGCCGGGTCGAACATTCCGCCGCGCACGAGGTGATGGCCACGGTTCGCAAGGCGATGGAAGACGCCCTCGGTCTGCAAGTCACCGACGAAAAGGGGGAGCGGTTCTTCCAGTCCACACTGGTCCAAACTCTCTTCTACGGCCTCTTCTCCGCCTGGGTCCTCTGGCACCGGGCGGCCGCCGCCGCACGGGACAAGTTCGATTGGGAAAAAGCCCCAAATACCTCACGGTCCCAAACATTCCTCGGAGTAAAGAAAAGCGTTCTAGTGGCCGCTCACGACGCCAGTGACAACGCTGTTCCAAGTAACTTTTAGAGCGCCTGGAGTCGAGGGAGCTTCAAGTGCGGCGAGCACTTCCGTTACAAACTTCTGTCGACCGTCAACTCCAATCGTGACTAGCATTTGATGCAGCCACTCCGCGAGGTCAACAAAGTTGATGTCTCGTCCCTGGGCGAAATACTGCTCCGCCTGCGCCTTTGCCCCTGAAGTGTCGTCGGGGGCGGCAAAGAAGATGTAGTCGTAGATTTCCGCGTCGGCAATCTTCGCATTGAACGTCGTAATGACACGGGTTCTGTCGACGCGACGTTCTGTAACTTCGGCGGCAAGAACAATCTTTTCGCCAGCCTTAACTGTTATGTCACCTGCAGCACCCGAGGGTGCGTCGGCGACGTTTATGCCTTGGCATTGAACCTCCCATCCTAAATCAAATCGGCCACTCACTGCGCGGAACATCGCGCCTGCGAGCAATACCGGCCAGCGTCCGCCGCTCGCGGATTGCAAAAGACTTTCAATCAACGTATAGAGCTGAGTCACGCTAAAACGCTGAACGCGGACGAGAACGACGTCGGATTTCTGGCGAAGAACCAGAAACCGATTGAGCACAATGCCCAGAAACTGTTTGATGGCTTCAGAGGCTGTAAGCTGCTCTAAATGTTCCAAACAGGCCAAAAGGCCGCGAAAGGCGTCTATATGCCGAAGGCCCCGCTCCTCTTGCTCCGGCAAGAATTTTGCATTGCGGCGAATGGCACTGAGATATGGTCCCGTCGACGACGGAATGCGATGTCGCTTGAAGAACGGATTAACCACTGCCTCGTCCAAGCTGCGTCCACTGAATGCGTTTTCAGCTTGTTTCACGTACGGCAAACGGAGATTGATCCGCAAGTCCGCCAATCGCGCCAGGCAAACACCGACAAGGGCTTCGCGATAGGCTTGCGTGTCGGAAGTAAAGAGAATATTTAGCGATTCGTTTAGTTCGTCGTTTTCTGCGAGCAATGTTTGACCATCGTGGCGAAAGCGTGCCTCGATTTCGCGAAATACCTCATCCAGCGTTTCCGTAGCCGCCTTTTTGTCAATGGAGATTCCCTGTTTGCGGCTACTCGTCTTTTTGGCCATGTCTGATTCATCCACAGCGTCTCTTGCCGCTGCTTTTGAAAGGCGATCCTTGAATTCGGCAAACAGTCAAACGCGGCAAGGCCACGCATCAATGGAACTCAGAAGTTAATCCAGAGGCACTCTTGCCGGGCTTGTTTTACAGAATGACAAAACTTTTCAGGAGCGTCGATGCGCTTCCATTCACCAAAGAGTTGATCGTAAAGCTTGCATCGGTAGCCAGATACCGCGACTTTCCCTTTGACTTTGAACATCCGCTTGGCGAATTGCGTGTGATCCGAGTCACTCATCTCAAAGCCATAAGCCTTGGAGTCTCCCCGCGATTGATGGGCGTAAGGGGGGTCGCAATAGAAAAGCGTTTCCTTGCCGTCGTAAAGATCGACGAACTCTAGTGCTGGCCGATTCTCGATTTGAACTCGCAAGAGGCGTTCGGCGATCTCGGGGAGTTGCTCGACGCTTCCAAGCCACCGCGAAACCACGCCGCTCATCCCGCGGCGGCTGGTGTCCTTACAATTCGCCCACCTCCCCAATGACGCCGTTTGCGCGAGTCCAGTTCTAACCTGCCGCGCTCGAATAAAAAACCGCCTCGCCCGCTCAACACCAGAAATTGGCTCTCTTGGTGATTCGCAAGCCAAAAAAAACTCCTCTCGCGAGAACGGCGTTAGCCCAATCACCTCCGTCAACCTCTCCTTTTGATCGCGAAGTATCCGAAAGAAATTTACGACTTCTCCGTCAATATCGTTATACGTCTCGACTGCTGACGGCTTCCGATTAATGAGTACGGCACCGGAACCACCAAATGGCTCGCAATAGTGATGGCAATCGGGAAGCAACGGCAATAGCCAATCTAGATGGCTGAATTTGCCGCCATACCATCCAAATGCGATCTTGCGCCCGCGGCGAGGGCGTGCAACACCATTGTTTCGCTCCACGAGCGACTGCACTTCGAGATCAATTTGTCCTTTGTCCAGAAGCAGCGTCTGGAGGCGAACTGGAGAAGGAGACTTTCTCACTGATCATCCTGAAAGAAAGAGTCTGGTATCGGGTTGGTGGTGATTCTAAACCAACTCCAAAATCTGGACAAGCTTACAGAGAATGACATCAGTTGATAAGCCGTGGCACCGCCCGCTGGGGAATCGCCGGGAATGGGGGCATCACCATGCCCAGTACGGGCGATTCCCGCCCCCGCGAGTTCACGGCCGAGGAACGGGCCGCCTTCTCACGTTGGAGTCCCGGCTTTAGCCGGTCTGTTGGAGTTCCGCCTTCAGGCGGCTCGTCGAGGGGAGCGACGGAGGAAGACCGCCTGAAGGCGGGACTCCAGCGGGAGGCAATTGACCTGCTCGGCCCGGATACGTTTGACATCTATTTGAATGACGCCGCCTACTGGGGGAACGTGCCGCGGCGGGTCTGGGAGTACACGCTCGGCGGCTACCAGGTTCTGAAAAAATGGCTCTCCTACCGGGAAGAAGCCCTCCTCGGCCGCCCCCTCACCGTCGACGAAATCGCGTACATCACCGCCACCATCCGCCGCATCGCTGGCCTCCTCCTCCTTGCCCCCCAGCTCGACGCCAACTACGCCGCGGTGAAAGCCGACACCTTCGCATGGACCGCTCAAGTCCCGCCTTCAGGCGGCTCTTAGTTTCCGCCGCGACACGGCCTCGGCAGACCGCCTAAAGGCGGGACTCCAACGGGCAAGAAAAGGAGGCTGCCACTCCCGTGGCGAACCCCGAGAGTTGACGTTTTGCGGGTAACGACGTTGAGCGGCGTTTCGCGCTCCATTCTGCTGGCCGCTGGAGAGGACTCGCGGCCTACTTTGGAAAAGTCGGAAAAACTTTGCGCCGACCTATTGACTGTGCCAACTTGATATATACACTTACGTACAGTACTGGGGGTTTGCTGCGCGCGGTGCGAAATAAGGGCGGAAAGACCCTCACCCGGCCTCTCCCACGGGGGAGGGGGAGGGGGAGGGAGGAATAAGGCGGACGCTATTTGGAGGGGGGTTGGTAGTTAGGGTGTTGAGTTAAGGAAGCGCCAATTCAACACGGAGGCCGTTTTTGTATAGGGAGGGGGGTGGTGAATCGGGGGGGGTTGGATTCAACGGGGGAAAAGCGGAATTCGGAAAGCGGAAAGCGGAAAGCGGAGGGGCAATGGCAGAAGACAGACGGCGGGAGCGGGAGACACTCGCCCGGCCTCTCTCAGGGGGAGAGGAGGGAATGGAGCAGGCGAGGTTGGCCGAACCGGGCAACGAAACCGACGTGGGGGATGAATAGTAAAAGGCTGTTTTGAATGGTTTATTCAGGGACTTACGGCGAAGGTGAATAGCGCAAGTACATGACATTAATAGTGTTGCAGATAGTGAATATGTCGTAAGTGACTGTGAGATACGATGTCAGAAATGTGAATAAAATGCCCTAAGCGGGGGGCGGGTGAAGTTGCGAGAGCGGTGACTAGCGGGAGTAAGATTAAGATTAAGATTAAGATTAAGATTAAGATTAAGATTAAGATTAAGATTAATATTAAGATTAATATTAAGATTAAGATTAAGATTAAGAGTAAGATTAAGATTAAGAGTAAGAAGGAGAGGGAAGGCGAATTTGTGTCGCCCTTGACGCTATTTGCTTGCCAGTCCTATACTTCGGGCGAGGGACCAGGGTTTGACAGAGGGCGGTTTCGCCCGGGAAATTACCATGAAATCACAGCGTAGCCATCATAAGCCGGTCAATAACGAGCTTGCCCAGTGGTTGGGGGAGCATATTGAGCAGTGGAAGCCCCATTTTCCCGTCATTGGCATCGTCGCCGCGGTGGTGCTGGTGGGGGGGATCGTCTACCTGTTTGCATTCTCGGGGGAGGACATGTCCAGTGCTCCGTCCTGGCAGGCGTATTACGCCGCCTACGGGGAGCCTAAGGTGGAGGATGCCCTGAAGACCGTCGCCGAGAAGCAGAAGGGGACGCTGGCCGGCCGCTGGGCCCTGCTGGCGCTGGGGGACCAGCAGTTGCGGCAGGCGACGCAGCAGTTGGTGCAGAATCCCAAGCAAGCCAAGGATAATTTGAAGCTCGCGGCGGCGACACTCGAGGAAGCGGCGAAGGGGGCCAGCGACACGGCGCTGCTCGCCCGCGTGCATACCAGTCTGGCCAAGGTCAGCGAGAGCGGCAACAAGCTCGACGAGGCCCGCAATTATTATGGGCTGGTGCTGAAAGATGATCCCGAGGGGACCTTTGGCAAGGCAGCCGCCAAGGCGCTGAAACGGCTGGAGAAGGGGAGCGATGTGCCGGAGCTGCTGGCGTGGCTCGACAAGCAAGACCTGGCGACTCGCCCCAAGGCGACCGGCAATCCATTCGACATGGGGACACGGCGGGAGCCATTGCCGGAGCGGCCGGACCTGAGCATTCCCGGAGAGATGAAGCTGGACGGGCCGTCGCCGTTTGGACCTTCGCCTGGCCGGAGTCCGCTGGGGCCGGATCCGCTTGGTCCCGCGCTGCCGGAGACTCCCTTGGACCTGAAGGGGCTGCCTAAGTTTGATTTGCCGAAGACCGGTGTTCCGAAAACGGAGACGCCCAAAACGGATACGCCGGCCAGCGAAGAGTCGAGCACGGAAAAGTCGAAGACCGAAAAGTCGAAGACTAAATCTCCCGCGGTTCCCACTCCCGTGAAGCCGGCAGTTCCAAAGCCGGTGAAGCCCGCGGAGGAAGAGAAGCCCGGGGAAGAGAAGAAGGTAGACGAAAAGTAGGGCGCATAAAATGACTAAACCCTAATGTCTAATGACTAATGTAATACATGTTTTTATTTGTCGTCAGATATTTAGACATTAGTCATTAGGATTTAGTAATTTCCCATGTCCACTCTATCCGGCAAAGGCGCGATCGTTACTGGGGGCGGCACGGGAGTCGGTAAGGCAGCTGCGCTCCGCTTGGCGAAAGAGGGTTGCCATGTCCTCGTCAACTACAGCCGGTCTAAGGAGGAGGCGGAGGAGACGGCCAAGGAAGTTCGCGGGCTGGGAGTGAAGTGCATTGCGTATCAGGCCGACGTGGCCGACGATGCTGCCTGCCGCGCCATGGTGGCTGCGGCGGAGAAGGAGTTTGGGCGAGTGGACGTACTCGTCAACTCCGCCGGGACCACGAAGTTCATCGCGGCTGACGATTTGGAAGCGGTGACCGACGAGGTCTGGCTGCGGCTTTATCAGGTGAATGTGCTGGGGCCATTCCACTGCATCCGGGCGGTGAAAGAGCCGATGTTCCGGGCGGGGGGCGGGGCGATTGTCAACGTGTCGAGTGTCGCGGCTCGCACGGCCAACGGCAGTTCCATCGCGTACTGCTGCACGAAGGCGGCACTCGACAACCTCACGGTTTCCATGGCCCGAACGCTCGCGCCGAACATTCGCGTGAACGGCGTCGCCCCCGGCCTCATCTCCAGCCGCTGGGTGGCCCAGAACCTGGGGCAGGCGGCTTGGGAGAAGACGCTGAAGACGGCTGAAGAGAAGACGCCGTTGGGGCGCGTCTGCTCGCCCGATGATGTGGCCGCGGCCATCATGAGCTTCATCACGGGCTCGGAGCTGATCACGGGACAGACGATCGTGGTGGATGGGGGGATGATGATTGCCGGAAGCGCCATCATGCGGCGGTGAGTTAAGTCGGCCCGGTTCCGCGGGCGACCGACACGGCATAGACCTCCGCGGCTCCCGCCTGGAGCAGGACTCGGGCCGCGGAGTCGCACGTCGCCCCGGTGGTGATAACGTCATCCACCAGCAGGATCCGAGCACCCGATATGTCATACCCGCGGCTCACTCCATAGGCCCCTTTGACGTTGAGCAGCCGCTCGCTGGGGAGCAGCAGCGCTTGTCGTTTCAGCAGGCGCCGGCAATGGAGCAAATCGCCGGCGACGGGCAAAGAAACGGCTGCCGCCAGAGAGCGAGCCAGAGTCTCGGCAGCGCTCGTGCCGCGAAGGAGCCGCGACAACCAGTGCATGGGGATGGGGACGATGAGCTCCGGCAGTTGGGGAAACGGACGCTCGGCAAGGACGGTCGCAAGACGGCAGCCGAGTGCCATCGCCAGGTGCTCCTGGGCGTGATGCTTCATCCGCAAGACCGCGTGCCGCACGTCGTCGGCATACAGCCCCAACGAGCGGACCGCGCTGAACCCAAACTTCGTGGCCCGACAGCCGGCACAATCGCCATCGCTTTGAGCGACCTCTGGAGCCGGAATGCCACAGCGGGGACAGAGGTTATTCTGCGCATGGGCGAGACGGCTGACGCAGGTTTCGCAGAGCAGCGCGCCATCTTCTCGCGGCTGACTGGCCTCGGCGCAGAAGGCACAAGTGGGTGGGAACACCAGATCGATAGCCGAGGCGGTCCAGCGCCTCAACCAGCGCGGCGAAAGGAGAGAGCGGCGACTTGAAGCAGCCCGGTTCACGCTAGCACCTGGCGTTCGTATTGACCCGATTCGTGGAGAATCCCTATGGTATCACAGGCCGACAGCATTCTGGAAAAGGACTTCCCCTTGCTTGCTCTGATATTTTCACCTTACTACTACGCCATCAACCGGGCCTGGGTGATGGATCGCTACGCCCTGGGGCTGTTCTTCAAGCTCGTCATTGTCTGCTTTATCAGCCTGGCGGGGCTTTACGTCGTTATCGATTGCTTCAGCAATTTCCAGGAATTCAACTCCTATGGCAAGCGTCTGGAAGGGGGCATCGGCAAAGTGCTGGCGGCGTATTATGGAGCCCGGTTGTTTTGGTTCTTCGACTTGACTGCCGGCGTGATGGCGATGGTGGCCGGTCTGTTTGCCGTCACTTGGATGCAGCGGGCCAATGAAATGACGGCTCTTTCCGCAGCGGCCATTCCCCCCTGCCGCATTGTCCGCCCGCTGGCCTTCGCGGCGGCTTTTGTCGCGGCTTTGGGCGTTGGCAATCGCGAGATCTGCCTGCCTAAAATCCGTGAGCGATTGGCCAAGAATGCGCAGGACTGGCTGGGCGAGACGGCCAAGCCTTGCCGCCCAATGTTCGACATGCAAAGCGGCCTCTTGATTTCAGGGAAGTATACCTTCGCCAATGACAAGCGGATCGAGGGAGTCAAGTTCAGCCAGTTGCCCGACGAGTTCCAATCCTGGGGGCGCCAGATCACGGCCGACAACGCCTACTATCAGCCTGCCACGCCGCAGCACCCTGGCGGCTACTTGCTCAAAGGGGTTCATCAGCCCATTAATCTGGAGGAGATGAAATCGCTGGCCTTGGGCGGCCAGCAGTATCTGTTTAGCCCCGCGGACACCTCCTGGCTCCAGCCGCGGGAATGCTTCGTGGCCACCGGCGTGAACTTCGAGCAACTGACGGTGGGCATGGCCTGGCAACGGTACCTGAGCACGGGCGAACTCGTCCGGGGCCTGAGGAATCGCAGCCTCGACTATGGAGCCAACGTCCGCGTCACGCTGCACGTCCGGCTCGTTCAGCCCTTTTTGGATATGGCCCTGTTTTTTCTAGGCATCCCTTTGGTGCTGACGCGGCAGAACCGCAACATTTTCGTGGCGGGCCTGCTCGGGCTGGTGCTCGTCGGCGGGTTCTTCTTCGTGACGATGCTCAGCCATTGGTTGGGAGCGAACTATTTCCTCAGCCCCGCGCTCTCCGCCTGGCTGCCGCTGCTCATTTTTGGTCCGCTCGCGTTCATGCTCGCGCGGCCGCTGTGGGACTGAAGTCCCCTCTACTTCAGGATGCTGAACAAGTCGCTCTGCTGGTCCGTCCAGAGCACGTCGCGGACCCGTTTCTTGGGTGTCTTGCCTTCGGCGATCGTTTTCTTGTCCGCGTCATCTTCGGATTGAATCAGAGTTTCCCTGGCGATGATGTAGCGCTGGATGGTGAGGTCCCCCAGGAACTCCTCGTTCCGCGTCAGCAGAATCCAGTCAGAGGACGCGTCTCCCACGGGGTCATTGGTACCGTCGTAATGGACCGGGACTTGCTGGTAGTTGAACTTCTTGGCCAGCGCGTTCACGACGGGTGCCAAATCCAGATACCGGTTGCTGATGTGGATGGCCAGGATGCCGACATTCTTGCCGTTCACATGCCGCATCTGCTTTTCATAAATCTCCAACGCCTCCACCGTGAGCAGGTGAGCAGGAATGGCATCGCCGCTGAATGCGTCCAGCACCAGGACGTCGTAATTCTTCGGTTTGGCGGCATCCTGGGATTCCTTCTCCATTTGAATACGAGCGTCGCCCAGAGTAATTTCCACGGTGGCGCCTCGCTTCTTCGCCCTGTCGATGAACTTAAAGACGTGCTCCTTCTTGTCGCCGATGGTAAATAGCCGCTCGTGCAGCGCCACCACCTTGGGGTCGATGTCGTAGAAGCAGTAGTAGTCGCCATCGCGGGCATGAGCGGCCATGGTGCCGGTCCCCAGCCCCACCACGGCTACGCGAATAGGCTGGTCTTCCCGGCGACCAGGATAATCCCGCACGGCAATGCCGGGGCCTGACGCATCGTCATAGTAGGTCGTCGCTTCGTCCTGCCGGTCCTCCGCCAGATACTGCGTGCCGTGCAAAATCCGGCCGTGGTAGAGGGAGCGGCGAGAGGTGTCGTTCCCTTCCTCATCGGAATCCACGATTTCCTTGACCCAGATGTGCCCATAGAAATTCCGCGATTGCACGACTACGCCGGAGTTCGATTCCAGTCCCGCCAGTTGGGCGGCGCCAATCAGAAAGACTAGGCCGACGACGACAAAGGCGCTCGACCACTGCAACATTTCCTTGCGGGCCAGCCAGGTGGACCTGCTGGCGTTGAGAAGCGCAATCCAGGCCACGATGAAGGTGCCGATGATTCCGATGGAAATCTCGATGGGCTTGGTAAACACAATCGGACAAATCAAGCCGACAAAAATGCCGCCGAGCGCCCCGCCAAAGGAAATCATCAAGTAGAAGCGAGTCAGGTGTTTGGGGGACGGCTTTGATTTGACGATTTCCCCGTGGCACAACATGCAGGTCACAAACAAGATGGCCATGTACATGACCGCCTGGGACTTGATGCTCTCGCGGTAGTCCTCGGTATAGGTGCTCCAGGAAAAGTTGATGGGGGATAGATGGACAGCCGTCCGGACCTGCGTGACGTAGGCCTCGAGGTCGCTGGCCTGATCCATCGCGCAGACCAGACCAATAAGGAGTACGCCCAGGGTTCCCCACAGTGGGCGGAAGTACCAGACCTCGCGGTAGAAGCAAATGATGAACGACAGCAGGTAGAGGCTCAGCGGTACGACCCACATGAACGGGCTGGGCGCGATATCGGTCGAAAGATAACTGGTGAAGGACAGTAGCGTCAGCGACGCCAATGCTGCCAGCATGACCCAGGCAGCTTCGAGATACCAAGGCGGGGGAGCGTCCGAGGGTTTTGCATCAAAGCCGTCTTCCAACACTTTTGCGGGGACTGCGGACTTGGCTGACGTCGGCTCCGTGGAGCGGGCGGCGGCGGCGATTTCCATTTCGCTGGCGATTCGCCAGACCATGATTCCCAGGCCGCCGGCCAAAAGCGCGAATACCGCGAAGGCGAGCGACCAGAGCCAGCCCTGGGCATACACCGCGAACGCCGGTTCGAACAGAAACGGATAGGTGAGCAGCGCGCCAAGCGAGCCGATGTTCGAGAGGGCGTACAGTCGGTACGGCGAGCGCCCGGGATAGACGAGCGCAAACCACGACTGCACCAGCGGGCCGCTCGAAGAGAGCAGGAAGTACGGCACGCCCACCTTTGCCGCCAGCAGCACCAGAATCCGGAGCGCCGGCAGGTTGCCATCGGTCGGCTTCCAGAGCTCGCTGGGAACGATGGGAAGCGTGAGCACGGCTACGGCCAGCAGGGCGGCATGAATCCGCCCTTGCCAAAGCGGCGAGGAATATTTCGTCAGGAGGTGGGCGTAAGCATATCCACCCAGCAACAGTACTTGAAAAAACAGGACGCAAGTCGTCCAAACCGCCGGACTGCCGCCGAACCAGGGGAGGATGGTCTTGCTGATAATCGGCTGGACCTGAAAGAGGAGGAAAGCGCTGGTGAGGATGGTCACCGCCGCCCACCAGGCCATACCCTCGCCGCGCTCGTCTTTCATAACCTCATCCTGCCAAAGGAGATCGGAGATGTGCCTAGTCTACTGTAGGCCGCGGGAGCGATGTAGGCAGGGTTCATGATAGTGGCGCGTTGCACCCTGCCCCGTTTCCAATCACGCTGCTAAATTAGAGCGATAAAATCAATCCACAAATCTCACCTCCTCAGCCGGCTGCCGCTTCTTTCTCTCCCTGCAGCTTGTCCCCCTGAGTTATGCCGCAAATCACCAAGCTGCTTGTCGCCAACCGCAGCGAGATCGCCATCCGTGTGTTCCGCAGCGCCCATGAGCTGGGGATTCGCACGGTCGCCATCTATGCCCATGAGGACCGTTACGCCCTACATCGTTTCAAGGCGGACGAGGCCTACCTTGTCGGCCAGCCGGGGGAGCCGATCAAGTCGTACTTGAACATTCCCTCGATCATCGCGCTCTCGAAGCAGCACGAGGTCGACGCCATTCATCCCGGCTATGGATTCATGTCGGAGAACCCGGACCTATGCCGGGCCTGCAATGAGGCCGGGATAATTTTTGTTGGCCCGCACGTGGATGCTCTGGTCAATCTCGGCGACAAGACGTTTGCCCGCCACATCGCCCAGAAAGTGAACGTGCCGGTTCTCGGCGGCAGCGACGCCATCAAGAGCGTCGACGAGGGGAAAAGGATCGCGGTGAAGCTTGGCTTTCCCATCATTCTCAAGGCGGCCAAAGGAGGGGGCGGTCGCGGAATGCGGGTGGTCAAGAGCGAGAAGGAATTTGCGCCGTCGTTTGAGCAGGCCCAGCGAGAGTCTCTCTCCGCCTTCGGCAGCCCGGATGTCTTCATCGAGAAGTTCGTTACCAAGGCGAGCCATATCGAGGTGCAGCTTCTGGGAGATAAGCATGGCAACCTCGTCCATCTCTATGAGCGGGACTGCTCCGTCCAGCGGCGGCATCAAAAGGTGGTGGAGATCGCCCCTGCCCCTTCGCTCGACTCCGCTGTTCGTGAGAAGCTGTTGCAAGCCGCACTCGATATCGGGCGTGCTGTAAAGTACGAGAATGCGGGGACCGTGGAATTCCTGGTCGACCGCGAGACAGACCAGTTTTACTTCATCGAAGTGAATCCGCGGATTCAGGTGGAGCACACGGTCACGGAAGAAGTGACAGGAATCGATATCGTCAAGTCGCAGATTCTCGTCGCCCAAGGAATGCCGCTATCCGATCCCGAGATCGGCCTGCCGTCGCAGGACGCGGTCCGCACCAACGGCTTTGCCATGCAGTGCCGCGTGACGACGGAGGACCCGACGAACAACTTCATGCCGGATTATGGCCGCATCGCCCACTATCGCTCCGCCAGCGGCATGGGAATTCGGCTCGACGCCGGCTCGGCTTTCAGCGGGGCCACGGTCAATCCGTTTTACGACTCGCTGCTGGTGAAGGTGAGCGCTCGCGGCCGCCGGTTCATCGATGCCGCCCGCCGGATGGAGCGCTGCTTGCAGGAATTCCGTGTCCGAGGCGTGAAAACGAACATCCAGTTCCTGATTAAGCTCATCACGCACCCCGCATTCCTGGAAGGGGAAGTCACTACCCGCTTCATCGACGAAACGCCCGAGCTGTTTCATCTTCCCAAGCGGCAGAACCGGGCGACCAAGCTGCTCTCGTACATCGGAGAGGTCCTCGTCAACGGCAACCCGCTGGTGAAGGGACTGCCGCGACCGATCCGCCGCGCTCCCGCCCCAGTGCCCGCGTTGGTGAAGTCGGCGGACAACAAGGGGAGTCCTCCGCCCGGAACGCGCGACCGGCTCAAGGAACTGGGCCCCGAGAAGTTCGGTGAGTGGATTACGAAACAGAAGCAGCTTTTCTTGACCGACACGACCTTTCGGGACGCCCACCAATCGCTGCTGGCGACGCGGATGCGGACGAAGGACCTGCTGAACGTCGCCGAGGCCTATGCTCACAACGCCGCCGACCTGTTTTCGCTGGAGATGTGGGGCGGGGCCACGTTTGATACCTCGCTCCGCTTCCTCAAGGAATGTCCCTGGCAGCGGCTGGCGGACATGCGGGACAAAATCCCGAACGTCCTCTTTCAGATGCTCTTCCGGGCGTCGAATGCCGTCGGCTACGCGAGCTATCCAGACAACGTTGTCAAAGAGTTTTGCCAGGAGGCCCATGCAGCGGGAATGGACATTTTCCGCATCTTTGACGCCCTCAACTGGGTGCCGAACATGAAGGTGGCGATGGAGGCGGTGCAGAAAGCGGGCGGCATCTGCGAGCCGGCCATCTGCTACACCGGGGACATCCTGAATACCGAGCGGACAAAATACAACCTGCAGTACTACGTGGATCTGGCCAAGGAGCTGGAAAAGCTGGGGGCCCACATCCTGGCCATCAAGGACATGGCCGGGCTTTGCAAGCCCTACGCGGCAGAGCTGCTGGTCAAAACACTCAAGCAGGAGATCGGCATCCCCATTCACTTCCACACGCATGACACCGCCGGCCTCCAAGCGGCCGCCGTGCTCAAAGCGGCGGAGGTCAAGCTCGATATTGCTGACGGAGCGATGGCGGCGATGAGCGGCGGCACCAGCCAGCCGAACCTCAACGCGATTGTGGAAGGATTGCGGTTCACCAAACGGGAGACCGGCCTTTCCGGCGAGCGGCTCAGTGAGATTTCCGATTACTGGCAGGCCGTGCGCGAATTCTACACGCCGTTTGAGAGCGTCATGTTGCCGGCGACCGCGGACCTCTACAGCCATGAGATGCCAGGAGGCCAATACACCAATCTCTATCAACAGGCGCGGGCCTTGGGGCTGGCCGACCAGTGGAGCCGCATCTGCAAGGTCTACGCCCAGGTCAATCAACTCCTGGGGGATATCGTCAAGGTCACGCCGACGAGCAAAGCGGTCGGCGACATGGCCCTGTTCATGGTCGCCAACAATCTCTCCGCGGCCGAGATCACCGAGGGAGACCGCGAGCTGGCGTTCCCCGAGTCCGTCATCGACCTGCTCAGCGGCATGATGGGGCATCCTCCCGGCGGCTTTCCCAAGAAAGTGCAGAAGCGAATCCTCAAGGACCGGCCGTTCATCAAGGGCCGGCCCGGCGCATCGCTTCCCCCCGCGGACTTCAAGGTTGCCGGAGATAAAGTGGCTGCAATCATCGGCAAGGGCCCCAATAAGCGGGACGTGCTCTCGTATCTGCTCTACCCGAAGGTGTTTGAGGAGTTCGCCGCTCACCAGAAAAAATACTCGGACACCAGCATGTTCCCCACGCCGATTTTCTTCTACGGCCAGGAGTTGGGAGAGGAATTCACGGCGGAAATCGAGGAAGGAAAAACGCTCGTCATCAAGTTCCTGACCATCAGCGACCCGCACGACGACGGCACTCGCAGCGTGTTTTTCGAGCTCAACGGCCAGCCGCGAGACGTGACCATCGCCGACAAATCCCTCGAATCCACTGCCCTCAAACGAGTGCAAGCCGACCCGGCCAACCCGAAGGATGTCGGCGCGAATATGCCCGGCATGGTGGTCACCGTCGCCGTCAAGCCGGGGGACAAGATCGCCAAGGGGCAGAAGCTGTTCACCCTCGAAGCGATGAAGATGGAAACCACCATCAATAGCGAAGTCGCCGGCGTCGTCGAGAAAGTCCTCGTCAAACCGGGGAGCAGCGTGGAAGCGGGAGATCTGCTGCTGACGTTGGGGTAAGTCGGAAAATGGGCCACGGATGGAACACAGATGAAACACGGACAAGAAGCGGGCAGACTGAGGCGGATGCCTGCTCTGCTTCGATCGCAAGGAGAAGCACAATGCTCATCGGCGTACCCAAGGAAGTGAAACGCGACGAATATCGGGTAGCCATGCTCCCCGTCGGCGTGGAGGAGCTGACCGCCGCGGGGCATACGGTGCTGATTGAAACCGGGGCAGGGCTCGGCTCGGGAATTGGCGATCAGGAGTATGCGGAGCAGGGGGCGCACATCATTGCCGGAGCGGAAGAAATCTGGGCCAAGGCGGAGTTGATTGTCAAAGTCAAAGAACCGCTGCCGCAGGAGTACATGCTGGTCCGGTCGGGACAGACGCTCTTCACTTACTTTCACTTCGCCGCCAGCCGGGAGTTGACGGACGCGATGCTAACGTCCGGCGCGACCTGCATCGCTTATGAGACGCTCAAGGACGCTCAAGGCCGATTGCCGCTGCTCACGCCGATGAGCGAGGTGGCGGGGCGGATGAGCATTCAGGAAGGGGCGAAATACCTGGAACGGCCGCAGCAGGGACGGGGGATTTTGCTGGCCGGCGTCCCCGGCGTGGCACCGGCTCATATCACCATTCTGGGCGGCGGCGTGGTGGGGGCGAACGCGGCCAAAATCGCGGCTGGCTTTCAGGCGGACATCGCCATCCTGGACATCAACATGGACCGGCTCCGGTATCTCGACGACATCATGCCCCCCAACGTCAACGTCCTGTTCAGCGACCGCCACACCATCCGCCAGCAGCTCAAGCTGGCGGACCTCGTCATCGGGGCGGTGCTCATCCCCGGGGCGAGGACCCCGCACCTGGTTTCCCGCAAGGACCTGAAACTGATGAAGCCCGGCAGCGTCATCATCGACGTGGCCATCGATCAAGGCGGCTGCCTCGAAACCAGCCGCCCCACCACGCACAGCAGCCCGGTCTACCTGGAAGAGGACGTGCTGCACTACTGCGTCACCAACATGCCCGGCGCGGTCGGCCGGACCAGCACCTTCGCCCTCTGCAACGTCACTCTGCCCTGGGTCCTCCAACTCGCGTGCCGCGGCATCGCTCCCGCCTGCCGCGACCTTGCCCCCCTCGCCTCCGCCGTCAACATCCGCGCGGGTAGCGTCACGAACCAGGCGGTGGCGGAGACGTTCGGGATGAAACTCATTGGATCTCCATGAACCGCACGCAGACCGGGTTGGCCACCTGCACGCTCGCCTCGGTCGGCTGAAGCTCGCCGGTGGCTTGATCGATGCGGAACACAAGGACGTTCCCGCCGGACTGATTCGCCACCAGCATGTACTTTCCCGTTGGCTCGATGGCGAAGTTGCGGGGCGTCTTGACCCCCATGCTTTGATGGCCAACCGCTTTGAGTTCGCGCGTCTTGAGGTCGATGGAGAAGATCGCGATCGAGTTGTATGGGTCGCGGTTGGAGACATAGACGAATTTGCCAGACGGATGCACGACCGTCTCCGCCGTGCTACCCCCGTCCCGGCGAACGTTCCCCGGTAACGTGGAGAGCACCTGCTTCTGCGTCAGGGAGCCTTTGTCCGCGTCATAATCGCAAGCGATGATCGTCAAGTCGGACTCGCCGTTGACGTAAGCCGTTTTGTGGTCGGGATGCCAGGCGAAATGCCGCGGTCCGGCCCCCTTGGGGGTCTCCAGCGCGCCGTGCGGGGTCAGCGTCCCCTTCGCGGCGTCGAAGGCATAGATGATGACCTTGTCCAGTCCCAGGTCGCAGCAGAGGGCGAACTTATTGGCCTTGTCGAGGTGGATTGAATGCCCATTCTTCTTTTTTCCCATGTGCTGCTGGAATGACGATGCTTCGCCGAGCTTCCCGTCCGCTTCGATCCGGAGGCAAATGCAACTGCCGCCGCTGTAGTTGGCGACGAGGACGTTTTTGCCAGTCGGATCGACGACCAAATGGCACGGCGCGTCCCCCTTGGTGGGCTGCGAGTTGAGGAAGGTCAGCTTGCCCGATTTTTCATCGATGGCAAAGGCGCTGACTGCGGCCTTATCCTCGTTGACCGCATAGAGAAACTTCATATTCGGGTGAAACGCCAGAAACGACGGGCTGGAGGTCTCGCCGGCCAGGGTCGCCGCCGACAGCGAGCCGTCCTTAAGGTTCAGCTCGCACTGATAGATCCCCTTGCTCACTTTGTCGGTGTAAGTGCCCAGGTAGACCCGATATTTCTCTTGCGCCTGCGCGGACGCAGCGAGGAGAAGGATGGCGGCAAGTGAAAGTCGAAAGCTCATGGATGCGGTCTCCGTGGAAAGGCGAGTAGTGTCGATTCGGAATATGAATGAGATTGTCAACCAGCGCGAAGCGAAAATCTACGGCTGGTAGACCGCTTCTCAGCCGCTGTGGTCGGGGGCGCTATGTCGCACAAAAGATGTGTTGGCAACCCCCCCGGGTAAAACAACAGACCCCCCCACCCGCGGGTCATGATTTGTGTTGGTAAACCCCCCTGGTTTACCAACACCCCGCCGAATTGTCCTGGAAGAAAATCCAACCGGCGAATCAGTCGGCGCAAGCGTGAGCACCCGAGCAGAATCACAACCATTTCTCGTTGGTTCCAGCGGTATCACGGCCTTTCTCCTGACAAGGGAGCATAGAACACTTGTAGACTGCACCGCCAATCATACAGATGTTCAGTTGCCAGTGTCAAGAGGTGGGAGGCAAGAATTGTGGAAATAGTTGTCAAGAGAAATTGCCGAAAAATGGCTCTGGGCAGCCGCGGCAGCGGCGAAAGGAACCCAGCCCACGGCGCAAGCCGTGGGAGGTAAGACGTGACGAACAAGAGCCGCGGTAGCGGCGAAAGAATGGTGTGCGGAAATCGATCCTGATGATATTGACCCGGTAACGGCCCGTAACGACGGCGCACGCCCTTCGCAGCTTCTATCGCCCCTGCTGGGGCTCTTTTCGTTCTCTTGCCACCGTTCCCACGGCTTGCGCCGTGGGCTTGGTTCTATCCGCCCCTGCCGGGGCTTAGAATGTCGGCTTACCCTTTGGAGCCATCCCATGTCCGCGGAATCTCGCAAGGAGCTATTCACCAGGAGGGTCTCAGCCGGCAGCCGAACCTATTTCTTCGACGTGAAGCAATCGGCAGAAGGTGCGAAGTATTTGGTGATCAGCGAATCACGCGAGGTCGACGGAAAGTGGGAACATGACCGCGTGATGGTGTTCGAGGAACACCTGCAGCCATTCCTGACAGCTCTACAGGCTGCCGGCATCTTTCTCTGCGCGAAGGTGGGGAGTGGTAGCGGCTTTGAAGAAGATTGCGAACGACAGGTCAAAGAAAGCCTTCCTGGTGAGAAGCCGAAAGCGTATTCACTGGACGACATTCGCCAAACTCACCACCGGGCGTATCGACCATGGACGGAGGAGGAAGACAAGATGCTATTGGCTCGCTTTGAAGCCGATTGTCCCATCGGTGACCTCGCAGCGTTTTTTGAAAGAGAGGAAGGGGCAATTCGGTCACGACTGAAAAAACTTCGGGGCCGTAATAGTCTGGACGACCGACCACAGTGGAAGAAAGAGCGCCCCAATTCCGGAAAGACGTGGTCAAACAAGGACGACGCGGAACTGCTTGCGGCGTTCGATTCGGGTATGCCAATCCCGAGGATTGCCCGAGCACTTGGACGCGGCCTCGGTGCGGTTCAAGTGCGCCTGATCAAGCTGGGCAGAGAGACACCATGTGACGGCGAGGAATACGAGCCATTTTGAGCCTTTTTCCATTGGAACCGATCCAATCGCAGAAATCATTCACCGTTGCACGAGTTGTTATGACTGGCCAAACCTTCGCCGGCATTTTTATGCAAGAATATCACACGATTCGCATTTACCTTATGAAGCTCAAGGAGGGATTTGATGTAGGAGTTCGGATTATTCGTACTGTCAGGTCCGTTGATCACTCGAATGACGCGGTCCGACCTTGAATTGATCCATTGAGTTATGAAAACATTTATGTGGGGATCTGCAAACGAGTACCCGACAACAGTTAGCCGATCCGCCTTGAACAATTCATCTCGGAACGTCTGCAATAGATCCAGAAATGGCCCTTCAGCCGTGAGCTTATTCCGCTGCCCAAAAATTACGGCTGGGCTGAGGTGCTCCTGTGAAATCTCCTCAGGTGTTGCCTGACGAATAATTGCGTGGGGCAGGTGGGATGAACTCTCCGAATTTGAGCGGTGTCTTACCCAATCGATCGAACCGTGAAGCTTGATGAGACATAAGCCATCTTCTGGAAATTTGAAGGAGCCTGACTGAGACCAGCGACTAATACCGGTGTCGCATTGAACGCCATTCTTGCTCGCGAGAAGCTCAATACAATTGTCGTAATTCAGCGTCGCGACCACCAGTCGCTTTCGATCTCGCATCAACTCAATGATTGGCTGCAAATACGCAACTTGCTCTGGGTCCGTTATCCAAACCTTCTTTCTCAACACGGCGATCATCAATTCGTTGGCGCGATGGAATATTCGACCTTCCCCTGGTTGCACCTGTCGATCATCGACTAGACGGGCTAGATCCTTATCGATGTCTGAGCTACCTGAAGGATGAGCCGAGTGCAATCGGTCTCGCCACAGCTTACTTGCTTCCTTTACGTAGTTCTCGACAGCTCGTCCTGCACTTCCGAAGGACGGCACGTAGAAACTATGTCCTTTAGCTGCCGATTCAACTCCCTTAGAAATTGCGTTCTGAATTGCCGTGTCGATGTGGTCACGTTCAAAACTCGACGGCGATTGCGCGAGAGCCTCGCGAATCTCATCGGCTACAAGTTTATAAATGGACCGCCCCAGCGATCCCGAATTGAATCTAGACGGAACTTCCTTATCGAATTCGTCTATCATCGCGTGCCATGACCCGACAAACGGGGAGGCTTCAAGATTGTGCCGGTCGGCAAGCATTTGAACGGCATTAAACAAGTCTTCAACATTGACCTCGGAACTCAGGGGATCACGATTGTTTTTGCCTGCCTCAAAAAGCAAGCCTCCAATGACAAAAGAAATCAAATGCCCAATGCGTGAAAGGCGCGAATTCTTTCTGAACTCATCGGAGATGACCCTGGTCATTTTATGAGCGCTCGGAATTCCTGCTTCGACCGATGCGCCCGCGCCCAGCAACAACATCTCGTTTTTCATGCAAGCGTTTCTCCTGGATTGCCGCGATCGTTGGACGGCTTTTTCTGAGCGCAGAAGACCGTCGGCTATGTGCATGCTAGGCCGAAAAAGGTACCACAGCAGCCATTTACGAGTGAGCCTACTGCTCCCCCTCCTCCAGCACACTATCGCTGCTCCCCCCATCCACGGCCAGCACATCGCCTGAATCCGAGATGGCGCTGTCCACATCGCCGCCGTTCAGGCCGGCGGCCATCAGCTCTTCGTGGCTGGCGACCACTTCGTCGCTGACTTCGGGCTCGACTTCGTCTCGCTTGTCGCTGGTCCCCCGTTTTTTCAGGTAGAGCTTGATGGGGACTTCGCCGAATTTGAGATAGTCGCGGAAAATGCCCAGCAGGTAGCGGCGGAAGGCGGGTTGGAAGGCTTTGGGCTCGTTGCACATCAGCACGATGGTGGGGGGCTGGGTGCCGACCTGCGTAGCGTAGTAGACCTTGGGGCGGAACGAGCCAAACATCGGCGGCGGCGTTTTCTTCATCGCGGCCCGGACCAGGCGGTTGAGCTCCGAGGTGGAGACGCGGCTGAGCGACTGCTTGTAGAGCATCTGGGCGTGGTTCAGCAGGGCTTTCACGTTCTTGCCCGTCTCGCCGGTGATGAAGGCGATGGGGACGTGCCACATCATGGGGAAATTGTCCCGCAAGTAGGTGACCCACCGCTCCGTCGGCATCTGACCGTAGAGCAGGTCCCACTTGTTGACCACGAAGATGCAGGGGCGGAAGTTGTCGCCAATGTACTGGCAAAGCTGCTTGTCCACCTTGCTGAGGCGGGAGGTGCAGTCGAAGAACAGCAGCACCACGTCGGCCCGGCGGATGCTCCGCTGGGCCCGGTGGAGGCTGTAGAAGTCGATGTCGGTCTTGACGCTCTTGGTGCGGCGGACGCCGGGCGTGTCGATGGCCGTGAAGGTTTGGCCGTCGAGCTCGAACCGCACGTCCACGCTGTCCCGCGTGGTGCCGGGGATTTCGCTCACGATCATCCGCTCCCCCTGCGCCAGCGAATTGATGAACGTGCTCTTCCCCGTGTTGCGGCGGCCCACAATCGCCATCTTCATCACCGGCTCTTCCGCCGCCTCCGCTTCCGCCGCCGTCACCTCCGGCAGCCGCTCCAGGATCATGTTGAGCAGGATGTGCTTGTTGCGGTTCTGCTGGGTGCTGACCTTGATCAGCTTGCCGCGGCCCAGCTTGTAGAACTCGTCGGCCTGCGCGTCGAGCGTATCCGCGTCCGCCTTGTTCGCCACGCAAATAATCGGCTTATCGACATACCGCAGCCGCTTGGCGACTTGCTCGTCCAGCATCATGACGCCGTCGCGGGCATCGACGACGAACAGGATCACATCCGCGGAGTCGATGGCCGCCTCGATCTGCTCCTCGACCTGCTTGGACAGGTTGTCGTCATCGATGATGCCGATGCCGCCGGTATCGACGAGCTCGAAGAAGCGGTTCCGCTCCTCCATCAGGTACGTCACGCGGTCGCGGGTCACCCCTGCTTTGTCATCGACAATGGAGATCCGCCGCCCGGCCATCCAGTTGAGAATGCTGGATTTGCCGACGTTAGGACGACCGACGATGACGACTTGAGGGACGGGCATGAAGGGGGAGCTGGCGCTGCCTTGGTTGATGGTGGAAATAACCCACTTTTATCATAGTCACTCAGGGGCGGAGGGGAGAAGGAGAGACGGAGAGAAAGAGAGACGGGGAGAGGTATCTTTGCGGCATTTTTTCCTGTCTCTCTGTCTCTCCTTCTCTCCTTCTCTCCTTCTTTCTATAACGATGCTATGCCGACCGACGACGCATCACTGGCCCGCGCTCGCCGCATTCTCACGCAGCGGCTGGAGAGCCTGGCCCGCGCGGGGGTGATGCAGATTGGCAAGCTGCCGCCGCCGGCTGTTCCGCTTGAACAAGCGGATTCTGGGCAGGCTGGAAGCCTACCCCACGTTGGGCAGCCGCAGCCAAGGATTGCACCACCTCCGCCCCCCATCAGGAAGGAACCCGATATGCCCCGTGCGAAAGCTGCTCCTGTTGGACCCGCATTGGGCTCGCTCATCCATCAGCCGTATCCGCCGTTGCTGGAAGGCGTAGAGGATCGGAAGGGAGCGCTCGACCTAATCAACCTGAACGAGGTCAAGGGCTGCACCCTCTGCCGCGAGTTGGCCGCTTACCGCACGCAGACGGTCTTCGGCGTCGGCAACCTCAAGCCGCGGGTAGTGCTGTTTGGGGAAGCGCCAGGGGCCGATGAAGACAAGCAAGGGATCCCCATGGTCGGCCGGGCCGGGCAACTGCTCAACAAGATCATCGAGGCCTGCACCTGGAAGCGGGAAGATGTCTACATCCTCAACACCCTCAAGTGCCGCCCGCCGGACAATCGCCCCCCCGAACCCCATGAGCTCGCCAACTGTCGTAGTTATTGGGAGCGGCAACTGGAAATCCTGCAGCCGGCGTATATCGTCTGCCTCGGCACGCACGCCGCCCAGTCGCTGCTCGAATCGGGCGAGTCCATCGGCCGCCTGCGGAGCAAGTTCTTCACCTATCGCGGCAGCAAAGTCATCGCCACCTATCACCCGTCGTATCTGCTTCGCAGTCCCGACGCCAAAAAGCTCGTCTGGGACGACATGCAGATGCTGCTCAAAGATATGGGCGTCGAGCTGCCCAAGAAAGCGTAGACAGCATGTCCATCTCCGCCCTCATCGACGAATACGCCGCCGGCCCTGCGGAGCTGAGAAATCTCGTGGCCGGACTCTCCGCCGAGCAAGTTCGCGCTCGCCCCATCCCCGGCAAGTGGAGCATGCTGGAAGTGGTCTGCCACCTGTCCGATTTTGAGCCGGTGTACCTCGACCGGATGAAAGTGATTCTCACGCAGGACAAACCGACGTTTTTCGGCCGGGACGAGAACTCCTTCGCCGCCAAATTCGCTTACCACCAGCGGAACCTCGCGGAAGAACTCAACCTCATCGAATCCTGCCGACAATCCATGACCCGCATCCTCCGCACGCTTCCGGCCTCCGACTTCCAGCGGCTGGGAATCCACGGCGAAGCGGGTGAAATGAGCCTCGAAACGCTGCTCCGGCGCGTGACGAACCATCTCCCCCACCACGCCAGGTTCATCGCGGAGAAGCGGGCTGTCCTCCAGGCGTGAACTTCCAATCTAGTCTCCGGGCTCGGCTCGTCGGACATTGGGGATGAGGGAGGGCGGGAAAGACAAAATGATGGAAGGCAAAATAATGAGAAGGTGACTTGACCTTGCACACGAGACATGGGAAGGGTCAGCTGCGAAGTGAAATTCTCACTTTTCCTCTGCTCTGTGCCTTCGGGACTCTGTGTGAGATTCCCTTCCGCTTCAGGTATTGCCGTTACCCATTTTTCTGTCCTCGGTTTTTCTGTCACGATTTGAAGGTGCTACGGAGCTACACGTGTAAGATGATGGCACCCGTCCCTTGTTGAGTATTTACCATGAGCCAGCCGTTGTCTGATTTTCGACCCCAGTCCGCCGACGGAGCCCCGCAACTGCCGGCCAGCGAACCCGCGCCTGGGGCGATCAATCCTTACGAATCACCCGACTTGGTGGAGGTTCAGGAGAATCAGGAACCGGAGCCCGCGGCATTTTCGCCGCTGGAGTCTCAGATCGCGGTCCTGCTGGAACAGGGAAGGAATGGCGCCAAGTGGTTCTACTGGATTGCCGGCTTCTCGATTGTCAATTCGCTGATCATGCTCGTGAGCGGCGGAATCTATTTCGTCGTCGGCCTGGGGATCACCAGCGTTGCCGACGCCATCGCCGAAATGAATGCCCAGCAAGCTCCAGAGACCGCGATTCTGGGAAAAATCGTGGCATTTGGATTCTCCGCGGTCGTTTCCCTGGTTGTTTGCGGATTCGGATGGCTGGCGCTCCAGCGCTGGCAGCCGGTGTTTTTTCTGGGGATGGTGCTGTACCTGCTGGATGGCTTGCTGTTCCTCATTTCCGGTGAGCTGTTGGCGACGGCCTTCCACGCCTATGTGTTGTACGGCATGTGGTGCGGGTTTCAGGCCTACCGCCAACTTGCGGTGCTGGAAAGACAGCTCATGGACCCGCTGCACCCCGCCGGCGAATTCAACCCGCATCAGCCGTCGCCGCCGGACGTTACTTAACTGCGCCGTTACTCCAGCTCCACAATATCCCCCAGCACCCCCCGCGGGATGCAGACGGTGAGCACCGTCAGCTTGCCGACCGCTTTGTGCTTGACGCCTCGCGGCACGTACACGACGACGCCGGGATGCAGCTCGATTTCATCGTCGTCCAGCACCATCGTGCCGCTGCCGGCGATGACGTAGTAGAACTCGTCGGTCCGGGCGTGATAGTGCAGCTTGGCGTGGTCGATCTCCACGTGATGCACTTCCGCGGCCGCTTCGTCCTTCTCTTCCACCAGCGGCCGGATTTGCCCGCACGTCTCCCGCCAGGGCTCGACTTCGGCTGGGTCGCGGCGAAGGTATTTTGCTGTGGCTACGGTCATGGGGTCGCTCCGGGAAGAGGGGAGTTGGCAAAATCATGGATGGCAAAATCATAAGACCAGAAAGAGTCGAGGTTTACAGGATTGCTCCAGCCCCTCAATCTCTTTCTTATGATTTTGCCATCCATCATTTTGCCATCCCTTCTGCCGAAATACTACTCGACTCTATGACCGTTAGTTTTCCTCTGCCATAATAGCCCCATGCTCAATTTCGGCCGACAAATTGCCAAGGTCTGCGGCCGCACCACGCGGCGGGAGCTGCTCCGCGCCGGCGGGATTGCGGCTGCGGGCTTGTCGCTGGCAGATTTGCTAGGGCTGGAAGCGCGAGGACAAGCGGAGGCCAAAAAAGCGAAGTCGGTCATTCTGCTGTGGCTGTGGGGCGGGCCGAGCCATCTCGATACGTTCGATATGAAGCCCAAGGCCCCGGCCGATTATCGCGGCCCCTACGCGCCGGTCCCCACCCGTGTCCCCGGCATCCAAATCTGCGAGCTCTTCCCACTGCTCGCCGCGCGGGCGGACAAGTACTCCATCCTCCGCTCGCTGCATCACACGTCGAACGACCACGGCATCGGTGGCACAATCGGCCTGACCGGTTCGGACAGCGGGGCCATTAGTCTCAGCGGACAAGTCCTTTCCGGCCAGGTGAAAGCCACGCACGGCTCGGTCGTCTCGCGGGTGCTTGGCTTCACGCCGGAGATGCCCCGGTTTGTGACGATGGGAGGGACGCTGCATCAAGGGAAACGGTCTATCGCCGGCGAAGGAGCCGGGCCGCTCGGCGCTCTCTATGATCCATTCCGTCTCGACTACGACGTGCTCCACGGCGTGAAAATCCCGCAGCTCGATTTGATCGACGGCAATTCGGCGAGCGGCCTGGCTTCCCGCGAAGGGCTTCGCAAGCAGATGGACGCACTCACGCGGGACCTCGAATCATCCCCCGCTGCCGAACGCCTCGACAAGTTCTATCAGCAGGCGCTGTCGCTGCTCACCGCGCCCAATGCCCGCCGAGTGTTCGATCTGAACGAAGAGCCGGAGAAGCTCCGCCGGAGTTACGGCAAATTCCGTTTTGGCCAGTGTTGCTTGATGGCCCGGCGGCTGGTGCAATCCGGCGTCCGCTTCGTGCAGGTCAACTGGAGCTCGCACGTCGAGCCAGTCGAGGACACCGGCGACGGCGGTTGGGACATGCACGACCGGAACTTCCAGCAGATGCAGGACCGCCACGCCTGGATGCTCGATCAGTCGCTGTCGGCCTTGCTCGATGACCTGGAAAACCACGGCCTGCTCGGCGAAACCGTTGTTATTGCCATGGGGGAGTTCGGCCGCACGCCCAAAATCAACGGCAAGGCGGGGCGGGACCACTGGAACCAGTGCTTCTCCGCTCTCGTCGCCGGCGGCGGCCTGCAAAGCGGCACCATCGTCGGTGAAAGTGACACCCGCGGCGAACACCCCGCCAGCCGCCCCGTCACCCCCGCCGACCTGTTTCGCACCGTCCTCCATCAGCTCGGCATCGGCACCACCCAGCTCACCACCGCCGGCCTGCCGCTCATGGGCGAAGTGATTGAGGAGTTGGTGTAAGAAAACCGAAGAGGGATGGCCGCAAGAAACGCAAAGAGACACGAAAACAGATGAAGACAATTCCTCCTCTCTTTCTTTGTGCCTTTTGGTGTTTTTCGTGGCCATCCGCACCTTTGGTTTTTGGACAGGCTTCAGCACCGATTCGCCTGACCACCGACGGCCATCTCAAACAGCGGCCGGTCTGGTCGCCGGATGGGAAGACGCTCCTCTTCACCCGTCATCAGGGGGCCACCATTTTTCTTTATGTCCTTTCGCCGGACGACAAGACCGAGCGGCGGCTGACGGCGAACAAGGAGCCGGAGTTCGATGCGGTTTATTCGCCGGATGGGAAGCGGATTGCGTTTTCCTACGACAAGTCCTCGCCCAATCAGGGAGATATCGACGTCAATACTTGCCTCGCAGATGGCACTGAGATCAAGGTCGTGGCCGGAACCGAAGGAAAGCTCTCCCACGAAGAGTGGCCAAGTTGGTCACCCGATGGCCAGTGGATCGCTTACTCCTCAACCAAGGACGACAACCAGGAAATCTACATCGTGAAGAGCGACGGCAGCGAGAAGAAACGGCTGACGAGTGACCCGGCGATTGATGCCCACCCCGCGTGGTCCCCCGACGGAAAGAAAATCGCCTTCTCCACCAGCCGTTGGGGAGATCTGGAGCTGGCCGTGATGAACGCCGACGGCAGCGAACTGGTGCGCTTGACGAAGAGTCCTGGAATGGACGATTACCCCGCCTGGTCCGCAGACGGCAAACGGCTCGCCTTCACGAGCAACCGCGACGGCAACCTGGAAATCTACACGATGGCCCCCGATGGCCAAAACCCTCGGAACGAAACACAGAATCCCGCCATCGACAACTTCGCCTCTTGGACCAAAGAGGGCCGGTTGACTTTCGTCTCCAACCGCGAGGACGGGTTTGACATTTACGCGAGCCCTGTTCGCTAGAAGACTCTTGCCGACTCGCAAGTTGAGTAGAATGAGGGGATGAATTTCCTCTCTCATCCAACCCGCCGCGAACTCCTCTCCGCCGCTGCCGGCGGTTTTGGGGCGATTGCCCTCCGCGGAATTCTGGCCGAAGAAGCTCCGCCTGCTAAAGCTGCGGTGCCGGATCCTCTGGCCGCCCGGCGTCCCCACTTCGTCCCCCGCGCCAAGTCGGTCATCTTCCTTTACATGACCGGCGGCGTCTCGCACGTCGATACCTTCGACCACAAGCCCAAGCTGGCGGCCGACCACGGCAAGTCGATCACGGTCGATAATTGGCAAGGAAAGCTCGGCAAGTTTACCCGCTTTCTCAAGGGGCCGGGGTGGAAGTTCGCCCCCGGTGGAACGTGCGGCACGCAGGTGAGTGATCTCTTTCCCCACGTCCGCACCGTGGTGGACGATCTGTGCGTCATCCG
Organism: Pirellulaceae bacterium; assembly: GCA_051004015.1. GTDB lineage: Bacteria > Planctomycetota > Planctomycetia > Pirellulales > Pirellulaceae > SXOA01. The sequence continues at coordinate 155,424 of JBPCKT010000063.1, read as the reverse complement.
CTCACTCGAATCGAACCACACCAACCATTACGAGGGAACGCTCGGCATGCACACCGGCTCCTGGTCGTTCGCCCGGCCGAGCATCGGGGCCTGGGTGAGCTACGGCCTGGGGACCGAGAACCGCAACCTGCCGTCGTTCATGGTCATCGCCCCGCGGCCCCCCTACGCCGGCACACAAACCTGGGGCTGCGACTTCCTCCCCGGCTGCCACCAGGGAACGCACATCGTCCCCGGCCCAGTCCCCATCGCCAACGTCAGCCGCCGCTCGCCCACGGATGACTTGCAAAAGCTGGAGCTTGCCCGTATCGCTGCCGCCAACAAGAAGCACCTGGAAGAGCGTCCCGGCGATGCGGCCCTCGAAGCCCGCATCCGCGCGATGGAAACCGCCTTCGGCATGCAGCAAGCCGCCCCGGAAGCCTTCGACCTCTCGCAAGAGACCGAAGCCACGCTCCGTCTTTACGGCCTCGCGCGCGAACAGACCGGCGGTTTTGGCTGGCAATGTTTGCAGGCCCGGCGGATGGTGGAACGAGGCGTTCGCTTCGTCGAGCTCATCGATGTCGGCTCCTCCGGCAACTGGGATTCGCACGGCAACATGCAGGAGCACGTCGCCCTGGCCAAAAACGTCGACCAGCCCATCGCCGCCCTCATCACCGACCTGAAACAGCGGGGCCTCCTGGACGAAACGCTCGTCGTCTGGACCACCGAGTTCGGCCGCACCCCCTACCACGAACAAGCCGCCCACGCCGGCCGCGAACATCATCACCAGGTCTTCACCTCCTGGCTCTCCGGCGGCGGCATTAAAGGAGGCCTGGTCCACGGCTCCTCCGACGACTACGGCATCGCCCCCGCCGAAAACCCCATGCATGTCCACGACCTGCACGCCACTATCTTGCACCTGCTCGGCCTCAATCATGAGCGGCTGACGTACCGCCACGCTGGGCGAGATTACCGGCTGACGGATGTGGAGGGGGAAGTGGTGGGGGAGATACTGGCTTAGAGCTATTGCTCAAACCTTTTTGAGATAATGGCCCCCGTCACCGCATGAATCACGTAATGCGGCCCGCCACCCTTGAGCTTGGGATCCTTGAGCTCGTAGTCGACGTGCCAGCCGTCATCTTCGAGCGCGAGGCGGATTCGATAGGGAGAGAGGTCGGCGTAGGCGGCGAGGGCGTTTTCTTGGGCAATGGCGAGAATACGGTCACTCGGCAAGATGTTTCCCCTTGGCGGCGGAATGTTTGCGTTGCTCATGGCTTGATTCCTTAACGGTCCCAATGCCCGTTGCCTGCAATCCGCCGATGTGGAAAATCATGGGCCGGCAACACAAATCAACGAACGCACACCTTAGCAGAAGGAAACCTTCATGGCCAAGAAAAAGCGGTTTGACAAAGCGGCCAAGCCGATGTTCCGCAAGAAGACCAGTGAGCGGATTATTCTCCGCACCGGTGAAGCCCTGGTGGAAGGGGATCCCGCCTGGTCCGCTGCGGAGCCGGAGGTGGTGATTGGGGAGTTGGATGGGCCTGTGGGATATGCGATTGCGAACCTGCTGGGGGACCAGGTGAAGGGGCATTCGCGGGTCTTTGCGATTCTCAACAGCGACGTGCAGATTCGCCCGGTGACGCTGATGGTCAGCAAGGTGACGGTGAAGAGCAGCAAGTACACCAACATCCTGATGGGGACCGTGCAAGCCGCCATCGCCCACGGCGTGCTGGACGCGGTCCGCGTGGGGGACATTCCCAAGGAGAAGGCCAATGACCTGGGGATCATCGTCTCGGTCTGGCTCGACCCGAGCGTGACGAATGCGGACATCAAGATCGATTTCGACTTGCTTTTTGAAACCAACCGGGCCGCCACCGCCAAGGCCATTCACAAAGCCATGCACCACGAGCCGAGTATCGACTGGCTGCTGGAGAATCAAGACAAGGTGCCGCACTATTTCCATCAACTGGCGCTGGAGGGAAAGCTGGATGAGTAGGTCACGCTCTCCATGCCGTTACTCTAACTTCTGACCTCTAACCTCCTTCCCATGCCTCTCGGCTTTGACATCCTGCACGAAGACGAGGCCTGCCTGGTCGTGGCGAAGCCGGGGGGACTGCTGACGCAGGCGCCGCTGGGGATAGATAGTTTGGAGGTGCGGATCAAGAAGTTCCTGCGAGAACGAGACAACATCGAAGGGGATGTCTATCTCGGCGTGCCGCATCGGCTGGACCGGCCAGTATCAGGGGTGATTGTGTTCGCCAAACACCGCAAGGCGGCCCGAACAATCTCCAATCAGTTTGAACAGAGGCGGGTGGAGAAGACGTATTGGGCCTTGGCGCAGGGAGACGTGCAACCGGAATCAGCAACATGGACGGACTACCTGAAGAAGGTGGAAGGGGATCCGCGGAGCGTGGTGACTAAGGAGGGCGACCCGGAGGGGCAACTTGCTATTCTGCATTACCGGGTCGTGAAGCAAGTTTCTGAACCTTGCCCATCCACTCTGCTGGAAATTACCTTGGAAACCGGCCGGACGCATCAAATCCGCATCCAGTGTGCGTCTCGCGGACATGCGTTGCTGGGAGACGAAATGTACCGCAGCCCGCACCACTTCGGCCCACCCACCGACGACGAGCGGCAGCGGATGGTGGCACTGCACGCCCGCAGCTTGTCGTTCTGGAATCCCGTCTGCCGCGAAATGATGACCTTCATCTCGCCTCTGCCGGAGTACTGGCCGCAGCTTTGACCTCAAGCCGCCCGAGCCGTCTCCAGATTGAGCCCCGGCCGTTTGGACTCATATCCGAACCGCTGAATGTCTTCCGCATAGAGCTCCGCCACCTGCTCCGCGAGGTCGGGCGTGTAGAACCAGGAGTAACCTGGAAAGCCGGCCAACGAGCGTAGCTCGGCCAAAGGTGCGTCCGCCAGATTTCGGTGGACGGCGGAGTCTCTCCGAGTCTTGTTCGCCTCCGGCAGGTCCCCCGAGACGTTCAGCTTCTGGCATAGCGTGCGGAAGTCATCGGCGAGATGCTCGAAGCGTCCCAGAAAATCGAGCGTCTGCGGGCCGAAAAACAGATACTGCGGCCGCCAGTGCAAATCAAATTTGCGGGGATTCCGCTGTCGCAATTCAGCCACGAATTGCCGGAAGGTAAGCTCTTCTCGCCAGCGCTCGGACGATGCTTTGCCCGACGAACAGAGCCAACCCGCGGAAAGCCGGTTGACTGCGCGGCTCCAGCGCAGCCGACGGGAATGTTCCTCCGCGAACTTTTGGGCGGGAGACTTCCACGGCACAAACTTGTTTAGAAAGCCGGAAACCAGCCGGTCCCAGGGGTTGCGGACAAAGGCAAAGCGAAACAGTCGCTTGTCACTCAGCAAGCGGCGCTGCACCTCGGCGGACTGGGCCTGCAGTTCATAGCGGGCGCGGATGTGCGCGTTGGGGTCAATGCCGTGCGCCGCCCCTCGTCCTTCAGCCAGCTCGATCACCCAGGATTTGATCGCGGAACAGGCGACCTTCTCAAGGGGGATGTAGAGAAAGTGGAATTGCTCGGACACGATGAAATGCTTTTCGGGCAAGCGCATGGAATCTTTTCTCTTCAAGCATCAAGCGGCTTGAGAACGGTGTCGTATTGGCCTGGCGTGATCGCGTCCCATTAAGCGGCGCAGCCAGGGCTTGAACCCTCGCTCAGCGTGAAACTCGATGCCGGGCCGGTCCCAATTAAGCTGCTTGATCCGCCCGTTAAAGGACTGGGCCCACTGCATCCCATCGACGTTGGGAAAAAACGGGGCCAGCGTCTCAATGTCCCCGGTGTCGTACCTGAGCTGGCTCCAAGGAATGGCGGCTGATTTCTTCGCCGTGATGACGCCGATGTTGTAGCCATAGCACTTGATCGCGGCCTGGGAGCAGTCGAAACCCGCGAGGATCAGGTTGTACAGCAGCAGGCCGGCATTCCAGAGGGTGACATGGCCGCCGACAATCTCGTGCTTCAGGGGCGGGATGGTGAGGGCCAGGATGCCTCCTTCCTTGAGATCGCGAAAGACCTTGGTGAGGAATTGGTTGACGTTGAGCTGATGCTCCAGGACGTGCGAGACCCACACGCAGTCGAACGGAGCGGCGAATTCGTGCCGCAGGTAGTCCGCCTTGACGGCATCTTCGAGGCCGGGATAGATGTCGATCGCCGTCACTTGTTTGCCCGCCTGCTGGAACAGTCGCGAGTGGCGGCCGGTGCCGCAACCGACGTCCAGCACGGATTCGAAGCTATACGACTGGAGCAGCTTGTCCAGGGTTTCTTCGGCGAGCAGGGGTTTGTTGGTCATCGGATAGTCAGGCAGCCTGGCGGCGGGCAAGGAGATGTTCAGGCAAGTCGCGGACGAAACGCAGCAGCGTCGGAACGATTCCAAACTTGCGGGCAGCGCGAGTTGCGGGGGAGGGGAGTTGCGCCTCAATCATCGGCGGCAGCCGCTGTGAGATTTCGTGGAATGACCACTGATGGTCGAGGGCTCGCATCGCGGCCGCATCGCTGCGTTCTTCGAACAGGGGGCAGTTGCCGGTAGCGAGTTGCTCGGTGGCGAGGCGGGTTTCCTGTTCGCAGCCTGTCAGGCAATAGACCGCTCCCAAGTGGCGATAGATGGCCAAGCCGTAGCACAGCACCGGCAGCCGCCGCGCAAGCGCATCAATTCCGCTGGAAGAGTTGATGCAGGCGACGGCTTTGCACCCGGCGAGCGCATCCGCGAGAGATGCCGAGTGGTCCCATGTCGCTCCGAGCTGCTCTACTTCTCGAACAAGCTCGGCAGCCGGGGGCGCGAGTGGATGGGCCCGCACTCGCACCGGCAGGGCCGAGTGGCGGCAGACGTGCGTCACAAACCCCCGCATGTTGGCGAACCACGGAGACAACTCGGTAATCTGCGTGTCGCTATCCAGTTGCATCAGCACCAGCAGGTCGCCCGCCGTGCGGACTTTCAAAGGCCTAGTCCCATCAACCGTCAGCGGCTCGCCGGCCCAACTCGCGCGGGCGTTGATTCCCGCCCGGTCGATCTGTACCGTTCCCTTTTGGGGATACCAGCCGAGCTCCACGAACAACAACTTCGCCCCAATCTGCTTCAGGCGCGCGAGCGCCGGACAATACTTGACGTGCGTGCCATTGAAGAGGATGGCCAGGTCGCAATCAAACGGATGCCGCCAATAAGGAACCCGGCCCGACAGTGGCCCGCGCCAGCGGAACACGTCGTGCCCCAAACCGCGGCAGGTCTTGGCAATCAGGTCGAGCGCTGGGCGCACGTTGGCGTCTTTGCGCGCTTCGACCAGGATTGTGCTCATGGGACACCGCTAGCAAGGTTAGCGGGGGATGCTACCCCAAGGAGCACCAGGCAACAATGTCAATTCCGCGCCCACGCAAAGCCGTGGGCATGCCACCCTGTTACTTCCCGCTCATCTCGCTGCTCAGCCCGCCGGCGGCGGGGACGTAGCAGTGGCGGGCGTAGTCCATCACCATGCGGTGGGCGGAAAACCGCCAGGCCAGCGTGCTGATGGAGTTCATCATCCGCTTGATCCACTGCCGCGGCAGGCCATCCCCGTCCCGCTCGTAGTAGATGGGAACCACCTGCTCCTCCAGCACCCGGAACAGGTCTTCCGCATCCCGCTTGTCGGTGATTTCGTCGTTGGCGTGGCTCTGGCCGTGGCCGATGGCAAAGCCGTTCGCACCGTCATAGGCTTCCGCCCACCAGCCGTCGAGGATAGAGAGGTTGAGCCCGCCGTTGAGCACGGTCTTTTGTCCAGACGTGCCGGAAGCTTCCAGCGGTCGCCGCGGGTTGTTCAGCCACACGTCCACCCCCTGGATCATGTGGCGGCAGACGTTCATGTCGTAATCTTCGATGTACACAATCTTGCTGGCGAACCGCGGATCTTTTCGCAGCCTGGCAATCTGCTGGATCAGTTTCTTGCCGGGTTCATCCTTGGGGTGAGCCTTGCCGGCATAGACGAACTGCACCGGCCGCTCCTTGTCGTTGACGAGGGCCGCCAGGCGGTCGGGGTTGGTAAGCAGCAGCGTGGCCCGCTTGTACGTGGCGAACCGCCGCCCAAAGCCGATCGTCAGGACGTTCGGGTCGAGAATGTTGCGAGCCGTCTCCACCACCTCGTCGCTTTCCCCGCGCCGCCGGCTTTGGCGGCTGAGGCGGCGGCGGATGAACGCCAGGAGCTGATTCTTGAGGGCGTTGTGCGTTTCCCACAGCTCGCCCGGGTCCACGTTGTGGATGCTCTGCCAGACTTCCGGCTCACCCATCCGGTAAATCCAATTGGCGACAAAATGCCGGTCATAGAGCTGCAGCATCTGCTGGGCGAGCCAGGTGGGAATATGCACGCCGTTGGTGATGTGGCCGATGGGGATTTCTTCTTCCACCTTCCAGGGCCAAAGCTGGGCCCACATCCGCCGCGAAATGTGCCCGTGCAACTGGCTGACGGCATTGGCCCGGCGGGAGATCTTCATCCCCACCACGGTCATCGTGAACGGCTCGGCAGTGTTCTGCGGCTCGACGCGGCCCAGCCCCATGAGCTGGTCGTAACTGATGCCGAGCTGGTCGCGGAGCGGGCCCAGATGCTCTTCGACCAGCTCGCCGGGGAAGCGGTCGTGCCCGGCGGGGACGGGCGTGTGCGTGGTGAAAGCGGTCTGGCGGGCGACTTCGCGGAGAGCGTCACCAAAGGCCAGGCCGTCGTCATGCATCCGCTCGCGAATGACTTCCAACGGGCCAAAAGCGCTGTGCCCTTCGTTGAGATGGTAGACGCCGGGGCGAATGCCGAGCGCCCGCAGAGCCTTCACGCCGCCGACCCCCAGGATCAGCTCCTGGCGGATGCGGGTCCGCTCATCGCCGCCGTAGAGTCGGCTGGTGAGCTCGCGGTCTTCGTCGCTGTTTCCATCCACGTTGCAATCGAGCAGGTAGAGCTTGACCCGCCCGACCTGCATCACCCAGACCTTGGCGAAGAGGGCTCCCTTGCGGGTCTCCACGCGGACCGTGATCGGCTTGCCGTCGGGAGAGAGGGCAGGCTCCATCGGCAGGTTCTCGACCTTGGTGTCAAGATTCTCTTCGGTCTGCCAGCCGGCGTCATCGAGCTGCTGCTTGAAGTAACCCTGATCGTAGAAGAGGCCGATGCCGACGAGGTTGACCCCCAGGCCGCTGGCGCTCTTCACATGGTCGCCGGAAAGGACTCCCAAGCCACCGGAGTAGATCGGCATCGATTCGTGCAGGCCGAATTCCGCCGAAAAGTAAGCGACCGGTTTGTTGCCCAGCACGCCCGCGTGCGTGGCCGCCCAGGTCTGCTTATTCGCCAGGTACTCCTTCAGCCGCCGATGGGCGTAGTTGATGCGGCTGTGCATGACCATCTCGCTGGCGCGAGTGGCCAGGCGATCCGGCGTGAACTCCCGGAGGAGAGCGACCGGATTATGGTCCAGTTGCCGCCAGCGGATCGGATCGAGGTCCCGAAAGATGCTGGTGACTTCGGGGTGCCAAGTCCACCAGAGATTCCGAGACAGGGCGTAGCACTTGTCATACAGCGCCTGGGCCGAGAGTTCGCCCGCCATCGGCGTGCTGGATTCAGGCATCGCGGGGACTTCCATAAGAGGCATTTGGAATTCCTTCTCCGCCGGTATGGGTTGCGGCATCCCGCCGGTACAGTTTGCCGCCTGATACTCGCTTGTTATCGACATTGAAGAGGCCATGTCAAGAGTTCCCGCGACGAATGCAGCCCTAGTTAGGGGCAAAGCATCCATTAACAGCAGAAACTCCTCCGTTAAAGCTTGCCGAAGGGGAAAGCTGGGAAAGGCAATGTGCGGCAGGACAAGACTCCTACTCCTACTCTTACTCTTAATCTTCATCTTAATCTTAATCCTCCCCTCTTCGGCGCAGGTCTCCCCACCTCGCCGTCCCCGCTTTGCACCGTTCTCCTAACCTCACCCGCCCCCTGCTAGGGGCCATTTTATTCACATTTCTGACATCATGTTACACAGTCACTTACGACATATTCACTCTCTGCAACACTATGTATCTCCTATACTTGCGCTATTCACACTCGCCGTAAGTCCCTGAATAAACCATTCGAAACAGCCCCTTTCTATTCATCCCCGCTTCGCCTCGGTTGCCCAGTTCTGCCAACCTCGCCGCCGCATCTTCCCCCTCTCCCCTTGGGGGGAGGGCCGGGGTAAGGGTCTTGGGCCGACCTTAGGGCGACCACCTTTCCCTGAACGCCGCCCCAGTCCCACTCTCTCTGCGCCCCTCTGCGTTCTCCGCGGTTCATCCCCAGTTCTTTGCGGGAGCCTTGATAACCCCCCTGACGGGTGCTTTGATGCATGATTCACAAGGTTCCGTTCTCGCGGGACTTACGACTTCATGAATCAACCGAACTCGCTATGGGAGAGCATGTTCCACCCAGGGCCCTCGCCGTAAGTCTTGATTCATCACCCTCTTTTCAGTCGATTTTGATTCACCAAAACTTCCGGCACTGATAACTTCTTTTTCAAAGCCCCTCGGGCGCGATTCGCCCGTCCCCACTGAAAACTGAAAACCGAACACTGAAAACTCTCGTCTTACCCTCACAACCAGGATGTCAAAGACCTCACCCTCCCTAGTCCTCGCGCGGAGCTCCGCCCCTTGTTCCCATATTATACAAAATGGCACTTCTGCCTAAGTGTCTAGTACTTTCGGTGGGGTAGGCTTCCAGCCTGCCCAGAACCGCCCCATCTTCGCCCCAACGGTGCGCGCTAGGTCAGGCCAGGGGAGAACAAAGGGGACAGGGTGGGTACGACCGCCGAGCCAACAGGGCTTTGAGCTCATTGGTGGTCCCATTCTTCCCATACCGGGCATACCCATTCGTCCTGGCATCGCCCCATTGTTGAGTTACAGCGTTCATTGCGAACGAAAGTTAGAGAAAGAGCCACTGCATCAAGATCAGCAGCGGCAGTAGCACTCCCAAACTGTAGAGCAGATAGCCGAAGAAGCTCGGCATCTTTACCCCTGACTGCTCCGCGATGCTCTTGACCATGAAGTTTGGTCCGTTGCCGATGTAGGTCATCGCTCCCATGAAAACCGCGCCCAAACTGATGGCCGCGAGAATTTCGACGGCCACCCCTGCCTGGTTCGGCCCTTCTGCGTGTTGCGCTTGAGCCGCCTTAAAGAACACCAAATACGTCGGCGCGTTGTCCAGCACTGAGGAAAGAACGCCGGTGAACCAGTAGAACTTCGCGGGCGTATCGACCCCCAGTGATGCGCCGCGCACATCGAGAATCTGTAAGGCAGGCTGCATGCAGATGAAGATGCCGAAAAAGAGCGCGGCGACTTCCACAATCGCCGCATAGGTAAACCGGTTGTCGCGCCGAACCACTTGAGACCCCGCCAAGAGCGACAGGCCGACCAACAACAGCTGCACTATCTCTCGCAGCCATAGCCAGGGATGCCACTGGGTGCCGGGGAAGGGTTTGCCGGGACTCAACAGCGCCACTGCCAGCACCACGCCGAAGAGCAGTGGTATGTTTAGCCAGAATCCTCGAAATTGCAATTTGCGTACGCGGCGTTCATCGGCAGTGATGTCGCGTTTGGCCTCGCGAGGGTAAGCCCAGAACTGGTCCCAACAATAGTAAATGGCGAGCAGCGACAGGTTTACGAACGCCCACTCTTTCCAGAGCGAAAGTGTCCACAGAAACTCGACTCCCTGCAAATAGCCAAGAAACAGAGGCGGATCACCAATCGGCAACAAACAGCCGCCGCAGTTGCAGACGACAAAGATGAAGAAGACCACCGTGTGCCGGACATGTTTGCGCTCGGAGTTGGTTTCCAGCAACGGTCGGATCAAGACCATCGCTGCGCCAGTCGTGCCGATGAAACTGGCGAGCAGGCCGCCAATCGCAATGAAGGCGGTGTTGGTGAAGGGATGCGCGGGCAGGTCGCCACTGATGCGGATGCCGCCACAAATCGTGTACAGCGAGAAGAGTAACGCAATGAATGGAACGTATTCTCCCAGTATGGCGTTCTGGAAGATGGTCCAAGGCAGCGACCAACTGACGGCACCAGCGCTTGGTGGAATCAACTCATGGCTTAAAAAGTGTCGCTCAATCGGCTCACGGTGGAGTACCAAGTAGTAGGCCAGCGTGATCAGGCCAAGCGAAGCAGCCACCAGAAATCGGTTTCGATTGCTCTCCCACCAATGCTTTGTTGCGGGCAACAGCGGTAGGACGGCAATCGCTCCCAGCAATAGCACAAATGGCGTCACCGCCCATGTTGGTGGAGGCTCCGGCAGAGCATGAGATTCCTTTTCAATCTGATGCCCGTCGTGTCCGCTCATAAGGGCCGCGCCGGCTTGCGGCCATCCCAGCGCTAGACCCAATGCATACAGCACGATGGCCGCGCCTATCGCGACAAGCAAGCGACGTTCGACTTGCGGGGAATACTCTTCCTTGTGCGACATAAGGTTCTCAAGAGCCGTGTTTCATTTCATTGTTTACCTTCGGGAGCCGGAGTCGTCATCACAAGAACGACTACGCAAAGAACCAACAGGGCGATGGCCATGACCGAACGAGAGATTTCCCAAAGACTAATTTGAGCCACCTTTTGCAGATTCAGTTCGCTTTCAGGCACTTCTCATCACTTGCGGCCCAAAGCTTCCACGCCATAGCACCGTGCCAAGGATTCCCGCATCTCCGTGTCGGCCTGCACATTCTGCATTTCGTAATAGTTCATAATCCGCAGGCGTCCGCTCCGAAACGCATCTGCCATAGCCTGGGGGACTTCCGCCTCCGCCGCGACAAGTTTTGCCCGGCTTTCCTCGATGCGGGCCTGCTGTTCCTGTTCAGCGGCCACGGCCATTGCCCGCCGTCCCTCCGCGTTGGCCCGAGCGACCCGGCTAGCAGCATCCGCGCCATCCGCGCGAAGGCGAGCGCCGATGTTTTCCCCCACATTCATTTCGGCGATGTCAATCGAAATAATCTCAAACGCCGTTTGCGCGTCGAGCCGTCGCGCCAAGACCGCTTTTGAGATGTAGTCTGGGTTTTCGAGCACGGATAAGTGGTCATCGGCTGACCCGATGGCGCTGACAATCCCTTCACCAACGCGGGCAATGATGGTTTCCTCGCCGGCACCGCCGATGAGTTTCTGTAAATTCGCCCGCACGGTCACGCGAACCTTGGCCTTCACTTGAATTCCGTTCCGAGCGACAGCCTCCAACATCGACACTCCGCGCCCCTTCGGCGGACAATCAATGACCTTCGGATAGACGCTCGTTTGCACCGCTTCCAAGACGTTGCGGCCGGCAAGATCGATGGCGGTCGCCTCTCGAAACGAGAGCTGTATGGACTTGGCTTTCTTGGCCGCCACCAAAGCTTGAATCACCAGCGGCACATTACCATTGGCGAGGAAGTGCGCCTCGAGCGCCTGGCTCGTGATTTCCGGATCATTGAGACCCGCCTGTACCGCAATGATCTTGGATTTGACAATGACCCCGATGTTCACTTTGCGAAACGTCATCCCGATCAGGTCCCACAGAGTGATGCCGGCTCCCGTCAGGAAGGATTGCATCCAATAGCGAAAATATTGCGCAAGGACGACGCTTGCGATGACCAGGAGAATCAGCAGAAAGGCGATGACGACCGCAATCCCTGTTGCAAGGCCGCCGGCTTGAGCTAATGGTTCGAACATCGGCAGCATTCTTTTCACTCGATCTGGCGCTAGCCCAGGACATAAATGCCAAGGAGGGTCGCGGTGATCCACGAGGCAAGACCCAAGATGACGGTAAACAAAGAGTGGTTGCGAATCTGAGACACCGTAGCGACTTCGCCGGTGGTCAACGTCGGGTCGGCGTAGAGGAAATCAATCCAGCGGGCAACAATGACGAGCAAAAGGAAAACAGCAAACGCAATGTCGATGCCTCCTAGCCATGTCTCTTTTTGCATTGCCATCAGTAGGAGGAACAAGGCCAACAGGCCAGGTCCGATCATGGCCCAATACATTCGTACAAAGAAAGTCCAGAGCGGCTGCGGCTCTGGCGCAGCGGGCGGCGGCGGAGGAGCAGACGGCTTGAGTGCAGCAGGCGGAGGAGAACGATTCTGGCGAGCCATGTTTGCACTTAGGGTCAGGTCGAAATGATCGTCACAGAAGGTTTAGCTGGCTTTCGCAGATGGTTTGCGTAGGGGCGCATGAGGTCTTTTCGGACCGTGTTCCGGCCCGTCAAAAAAGAGATCCTGAATGACCGCAGTCAGGGCAGAACCAACGCGTGACTGTTCATCCGAATCAGAATTACCGTTCTCTTGGCTGCAAGCCGGTGACTTGGCGGAGTGCAGGAAAGGCAAGAGGTTGGTCAGGTCGTTGACCCGAAACAAACTGAGTCTGCTGATGAACCTTTCGGAATCGGCAATCGCCGTCAGAGCCAGGCAAGCCGAATAGGCGTTCGAAAGCGCGTCGTTCCGATCACTGGCGTGGAGGCCAGCGCCTTCGAGTTTGGCGAAGCAATGCTCCACGAAACAGCATTCGACTGCGTCGCGAAGCCGTGCCGCATCGTTGTCTGAGTAGTTCGCTTCCCTCATGGCATCCGCATTGAGGTCGTAGTCAATTGCCCAAAACGACATGAGTAATTCCTTTACAAATCGGGTGACAGCAGACAGCGCGAATGCCATTGCCGGCAACTCATTCGCCGCACGTCCAAGATTAAGAACCGTCCCTGCTTTAGTAGCCGCTTTTACGTTCGAACTTGCAGAGGGACAGATAGAGGCGCAACTTTTGCGCGGCCGATTGTCGCGCTAGATGCGCAGCATCGCCGCCGATCAGACAGCTTTAGGTGCCACCCGAGCAAGAAGCAAAAAGCACCATATAGAGGCAGTGCTCTGACACGTAGTTGACATCAGGGCGTTGGGGCATTTGACGGCTGCAATTTAGAGAGCCCTTCAAGAACGATGGAAATCCTACTGGCTTGGACAAGCGGCGTCAATGTCGGCTGGTTTTACGCCAGGTGTCCCATCCGGCCGGCCTGGTAGTCTTGAACGGCCTCCAGGATTTGCTCCCGTGTATTCATGACGAACGGGCCTTGGCCGACGACCGGCTCGTGGAGCGGCTCGCCCGTGAGGACCAGCACGCGAGACGCCCCTTCCGCTTGCAGATGGATGCGAGTCCCCTCGCGCTCGAAGAGCGCGAGATCCACGGCGTTGACGAGAGTGCCGTTGGCCTGCACCGCGCCTGTTTGCACGACGAGCAGCGAAGTATGTCCCGCCGGAATGGTGAGCTCGGCCGATCCCGCGGGCGCCAATTGCAAATCCCAGACGTTGATGGGGGTAAACGTCCGGGCCGGCCCGCGCGTCCCTTGAAACTCACCGGCAATCACGCGGGCGATTCCGGCTGCATTCGCCAGCGGGACCTCAGGAATCTGCGCGTCCAGGATTCCCTGATACCGCGGCAGCGACAGCTTGTCCTTGGCCGGCAGATTCACCCAGAGTTGAACTACTTCAAAGGTTCCCCCCTCGCGGGAAAATCGCGGACTGTGATATTCCTCATGCACGATGCCGGAGGCAGCCGTCATCCACTGGACATCGCCGGGACCAATGGAGCCGTGGCTGCCGCTGGAATCGCGGTGCTCCAGTTCCCCCTGGTACACGATGGTCACGGTCTCAAAGCCGCGATGCGGATGCTCGCCGACGCCGCGGGGTGCCTCCGCCGGTGCAAATTGATGCGGCCCGGCGTAGTCCAACAGCAGAAACGGGTCGAAGTCGCTGTCGTGGTAGGAAAACAGGCTGCGGACGGGAAAGCCGTCTCCCACCCAGTGGGGGCGAACGTCACGCACGATCCGGCGAATGGTCTTCATGGCAATCTCCTTGATGCCTTCGGGAGAACTCCACTCGATCACTATTTTGCCTGGGGAGCCCCAGTGCGTCCAGATTGACGAGGCCCAGAGGGAATTACTTTCTACGCGATGAGGCTTGGAATGAGGCGGCGGTTACGTGGTAGAATATCCGCCGTTACTTGCCGCATCGGTCCCAAACCATTGAGCCACCGCCATGAATCGTTGCAGCCCCTTGCTGATTGCACTCGTTATTGCCGTCGCTATGCCGATGCCACTGGCCGCGGCTGATGTACCGCTCAAGGAGCTGCTGGCCAAGCCGATTCTGGATGCGATGGCGGTGCAAAGCGAAGTGCAGGCATTCTGCGATGCCCGCGTTCCCAAGGCGCCGCAGGCGGCTTCCAAGGAGGAGTGGGAGAAGCTGGCGGCGAAAATGCGGGCGGAGACACTGGAGAAGGTGGTCTTTCGGGGAGAGGCGGCGAAGTGGCGCGATGCGGCGGGGAAGGTGGAATGGCTGGAGACGATCGAGGGGGGCGAGGGCTACAAGCTCAAGAAGCTCCGCTACGAAGCACTTCCCGGCCTGTGGATTCCAGCCCTGCTGTATGAGCCCGAGAAGCTGGAGGGCAAACATGCGGTGTTTCTCAACGTGAACGGTCACGACGGGAAAGGAAAAGCCGCCGTTTATAAGCAGACTCGCTGCATTAACTTCGCCAAGCGGGGCATCATCACACTCAATGTCGAGTGGTTCGGCATGGGGCAGCTCAAAACGCCCGGTTTCAGCCACCCGATGCTCAACCAAATCGACCTTTGCGGCAGCAGCGGGTTGGCGACGTTTTATCTCGCCATGAGTCGCGGGATTGACCTGCTGCTGAAACATGAGAATGCGGACTCCTCGCGGGTCGGCGTGTCCGGGCTTTCCGGCGGCGGGTGGCAGACCATCATCATCAGCTCGCTCGATACGCGGGTCACGCTCACCAATCCGGTCGCCGGCTATTCGAGCTTCCGCACGCGGATTTTCAATCATTCGGACCTGGGGGATTCCGAGCAGACACCGGTGGATTTGGCCACGACAGCCGACTACGCCCACCTGACGGCCATGCTGGCTCCGCGTGTCGCGCTGTTGACCTACAACCAGAAGGACGAATGCTGTTTCGCCGCCCCGCACGCCCTCCAGCCGCTGCTGGATGCCTCCGGCCCGATCTACAAACTGTTCGGCAAGGAAGAGAATTTGCATTCGCACGTCAACTACGATCCCGGCACGCACAACTTCGAGAAGGACAACCGGCAGGCGCTTTACAAGGTGATTGGCCAGCACTGGTATGCCGGCAATGCGAACTTCTCCGCCGACGAAATCCCTTGCGAAAAGGAAATCAAAACCGCTGACCAGCTCAACGTGGAGTTGCCGGCGGACAACCTGGACTTGCATCAGCTGGCATTGCGACTCGCGTCGGGATTGCCGCAGACGCCGGCTCCTCCCAAGGAAGGAAAAGATTTGGCCGCCTGGCAAGCCGATGCACGCAAGCGGCTGGCCGGTGTCATTGCGTATCATCCTTGGGATGTCGAAGCGGCCAAGTTCAACGACGAAACCAGCGGCGGCATCGAAGTCACCCGCTGGAAGCTCAAAATCAACAAGGAGTGGACGGTTCCGGCAGTGGAACTTGCTCCCGCCGATGCCAAATCCACCGTGCTGCTCATCACGGACGGTGGACGCGGAGCGGCGGAGGAGAAGATCAAGAAGCTTCTAGACGAGAAAGTCCGCGTCGTGGTGCTCGAGCCGTACATGTTTGGAGAGTCGAACGTCAAGAACCGCGCGTATCTGTTTGCCCTGCTCGTCTCCGCAGTCGGCGAGCGCCCCGTGGGAGTCCAGGCCAGCCAGGTCGCCGCTGCTGCCCGCTGGCTCAAGAAGGAGCGCGGGCAGAGCGTCCGCCTGGAAGCCATCGGGCCGCGGACCAGCCTCATCGCTCTGTGCGCAGCCGGCTTGGAAACGGATGCGATTGGCGGCGTCGGCATGGAAGGGGAGATGGCGTCCCTCAAACAAATCATCGAGCAGAACAACACGGTTGACCGAACTCCCGAGCAGTTCTGCTTCGGCTTGCTGCAGCAATTTGACATCCCGCATCTGAAAGCACTTGCCACCCGTCCTTAGCCACCCAGAAACTCAACGTCACAATGCGAAATCTGCTTCCCCTCGTCCTGGTCTCGTTCGTTTCCCTCCCCGTTTTCGCCGCCGATTGGCCTGGGTTCCGCGGTCCACTGGGGAACGGCGTCTCCACGGAAAAGAATCTGCCCATCCAGTGGAGCGAGACCAAAAACATCGCTTGGAAACAGGAGATTCCCGGCAAAGGTTGGTCCTCCACCGCGCTCGTCAAAGGCCGGCTCTATCTGACGACGGCAGTACTGACTGACGACAAGCTCTCGCAACGGGCGATCTGCCTGAATGCCAAGGACGGAACGACCCTTTGGGATACGGAAGTCTTTTCGCGGGACGCTGCCTCCGTGCCGGGGATTCATATCAAAAACAGCCACGCCAGCCCCACGCCGCTGGTAGAGGGGGGCAAGCTGTACGTCCACTTCGGCCATCAAGGGACCGCTTGTCTGGACCTGGATGGGAACATTGTTTGGAAAACTCAAGAGCTGGCTTTCCCGCCGGTGCATGGGAACGGCAACTCCCCGGTGCTGGTGGACGGACTGCTCGTCTTCAGTTGCGACGGCGCGAGCAGCCCCTTTGTGGCCGCCCTCGATGCCGCCACGGGAGACGTCCAGTGGAAGTTTCCCCGCGAGAGTGACTCCGGCAAGCGATTCGCCTTCGCCACCTGCATCGTCATTACGGTCGGCGGAAAGAAACAAGTCATCAGTCCCGGCGCAGGGGTCGTCAACTCTCTCGACCCCAAAACCGGCAAGGAAATCTGGCGCGTCACCTACGACGGATATAGCGTGATCCCCCGGCCGGTCTTCGGCCACGGCCTGGTCTACATGAGCACCGGCTATGATTCCCCCAGCATTCTGGCCATTCGTCCCGATGGCCAAGGGGACGTGACCGATACGCACGTGGAATGGACGCTGACAAAAGGCGCGCCGCACACGCCCTCACCGCTCCTAGTCGGCGATGAGCTGTACCTCATCTCCGATGGAGGCATTGCCACCTGTGTCGACGCGAAGACCGGCGATGTCCATTGGTCGGAGCGGATCGGCACGAAGTATTCGGCATCCCCGGTTTATGCCGACGGCAAAATCTACTGCCAGGACGAAGACGGCAAGGGAACCGTTCTGAAAGCCGGCAAAACGTTCCGGAAACTCGGCGAGAACGGCTTTCAGGAGCCTTCCCTGGCCTCCTACTGCGTCGGCGACGGCGCATTCTTTGTGCGGACCGAGAAGCATCTGTACCGAGTGGGGACTTCCAAGTAACTCATCAGCATTTTCCACAAAACCGCCGCCGGCCACGCTTCCGCTTACTTGGAGTCTCGCCTCCGCCCCAGTAAAATCCAGGATTGCTCGTTTGAGACGCGTGCGCACTTTTGGGGAGCTTTCACGACCTTGGACCTCGACCGTTTCCTTGCTCCGTACGATCCTCCGCGGACCTCGCTGATTGACTGCCTGGCGTACTGGGCTGAAATTCAGCCTGATAACATCGTTTACCGGACTATCGACGGCGAAGAGGAGGAAGCGGCCCTGACCTATGCGCAGTTCGCCGTCAAGGTGGCGGCGGTCGCCTCGCGGTTGACGGCGCTCAAGATGCGAGGCGAACGGGCGCTGCTGCTGTATCCGCATGGGCTCGATTTCCTGATTGGCTATTACGGCTGCCTTGCGGCGGGGGCAGTCGCCGTGCCGGCGTATCCGCCGCGGCGCAACCGCAACATGGCGCGGATCCAGGCGATTTCGGACGACGCCCAGGCGAAGGTCGCGCTAACTTTGAATGAAGTCTCCGAAAGGAGCGCCGACCTGCTGGACGAGGCTCCCCATCTCAAGGGGCTCACTTGGATTGCCACGGACCAGATTAGCGACGACGAGGGTCGCACCTGGAAGCCGCGGAAAATCCAGCCCTCCGAGCTGGCGATGCTGCAATACACCTCGGGTTCCACCGGCACCCCCAAAGGGGTAATGCTGACGCACGCCAACCTGTTGCACAATTGCCAAAGCATCTGCTGGGCCTTCGAGCCGACGCGCGATAGCAGCGGACTCTCCTGGCTGCCGACGTACCACGACATGGGGCTCGTCGGCGGCTGCCTGAAGGTGATGTTTTACGGCCGCCACTCCACGCTCATGTCCCCCATGGCGTTTCTGCAGAAGCCGGTCCGCTGGCTGCGGGGCATCAGCAAGTACCGGGTGAGCATCAGCGGCGGCCCGAATTTCGCCTACGAGCTCTGCACGCAGAAAATCACCGACGATCAACTCGAAGGCCTTGACCTGAGCTGCTGGAAGGTGGCCTTCAATGGGGCGGAGCCGGTGCGGGCGGAGACCTTGGAGAAATTCACCGAGCGTTTCGCTCCCTATGGGTTCTCGCATAAGGCGCACTACGCCTGCTACGGCATGGCGGAAACCACGCTCATCGTCACCGGCAGCTTCTTCGGTCGCGGGCCCATCGTTCACTCGTTCGACGGCAAGGCCCTCGATCAGCGGCAGGTCATCCCCGTGGCGGATAGCGCCCCGGGCTCGCGGGCCCTGGTCAGCTGCGGGCGCGTGCTGCCGGATGAACAAGTCGCGATCGTCAATCCCGAAACTCACGAGCGTCTGCCCCTGGAGCGGATCGGCGAAATCTGGGTCAGCAGTCCCTCCGTCGCGCAAGGTTATTGGAATAAGCCGGGAGAAACCGCCGAATCGTTTCAGTTCCACCTGGTCACGGGTGAAGGGCCGTTCCTCCGCACGGGGGATCTCGGATTTTTCCGTAACGATCAGCTGTATGTCACGGGCCGGCTCAAGGACTTGATCATTGTCCGCGGCGTCAATCGATACCCGCAAGACATTGAAATGACCGTGGAAAAGGCCACTCCGAAAATTCAGCCCAGCGCGGTCGGGGCCTTTGCCCTCGATCTGCACGGCCGGGAGCGGCTGATCATCGTCGCCGAGGTGGAGCGGACCCGCCGTGACGACTGGAGCGACGTGATTGACTCCGTCCGCCAGGCCGTCTCCTCGGAGCACGAGCTGCCCCCGGACGCGGTCATTCTGGTCCGTTTCGGCTCGATTCCCAAGACGTCCAGCGGCAAGATCCAGCGTCATGCCTGCCGGGATAAATTTCTGGAAGGCTCGCTGCAGATTATCGCCGAGTGGCGCAGTTGGGAGGAAGTCGCGGCCGCGCCCAGGCCGCGGGCCGATGCGCGAGCCCCAGCAACACCCGTGGCTCCGGGTGAAGTTGTCTCGGGCGCGAGGGAAGTCAACCAGGCCGTGGCCCATGAGGTGATGACGCACGTCCGCCAGATCGCCAAGGAGCGGGCCAAGAATCTCACGCTCGATTCCAACATTGTCACCGACATGGGTCTGGATTCGCTGGAACGGCTGCAAATCGCCAACACGCTGGAAGAGACATTCGGCGGCCGCTTCCCCGAGGCGGTGCTGGCCGAGATGTCCACCGTGCGGGAAGTGGCCCAGGCGATCGAAAAGTACATCGGCACCGAGCCCCGCGTACAGCGGACCTTCGACACGGCCGGCACACCCCTGATTGAAGGGGGCGAAATCCCGCCTGAATGCTACGACTTCAGCCAGATGCCCGAGTATCGCAAGCTCAAGCAGGCAATGCGGCTGCTCACGGCGGCGGGTGTCCCCAACCCGTATTTCAGCGTGCATGAATCCGTCGCTCGGGACACCACCCGCATCGGCGGGCGCGAGCTGATCAGCTTTGCGACGTACAACTACATCGCCATGTCGGGAGACCCCGTGGTGAGCGCTGCCGCCAAGGACGCCGTGGACCGTTACGGCACCAGCGTCTCCGCCAGCCGGCTGGTTTCGGGCGAGAAGCCGGTGCATCGCGAGCTGGAGCAGGGGATTGCCGACTTTCTGGGCGTTGACGACTCGATCGTCTTCGTCGGCGGCCACGCGACCAACGAAACCACCATCGGCCACCTCGTCGGCGCGGGAGACTTGATCGCGCACGATGCCCTGGCCCACAACAGCATCATTCAGGGCGCGCTCCTGTCGGGCGCTCGCCGTCGCCCCTTTCCGCACAACGACTGGCAGGCTCTCAACACGCTGCTGACCGAAACCCGGCATGAATACCGCCGCGTACTCGTCGCCATCGAAGGGGTCTACAGCATGGATGGGGATTTCCCCGACCTGACGAAGTTCATCGAAATCAAGCAGAAGCACAAGGCGATCCTGCTGGTGGATGAGGCCCACTCCATCGGCACCCTGGGCAAGACCGGCCGGGGCATCGGCGAGCACTTTGGCGTGAACCCCCGCGACGTGGACCTGTGGATGGGGACGCTCAGTAAGACCTTCGGCAGTTGCGGCGGATACATCGCGGGCTGCAAGGAAGTGGTCGAGTACCTCAAGTACACCGCTCCGGGTTTCGTGTTCAGCGTCGGCATCCCGCCGGCCAATGCCGCTGCCGCCCTCGCTTCGCTGAAGCTCCTGCAAGCCGAGCCTCAGCGGGTGGCCAAAGTGCAGGCCAATTCGCGGCTGTTTCTGGAGCTCGCCAAAGCCAGAGGGCTGAATACGGGCATGAGCAACAATACGCCGGTGGTCCCCATCATCCTGGGCAATTCCCTGGACTCATTGCACCTTTCCCTCGCGCTCTTCGCTCGCGGCATCAACGTCCAGCCGATCCTCTATCCCGCCGTCGAAGAGGAAAAAGCCCGGCTCCGCTTCTTCATCACCTCCGCCCACTCGGCCGAGCAAATCCGCACCACTGTCGCCGCCGTTGCCGAAGAAGCGGCCAAGATTGATCCGCGGTATGTGGGAAGGTAGGCCGTGCTGGAGGTGGTGAGGGGTGAGTAGTTGAGTACTCAGTACTTAGTACTTAGTACTTAGGACCGTGTCTCCACGCCGCGTTATGATGGCCTACGAAACAATCCGTCACTCGACTTTCGCCATTCCCCGGTGTCTCATGAAAACTACGTCGATCACATTTCTCTGCCTCAGCCTGTCTCTCTCCCTCCTGGCGGACGAGCCCGCGAAGACTCGTCGTCCCAAGGTCGTCCTCACGGAAGAGGGCCGAAAGGTCCACGCCTCGACCTTCGTCTTCGACGGTCACAACGACCTTCCTTGGGAGCTGCGCGTCAAAGCCGACTCGTCGTTTGACAAGCGGGACATCGCCAAGAATCAGCCGGCGATGCATACGGACATTCCCCGTCTGAAAGCCGGCGGCGTGGGGGCGCAGTATTGGAGCGTCTATGTCCCCTCCGAGACGGCGAAATCGGGGACCGCGCTGCAGCAGACGCTGGAGCAAATCGAATTGGTGCAGACGATGATCAAGCGGTATCCCGAAACCTTTGAGCAGGCCCGGACCGTGGCGGACATTGAGCGGATTCGCAAGGCGGGCAAGATTGCTTCGCTGATCGGCGTGGAAGGGGGGCACTCCATCGAGAACTCCATCGAAAACCTCCGCCGTCTGCACAAGTTGGGGGCCGGCTACATGACCCTGACGCATAGCGACACCCTGAGCTGGGCCGATTCCGCGACCGACACAGGCAAGAATCAGGGGCTCTCCCCCTTCGGCGAGGAGATCGTCCGCGAGATGAATAAATTGGGCATGCTCATCGACCTGTCGCACGTCTCCGACGAGACAATGAAAGACGCCCTCCGCATCAGCAAATCGCCGATCATTTACTCGCACTCCTCCGCCCGGGCCATCGCCAAACATCCCCGGAACGTCCCCGACGACATCCTGAAACTGGTCGCGGAAAATGGCGGCGTGGTGATGGTCAACTTCTTCCCCGGCTTCATCGTCCCCGAGTCGGCCCTGTTGATGGCCAAAATGTTCGACGTGAGCCGCGAGCTGAAAAAGAAGTTTCCCGATCCCAAGGATTATGACCGGGAGCGGCGCAAGTATGAGCTGGCCCATCCCTACCCAGCCGGCGACATCCACGACGTGGTCGACCACATCGACCACATCGCCAAGGTCGCCGGCATCGACCACGTCGGCATCGGCAGCGACTACGACGGCATCACCAAAGTCCCCGCCCAACTCGAAGACGTTTCCACGTACCCGTTCATCACGCAGGAGTTGCTCAACCGCGGCTACAAGCCCGAAGGCGTCCGCAAAATCATGAGCGGCAATATCTTGCGGGTGATGAAGAAGGCGGAAGAGGTGGCGGGGGAGCTGCAAAAATGAACGCGGGTTGCCATGACCAAATCATCCCTAATTAACGCCGAGCCACTGATCGCGCCGCCGGTGGGAAGCGCGCGCCGACGACTTCGGATGCTCATCGGGATGATGAGTGTCTACCTGTTCCTGGCGTTTGCTGCGCCGATTCTTACCGATGAAGCGGGGCTGCTCTTATTGCGGTCCGGCTGGTGGCGCGATGTCGATCAGTACTGGTTGTACGGCTGTGTCATTCTCGTCGCGGGCTGGACCGCGCTTGGCCCAGGACGGCTCGCCATACGAATGCCCCAAGGATTGATTGCTGTCGGCTGGCTGCTCCTGGCCTGGCTGCTCGGGCTGACGATCTCGCCGAACTGGAAATATGAAGTGCAGTTGACGACCCTGGCTGGCATTTCAGTCGCGGTGACGACATTTGCCATTCTGCTAATGGTTCGGCTTTCTTCGGGCAGGAGGTTGGTTCAGACGGACGGAACGAGCGGTGAAGGACCCAAGCGGTTTCAATATTCGCTGGCCACGCTTCTCTTCGTGATGCTGCTTATCTGCGTGACATTCGCGCTGTTGGGTTGGATTGATTCCAAGTATCGGAAAGATGCCACCTTGTGGCCGTATTGGTATTCCGCCGCCTGGAGAAAGGCGCTGACATGGGATGTATGGAAGGAGGCCATTGATCCGCTGCTCATCGCGGTCGTCTGCCTGCCGGCATTTCTGAGCAATCGCCCACGTGCGTTCGCGTGGATACTGGGTTTATTCGTCGCCGCGCTGGTTGCCTTGCTTGTGAAGAATGAAGCCCTACGAGACTACATCTCCTATTCGCTCGACGAGAGAAATGCGGTTTACGAGCATTACATCAATCGCCATCTCTTCCCAGGTATGGTGAATCTGGCCACGGTGAGCGCCTGCCTGTTATCTGCCGCCGCCGCCATGCGTTGGCTCGGCTATCGCATTCAAGCACCAGACCCTAACCCCGGCTCTGTCGCAAGTGGCGAGGGTATTCACGCCTGATACCCCCCACCCGAAACGGGCCCTCGCTGGCCGTCGGTCGGTATTTTGCGGCCACTTCAAAAAATCTTGAAAAATCTGGGCCGCTGCCTCTTGACGGCGTCATGTGTACTATTGTATCTTAAGAGCAAAGTTGGCAATAGTTACACCCTCGTTAGTCAGGAGAAATGCGATGACAGAAAAACAGTGTCTTGCAAATGAGTTGGCAGTCACCCCCACTTCTGAGGAGGGGGGCATTGCAAAAGTCGCCGATGCAGGTGATGCAAGTCGTTCATTGGAAAGCACTTGCGTCGATAGCCCCGCCGAGTTTTGCAGCGCAGAAAAAAATTCCGTCCGTGCGGAAGAGGCCTTTTCCATCGAGTCCGCGCTCTCTTCCCTCTCCCCCGCCCGCTTTGTCCGGACGGGGCGGCCGCCGAAGCTCGATGCGGAGCTCAAGAACCGGGCCTGCATCCTGCTTTGCCTCGGCCTCTCGCGCCGACAGGCGGCTGTCTGGTTGGATGTGGATGCGGGGACCATCACGCATGCGGCCCAAAGCGATCCTGATTTTGGCCGAGCCCTCGAGCGGGCGGAGGAGTTTCGCAGGAGTTGCCCGACCGTGGCCATGATGGCAGCGGCCCTCAAAAACTGGCGGGCCGCGGCCTGGCTCCTAAAGCATCAGGAGACCAAGCTCCCTATCTCGATGTCTTCCGAGGAACGGGCCGAGCGGCATCAGGCATATCTGGAATTGAGCCGGCTTAGCGCCGAGTCTGACCTGGTGACTGACGTGCTTCGCGAAGAGCGCGAAGCCGCCCGGGAGGGGCGGAAAGCGGCTCGCGATCAGGCCATCAAGGATCGAAAACAGGCGAGATTCGAAGCCGAAAATCCTCAGCTTTTCCGACACAGGAAAAAGAAGAAGGAAAAGGCTGCTGAGCGTCCGGGAGAATCAAAGTGAATCAAAGACGCCAGCAAGGGTCGGGTAGGGTTTTCGCGCGGGAAACGACCGCCAGCAGAGAAATCCGCGCCGGGAAAACTCTTCCTGACGCCTTCGCTCTACACCTGATACACCCCCACCCTAAACGGCTCGTCGCTGGCGTGGCGGGTGACCAGGGAGAGGGTGTCGATCAAGACCGGGCGGGTGGTGGCGGGGTCGAGGATGGCGTCCACCCAGCCGCGGGCGGCGGCATAGCGGACGTCGGTTTGCCGTTCGTAGTCGCCGGCGACTTGTTCGCGGAGTTGTTCCAGTTCGGCGGCATCGACTTGCTGGCCTTGTTTTTTCAAGCTGGCAACCATCACGTCCAGGAGCGTGCTGGTGGCCTGGGCCGGGCCCATCACGGCGCAGCGGGCGGTGGGCCAGGCGAAGATGAAGCGGGGGTCAAAAGCCTTGCCGCAGAGGGCGTAGTTTCCCGCCCCGTAACTGCCGCCGGTGAGCAGCGTAATCTTCGGCACGCGGCTGTTGCTGACGGCGCTGACCAGCTTGGCCCCGGCCTTGATGATGCCGGCCCGCTCGCTGTCCCGGCCGACCATGAAGCCGTTGACGTCCTGCAGGAACAGGATCGGCAGCCAGTCCTGGTTGCAGTTCATCACAAAGCGGGCGGCTTTCTCCGCGGAGTCGACGTAGATGACGCCGCCGAACTGGTATTCGCCGCGGGCCGTTTTGATCCGGTGCCGCTGGTTGGCCACGATGCCGACGGGAAAGCCGCCGAGGCGGGCGGTGCCGCAGACGAGGGTCTGGCCATACTCCGCCTTGTATTCCTCGAACGAACCGGCATCGACCAGGCAGTTGAGCACGTCCCGCACTTCGTAGTTGCGCTGTGGATCGGCATCGATGAGGTCATAGAGGTCGCTGCCGGGGCGGGCGGGCTCGACGGACTCGTGGCGGACGAAGGGATGGGGCGGCTGAGCTTCATCCGGACGATGAGCGCCGACGAGGCGGCGAATGCGCTCCAGGCAGGCTTCGTCATTGGGTTCGTGATAGTCGATGGTGCCGCTGATGGCGGCGTGCATCTCCGCGCCGCCAAGTTCTTCGCTGGAGACTTCCTGCCCGATGGCACTCTTCACCAGCGCCGGCCCCGCCAGATACAGCCCCGAACCTTCGGTCATCAGCAGCTTGTCGCACAGGACGGGCAAGTACCCGCCGCCGGCGACGCAGTTCCCCATGATGGCCGCGATCTGGCCGATGCCCGAGGCGGAGAGGACGGCGTTGTTGCGGAAGATGCGTCCGAAGTCGTCCTCGTCGGGAAAGACATCTTCTTGCAGCGGCAGGAAGATGCCGGCGGAGTCGACGAGATAGATGAGCGGCAGTCGATTGGCGAATGCGATGCGCTGAGCTCGCAGGACCTTCTTCGCCGTGGCGGGAAAGAACGCGCCGGCCTTCACGGTGGCGTCGTTAGCCACAATCATGTGGCGGCGACCGGCGACGGAGGCGATGGTCGTCACAACTCCGGCGCTCGGCGCTCCGCCCCACTTCTCGTACATGCCGTGCGCGGCCCAAAGGCCGATTTCAAGGGGAGTCGTATCAGGATCTATGAGCCGGGTAATTCGCTCCCGCGCTGTCAGCCGGCCTTTGGCATGTTGCCGGTCGATTGCTGCGGGACCTCCGCCCAGCGCGATTTGCTCCTGGAGAGCGTTCAATTCGGCCAACAGGCTGGGAAGCAGCAAGTCTTTTGCAGACGAAGGTTTATCGTGGGTGGTGGTCACGAGGAAGTCCTGCTGGGGGGCCAGTCAACCGCTGTGGACAGGGGAAATGGGAAAGCGCAACTTGTTTGGCAATTGTACCTTCTGGCGCGAAGTCCGGACGGTGGCGCGGCGAGCCTTTCGCCCTGCGCGAACATTTTTTCGCCAGAGGTGCTTCGGCCCCCCAGCTTATTCCGCCCAATTGCGCCTTGGCACTCGAGTTGCCTTACACGTGCGGACTCACGCTCGGCCATCCTTGAAAGGCAACCATGACAGGTACGTTTCGCTCCCGAAGACGCGGCTTTACGCTCATCGAGCTGCTGGTCGTCATTGCGATCATCGGCATTCTGGTCGCGCTGCTGCTGCCCGCGGTGCAATTTGCGCGGGAGGCTTCCCGCCGGGCTCATTGCCTGAACAACCTGCGGCAGTTGGGATTGGCATTCCATACGATGCACGACGCCACGCGGCAACTGCCGCTGGCCTACACCAATCCGGCAGCCGGCGGGCAGAATAACTGGGCCCCCTTCGTGCTGCCGTACTTGGAGCAGCAGGACATCGTTCAGGGTTATGACATGAATGTCGATTGGTGGCGCGAGCCTAACCGCACCATCGCTCTGCGCCGGCTGCCGCTGTTGCGATGTACGTCGACGCCCAAACCGTTTCGCATCCAGGACAAGCCGGAGACATCGACGCCAAGCAAGACCGGCGCGGTGGGGGACTACTTCACTCCCGCCGGCGTCCACCCCGACATCAACCTTTCGCTGCCGGCCGCGGCGCGGATCAGCACGGGGCAAGACCTGCGCGGCGTCATTTGCTGGTTCAGCGCGATGAACCCGTCCAACACGCTGGCCGAAGTGACGGATGGAACGGCGAATAGCATCATGGTGGGGGAGTGCGCCGGCCGCGAGGACGTATGGCGAAAGCGCAACTTTTTTGGCGTGGACTACGTGGGCGCGATCAAAATCCGGGCCCGCGGCGGGGCCTGGGCCACCACCGACAATGCCTACGAGATCGGCCAGCGCAAGCCGTGGAACGCTTCCTTCGGTACCATTCCTGGATTTCCCGCCATCAATAATTCCAACGAGTGGGGGCACTGCTTCTACAGCTTTCATCCGCAGGGGGCTAACTTTCTTATGGCGGACGGCGCGGTGCGCTTCCTGGGGGAATCGACCAACCTCCGCACCCTCGCCGACCTCGTCACCCGCGGCAGCGGACAGCCGGTGGTGGGGGAGTATTAGGAGATGTTAGAGGATTGAGGGCGGAGAGAAGAAGTTAGAGAAAGGCAGAGCGTGATTGAACCTTCAAGCGACTTGGCTACTGGGTACTCAGTACTGAGTACTCAGTACTGCGTACGCTTTCACTCATTCTCCCCCACTCTCTGTCTCTCCGTCTCTCTGTCATTCCTCTTCCTCGCCGGCTGCGGCGGCAAAACCGGCCCGCGGTGCCACCCCGTCGAAGGCCGGGTGCTGTACCAGAATCAGCCGCTGGCGGAAGCGATGGTGGTGTTTCATCCGCTGATACCGCCCTCAGAAAAAGTCCCCCAGCCGATCGGCAACACCGATGCCGCCGGCCGATTCGAGATGACCACGCTCAAGTCTGGCGACGGCGCTCCCGCCGGAGAATACGCCATCACTATCGAGCTCCGCGAGCCGCGGCAGATTGGCGAGGAAGTCGTCCGCGATGGCCCCAATCTGCTGCCGCCGAAGTATGCCAGCCCAAGGGACACTCCGCTGCGGTACAAGGTCGTTCCGGGAAAGAACGAAGTACCGGAAATCAAGCTGTAGGGAAGACGGACCCTTCGTGGGACATGGTCGTGTCATTATAATCGCCGCATGAATGGGGCGATCATCTGCTCGAAACTGACCAAGCGTTACGACGGCCGGCCGCCGGTGGAAGCCGTGCGCGGCGTGGACCTGGCGGTGGACGTTGGCGAGTGTTTTGGCCTGCTCGGCCCTAACGGGGCGGGCAAGACGACGACGATGGAAATCCTGGAGGGGTTGCTCGACGCCACCTCGGGGCAGGTCGAAATCCTCGGCCACCACTGGGGCCGGGACGATGCCGCCATCCGCCAGCTCATCGGCATCTCGCTGCAGGAGACGCAGCTTTCGGAGAAGCTTTCGGTGCGGGAAACGGTGGCCCTGTTCCGCAGCTTCTACCCTAGCGGACTGACGCCGGAGGAAGCGATTGCCCGCGTCTCGCTGGAGGACAAATCGGGCGCTTGGATCAAGACCCTCTCCGGCGGACAGAAGCAGCGGTTGGCGGTGGCCCTGGCGATTGTCGGCGATCCGCAAATCCTCTTCCTCGATGAGCCCACGACGGGTCTCGACCCGCAATCCCGGCGGCAACTGTGGGAGATCATCCACGCCTTCCGCAAATCCGGTCGCACCATCATGCTCACCACGCATTACATGGACGAAGCCGAGCGGCTCTGCGACCGCGTCGCGGTGGTCGATCATGGAAAGGTCATCGCTCTCGGCTCGCCCAAGGATCTGATTTCTCAACTGGGGGGCGAGCACGTTGTGGACTTCGCCATCAGCGGCGAAGTGACGATTGCGGATGAAGAGCTGAAGCAAGTCGCTTCCGTCAACGCGGTCCGCACCGACACCGGCACATTCAGCCTCTCCGTCACCGAGCCGCACCTGGCGATTCCCGGCCTGCTGTCGTTTTTGCAGTCACGCGGCAGTGAACTTTCCACGCTGACGACCCGTCATGCCACGCTGGAAGACGTTTTCGTCTCTCTCACCGGCCGCCACTTGCAAGAAGCAGGAGAGGAGGACAAGAAAAAGTGAACGCCCTCCTGCAAATCACCGCTTCGCGCATCCGCGAGTTTTACCGCGAGCCGGCCGCCATCTTTTGGGTCTACGGCTTTCCGCTGCTCATGGCGCTGGCCCTGGGCATAGCCTTCCGCCAGCGACCCATCGAGCAGCCGATAGCCGTAGACCTGGTCGGCAGCGGCGCGGAGGCATTGCACAAGAGGCTCGCCGACGACAAGCGGTTTAAGCTGACGCTATCGCCCAAAGAAGATTGGAAACGGCGGCTGCGAGCGGGGAAGACGGACCTCGTCCTTGAAACGGAATCCGCGGACGGTTCGAAATACATCGTTTGGGATGAGCCGCACCGGGCGGAAAGCCTGCTGGCCCGTTACGCGGCGGAACTGGCCCTCCGGGGAACAGAAGCTTCAGCAGCCAATACGAAAAACTCGCCAGCCATCGAGCAAAAGCACCTCGAGGAGATGGGAACGCGTTACATCGACTACCTGATGCCCGGGATGCTTGGCATGAACTTGATGGGGGGCGGCCTGTGGGGCGTCGGCTTTGCCCTCGCGGACCTGCGGACTCGCAAGCTGCTCAAACGGTTTCTGGCCACGCCGATGCGCCGTAGCGACTTCCTATTTGGAGTCATGCTCAGCCGCCTGATCTTCACCGTTCCGGAAGTGCTGATTCTGCTCGGTTTCGCGTGGCTGGTCTTCGGCGTCACCTGCCAGGGGAACCTGCTCTTGCTCTTGGGCGTGATCACGCTCGGCGGCGTCAGCTTCGCGGGGATCGGCCTACTCGTCGCCAGCCGAGCCAAGACGGTGGAGACAGTCTCCGGGCTGATGAACCTCGTCATGCTGCCGATGTGGATACTCTCCGGCGTCTTCTTCTCCTACGAGCGCTTCCCCGAAGCTGCCCACCCGATCATCCGCCTGCTGCCGCTGACCGCGCTCAACGACGCGCTCCGCGGCGTGATGCTCGACGGCCAATCCGCCTGGCAACTCTGGCCGGAGCTCACAATCCTCGCCGTGTGGGGCGGTGTCACGTTCGTGATTGCGCTGCGGATTTTTAGGTGGCGGTAACTGGTAGCCACACGCGGCCCGCGTGTCGGCGTCTTCTCATTGGACGGAGCTCTGCGCGGTCCTACAAGCCTCGCCACTACCGTGCTAAACTGAGCATTCCCAAAAGGCACACAGAGACGCGGAGACCCTGACATGGCTGGACATGGTGGCAACTCGAGTATCTTTCTGATGGCCATTGCCGCCGTCACGACCGCCTTATTCTGGGGCATTTATGGCCCGCTTCTCACCTGGGGCCACAATGCCATGACCGTGGTCGAGACGGAGGGAGGACCGGAGGTCAGCTACGGTCGCTTGCGCCCGTTTATCTGCGTCGGCATCGCCTACCTGATCGTGGCGATTGTCGCCCCGGCCTTGCTCATCCAGTTCGGCGTCATGGAGCCGGGCCAGGGACTCTTTTCCGGCTGGTCAATGAACGGCATCTGGTGGAGCCTGATTGCCGGCGGAGCGGGGGCCTTCGGGGCTCTGTTTCTTCTAATTGCGCTCAACTATGCGCCGACCAAGCCTTATCCGCCGCCTTTGCTGGTGATGCCTCTCGTGTTTGGTTGCGCACCGGTCGTCAACGCCATCTTCACGATGTGGACGCGAAAGAATTGGAACATGAATCCACTGTTCTTGGCCGGCATGATTCTGGTCGCCGTCGGAGCCGTCACGGTGATCATCGGCTCCCAGATTCCGTGGGGAACTTCCGCGGAGGCGAAGGAACCGACACCGACCAAGAAGCCGGCGGAAGAGGACGTGAAGGAGAAGGTAGTCGAGGAAAAGGAAGCCGACGCGAAGTCGGAGTCTCAAGAATAGTACTCCTCTCGCTCCGCGAGAGGAATTTCATCACGCGGAGCGTGATGAGTACCTTTCTTGTCACCGCGGCCGCACCGGCAAATCCTCCGCCACGGGCCGCCGCCCGGAATAATCGTCGGCCGCGGTAATCTCCTTCGCGGGGTCGAAGCCCTCGGTGGGGACGATGTAGATCTCGCCGTGCAGGTCGTTCTGCTCGGCCCGCACGTTGTGGTGGCGGCAGAGCTCCAGCACCGCCAGGAAGACCCCGACGATGGCCGATTTGTGCATCCCCGGCTCGAACATCTCGCTGAAAGCCGCCCGCTGCCGCCGGGCCAGCGTGGCGTGAATCCGCTGCATGTAAACCTGGATGGGAGTGTCGTCGTAGACGATGGTCGATGGCTGCACCCGCTGGCTTTCCCGCAGGATTCGCCCCATCGCGCTGACCAGGTCCCACAGCTCCAACTCATGAATTGGCTGATCGGACGGGTCCACTTCCCGCGGCGGCAGATCGCTCGCCAGACGGGCGTAGTGCTGCTGCCAGTCGCGGCTCCGCTCTTCCAGCATGCTGGCCGCATCTTTGTACTTCTTATATTCCAGCAGTCTGGCCACCAGCTCGTCCCGCGGGTCCTCCCACTCCGTCGGCTCCTCGCCGCCGTGCGGCAGCACCATCCGCGACTTGATTTCGACGAGCGTGCTGGCCACCTCCAGAAAGTCCCCCACGTCATTCACGCTCATCTGCTCCAGCAGTTCAAGGAAGTCCAGGTACTGCTCGGTGATCTTCGCGATGGGGATTTCCGCCACGTCCACCTCATGCTTCCGCACCAGGTACAGCAGCAGGTCCAGCGGCCCGCGGAAGGTGTCGAGGTTGACGCGGAAATCCATAACTGGGAGAAAACTCAAAGCACGAATCTCGAAATTCGAAACGAGCGAACTTTGGATGTTAGACGGAGGCAAAGGCACCGGCAAGCGGAACGTGCTTGCTAGCACGCCTTTGAACTTGACGCTCCCTTCCCACAGCAGCTACTCTTCGCGGCCTTTTCTCGCTGCCGTGTCCTCCGTGTTTTCCGTGTCCCATGCAGCTCCTCTCTCTTTCGGGCCTAGTCTTTGTCGCCTTCGCGTCCTGCTGCGGCTGCGCGGTGATTCCCGGCGCGAAGGCACCGGGTTGGGAACGGCGGAGCCTGTTCCAACCAAACAAGTATCCAGCCGGCGAATGGGTGCAGACTGAGGTCTTCGTCGAGGACGCCAACTTCACTGCTGCCGATGGGACGAAGCTCCACGGCTGGTATGCCGGCCATGAAGAGCCGAAGGGACATGCCCTTTTGCTGCACGGCAACGGCGGCAACGTAACGCTCTTGGCCCCGACCATTCGCATTCTCAATCGCAAGCACAACCTGGCGGTACTGGCCCTCGATTACCGCGGCTATGGCAAGAGTGAAGGAAAGCCGACCGAGGAAGGAATTCTGCAAGATGCCCGCGCGGGCCGCAAATGGCTGGCGGCTAAAAACAAGATTGCGGAGAGCGACGTGATTCTGCTCGGACAATCGCTCGGCGGCGGCGTGGCAGTTGACCTTGCTTCCAAGGACGGTGCTCGCGGCTTGGTTCTCGCCGGCACGTTCACGTCCATACCGGACGTTGCCCAGTACCATATGCCCTACTTGCCGATGAAGTGGCTGCTGGCCACGAAGATGAACTCGCGGGAAAAGATCAAGAACTATCGCGGCCCGCTCCTCATGAGTCACGGCGATGCCGACGAGGTCATCCCGTACAAACAGGGCCAGGCTCTCTTCGAGGCCTGCCCCAGCGAGAACAAGCAGTTCATCACCAATAGCGGCGGCAAGCACAACGACGGCCAGACCGACGAATACCGCGCCGCCCTCGACGCCTTCTTAGGCCGCCTGCCGCCGCTGGGCGCATCCGGGCCCAAATTGGCAGATGTGAGTGTAGATGTGATGGAAACTCCGTAGGGAAGAAACATCCTCGTTCCCATGGTCCCCGCGGGAACGCACGGCTTTGACGCTCCGCGTCCTCTTCGTTAGGCCGCGCCGCAGAGCGGCGAAGACGTGTGTTCCCACGCAGAGCGTGGGAACAAGAGGATTCATTCGAATTTCAGACTTCCAACCCTCGCGCCGCCTGCAGCGTATTGTGCAGCAGCATGCTGATGGTCAGCGGCCCCACGCCGCCAGGGACCGGCGTAATCGCGGAAGCTATCTCCAGCACCGCGGCGTAATCCACATCCCCGCACAGCCCCTCCGGCAGTCGATTGATGCCGACGTCGATGACGACCGCGCCGGGCTTGACCATGGGCGCGGTGATGAACTTCGGCTGGCCGATGGCGGCAATCAGGATGTCGGCCTGGCGGGTGATGGCGGATAGGTCGCTGGTGCGGCTGTGGGCGATGGTGACGGTGGCGTTGCAGACGTTGGGACCGAGATGGGAGTCCTTAGCGGCCAGCAGCGCCGCGACCGGCTTCCCCACGATTTCGCTCCGCCCCACCACGACCGCATGTTTGCCCGCCACGTCAATCTTGTGCCGGTGCAGAATCTGCAGACAGCCGTGCGGCGTGCAAGGGAGGAATCGCGGCCGTCCTTGCGTCAGCAGGCCTACGTTCTCCGGATGAAAACAATCGACATCCTTGAGCGGATGCACTGCATCCAGGATTTTGGCCGATCGAATCTGCTTCGGCAGCGGCAGTTGCACCAAAATGCCATGCACGCCGTCATCCGAATTGAGCTGCGCGACGATCCCGAGCAGTTCCTCCTCCGTCGTCTCCACCGGCAATCTATGCAAGCGGCTTTCCAGCCCCACCCGCTCGCACGCCAGGCGTTTGTTCTTCACATAAACCGCGCTGGCTGGGTCTTCCCCCACCAGCACAGCCGCCAGACATGGGACCACGCCGTTGTTCTGTACGAATTCGGCGACATGCTCGGCCAGCTTCGCCTCAATCTCCTTCGCCATCGCCTTGCCGCTGAGAATCGTCGCTGTCATGCGCCTCATTGTAACGGACGCTCTACGGTCGCCTACGCCATCAAGTCATACCCAACCGCAAAAATTGCCGCGTCCACCAGCAAGTGGCTCAGCCACGGCCCCAGTAGCGACTTGCTCCGCAGATAGACCATGGCCCAGACTACTCCCCCAATCGCCACGCCGGCCGAGAACAGCCAGGTGGCGGGGGAAGCCCAACCAAAGTACTTCGCCAGCACGAGCACATGATGGGCGGCAAAGCCCAGGCTGGAAATCGCAACGGCAGCGGTCAGCGGCGTCAGGTTCTTCAGGCGGCCGAAAAGGAACCACCGCCAGTAGTACTCTTCCAGGAGCGAATGGACGAGAGAGTAGAAGACCGCCAGCACGGCGTACGCGGCAAGGGAATCCACGCCAAAGCTCTTGAGCTTTCCTTTAACTTCCTCAGTCACCGGCCCGGCGAAAAAGCCCGCGGGCTTGAGCCAGACGTGATAGAGGGTGAGTATCGCACCTGCAACGAGAAGGCCGAAGCCAATTCCCAGGCCGAGTCCATTCAAATCGGGCGTGTGGAATCGCAAGCGTTCCTTTCGCACCAAGAGGACGAACACGAGCGGAAAGGCAAACTGAATTACCTTGCCGATTCCATAAGTCCCCTTCTGCAACCAGGGTGGGCTGTCCGCCAGTGCGATGAAGTAGGCCCAGGTCAGAACAGTGGGAAAGACTAGGGCGAAGAGGAGCGCCGGCCAATCGGCGGATTCTCCGACCGGACTACTCTTTGTCGGCGTCATGGACCAACCTTCCCGCCAGCCAGGTCTTCAGCACCTTAGTTTCCTTGATGTCGTCGACGGGGCAGGTCAGCAAATCCCGGTCGAGCACAATCAGGTCCGCCTGCTTGCCTACTTCCAGCGAGCCGACTTCCTTGTCAAGGAACAGGATGTAGGCATTGTTCATGGTGTAGAAGCGAATGGCCTGCGCGCGGGTGAGGGCCTCTTCGGGGTGCATTCGCCCTTCGTACCAGCGGGCCTGGCGCGTGATGGTGGTCCACATGGCGAGGAACGGGTTGTACGGATTGACGCTCCGGAGCGACCCGACTTTTTGCATGTGGTCGCTGCCACCGCCGGCGATGACCCGCTTCTCGAACAGCGTGCGGAGCGGCTGGAAATAGCGGGTGCGGTCTTCGCCAAACTGAGCGTGCAGCGTGCGGCTGTCGAGGTAGAGCCAGGCGGGCTGGATATCCGCATTCACGCCGAGCTTCGCCATGCGGTCGATGGCCTCGGCGGTCATGAAGTTGCAATGGGTGATACAGGGGCGAGTGCCGCGGATGGGGGTCGTCTTGTTGACCTCTTCATAGGCATCCACGAGGTTCGTCACCGCCCCGTCCCCCACGCTGTGAGCCGTGAACTGCAAGCCGCATTCCACCGTGGTCTTTACAATCGGCAGCAGCTTTTCGGGCTCGATGAAGAGGACGCCGCGGTAGCGGGGATCGGTAATCGAATAAATCTTGGACAGCCCCCACGGCTCGCGCATGTACGCACTGCCGGTGAGCATTCCGCCGTCGAGATAGCACTTGATACCGATAATCCGCAGCCGCGAGTCTTCTTTCCGCAGCGGATGAGCGGCGACTCTTTTGATAGCTTCCTGCGCCGCTTCGAGCTTCGACTGGGCGTCGACTCCGTGGCTGATCATCATCCGCACGCTTAGATTCCCCGTCTCATGGAGGGCCTGATAGTCGGCAATCGCTCCCGAGCTGCTGTCCCGATCGCAAACGCTGGTTAGACCTACGGCGTTGTAATCGTGAAACAGCTCGGCCAGGCGGGCGAGCTTCTCCGCACTCGTCGCCCGCTTCCCGGTGGCCGCCGATTTGTTAACATCTGTCTTCGCATACCGCGTGCAGCTTCGCAGCATGCCAGTCGGCTCGCCAGTCACCAGGTCCCTTTCTATCAGGCCATTTCCGGTGACCTTAAAATCCCGATCAATGCCGCTGACCTTTAGTCCTAGCGAATTCAGCATGCCGTCGGGACCGGTGGAAAAGATCACCGGATGCTTCGGCGCGGTCTCGTCCAGCTCTGCCTTCGTCGGATACCTTTGCTCCTGCAGTCGCGTGATGAATACTTGGCGAATGGAAATCCAGTTCCCCTCCGGCACTACCATGGTGCGCCCCTCGATGTATTTGAGGACGTCGGCAATAGTCAACATCTCGGGAATCGGGTGATCGAATTCATGCATTGCCGCCCCGCTGGGATGGACGTGCGAGTCCATCAGCCCCGGCAGGACCATCTTTCCCGCCAGGTCGATGACCTGCGTCTTTTCTCCCTTGATCTTCAGCACTTCCTCGTTCATGCCGACCGCCAAAACCCGCTCACCCCGCACGGCCATCGCCTCGGCGATGGAGAACTTGTCATCCACCGTCACAATCTTGCCGCCATGCAGAATCAGGTCGGGTGGCTGGGCTAGCAGGGAGGCGAACTGCTGGAGGAACAAGAACACTGCTAGGCAGATGGAGACATTTCGCATGGCAATTACAAGTCGACAGGATGGAAGAGGGCAACCACAAAGTCACCAAGACACAAGGAAATCAAAGAAACGTTGCTTGAGAACTTCGTGTCTTGGTGACTTTGTGGTTTAACCCAGTCAGTTTGAGCATTGGCATCGTACCGCGCGTGCGAACGAGGCAGTAGAATGACACCCTAACTGCACGAAAGTTGTCCATTTCCCAAACGCCTGATCCCATGCCTTTCGTTGTCGCTCCCGACGCTCTCCTCTCCCAGCTTCGCTGGCGATACGCCACCAAGAAGTTCGATCCAACCCGCAAGATCCCCGAGCAGGTCTGGGAGACGCTGGAAGAGGCTTTGATCCTCACCCCCTCCTCCTATGGCCTGCAGCCGTGGAAGTTTGTCGTCATCACCGACCCGGCCGTGAAGGCCCAGTTGCCGGCGATTTCGTGGAACCAGAGACAGGTGCAGGACGCTTCGCACACGGTGGTCTTCGCCCGCCGCCTCGATCTGACCGAAGAGTACATCGACCGCTACCTCAGCCGCATTGCCCAAGTCCGCGGAGGGACCGTGGAGGGGTTGGCCGGCTTTCGCAAACTGTTGGTGGGGAGCCTCGTGCCCCCCCCCGCGGACTTCAACCTCCAGCACTGGGCGGCTCTGCAGTGCTACATCGCCCTGGGGAACTTCATGACCTCCGCCGCATTGCTCGGCATCGACACCTGCCCCATGGAGGGAATCCTGCCGGCCAAATACGACGAGCTACTCGGCCTCCCCGCCAAGGGCTACGCGACCGTTGTCGTCGGCTGCGCGGGATATCGGGCGGCAGATGATAAGCATGCCGGCGTGGCGAAAGTGCGGTTTCAGCGGGAAGATTTGGTAGAGCGAATCTGACATTGAATCGCCTTACTGCGGCATTTCATGTTTACGCCGGCATTCCGCTGACCTAAAATCAGCATGTCCCTCGCAACTCTTACCTGCCGCCCCCAAGCCATCCATGGCCACCCGGACCCAATCGATGAGCAATCGTCCCAAGCGTGGGGTTCCCGAAGGGCTCTGGCAACGCTGCCCCGGCTGCGCGGCGTCGATTTATTGGAAAGAGGCGGAGAAGCTGCTCAACGTCTGCCCGCAGTGCGAATACCATTTCTATGTGTCCGCCCAGGAACGGGTGCGTCATGTTTTGGATGAAGGGACCTTCGAGGAATGGGACGCCCAGCTTCGCACCGCGGATCCACTGGAGTTCGTGGACGCTACCAAGAGCTATAAGGACCGCATCGCCGCCGAGCAAAAACGGACCGGCCTGGCGGATGCCGCCCTCACCGGCGGTGGCATGATTCGGGCCCGCCGCGTGGCCTTCGGAGTCACCGATAGCGGCTTCATCATGGGAAGCATGGGGAGCGTCGTCGGCGAACGCCTGGCCCGGCTCATCGAGCGAGCCACCGACGAATCCCTGGCTCTTATCATTATCAGCGGCTCCGGCGGCGGGGCGCGGATGCATGAAGGTATTCTCTCCCTCATGCAAATGGCCAAGGTGTCGGCGGCGCTCGCTCGATACGACCAGGCAGGCGGCCTGTTCATTTCTGTCCTGACCAACCCCACGATGGGTGGCGTCGCCGCCAGTTTTGCTTCCCTGGGCGACCTCGTTTTCGCCGAGCCCAAAGCCCTCATTGGCTTCGCCGGCCCCCGGACCATCAAAGCCACCATTCGGCTGGAACTCCCCAAAGGCTTTCAAACCAGTGAATTCCTCCTCGAGCACGGCTTCGTCGACCGCATTGTCTCTCGCTCCCGCCTCAAGAGCGAAATCGCCCGGGCCATCGACTACTGCGGGAAGTAGCGCTGTATCCACTTGCTCATCGCGGCAGCCAGAATTTCGCCGCAGCCGGTGTAGTTGTGGTCGGCTCCGGCGATGATTTCCACCTCCAGCGAACCGCGCTTGTCGGACAATTTGGCCAGGGCCTCCGGCAGGCCGGCGAAGGCGATGCTGCCGGATTCAAGCTCCTTGCTGCCGTAAGTGTAAAGCGCGGGAGCGGAGACGCGCCCGGCGAAATCCAGAATGTTGTAGCGCTCCGCAGGGCCGTATTTGTCGATGTAGCTCGTCGCGCTGATGAGTAGCGGAAAAGGGAACTTGGCCACAAACAGTTCATCCTCCCGGCCAGCTTGGACGAGTTGCTCGGCGGTGGTGAGAGAGTCAAAAAACGAGGCCGATTCGAGCGAGTTCTTGAACGCCCGGCAGGAGAGCCGTGGGGGGGAGGCGGCAATCAGGCCGACGACGTTGCACTCTGGCTCATGCGCTTGCGAATAGACCGCTTTGATGGCTCCGAGGCTGTGGCCGATGAGCAGGATTCTACTCAGCCCGCGCTCGGCCAGGAACTTGCACCAGCCGGCGACGTCGAGACGACAGTCATCGACAATTTCCACCGCGGCTCCCTGGCGACGGCGGCCCATGGCGACCGAGGCCGTGTAAAGCGAGTCGTGCCCGCGGGTATTTGCCAGCATCACCGAGATGCCCAGCTTCCGCAAGGCGGGCGCGACCGCTTCCAGAGCGCTAAAGGTATAGAAGTTCGCTCCCACGCCGTGCAGACAGAGAGCGGCATCGACTTGCCTGCATGAAACCGCTTCTCCCGCGAGCAGTGCCCCGTCCAGTCTCATGCCGTCGGGAGAGAGCGTGCGAACAAGTTCGACGTGCATACAAGCAGCCGGAGGTTAAGCTACTCCGTGGCATTCGCCGGCGGACTCGCCACGCTGCCGAGCTGCGAGAGGACTTGCAGCAGGCCGTTGAGGTGGTGAAGTCGGGGGCCGAAGCGGTCGATGAATTCATTGAGCATGAAGTCGCTGTCGACGAGCGTCTCGTCGCTGTCGGCGATTTCGGTGGTCAGGTTGCAGAGAAACTGTTCCTGCACCTTGCCCAGCAGCTCGGTCGCCCCGCGACAGCTATCTGCCAGTTCGGGGTGGGCCTCCTTCCACTTCATCAATTCCTGGTGGCGGGACTTGTGCGGCCCGGCGATGTGGTGGGTGATCTCCGTCAGTAGGGCAATTTCCTTCTTCTGCCCTTCGAGCAGCTGCTTGAGCAGCATCACCAGCAGCTCGTTGGCGTCAATCTGGCTCGACTGCTGCTCCGCGGCGGTGTCCGCGGAGACGTCGATGCTGAAGATGGGAGAGAAGTGACGCTGTTCAAATGACATGAATCCCTCGCGGTCAACTTTAGGCAGATTGGTAAGGTCAGTATACTCCCCCCCGCACCCATGTCGAGCATTTGGCAAACCGTGCGGATTGGGCTGGCCCTTCGGCGCGGCATTCCGCCCGCGACAAGCGTGCTCAAGTGCCTCCAAGGCATTGCCCGATGCTCTTTGGGTAGCACCGTCCCTCCTCATTGATTTCCACCACATGACTACCGGTAAGAATGTTCCCGCGATCGGCTTTCTCACCGTCACCGAACATGCCGAGCATGGCCTGTTCGGCGGCTACCTGATTTTGAATGTCTCCGGCCGGCCGCTGGAGTTCCATTGCACCGCCCCACTGAAGCCGAGCCGGGCCCAGGAAATTCTGTACGGCCCCACGCTCCGCCCGTTCCTGTTTGGCGAACAAATCGGCCAGACTTTGCTCGCCAAGTCCAGAGTCAAGCCCTTCTTCGTCTGCACCGACGCGGAGCCGATGCTAGCAGCCCGCGAGTTCAGCGACGTGCCGCTCCTCCTGGTTCAAACGGCCGAGGACGAACACCCATCCACACGACACGGCGAGCCATTCGCGCTCGGTCGACGCAAAGTCTTTACAGCTCCGGCGCACACCGACGACCGGAGCGTCGCGCTAGAAAAGTGGAGTACCATCCACGCCGACGCACTCGACCTGCTGGAGCCGTTCACACGCATCCGCGAAGCGCTGGAAGAAGCACAGAAGACAGTCCGGCCCTCGCCTGTTTCGGCAGCGGCATAGCGAAGAATCAAACGCAAAGGCGCGGAGGCGCAGAGACGCAAAGGGGAGAGTTGGAAAGGGAGGGAGTTGAATTGTTCCGTGACCAACACCCCTCCCCTCTTTCTTTCTTTGCGCCTTGGCGACTCCGCGCCTTTGCGTTAAACGATTAACTGTCGCAATCTCCAACGGCAAACGATGGTGTTATGTTCGACTGTCAACCCAACATCGACATCCTCTCCACGTCAACTTGGAATACGTCGTATCTTCCCGCAGCGCTCGAAGTAAACGATCTCTCAGCGCTCCTTTTGCTTTTGCCGCAGACATTGCCTGAAGTCGAATCGTCGGACCTTTGGGTTCAATTTCCCAAGGCGGTCGCGCTCAGGATTCCGCGAACCGCGCCCAGGGTGACGAGCTTCACGTTCCCGGAAGCGCCGGCGTGGATGCAACCACAGGCTTCGCCGCCAGGCGCGAAACCGCAAGCGGCGAAGTTAGGTTCTGGCGAAGCAATGGGCCCCGCGGACCAAACACTATCGTGTCCCAAGAGACCAACTATCACGCGGATCAAACCTCCCGGCGATGTCATCAAGCTCGAAGACCGATTGTACTACGTCCTCCAGCCCCCGCTCGAGACGCTCATCCAGTCCGACGCGCTGCATTTCCCCTTCGAGCCCTTTCCCTATCAGTATCAGGGGGTCGCGTTTCTCTATCCCCGCTACGCCGCGGTGTTGGCGGACGAAATGGGGCTGGGAAAGACGATGCAGGCCATCACCGCCATCCGCATGTTGCTCCGCTCGGGAGAAATCCGCAGCATCCTCCTCATTTGTCCCAAGCCGCTCGTGACGAACTGGAAGCGGGAGTTTGGCATGTGGGCGCCGGAAATCCCCATCAGCATCATCGAAGGGGACGCCAACCGCCGGCATTGGCTGTGGCAGCAGGACGGCGCGCCGGTGAAGATCGCCAACTATGAGCTATTGATGCGGGACAAAGAGGAGGTGCTGGGGGAAGGGATGCACTTTGACTTGGTGATGCTTGATGAAGCCCAGCGGATCAAGAACATCAACAACACCACGAGCGAAATCGTGCGGGCGATTCCCCGCACACGGAACTGGGCGCTCACCGGCACGCCAATTGAGAACTCGCCGGACGACATCGTTGGCATCTTCGAGTTCCTCTCCCCCGGCTACATGCGGACGGGAATGCCAGCCAAGCGCCTGGGGGAGCTGGCGAGGGATTACATCCTGCGGCGGACCAAGGAGATGGTGCTGACCGACATGCCGCCGAAGATGTTCCGCGACGCGGAGCTGGACCTTTCGCCGGAGCAGCGGGCGACGTATGAAATCGCGGAGAACGAAGGGGTCGTCAACCTCAACGAGCTCGGGGACTCCATCACCATCCAGCATGTCTTCGAGCTGGTCCTCCGCCTGAAGCAAATCTGCAACTTCGACCCGTCCACGGGAACAAGCTCGAAGTTGGAGCGGCTGGAGGCGGACCTCGAGGAAGTGGCGGCCAGCGGCAGAAAGGCGATTGTCTTCAGCCAATGGGTGAATAGCATCGAGATCATCGGGAATAAATTGGAGCGGTTTGGGCCGCTGCAGTACCACGGGAAAATCCCGAGTAAGCAGCGGGATCCCATTCTCAAGCAGTTCAAGGAGGACAAGAGCAAGCACGTCATCCTGATGAGCTACGGGGCTGGCAGCGTGGGACTGAACTTGCAGTTCTGCGAGTACGTCTTCCTGTTTGATCGCTGGTGGAACCCGGCTATCGAGGACCAGGCCATCAATCGGGCGCATCGAATTGGCGTGGCCGGTCCTGTGACGGTGACCCGGATGCTGGCGCTAGGAACGATTGAAGAGCGGATCAACCAGATTCTGGAGCACAAGCGCGAGCTGTTCAACAGCATCATGAACCAGACCGGCGGCCATGCCGACCTCCGCCTCACCCAGCAGCAGATCTTTGGCTTGTTCAACCTGCGGACCCCCAAGGGGCCGATCAAACAGGCGGCATAGGGTGGGGTAGGCTTCCAGCCTGCCCATCACATCTTCTTCCCAATCGCAGCCGCTACGGCCCGGCAGCGGGCCATGACGTCGTTGAACTGGACGAAGTTCAGCGACTGGTAGCCGTCGGAAAGGGCATGTTCCGGGTCGGGATGGACTTCCAGGATCAGGCCATCGGCCCCTGCGGCGACAGAGGCGACGGCCATGTCCGGAACGAGGTACGTGTGCCCGGTCCCGTGGCTCGGATCGACGACCACCGGCAGATGAGTCTTATGGTGCAAATAGGGGACCGAGGCCAGCGGCAACGTGAACCGCGTGTGGGCTTCGTAGGTGCGGATGCCCCGCTCGCAGAGCATGACATTCGGATTCCCCTCGTTCAGAATGTACTCCGCGGCCAACAGCAGCTCTTCAATGGTGGCGCTCGGGCCCCGCTTGAGCAATACCGGCTTCTTCGCCTGCCCCACCGCTTCCAGCAGGCGGTAGTTCTGCATATTGCGGGCACCGACTTGCAGCACGTCCGAATAATCGGCCACCAACTGTACCTCCTCGCTGGTCATGACTTCGGTCACAATCGCCAATCCCGTCTCTTGCCGTGCCATTGCCAGCAGCTTCAGCCCCTCCTCCTTCATCCCCTGGAAACTATACGGACTGGTCCGCGGCTTGAATGCTCCGCCGCGCAGTGCGGTTGCTCCAGCCGCCTTGACCGCGCGGGCGGTGACGAGAATCTGCTCCTCGCTCTCCACGGAGCAAGGCCCGGCAATCACGCCGATGATGCCGGCCCCCACTTTCAGCGAACCGACACAGACCTGCGTCGGCTCCTTCTTCACCTCGCGGCTGGCGACTTTGTAGGGTGCCAGGATGGGAACCACATCCTCTACCCCCGACCCGCCGGCGAGCGACTCCTTGGTGTCCGCCCGCTTCTCGCCGATGGCGGCAATGACAGTTCGCTCCGTCCCCTGAATGACGTGCGCCTTGAGACCGAAGCCTTCCACCCGCTCGGCCATGTGCTTGATCTGCTCGGGCGTAGCCCCTTTTTCCATGATAACGATCATCGGTTTGCTCCTATCTCCAATTGCTTTGTTTCAACTTTTCAAAAAAAAAGCCCCGGCGTTAGCCTGGTGGCTCGCCGGGGCGGGGAATTCTGGTGTAACGGATTGCCTTAGCGGCATGCCTCCCGCGGCCCGTGCGATCCCTCCAGGGATCCGCCGGTAAAGTAAAACCGCCAGTAGTAGGCGTAAGTCTTCCGCATAGGCGCATTATGCTCCGCGGGGGCAAAAATGCAAGGGCCGTCGATGTAGGGTATTGAATCACGTGTCGGCACCCTTTGGGGACATTCAAACTTTTCCGGCGTGCCTGT
The DNA here is from genome assembly GCA_051004015.1 of Pirellulaceae bacterium. Lineage (GTDB taxonomy): Bacteria > Planctomycetota > Planctomycetia > Pirellulales > Pirellulaceae > SXOA01. The sequence continues at coordinate 112,435 of JBPCKT010000063.1, read as the reverse complement.
TGCGGCTTTGCGGCCGCTTTTCGGACACGCCGGTGGTAACGGTGGACGTTGCAATGAGCCGACGAATCAGGCGGCTTGCGACCGGGTCGGCAAGACAGCTCGTTCCGCCGGCTCTTCCGCAATCACGGCCCGGACCTGGGGCGAGGCCAGCGCCTCGTTATAGGTCCGCACCCAAGCCGAGGCTTCGGCCAGGGTCTGATGTCGAGCCGCCACTTCCCGCGCGGGGAGCAGCAGCACCTGGTAGAGCGGTTTGGCTGGCATTGGTTTCACAGTCATTGTCAAACTCCTGATAAAAAGGGACAGAAACGAAAACGAACGATGGTCATTAAGGGCTTTGTTTGGTGAATTAATCCCGCCTTCCGGCTGCCTATCTCTCGATCACGTAAGGATTTGGGGAATCGTCCGCAACGAGTAAATCAACACGCGCCTTTTCTTCGCCTGGACCAAATCCAGATCCAGCCACAGGTTTTCCGCGCAGTCACCAAGGCCAGCCTCCCCAGCCAGCCAGCCAACCCAGACAACTCAGTCCAAGCATGGCGCCAAAATCCACGCGGGGAGAAACGATTCCAAGCGGCTGCGCGAATCGCGGATAAGAAGGCGGATCAGCGGGACCCGCGGCCGGCAGCACCCAGGCTGACCAGGAACGACTGCGAACCAGGTATATCTCATACCTGCCCATAGCGAACAGAAGTATATGTATCTATTGTACAGTAGTCAAGCGGCGAAAAGCACAAGATGTGGGATTCGCGGAAGAAAAGATCCCCAGTAATGGTGTCGCACCACGAAAGAGAGACGCGGGACACGGAAAACACGGAGGACACGGTTGGAGATCCCAGGAATCATAAACCGTGTCCTCCGTGTTTCCCGTGTCCAATTCTCTCTCCCTCTCTCCCACTCTCCTCCTTTCCCCCTTTGCTCCTTAGCGCCTCCGCGCGTTTGCGTTAAAAAGAAGAACTCCTCAAACCCAGGAAAAGCCATGGCTCTCTTCTCGCGCGATGCGATTCTCTCCCGTCTCCGAGCCAAGGTGGCGGCTGGAAAGCCGATTATTGGGGGTGGAGCGGGAACCGGGATTAGCGCCAAGATGTCGGAGGCGGGAGGGATTGACCTGCTCGTCATCTACAACTCGGGGCGGTTCCGGATGGGGGGCCGCGGGTCGCTGTCGGGGATGATGCCCTATGGGGATGCCAACGCCATCGTCATGGAGATGGCCCGCGAGGTGCTGCCGGTGGTGAAACAGACACCCGTCCTGGCCGGTGTCTGCGGCACCGATCCCTTCCGGGTGATGAAGCTCTTTTTGCGGGACGTCGATGCGGCGGGCTTCAGCGGGGTGCAGAATTTCCCCACGGTCGGGCTGATTGACGGCAAATTCCGCCAGAACCTGGAAGAGACCGAAATGGGGTTCGGGCTGGAGGTGGACATGATCCGCACCGCCCATGAAATGGGGCTGCTCACCACTCCGTACTGCTTCAATCCCGACGAGGCAGCGGCCATGGCCCAGGCCGGCGCGGACATTCTGATCCCGCACATGGGGCTGACGACCAAGGGGAGCATCGGGGCCAGTACCGCCCTGACGCTGGAAGAGTCCGCCCGCCAGGTGCAGGCCATGCACGACGCCGCCAAACGGGTGAACAAGGAGATCCTCGTCCTCTGCCACGGCGGCCCCATCGCCGAGCCCGCCGACGCCCAGTACATCCTCGATCACACCCGCGGCATCGTCGGCTTCTACGGCGCCAGCAGCATGGAGCGCCTGCCGGTGGAACCGGCCATCCGCGAGCGGGTGAAAGAGTTTGGAGAGCTGAAGTTCAAGTAAAGGCGAGCGGGGGGCGTAAGCCCCCTGATGAATGGTCACTCAAGGGCTAACAAACCTCATTCACAGGAACTTTCCATGCGACTGGCATTTTACGCTTTGGTCTTTTCGCTCCCGATCGCCTCCGCGATGGCCGAAGACCACGAAAGGGCATTTGAAATCTTCGCCATCAGCGAAATCAAGTGGCAGGACGGCCCGGCCTCACTCCCCAAAGGGGCCAAGATCGCGGTGCTGGAAGGCGACCCCGGCAAGGAAGGTCCGTTCGTGTTTCGAGTCAAAGTGCCGGATGGCTACCGCATCCCACCGCATACGCATCCCAAGACGGAGCGAGTGACGGTCATCTCGGGGACATTCCATATCGGCATGGGCGAAAAGTTTGACGAGAAGGGGACGAAGGAGATGCCAGCCGGAACATTTGGATTCTGGGAGTCGGGGATGAAACATTTTGTCTGGGTCAAGGGCGAGACGGTCGTGCAGTTTCATGGAATGGGGCCGTGGTCCATCAAGTACGTGAATCCTGCCGACGATCCCCGCGACGAAAAAAACTCAAAATAGCTCGAATTGATTGGAATCTCTTACGCCACAGCCGCTGCTCGCCTATAATCCCAGCACGCGCGGTGTAGGGCGTTCCCTTTCACCTTGTAGGAGGTTTTTATGAAACGGTATTTGGCGCCGATTGCCGTGTTGGCCGCTTGTGCGGCCGCGGTGGCGGCGGATTTGAAGTCGGGCCTGCAGGTCGGCGAAAAAGCCGGCTATTTCGAGGTCCACGATGTCACCGGCCCCAAGGCCGGGAGCGATCTCTGCTATCGCTGAGTGTATGGCGGACGTCCCGTGGTTGCGATCATGGCTCGCAAGCTGACGGACGACTTGGCCAGTTTGGTCAAGCAAGTGGATGAGAAGGTGGGTGCGAACAAAGACAAGAAGATGGCGTCCTTCGTGGTCGTTCTTTCGGAAGACCCGGCCGCCAACGAGGCCAAGCTCAAGGAGCTGGCCAAGAAGGAGGGGATCAAGAACGTCCCCCTGACCACGTTCGCGAACGTGGACGGACCGGAGACCTACAAGGTTTCCAAAGACGCCGAAGTGACCGTCCTGTTGTGGGTCGGCCAGACGGTGAAAGCGAACCACGCCTTCGCCCCCGGCAAGCTGAACAAAGACGGCATCAAGGCCGTCCTTGACGATACGGCGAAGATTCTCCCGTGATTCCTGGCCCGCTTGCCCGCATGGGGCAGGCGGCACCCTGTTCCAGACGTCCGTGTACCGCGCAGCAACCGGCCCGCTGAGGAAACCCTCACGCGGGCCGAGTTGTTTCTTGGTAAACTTGTCACCTGAGGCGAGGCCCAGTACGCGGCGTTGGCCTTTTGCATCACGCGAGGCAGCTTGAGGCGGAAACGCCCCGTGCGCGGGCGGCGTTTATGGTGAAGAAAATGCCTCTATTTTGTCCAGATATAAGATATACTTTCGTGTCAGTCCGTGAGAATCCACTCCGAGAATCGCGGGCGATGCGCAGCGTTTGCCTCAGTCGCCCGCATGACGCGGCGACTCATCTTTGTTTCCCTCGGCAGGCCTTAATTAACTATGTCCGAGACTTCACGTGTGCAGCCTTGTTTCTCCACGCGGGGCGCATTGCGCCGGCAGCACGGCCGCCAACCTGGCCGGCGCCGCGGGGTAGTGATTCTGCTGTTTGCGCTGTTCCTCACCGTTTGCGTCGCCGCTATGGCCCTGACGCTCGACATGGGAATGGTGGCCAGCGTGCAGACGGACCTGCAACGGAGTGCCGATGCAGCCGCCCTGGCCGGAGCGCGCGACCTGATTAACAGTCGGGATGATGCCATCGCTTCCGCCAAGGAATACGCCCAGTTGAACAACGCGGGCACGCATCGCCTCAGCGACGCCGAGGTGCAGGTGGAGGTCGGGCACTGGAACAAGACCACCCTCGTGTTTCAGCGCGAGGGGACTCCCCTGGATGCCATTAAGGTAACAGCCCAGCGGCAGAACGCCCCCTTCTTTTTCGGCAAGGCCCTGGGCCGCGATAACTACAGTACGCAGGCCGATGCCATCGCCACCGCCCAGCCCCGCGACATCATGCTCGTGCTCGATATTTCCGGCTCGATGAGCGCCGAGGACAAAATCAATCAGCTCAAACGGTCGGTCAACTTGTTGTGCTCCGAGCTGCAGCGACAGCGGGGGGGAGACCGGGTGGGAGTGGCCGTGTATTCCACCTCGGCGTCGCTGCTCAGTCCTCTGAGCCTGGATATCGCGCAAGTCAATTCGCGGGTGCAGGCAATTCGGGAGAATGGCATGACGAACATCAGCGCCGGCATGACCATCGGCCGCACGGAGCTCCAAAGAAATGGCCGCGCCGGTGCCGGCCGCTTGATGGTCGTGCTCACCGACGGTCTGGTGAACCAACCCATCAGCGCCACGGTTGGCCGGCCGCTGGTCATCGTGGAGGCTCGGCGGGCCGCCACCGACAAGTTGCCGATCCTCACCATCAGCTTCGGCGCGGCCTCCGACCCCGTGCTGATGAGGGAAGTCGCCGATATCGCCAGCGGCGTACACTTCCACGTCAGCGGCAGCTCGTTCGCCAGTCAGGAAGCGGAGCTGCGGGCGGTCTTCCTCAAAGTCGCGGCCAACCGCCCGTTGCAATTGGTAGAATGAGCCGGATGAAAGTCATCCTGCGGACTCCCCGCCTGCTCCTCCGCGAGATGCATCGCGGGGATCTCGACTTCATGGCCGAAATGCTCGGCGATCCTAAGGTGATGCGGTTTTATCCCAAGACGGAAAGCCGCGAGGGAGCTGCCGTCAGCATCGAGCGGCAACTGGATCGATACGCCACGGACGGATACGGCCCATGGCTGGTGCTGAATCGAGAGACCGGCCTGCCGCTTGGTCGCGTCGGGCTGATTCATCAGGTCGTGGAGGGCGTGGGCGAAACCGAAGTCGGCTACATGATTCATCGCCCCTATTGGCGGCAAGGCTTGGCCTTTGAAGCGGCTGCCGCCTGCCGCGATTACGCTTTCGCCACGCTCGGCCGCGCCCGCGTCATCTCCCTCGTCCGTCCCGGAAACCTTCCCAGCCAGGCGGTTGCCCGCAAGCTGGGCATGACTCCTGAGAAGGAGATCATGCATTGGGAGCTGAGGCACCTGGTGTTTGCGATGCAGCGGCCGGCTAAGTCTACCTAGCACCCCTTGCGGTTGCCCCTCGCCGCTGCGGTAGAATACGTCAACCCTTAGGAGATCTGCAAATGCTACGTCAAATCACCGTCATTCTTGCCGTCGTTCCAGTGATCCTGATAGCACCCTTGCTGGCCGCTCCCCCGGAGGAGATTCCCGGTAAGCGAATTCCCCGCCAGTTGCCGACGAAGGTGAGCTATCCGCCGGAACTCCCCGACGGTAAGACATACGTCACGGCGAAGTCGGAAATGTTCCTGGAGCAACCCCCGTCGTCGCCGCTGCTGGCGGGAGTGGAAGTGGCGAAGACGCCGCCGACGGTGGATTTTCTCTACTACCCGGGCCAAACTTATGAAGGCAAGCCGTGGTCGAACTGGGGAGACAGCTCCTTCGCAGCCGGCAAGTATTACTCGGCGATTGGCGATCATCTGGCGCCGCAGGGGAATGCGTTCGTCTTTGAATATGACCCGGCCAAGAAAGCGCTGCGGCAAGTCGCCGACGTGCGGAAAGTCATCAATCTGCCGGCCGGGCATTACACGCCGGGGAAAATCCATAGCCACGTCGAGCTCGGCAGCGACGGCTGGCTCTATTTCTCCACGCATCGCGGCTCGACGAGAGTGACAACGGACGCGAACCACTATCTTGGCGACTGGATTCTGCGGGCCAATCCCAAGACGGGCGAAACCGAAGTGGTCGCTCACGGCCCGGTTCCCAAGCACTGCATTCCCAACGGCTTGCTCGATCCGCAGCGGCTCATCTTCTATGGCGGCACGGCTCCGGGGGTAGGCGGCGAGAACGAGGGAATTCAGTTCTTCGCGTACGATATTAACAAGCAAAAGATCTTGTACGCCGGACCCGACGGTCCAGGCCGCGCGATGATCCTGGCGAAGTCGACCGGCCGCATCTATTACACACCAGCCGTCACCGACTCGCCGCTGATGCGATTTGATCCGGCCAGCGGAAAGCCGCCGGAAAAGCTCGAGGGGACCATTGGCATCCGGGCCGCGACGGACGAAACGCCGCAGAACATCGTCTACACCGTCTCGCAAGGGCGGAGGGGGAATGTTTCGACTCTTTACGCCTTCAACACTAAGACCGAGCAAATCACTGTCCTCGGCCCCGCTGCCGTCGGCGTGAACGAATATGTCGCTTCCCTCAAAGCCGACCCCACCGGCCGCTACTTGTACTACGTCCCCGGCGCTCACGGCGGCAGCGATAGAGATAACTCGGCGGTCGTGCAATTCGACACGCAGACGAAGAAGCGAAAGGTCATTGCCTTCCTCAAGCCCTACTTCGAGCACCACCTCGCCTGCATCCCCCGCGGCACCTATGCCGTCGCCATCGATGACAAGGGAGAGGCCCTCTACATCACCTGGAACATCTCCCGTGGCAGCAAAGCCTGGGACTGCTGCGGGCTGGCGGTGGTGCATATTCCGAAGGAAGAGCGGCTGTAATGTTCAATCCGGCGGTAGCCGTAGTTACTTGATTTGAAACGAATACAGCGCTGCCTCGCTGAGCATGAATCGCAGCCGAATCGCCTGGCCGCGCAGCTTGGAGAGGTCCGCCCCATCGTTCCAGTTCGGCTGCCAACGAAGCGCGTCGGCCTTGGAGAGAAAAGCCGCATGCACTCCGGAGTATTTGGGCAGGGGTGAGCCGTTGTCGTCCAAGACTTGGACTGAGACAATTCCATCGCGGGCGTTGACATTCACCAGCAGCGAATCCCCTTCCAGGCGAAAGGGGTGCGTGGTGATGACGCCAACTTTCTCGGCAGACAGCCCCACGAACCGGTCCAGCGGCAGCGTGGCCAGGCCGATGGCGTGGGTCCGCTTGAAGACGACGGTCTCGTTCCCGTGCCGCTCGTTCGCACCGGCATAATACAGCCAGTGCTTGTCGTCAAGCGTCACGATTGTGGAGGCCGGCAGCAGCAGGTCCTTGTCGAAGGCCCCATCGCCGCCGCGGGGAATCAGTGGCTTGCCGGCGTAGACCCAGTTGAAATCCCACGCGTCGCCGTCGCGGCTGGTGGCCAGGTAGCAGTTCATGATGTCCCGCTCATGCCGTTTTTGCAGGTCGGTCGCTTCCCCCTCGCTCACGTCGGCGACGTGCTCGTACACGGAGAGCAGGCCGAAGTAGACGCCGTGGCGAATCCAGCAGGTGACCGCGTAGCTCTGCCGCCGCGGGGCTTCGGCCGGGCCTTCTTTGTCGAACTTCCACTGGCTCGTGAGCTTCCACCCCTTGGGATCCGCGAGGATGTCCGGGTTCCGCATACTCCGCGTCCCTCGCAATTCCGTTTTGCCTCCGGCGGCCCCAAAGTCGGTGCGTGTGAACAGGCGGTAGGTCTTGGCCTCCCCATCCCAGAGCACCTGGTTGTAAGTGTCCGCCGCCCGCCCGGTGACGGGTTTGCCGCCGTTCAGCGGCGTCCACGTTATCCCATCGCTGGATGTGGCAATGCCAGCCGCCATGCCGGGGGCGTCGTAGCCGGCGATAAAGCGAGGGGAGTCCTTGGTGTGGCCATCGGGCTCCACTGCCAGTGTGTAGTCCCCGGCGAAGTTGATGCCCGTTACGTCGGCTTGCTTCGTGAAGTGCAGCCCGTCCGCCGACTCCGCGTAACCAAACCCATTCGTCCCCGGCTTGCGGAACCAGAGTTTGAACTTCCCCTCGTCATGCAGCACCGTGCCATAGAACCAGCCGTCCGTGAAGATGGGCTTGCCGTCGTTCGCTTTGGTCATTTTTCCCAACTCCCGCTCCACGCCCTCTCGTTTTGCGACCACGTAGTCATCTGCAAAGAGCTGCGTGCGCGTGCCGACCTCGATAGTGGGCTTGCCCGACTCCAACCAAGAGAATGGAAAGCGGGCAAGCGTGATTTCCTCATACGGCTTCTTTTCGCCGCGTTCATACAAGCACGCAATGGTCTTTTCCGGCAACACCGCGAGACATGAATAGGCAGCCGGGCCAGCGTGCAGCAGCCTTGCGGCAGGCCAGGACTGGCCGCCGTCGCGACTGAGGCGGACGGTTAGCTTCTCGCGGCGGGTACTGGCGGGATTGGAAAAGAGGAGCAGCGGCTCATTGCCAGGATAGCGGAGCAGGCTGGCCTGGCAGACTGGCTCAATCAGCGTCTTGTCCTCGACGGGCTTGGAGAAGGTAAGGCCGCCGTCGGTGCTTTTGGCGATGAGGCGGCGGTGGTTGGCTTCGTAGCTCCGCATGTTGAGCACCAATTCGCCGGAAGGGAGCTCGGCGATTTGCGATTCATTGCAGTCCGGTCCGACCACGCCCCCGAGCTTCCAGGTTGCTCCCCGGTCGTCGCTGTAGATGACGTGCGACTGCCGGGCCTTGCTGCCGAGGACCTTGTTATCGCAGGGAATCACCAGCCGTCCGCTCTTCGTCTGAATGCCAACCCCCGGCCCGGTGGCGTACCAGGTCCAGTCCGGCTGCTTGATGCCTTTCGTGATTTCGACCGGCTTGGCCCAGGTCACGCCGTCGTCGGCGCTCTTGGAAACCCACGCCGTCCGCGAGCCCTGGCTCGTGCCGTCCACAATCGCCGCCTCCTTGTCTGTCCCCAGGTTATGCGTCAGCAGCAGCCAGATGACGCCGCTCTCCCGTTCCACCACCGGACAGGGATTGCCGCAGGTGTTTCCCCCGTCGTCCCAAACCACTTGCATCGGCTGCCAGCTCTTGCCCCCGTCCAAGCTGCGGCGGAGCACCAGGTCGATATCCCCGGCATCGCTCGTCCCCTTCTTCCGCCCCTCGCAAAACGCCAGCAGCGTCCCCTTCGGCGTCACCAAGAGGGATGGAATCCGGTATGTGTGGTAGCCGGCCGCCCCCGCCACGAACACGGGATGCTGCACCAGCGGCTCTTCCGCGGATTGAATGGGGCCTTGGGCCAGTGCCAGAAAAAATGGAAACGAAAGAAGCCAGCGGGGCATCGCATTCTCCTGGGAATGAGCTTTCGGCCCGTCCACGAACAAGGCCCTCAACTTCGCCCTATGATAATGCCGCGTCGCCCGGCAGTGTCAAAATGTAGCGATTGTTCCGCAGATGCCGCTCGTAGGAGTTCCTCTAAGAATTCCCGTTCTGACGGTGCGATGAAAAGTGTGGCAGCACCCGCATTGGATCGGGCTGCGCGCTCTTGCCGGTCTACCCCCCTTGGCATCCTCGCATGTCCCGCCCCAGAACTCGTGAGGATCTCGTCCACGTCGGCGGGGTGCTTGCGCTGCTGCTGCCGTTGCTCGCGGGTTGCGCAATGTTAGCTGGCTGCGCCTCCGGGCTCCCTGCGGCCCGCAGCTCCCGCCGGCCCGCCGTCGTCCATGACGAGCAGGCTGATGCCCAGGTGATTTCCCGAAATGCGGCCCGCATGGAGGTGTGTCTGGCCACGCTCCGCCGTCTGCGCGGCGATCAACCGGCCCGGGAGCCCGACTATCTTCTGCCGAGCGAGCACGATCTGGTCGAGCGGACGCTTACCGAATACCTCGCTTGCCGCGACGAGCTCCAGCAAATCGCGATTAGGCACACATCGCCATCCAGCCCAGCAGGGCTGAGTCAACTTGCCATCGCGCGGCAAGCGGAATGTGACATTGCGCTGACCGGCGCGGCTCTCGACGACGATGTCCTGCGGCGGGCCTTGAACCAGGAGTTTCATCGCTCGGGCATTCCCGAGGGGACCTGCGACCGAATCATGCACGAAGTCACGGACTCCAACCTCGTGAGGTCGCTCCCGGAACCGACCCCAGGTGGAAGCGTCGTCCCGGCGTCCTACGGCGAGGACATTCAGTCCGCTCCGAGCGCCAGAGATGCCCGCCGGCGGATCGAGGGGATCATCCGCCGGCGCTCGCTCCTGCTGCCAGTGGTGGAGAACGAAATGTGGCATTTGCCCCCCACGCATTTCCTGACCTCCACCGCCCGCGTTGCCGGCAATCAACTCCATCGCTGTCGGGGGGCCTTCGTCGCCAGCCTGGGCCGCCTCCAGAACCCCGCCGCCCGGCCGCTCGAATTCACGCCGGCCCAGCGGCAGCAGATTCGCGGTTCGCTCCAGCCCGGCGACGTACTGCTGACCTACACGGAAGGATTCGCCAGCAACCTCCTCATTCCCGGCGCCTTCAAGCACGCGGCCACCTTTGTGGGAACCGAGGACGATCGCCGCCGCGCCGGAATTCCGGCGGACGTTCTCGCCGCCCATGCCGGCCCCAGCAACGAACGGCTGCCGCAAGTCCTCCGGCAGCTCAAGACCACCGATGGCGAGACGGCAGACGTCGTGGAGTCGGTCGCGGAGGGGGTGCTGCTGAGCCATTTCGACCGCATCCTGACCACGCGGGTCAATCGCCTGGTCGTGCTTCGTCCTCGCCTGGCTCCGGAGGAGCGGGCCTCGCAGCTCGTCGATGTCCTGTCATTCGTGGGGGATGAATATGACTTCTCGTACGACCTCACCGATGGTTCCGACCAGGTCTGCACCGAGGTGGTGTACCGCTCGCTGCACGGCCGCGGCGGAATCGCCTTTCCGCTCACCAAGCACGCCGGCCGCTTCACGCTGACTGCCGACGAAATCTTGAAGTACCATCTCGAAGCAGGGGCAAACCAGTTCGAATGCGTTCTGATCGTCGATGAAGAACCTCGCTCGCCGGGGAAAGCGACGATCCACTTCGCCGACGAAGGCCACGCCTGGATCAGCCGACTGCCCGGACTGCGCTCCTCCGCCCCCTCTCCCTCCGCACCCCCACAGTATGATGGCGATTCCCACCTCTTGAGGAGAACCGCCAACTAGGGTGATGCAAAGTCCGTCGTTTTCTGGTCAGGCTGGAAGCTACCTCACCATGCTAGCAGCCGAAGTTACCCAGTCGTAACAGCCGATACACTTTGTTGCGACTTGCCCGATTTCTGTCCCCTGTCCTGCTTGTCCCCTATGTCCTCCGACCCCTCCAGCGACGACTTGCTTGCTTCCGCATCCGGCATCCCCACGGAGCTGCCGCTGGATGAAACCGCGAAGCCGCGGGAGCATTTCATTCCGCTGCGGAAGGCGGAACTGGTGCGGATGTTGGCAGACGACCAGGAACTCTCGCCTGAAGAGCGGCAGCAGTTCTTGGAGCTTTGTACGCTTGTCGGCTCGACGATTCATTGCCACTACCACCAGAAGTTGGAAGAGCTGAAGGAGGCGTACTTCTGCCTCGACCCCGACGTGGACGAGCGGACCCGCGAGCCCAGCAATCCGGCGCGTGAAGAGCAGCAGGCGGGCATTGTGCTGGACAAGTTCGGCGAGCTGATGGAGCGGGCCAACTTCCATAAGCTCAGCCAGGAGGAGATCCACGCCTCACTCGCGTCCGCCAGTCACTGGGGGCTGAACCTGAAGCTCGATTTCAACATCTTCGAGCGACTGGATGTCTATGCCCGCGGCGACGTGCTGGGGAAGCGGACGGTGCGGACCTGGCAGAATTGGTATCGCGAAACGACGGTGGACGTGCCCACGTATCAGCGGCTGGCGGTGGCATTCCGGCTGGCCCCGGCGAGCGGTGGGCGTAAGCCCACTGATACTACTGCCCGCGACGAGCAACAAAAACATCAGGGGGCTAACGCCCCCCGCTCGCCAGAGGCGCACCGTCCCATCGCCATGAAGCTTTTTAAGAACATTCCCAAGGCCGACCTGGAAATGCTGCTGCCGGGAACGCGAGTGAAGATGACTCTGTTTGATCAGGGCAAAATACTGATCCCCACGCTCTCCGGCGTCGGCCTGGCCCTGTTCAAGCTCTTCACCAAAGCATTCGCCACGGCGCTGGCTGGATTCTCCGGTATGCTCGGCTTCCTGATCCTGCTGGCCGGGACCATCGGCTATGGGGTGAAGGCGTTCATGGGGTATCTCAATACCAAGGACAAGTACCAGCTCAGCCTGACGCGGAGCCTGTATTTCCAGAATCTGGACAACAACTCCGGCGTCTTTTTCCGCCTGCTCGATGAAGCCGAGGAGCAGGAATTCCGCGAGGCGGTGCTCGCCTGGTGGCTCCTCTGGCGAAAGTCCAGCAGCGGCGATGACGGCGGCTGGACGGCTCCGCAGATTGACCGTGCTGCCGAGAAATTCTTGCGGGACCGGTGCAATCTCAAGGTCGATTTTGAAATCGAGGACGCCCTGGACAAGCTCCGCCGGCTGAAACTGATCGAGCCCCTGCCGGGGGGAAAATGGCGAACCGTCGCCATCTCCGCCGCGCTCTACGAGCTGGACCGGGCGTGGGACAATTTCTTCACGTATCATAAGGACGCTGAAGAAACGCCCAAGAAAAACCTGCTGCGGGTGCTGCAAGCGGCGTGACTCCAGCAATCAGGAATGGCCACGAAAAACACGAAAAGACACGGGACATACTATTAGTAGTATCGGACTCGACTACTTTTGTGCCTTTTTGCGTTTTTCGTGGCCATCCCCCTCCACTTGTCTTGATTTTCATGTCCCAATTGCTGCACATCCTGCTGCTCTCCATGCACCTGATCTGCATGAACGTGGCGTCAGGTGCGCCCTTCGCCTGCATCTGGCTGGAATGGAGACTGCGGCGGAACAGTGACGGCGCGGCGAAGGCGGCTGCGGACTATCTGGCGGCGATGACGGTGATGACCTTGGTCGTCGGCTCGCTGCTGGGGCTGGTGATGGGCTGGCTGCTTTGGACGCCGGAGTATGCCGCCGTTTGGACGGAGCGGCTGAGCCACAAGATGCACTGGGGTGGGCTGGAATTCCTCTTCTCGCTGGCCATCTTGATAGGATACTGGGCGTGGCGGAAGCGAGCGGCCATCAGCGGTCTGACCGGAGTTCTTGGCAAGGCGGCTTTGCTGCTCTTCGCCAGCACCAACCTGCTCTACCACTTTCCGCCGCTTTTCCTTATCGCCGGAAATCTTGCTGACAGCGGTCAAGCAACGAGTGAGCCGGTGAAAGGGAAGCTCTTTGTGCAGCAGATGCTTTCCGGGGAGATCCCTGCCATGTGGGTCCACTTCACGTTCGCGTCACTGGCCATGGCCGGCATCATGCTGCTGGGCCTGGCCCTGCGGATGGGTCGCCGCGGCGCGCCGGCAGCGGACGTTTCTCGCGTGGCCATGTGGGGAGGCTACTGGGGGCTGGTCCCGTCGCTCCTGCAACTGCCGGTCGGGCTGTGGGTGATCAGCACTTTGCCCCCGGGCTCGCAGTCGCGGATCATGGGGAGCAGCGGCCTGGCGACGGTATTTTTCCTGACGGGGATCGTCGCGGCCCTCTGGCTGCTGCGCGAACTGGTTTCCATCGCCATGGGAGAGACGGGGCGCGGCAGTTTGATCCGGGCGATGACCGCGATGGTAGTCGTCGTGGTGCTGATGACCGGCACGCACCAGGTCTCCAAGGCCCGGGCGGAAGATTCATTGAAGCGGGTGATGACCAGCAAGACGATGGAGGTTCAACCATGGCGGTAGAGAACATCGTTCTTCGTGATTCCGCGTCAGGCTCCGTCGCCGAAGTCGCCCCGGCCCTCGGCTTCAATTGCCATCGCTTCGCGGTGCCGCACGCCAAGGAACTTGTCGAAATCCTCTGGCGTGAGCCGAGCTTTTTGGAAGGGACAGGCAAGGCTTCCCGCAGTGGCGTGCCGGTGCTGTTTCCTTTTCCCGGCCGGCTGCCAGGCCAGACGTTGAATTGGCAAGGGAAGTCCTACGAGCTGGGGAGTAACGACGGCCGCGGGAACGCGATTCATGGATTTGTCCATACGCGGCCGTGGCGCGTGATTTCGCGGAGCGAGAGCCGCGTGGTGGGCGAGTTTCATGCGTGGAGTGATGATCCGTCGCTAAAGACTCGCTGGCCGGCGGATTTCCGAATCACGGCGACGTATGAGCTAGCCGGCAGAAAGCTCACGATGCATTACCGGATGGAGAATCCCGGCGACGCGCCGCTGCCGTGCGGACTGGGGACGCATCCGTATTTTCGCGTGCCCCTCGGTGGGTCGTCGGCCAATGAGTGCCTTGTGCAACTTCCGGTTACGACCCAGTGGGAGCTTGTCGAGATGATTCCCACTGGCCGGCAGTTGCCGCTGACGAATGCGGCGGACCTGGCGGCTGGGAAGAAGTTCGGCGAGCTGACGCTGGATAATTGCTTTGCCGGTTTGCAGTTTCAAGGCGACTGGTGCACGGCGAGGATTTTCGACGGCCAAAGCGGCCTCACGATGACGATCCGCTTTGACAATGCCTTCCGCGAGTGCGTCGTCTATACGCCGCCGCACCGCGAAGCCATCTGCATCGAGCCCTACACCTGCGTCCCTGGAGCAGCCGCGATGTCCGACGCTGCCGCTGCCGGCTTGCGGATTTTGGGTCCTGGGGAATCCTTCGAGGCGCGAGTGGAGTTTGAGGCGGGATGATTAGCCGTAATCAATCCATTGCAGGTACGTCCAATAGTCAAAGATCCACGGGTGCGTCCACGGATTCATGCTGCCGTAACTGGCGGAGAGGGCGCTGACGGCGAGCAGGACGACGGCGGCTCCCCGTCCGAGGCGCGAAACGGCAAGCCTGTCGGCGGCAGGGAGCATTATGAGCAACCACAGCGGCACCAGCCACAATAACCAACGGAGGCAGGTAGAGAAGCCGCTGTAGTTGCGGTCGATTTGCGGCCGGGTGAAGTAGAACAGCAAGACGATAACCGTCAGGCCGGCGATCATCAGGACGAGGCCGGCAAGCGAGCGGTTGGGAGAACGGAGCCAGAGGAATGTGCCCCAGACGCTGAAGAGCCAGATGGGGGTGAGGGAAAAGACTCCGTGATGTCCGAGCAGACAATGGAACGCATAGTCGAGCTGGCTCGGCTCACCGTTGTCCACGCTGCTGAGCTCTCCCGAGGACCAGTAGCTGCCGTCGAACTCGTACCAGTTGTCCCAGGCGTGAAGTTCGAAGTGAGGCGAGAGGCTGATTGGCTCGGGCTGCGACAAGTTCCAGCGTCGTTTGCCGAAATCCGGGTACCTGACGGCATAACGGGTTTGCGTTTCAGGGTCGAAGATGACCCAGCGTTCCGTTTCGTGAGTCTCCACGACAGTTGTCTGTGGCGAGAGCTGGATGCCTTGAGACTCCAGGCTCGAGAGGGCATCGGGCCAGAGAATTCGGCCTTTCAGATCCGGAAACTTCTGCATGGCAATGGGGAAGGTCGCCACGACCGGCCCATCCCCCCGATGAGCATAAGGCGTCTTCCAGTCCCCATGCGCCAGGTAGTTCGTGCCGACAGCCGCTGCGGCAACGAGCAGCGCGGGAGGGGCGAAACCAATCAGCGTCCGCTGCCAGGAGCGCAGCGACAGGCCCAACGCAATTGCGGCGAAGAACGCCAGCGCTGGAAGTTCATTGGCCGCGGTGAATGCGGCGGCGAATCCCGCCAGGATGAAGTAGCGCCATTCCTTGCGGCCCTCCATCCAGATGGGTAACGCGGCAGCGAGCGTGGCAATGACCCCCACGGCCCCGATGAGATGGTTGTTGAGTGTGATGGCAAAGGTGGTGAGAAACGTGCCGCTGCAGGCGGCGGCCATGACAAAAACTCGGCCGGCATCGGTGCTGCCATACTTGTCTACCATCCGGGCCAGCAAGAGCAGTCCCAAAACCAGCGGCAGGACGTTGGTGAGCAGCAACATCGTACGGGCAACGTAGAACAGCCGCGTTTCCAGCGTCGCACCGGTCAGGTTCTTGATCAGCCAGTATTCGCCGGCCAACAGCGTCGGCAACAAGGTTGGCTTGCTGGAGTAGTAATGCTCCTTGCCGTCCGCGGAGCGGTGCCTCACCAGGTCAATCGTGTGCCAGTTGGGAACGCGGTTCCCTTCGGCGTCGAAGATGATGTCGTCGATGGCGTAGGTGCCGTGGTCCACCAGCGCCCGGATGGTACACCAGCGGCTGCGGTCGTTGGCGCTGAGAAACGGAGAAGGGTTCTTATTGCTGCCGTTGGTTACGCGGAGCACGCGGCCGGTCATGCTTCCCGCGGCGATCGCGATGAGCAGCGCGTAAACGGCCCAGCGGAGCGAAGCCGAGGGCGCTGTCTCGGAAGGCTCCTTCATGGGGCATCCTTCCCTGCCGGAGTCTCGCCCACGCGGGCCTTCACGGAGTAAGTCTTCACGTCGCGGCCGAGATACGACGTGAGCAGCTCCGCGAGGAAGCCCATCGAGATGAATTGGGCTCCGAGGAGCAAGGCTGCGAGTGCATACATGAGGATCGGCCGGTCATGCAGGTCGGTCCCCAGGTCCATAATCAGTTTGTCGACGACCCAGTATCCGGCCAGGTAAATGAGGCCGATGAGGCCGAGCGTGAACGACGCGATGCCGAGCGTGCCGAGCAAATGCTGCGGACGCTGGTTGAAGCCGGTGAGGAAATAGACGGTCAGCAGGTCGAGAAATCCGCGAATGATGCGGCCAACGCCGTATTTGCTGCGGCCGAATTTGCGGGGGCGGTGGTTGACCACGATTTCGCCGACTTGCCAGCCGCGGGCGGCGGCGAGGACGGGGACGAAGCGGTGCAGGTCGCCGTAGATGCGGACTTCGCCGAGCACTTCGCGGCGATAGCATTTGAAGCCGCAGTTGTGGTCGTGCAGGCGGACGCCGGTGAGGACGCCGACCAGCCAGTTGAAGACGCGCGAGGGGCCGACCTTGTGCCAGGGGTCCAGCCGCACCTTTTTCCAGCCGCTGACAACGTCGAGGCCGTTTTGGTTCATCGCTTCGAGGAAGCGGGGGATCTCCTGCGGGTCGTCCTGCAAATCGGCGTCGAGCGTGAACACGAATTCGCCGCGGGCCTCCTCGAAACCGGCCGAGAGCGCCGCCGCCTTGCCAAAATTCCGCCGGAAGCGAATCCCCTTCACGCGCGAGTCATCCTTGGCCAGCCGCTCGATGGCCTGCCAGGAGCCGTCCTTGCTGCCGTCGTCGATGAAGATGATTTCCAGGTCGTAACCGCCGGCAACGGCGACTTCAACCAATTCCGCATGGAGCGCGGGGAGGCTCTCCTCTTCGTTAAAGACTGGAATGACGGCGGAGAGGAGCATTGCTCCTAGAATAATCCAAGCGGGGATAAGACCCCAGCCCTAATCCCCGCTCTTCAGCAGCCGAAGGAATTCCCGCATAAGGGGCGCATTGTCATGCCAGGTGCGGGAGGAGATGAGGCGGCCGTCGATGACGACTTCCTGGTTGACGTAGGTTCCGCCCCCTTGCTCCACATCCAGCTTGCATTTGGCGACGGTGGTCACCTTCTTGCCGCGGATAATGTCGGCTGCGGTCAAGATTTCCACTCCGTGGCAGACGCTGGCGATCGGTTTGCCGGCCGCTGCCATTTCGCGGGTGATGCGGAGCAGGTCCTGGTCGTAGCGTAGGTATTCCGGAGCCCTGCCGCCGGAAATGAACATCCCCGCAAAGTCAGCCGCCTTCAAGTCGCGGAAAGTGGCCGTGGCGCGGATGAAATAGCCTGGCCGCTCCTGGGTAATGTCCCACGGAATGCTGCTATCCGGGGGAATCTCGTGGAGCACCGTGTGGTACAGCCGGGCCTCGGGGCCGGCGACGACCACCTCGTAGCCTTCCTCCTGCAAGCGGAAGAAGGGATAAAATGTATCGAGCGCCTCAGTAGCGTCACCGAGGGGCATGAGGATTTTTGGCATGGGAGTGAGTGGTGAGTTAGTGAGTGGTGAGTGGTCGGAGGTGCTTACTCTACCCTCGCTCCAAGCTGGATGATGTCGTTGAATCGATCCACGTTTTCGCGTGCCGACCAGGCGATGCCGCGGAGGACGAGGGTGCGGAAGAGGGGGTCGTCGAACGTCCAACTGTAATGGCCGAGGATGGAGCAGAACACCCGCCCCTTGCCGTGCTCATAAGCCCACAGCAGCGGGCGGGGCTGGCCATCTTCATCGCCACTGGCCAGGAGCGTGATCTTTTTTGGGTCGCCGAGCAGGTCCCAGTAGCTTTCGTCCTCGAAGTGGGCCTTTTCAAAGTTGCGAAGTATCGGGTGCTTCGAATCGGCTGCGAATTTGAGGTCGAGAGCTCCGTGGCGAAATTTTGACTTGCCGTTTTCCCACGCCAGCCCAATCCGTTCCGCTAGCTGGTCCGGTGCTCGCTGGCCGTTAACGGCAAAGTGCAGGAAGACCATCCCGCCGCCACGGGCCTGGAAAGCATCGATTTCCTTGGCCTTCTCCGGCGACCAGGCGGGATTGGCAGAGTAGAAGACCAGCACGTCCGCGGTCTTCAACTGCTCCGCGCTCGGCCACACATCGGCTATTGAAATCGAAGTCTTCGGTGCGAGCGGCAGAAGTTTGCCCCAGCGCTTCTGCCAGTCGGGATAGTCGTGCTCGTTCTCGCCGTGGTCCTTCGGGCCAGCGACGAGGACGATCGAGAGCGGTTTGAGCTTCTCCGCGTCGAGCTTCTCGGAATCCTTGAGCACCGCTTCCACCTCCTTCCGCTTCCGCGGCGGCGGAGCGCCGGGGCGGGTAATCGCCGCCGGCCGCAGCTCCTCCGGCGGAGCGAGGAGCAGGAACGTTAGCAAATCGCGGAGCTTGTCGGGGGGCAACGTCTTGAGCAACCCTTCCGGCATGGTCGAGATGCTCCCCGGCTTCATCGCCGAGATTTCGTCTTTGGTCACGACGAGCTCCATTCCCTTCGCGTCGCCAATGCGTAGCTTTTCGCCTTCCGTCAGGACCACCCCGCTCACGGCGCGGCCGTCTTCCAGCAACACGTTATAGGTCAAAAAGTCCGGATTGAGGGCGTAGCTCGGCTGGCTGATGTCTCGCAGCACGCTGTGATAGTCCCGATGCCGCAGGTTCGAGAGATTCGGCCCAATAGTGGCTCCCTTGCCGTCGATGGCATGGCATTTGGCACACTGCGATTGCTCGGCGTAAAAAACTTCGCGCCCCCGCAGCCAGTCGCCGCCAGACAGCTCCGACGGAATCAGCGGCTGCGTCGGCTTGGCTAACGAATCTCGGTCGAGCCAGGGGGCGACAAACCGCTGTGGCGAAAGGGGCCGTGGGCGAGGGTCGCCCGCGGTTGAATACGAGATGGCAAAGTTCGGCGCGCCAATGGACGTTTCCGCTTCGACAACGTAGCTGGGCCGCGCATTGACGCCGCCAGGAATGGTCGACAATAGCTCGAAATTGCCGTCAGCGGTGCGTGTTGCCGACTCTCTTGTTCCTCCCACACCCTGTACGGCAAACGGAAGCGACGACGTGAAGCGAAGCGTCACGTTCTCCTCCGGCCACTGATGGTCCAGCAAGGCTCCCGGCTGGACCGCTGGATGCAGCAAATTGGAGAGGTCGAGCGTGAGTCCCAGGCGGAGCGTTCCGGGGAATCTCAACCTGGCAGAAAAAGCATCCCACTGGGCATTGCCCTTCATGAAAGTCGCGGCCGCTGCCAGGTCCGCTGTCGGCAAGAGCATGGTCTCCGCTTCACTCCCTCCCTCACCCATCCAATCGGCCGTCACACCCGACGGACGATAGGCCAGGTCGATTTGCGCGTGCTGTTTGATGCCGCTGTTCTCGGGTGAACTGAGCGAAGAGAACGCCGGCAGCGTCAGGGCATAGCTGGCATCTTTGCTGTGCCGGTCGGTCGCAAGGATGAGCGTTCGCCGGTCGCTGGAGAGCGCGATGCCGCGGATTTTCAGCTCATGGCGCGGGGCCATCATTTGCTGCACCACCACCGCGTAGCCGGGGCGGAAAGACTCAAACCGGTCCGCCGCCGCAACGTATTGGCCGTATTCGATGGAAGTTCGCTCGGCCAGATCGCCCGGAATCTGCTCCGGCGGAATAGGCCGGTCAAAGGCCACGCGGACTTCAAACGGCGATTCGCACCACGTCCGCACCGGCTGGGGCGCATGCTCGTCGGCGTAGGTGATTTTGTAGAGCTTCCCTTTGCCGCTCGGCCCGCTACCCCAGTCGGGACCACCGCTATGGCAAGCCACGACCAGCTCGCCGCGCGGACTCAAGCAGCAGTCAGCCGTGAGCATGTTGAGCGTGGCGAAGAGCTGGCTCTCGGCCACGTAACCCGCCGCCATTTTCGCCAGCTTCGTGCGGTACAGCTTGCCGCGGGAATAGCCGGCGACGAAGGCGTCCCGTTGCCACCATGTCGGCCCAAAAATCGGGCCGCCGTTGACCGGGTTGTTGAAGCAGAGCCCGCACGTCGATTGATGTTGCGGCGCGTAGTCAAACGTGCTCGGCTCGTCGATGACGCTCGGCAAGTGCCGCGGGTGCCTCGGCGGAAAGCCGAAATGGCGGTCCTTCTGGATATGCAGCAGCTCGTCGAACGGATTGCCGTTGGCCAGCCAGGTGGCTCCCTCCTGGTCGGTGCAAAACAGGTCCCCCGCGGCGTTGAACTCCATATCGACGGAGTAACGGATGCCCGTACAACAGGTTTCTCGCTCCTTGAGGTCGGGGCTGAGCCGCTGGATGGTGCCGCGCTGGCTCTGCAAATCGAATTGCGACTTGCCATCCTTGTCGAGCAGATACCCATTGGTGTAATCGGCACATCCGATTCCAAAAAACACGCTGCCATCCCTGGCGATGGCTACGCCCAACGTGTCCACGCCATGCGGCAGCTCCTTCCACCCGGTAGCGACGACTTGTTCCTTGTCGAGCACGTTATCGCCATCGGTGTCCGTGAGCAGCGCAAGCTTTCCCTTAGCCGCCACGAACAGCCCTGCACCGTGCATGTACTCGGAAGGGGTGAGGGCCATGCCAATCGGCCCGCGGAGACTCCCTTGGGCATTGTCGAAGATGAGCCTGGCTTCGTCCTCGAGGCCGTCCTTGTTCGTGTCGCTAAGCAGATAGATGTTGCCGTTGTAGGCGAGAGCCACGAGCTTACCGTCGTGGCGATAGGCGAGATTGTTGATGTTCGTCAGATCGAGTGGCAGTTCATGGACTGTGAACCCGGGCACATGGACCTGCACGGCCGGCGGGTCCTTCACGGAAACGAGCGGCAGCCCGTCATTGGCGGCGGCAGGCGGAAGGTCAAGGAGCGGACGGTGCTTGTCCGACAGGTATTTCTCCACGAGCTTTCGCTCGTCGTCGGCAAGCACGCGGTTATAGAGCAGCACTTCGGCGATGTCGCCGTCGAAATACCCCTGATCGAACGTCGGCTGGGCCGTGTTACTGTAATGCCGCACGCCCAGGCGCAGCTCATCGGCCCACAGTTCCCCGGCGGTTCTATCCCGGCTGCCGCTGGGTTTGCCGTCGACGTAGAGCTTCACGCCGGTTTTGCCAGGCGTGAGCGTGGCGGAAAGGACATGGAACGTCGTCAGGGGATGCTCATCCCCCATCACGTCGGCCGCTCCGCCAAAGCCGGCCCCTTCCAGATTGAGGACGTTGAATTTCAGTGACGGGGCCCACGACATGTCGACCGTCAGGCCACTGGTGTAGTCGTTAACCCCCTTCTTATTGAACGCGAGGAGCCCGCGAAAGCCGCCGGCATTGGTCCGGGGAGCGGCGACGAGGAAGAGCGTGATGTCCTTGTAGGAGTTGCCCAGCCCGGCCAGCAACAGGCTGTCATCCTGGCCGTCGAAACGGACGATGGGATTCTTGCCGCCTGGTGTTAGCGTTGCGACCACCTTGGGCTGGGAAACAGACTTTTCCTGCAGGAGATGCCGCTTGTGGCCGCTTTGGTCTATCCAGGTTGCGAGGGATCTGTCCGGGCTCGTTAGAGGTTTATCGGAAACCTTCGCTGCATCCAACCAAAATTCCAAGCCCTCTTTGACCGGAAGCTCGGCTGCTGGAAGAGAAGCCGCGATGCCAAGCAGCGCTGCCGAAGCAAGGATGACGAAACGGTCCATGAGGAGCCTCGGCGACTAGGAGTACCCAGTACTGAGTACTAAGTACCGAGTACTGAGAAGCATTTTTACCCGTCCCATTCTAACCCACCCACGCTCTCCACTCCTCATCCCCTGACCCCATTCTCCCCGCACCCGCGCTTCACCCCTGCCTCCCGCATCGCCGCCGCCAATGGCTCATAGCACTTTTTCGCGGCAGCGACCGGGTCGTAGCCAGGCCGCGAATGGATCTGGCCGCTGACTTCCACGACCACGTCGCCGCGATATTTTCTCTTCGCCAGGAGCTTGAAGTATTCAGCGTAACGGTTCTCCTTTTCCGCCGGCAGCAGGAACTGAAACTTCGCCGCGTCTCCTTCTGCGTCCTTTACGTGAATGAAAACCGTGTGCGGCAACAAAGTGTCCAGCGCATTTTCCAAAGAAACTTTTTGCAGTTGAAAGTGGCTGTAGTCGAAGGCGAGACGCACCAATTTGCTGCCGACTTTTTCCAGGAGCCACGCCGCATCAGCGGGAGTTTGCAGCGCGCCGGCTACGTGCGCTTTGATGGCGATGACGATGTTCGCCGCCTCCGCAAACTTCGCCCAGTCTCGCAGCCGCTCCGCCATTTTTTCCTTCACCGAATCCCACTCCCGCGGCTTGCCGCCGAGGACCGTTTCGATGACGGGCGGCTTGTCCGGAACAAGCTCGTGCGCAAGCTCGGCAGCCAGCTTGAGCCGTTGCAAGTTGGCCGCGTGCGTCCTCTCGTCCGCGAGGAGCGACAAGTTCTCCATCAGGGCCGACAGCCGAAGGCCGCTTTTTTCCAGAGCGGCTTTTAGCTCTTTTCTGGCCGAAAAAGCCAGTTTTTCAGGGTCCGCGGGCCAGCCGGACATCAGCGGCAGCTCGACGCAGTCGTAGCCAATTTCGCGGCAAGTCTTGAGCGACTTAGCGAGTGGCAACGTCTTCATGCCATAGAGACTGAAGCCGAGCCCGATGGCCTGGTCGTCCGCAGCAGGCGCGGATGGCGCGAGGGCCAGGGAGCCTGCGAGTCCGGCAGCGTATGCCATAAATGGTCGACGAGTGATGAGATGTGGCATCATAGTGGGTCGTATACAAGGTATCTATTCGGTACTTAGTACTGAGTACTAAGTACCGAATACTGCGGTTACTCATCCCATCCTAGCACGTCTCGGCGGGATCTGCTTCAGGGCGTCCACAATCTCACTGGGACCACGAACAATTCTCTCTCCGCCTCGCCCGCGAAAAAAACTTTGCCCCGAGTTGCATTTTTCCACTTGACGAAACATGCCTCTACCTGATTCAATTGGGGCATTGAGCAGTACAAGCAGTGATGTGAGTGCAGCTCGACCAGGATCTAAGGAAGCTCGCTCGCTAGTTGCAAGTGAGATGACTTGCGAAAGTTCTTCGCAAGTACAATGGATTGAACGCGGCACTTCTCGAAGATGCGTCCCGAGTTGTGCCGCTTCGGAGACACGGACGCCCATAGCAAGGAGCCATTTCCATGGCAGCTAAGAAGACCGCGAAGAAGGCCACGAAGAAGTCCGCCAAGAAGACCGCCAAGAAGAAGTAACTGGCCCGGCGGACGTCGAGGCAAGTCATCTCTGATGATGAGCTGGTGCGTCGCCGAAAGTTCTTCCGGACCACAGCGAGAAAGGCCGGCAGCGGTCACCAACGGGGTGTGACCGCCGCCGGCCTATAGTTTGCGCTCCTCCCAGAATAAAGACAGAAGAGATTGAACAGTAGGAAACGAAGGGAACGAAGGAAGGCAAAGAGAGATGGATAGTGAGTCGACTTGGCTTTGCTCCTTAGAATTCCCTCTTCGTTACCTTTGTTTCCTTCTGTTCGAATTCTTCCGCCAAACGTCCGCCCTTTTGTCCGCTCCCCGCCGCCAGTAGCATGAAGCGGATGAGCACCGACAGCCCTAATTTTTCCGGCCTGCGGGTGGCGTCGCTTGAAAGCCGCAATGCCCAGGAAATGGCCCGCATGATTGCCCGTTTTGGGGGCGTTCCGCACGTCAGCCCCAGCATGCGGGAAGTGCCGCTGGCCGACAGCCGCGAGGCGATTGACTTTGCCCACCACGTCATCACCGGCGGCATCGACGTGATGGTCTTCCTGACGGGGGTTGGATTTAAGCATCTGCTAGCAACCGTTGAAAAACATGTGGACCGCGAGCGGTTCCTCAACTCGCTGCGGGACATCGTAACCGTCGTCCGCGGGCCCAAGCCGCTGGCCGCCATGCGGGAGGTCGGTCTCACCCCCACCCACCGCGTCCCTGAGCCGAACACCTGGCGGGAGCTGCTGGCAACCATCGACGGCGGCATTGTGGTGGCCAACCAGAACGTGGCGGTGCAGGAGTACGGAATCACCAATCGCAGTCTGGTCGCGGGGCTGGAAGCTCGCGGGGCGAGGGTCCACTGCGTGCGGATTTATCAGTGGGACCTGCCGATCGATACCGGGCCGCTGGAAGAGAACGTCCGCGCACTGGCTGCGGGAGAGCGGGATGTGCTGGTGGTCACGTCGGCGCATCAAGTGGTCAACTTGTTTCGGGCGGCGGAGAAGCTGGCGCTTGTCGAGAAGCTGCGCGACGGACTGAAGCGGACGGTGATTGCCTCGGTCGGTCCGACGACGAGCGAAATGCTGCGCGATAGCGAAATCGCAGTCGACATCGAGCCGGAGCATCCCAAGATGGGTCCGCTGGTGATGGCGGCAGCGGAGAAGAGCGGCGAGATTCTGGCGCGGAAGCGGCGGGCGAAAGTCACGTTGTCTGGCCCTGCCAGCGACCCGCTCGATAAGAACGCTCCATGGTATGACAGTCCCTTCATGAAGGCCTGCCGCCGCGAGCCGACAAGCGTCACACCTATCTGGCTGATGCGGCAGGCGGGGCGCTACATGGAGGAGTATCGCCAGGTCCGCGGGCAGACGACGTTCTTGGAGCTGTGCAAGAACCCGCAGCTGTGCAGCGAGATCATGTGTACCGCGGTGAAGCGGCTGGGGGTGGATGCGGCCATCATCTTCTCGGACCTGCTGCCGATTTTGGAGCCGATGGGAATGGAGTTGGAGTTTTCCAAGGGGGAAGGGCCCGTCATCTACAATCCCGTCCGCGCTCCTGCCGACGTGGACCGCGTGCGGGAGCTCGAGGACATTCATTCGCTCGACTTCGTCTACGAGACAGTTCGACAGACACGGGCTGACCTGCCCCAAGGCATTCCGCTCATCGGCTTTGCGGGCGCTCCGTTCACGCTGGCCAGCTACACGATTGAAGGTGGCAGCAGCCGCAACTATCTGCACACCAAGACGCTGATGTATCGGGATGAGGGAGCGTGGCGGACTTTGATGGAGCGGTTCGTGCGGGCCATCACGAGGTATCTCAACGCTCAGATTGCGGCCGGGGCGCAATGCGTGCAGCTCTTCGACTCCTGGGTCGGCTGCCTGGGGCCGGATGATTATCGCCGCTACGTCCTGCCGCATGTGGCGTCCATCATCCGCGGTATTACGCCTGTCGTGCCGGTTATCAACTTCGCCACCGGTAACCCGGCGCTTTTGCCGCTACTTTCGGAAGCCGGAGGAGCGGTCATTGGCATCGATTGGCGCGTGCGGCTGGACGACGCCTGGAAAACCGTGGGCCATGACAAAGCCGTACAAGGCAATCTCGATCCA
Organism: Pirellulaceae bacterium; assembly: GCA_051004015.1. Classification (GTDB taxonomy): domain Bacteria; phylum Planctomycetota; class Planctomycetia; order Pirellulales; family Pirellulaceae; genus SXOA01. Next base: position 87,082 of record JBPCKT010000063.1, on the reverse strand, counting down.
CTTGTGCTGCTGGCGGAGACGAGCGAGATTCGCCGCCGCGCGAAAGAGGTCTTGGCGCAAGCCGAGAATCGCCCCGGCCACATCTTCAATCTGGGGCATGGCGTCGTTCAGCAGACACCGGTCGAAAATGCCATCGCGCTCGTCGACATGGTGCATGAAATGAGCCAGCGGTAACCAGGCGGCAGCATCCATTGCCGCTCGGCTATTTCGCTCTAAATGGACGAAAACCGCATTTTTACCCTACCCGCGAGCCTCTCTGCTGGTAGGATTAGAGCGGCAAGACAGCCCTTGCGGTCTGACGCGTGTTTCTCAGCATTCGCTCTCCTCTTTCGTCTCCCTGCCTGGCAGGCCACCACTTGGCCTCTTCTTCGGCCCCTAGAAGTTTATGCAGGGCCAGTTCTTTGAGGAGTTTGCAGGATGAAGCTTTACGTCGGAAACATCAGCTACAACGTCACGAACGCATCGCTGGAGGATTTATTCAGCCCATTTGGGTCGGTGCGAAGCGCCCAGGTCATTCAAGACCGCGACACTGGGCGAAGCAAGGGTTTTGGCTTTGTGGAAATGGGCGATTCGAACGAGGCAAACGCAGCCATTAAGGGCCTTCATGAGAAGGAACATGACGGTCGGGCGCTGACCGTCAATGAAGCCAAGCCGCGCGAAGACCGTGGCGGCGGCGGTGGCGGCTCGCGCGAACGGCGCTACTAAGCCGACTGCACGGGGAAGTCCCGGGCATCCGAGCGGCAGCAAGCCTGCCGCTCTCTCGGGAAAGTGAAGTCCAGGTCCTTGGAGCTGCGGCTCAGGGCCGAAATCGATCTGACAAACCACAAAACAAGGACTCGAGCCATGGGTTCCAAAGAAGACGCCAAAATCAACCTGCAAATCACCAACAAGCTGGCCGGCCGCGGCATCACCAACCCCTGCAAAGTCACCGTCTCTTCCAACAAGGGAGAAGTGACGTTGTCGGGAACTGTGCAGCATCCGCACCAGCGGAAAGCCGCCGAGCAGGCTGCCACGGGGATCACCGGGGTCCGCCGCGTTACGAATCAACTCGTTGTGAAAGTGGAAAAGAGAATCTAACATCATTCAAGCCGTGACCAAAAAACCGAACGTTAGTCCAGGAGGGACATTGATGCCCCTTCGTATTACACTTGTCGATTCCGAAGGAAAAACCGTCGATCCGCAGTCACTGGCCACCTCCGCGGAGCTGCGTTTCCTGGCGGAGCAGGCTCGGAATCTCGTGCGGGAGTGCGACCGCTTGGCGCAGGCTAAAGACTTGCTGGACCCGACGAAGAAACGCGGGCCGGTTCCGTACGGGTAGTGGCAGGCGTTTCGCCCGTCATCTCTCCGCCGTGAGGGAGAAGTTCAACAGGCGGCCGCCACCGAGCTCTTCGGCGCGAAGCGTGAGCTTCTTGCCGATGAGTGATTCGCCGTCATCGAGCAGGAACAAGAGAGGGCTTTGGATGCCTGGAGGGGCCAGGAGCTGTCGGGCCTCGCGGCGCCGACCGGGAACGAAGAGGAAGCACTGAAAGTTAATTGGCTTGCCGGTGAAGTTGGTAAGTTGTTGGGTAACTTCCAGCAGGCCGTCTTCCCGCAGGCGTGAGGTCATTTCTATCGCCACGTCGGCCAGGCCAAGCTGCAACGTGCGATGGACGCTGAACTGGTAGTCGCGGTCCGCTGCCAACATGAAATCCATTCGGACCGGCTGCGGGCCGCTGCTGGCGTCGTCCTGAAGCTTGATGCGAACAGGGAGGCGGATTTCCTCGCCAGGACCAAGCCGGAAGCGGGTTCCCTGGATGTCGGGAGCCCAGCCGGGTGCGACCAGCTTCACTTCGCCGCTGATCCCTTGCGGAAAGAAGTTTTTCAGACGCAGATGAATAGTCTGCTCGCGGCTGAAGATGCTCTCGACAAAGGGGTTTTCGAACCGCGCGGCCATCTTAAAACCGGCGACGGTCGCATTCAGCCCCGTGACGAAGGTGGGAACAGGACCGACGCTGATGCGATGCCGAGAATGGCCGGCGTCTGACTCCTCCGGCGGAATCGTCTCTCGACCCCACAGGTCGATCTGCCGCAGGTCTTCGCCAAAATACATGGTTTCCACCGTCGGCTTGGGGTTCCAGACCGCCATGACCGCCTGGTCGTCGCGGGAGAAGACATGGTTGGTGCTGCCGCCGGGGAGTTGCATCTGACCGAGATACTCGGAGCCGGTGATAGCGGCGGCGGTGGTGCGCCAGGGAAGGAACAGTTCGCCGGGCGTGCCATCGGGTTGCATCAAGCCGGTTTCGGAGTCAAAGGGGCGAGAGAGGTAGACCGCCTGGGCTCCACCGACTTTGGCGGCGAGCATCCGGGCCGCCAGGTCGTGAGCGCGGGTGGCCTGGGAGTATTCGGCTTTGGGCAGAGCGTCGAGAGTGACCCAACGCTGCGACGCCACGGCATCGGTCGGGCCTCCGGCTCTTGTCAAATAGGCTTCCAACTCCGGCGGAGTAAGCGGCGGGTCGCTGGTGAAGCTCTGCATGGCCAACGGCACGCCGGGGGCCGGCGGCGGACTGAGCCATTGCCAGCCCGTGCCAAGCTTCACTTCCTGACCGAATCGCTCTAAGTGGTTCTTGAATTCCCGGGTTCGCTCCGCCAGTCGCGGATAGCCGACGAGGCTAGTGTCCTGGTCGCTGCCAAGTTGCCACCAGCGAACCTTGAGGGACAGACGCGTCATGATGGGGTCGACCCACGGCTGCCAACTGGCGGGGTCCTCTAAAATGTTCGCGATGGGGCCGGAGCCGCGGGAAGGAGGATGATCAAAGACGCCCACCATTTCGATTCCTTGCAGGCTCAGCTTTTCCGCGAACCAGGCGATGCGGTCCGCTGCTCCGGCGTCGGCTTCCGAGAAGGTGACCGGGTATTTGGCCCAGTGAACCCCGGCGTGGGCCAGGAGCGCCGCCATTTGCACGCTCGTGAGCGGCTCTTCGCCGGCAGGGAGCGTCCAGCCGAACTGTCCAGTTTTAGGGAGCGGTGCGGGACGCAGAAAGGCGAGAGTGGCCGTGCGCTCAAGCGTTTCCTGTTCCTCACCCTGCCAGCGGACGTGGACCTGATAGTAGCCGAAGTCCGCAACTGGGGGCTTCCACGCGGCGCGAGCAATGGAGTCCTGCCCGGTGGTAAGCTGCTGAGAATGGGTGGCGAGACTACGGCCTTCGTGGTCCCGGAGGTCGAAGTACAGCATGGATTGGGACTGCGGAACGCCGGCGATTTCGCACTGCACTTCTCCCCGGTCCAGTTCCGTAAAGATGCCCAACGGGTTGCTGGTATGGACGGCCACTCGCGGGAGGCGTTGCAAGCGGAGGCGGCGGAAGGCGGCCTGGCCGCGCAGGTCCTGCCGTTTTCCGCGAGGGGCGACTTGCAAGGTGAAGCTGGCAGCCGTGGCCTGGCGAGGGGGGATGAGAGAGTCGAGGCGGAATTGCTCCCATTGGCGACTGGAGGATTGGCTGCTCAGGGTGATGGCGCGGGTCTGTAAAGTTTTGCCCTGGCTATCCAGAAAAGTAAGCGAAACCAGCGCGTCGTCATGCACCAGGTCGGTCAGGCGGCATTCCCCTTCCAGCACGTAGCTGAAACTGGCGGTGATGGGAATCCGCGGACCGCCAACTTCCGCCGAGCCGCCGTTCAATTCGACGAGCAAGGCGTTACCACGAGCAGCATCGCTCTTGTCCTGGGCGATGCCGATCTTGAGGAAGTCGTGAAAGCCCACGCCGTGACGGCGCGTCCACCCATCCGGCCAGCCGTCGCAATCGCGGTCGACCTTCGTGCCGAAGTCGCATTCGAAGACGACAGAGCCGGTGACGCCTGGCGCTTTCGGGTTCGGTTGCGGCGATGACGCCGTCTTAGGCGCGGGGTGCTCACCGGCGCGCGGCTCGGGCTTGGCCGGAGCGGCCTGGGGAGAGGCGGCCAGCAGCACTAGAATGATGGGAACGAAGGACATAAACGTGGCCCAAGGTGGGGTAGGCATCCAGCCCGCCCGAGACCGCTTGGGCCAGGACCGCTGGGGAGACCAAACGTGCTGCAAATTCGCGTCGGAGTGCAACTGGCCAGCCTGCGGCTGCCGCTTAAGCAAGGTTTGCTTACGGCGGCGCGGATGGGGGCGGAAGCGGTGGAAATTGACGGCCGGAATGAGGTGAAAGCGGACGAACTTTCCCGCACGGGGGTGCGGCAAGTGCGGAAGATGCTGGAAGATTTGAATTTGCGGGTTAGCGCGGTGACCTATCGCACCCGCCGCGGCTACCAGGTGCTCAGCGATCTGGAGCGTCGCGTGGCCGCCACGCAGCAGGCCCTGAAGATGGCTTATGAGCTGGGGACCAACGTCGTCATCAACCACATCGGCCGGGTGCCGGAAAAGGGAACACCGGCCTGGACCGTCATGGTCGAAGCCCTCACCGACATCGGCCGCTACGGGCAACGCGTGGGGGCCACGCTCGCCGCGGAGACCGGCACCGAAAGCGGCGAAGAGCTGGCCAGCCTCATCGCCGCCTTGCCTCCGGCATCGCTGGGAGTGGACCTGAATCCGGCCAGCCTGATTGTCAACGGCCACTCCCCGCGCGAAGCCGCCAAGGCGCTGGCCCAGCACGTCTTGCACGTGCATGCCACCGACGGCACGCGCGACCTGGCGCACGGCCGCGGCATTGAAGTGCAGCTCGGCCGCGGCCTGGCGGAGTTTCCCGAACTGCTCGGCCTTCTGGAAGAACACCACTACCGCGGCTACATCACCATCGAGCGGCGGCAGAGCGAAAACGCAATCAACGAGATTGCGGATGCGGTGAAGTACCTAAAAAGCTTGTAGCACGCATTTCTCACCGGCGAGCGGCCTGCGTGAGCTGGCCGGTGAGTCCCCATGCCGGCTCCTAATCCGGCAGTTCCACAATCTCATTGCCGCTGCGAGTGGCGAGGGCCGGCATGATGGGAGCGGCGGAATAATGGAAGAAGCGGGTCGAGCCGTCGGCCAACAGAAAGTTTCCGCCGCCGGGGTGCAGGCTCCAAAAGTGATTGCGGTCGCAAGGATTGCCGAGTCGTCCCGGTCCAAAGCCAATGCCGGAAGGGACACAGGGATCTTCGGGGAAACTTGCGAGTTGAGGGATTAACATGGCTCCATCGGGACCGGGAAAGAGCCCGCCAACACCAAATACCGAGTACCAGCGCCCGGCCTGTCCAGAGGCGGGTGGCGGTCGTTCGCCGACCATCAGTGTCGAACTTAGTCCATCCGTTACTTGTCCAAAGTTTGGTCCTGGGCTCTGCCCCAACATTCCCGGCGCTGGTTGAAAGGTATTGGGTCCAACTTGGACCATGCCAATAGGAGATCCGGCTACACCAAGGTAAGAACTGAATGCCGCGAGTTTTCCGTCCGGCATTACTAGCGGCGCTCGCAGCCGACTGTCGTTGGGACACACATAAGCCTCGAGCGGCGTGATGTGCCCGATGTGTGGCGGGATGTGGAAGGAAATCGGGTCAATCCGACAGGCCTGCTCCGAAAGCGACCATAGTCCGCCTTGGTCAAGCTGGGGGAGAATGAGGGCGCTCCAGTGGAGCAACATATTCGGATCGTGCAGATCTCCCGAGGGGGATTTCGGTGGGAGGCTGCGGTGCAGGTCGTGGTGGAGATGCAAAGCAACTCCTATCTGCCGGAGTTTGTTTAAGCATTCGATGCGAGCTGCCGATTCCCGCGAGTGCTGCACAGCGGGCAAAAAGAGGCACATCAAAATGCCGATGATCGCGATCACAATCACCAGTTCGAGCAACGTAAAGCCGCCACAGTAGCCGGCACACTCCGTGTGCCGGAAAGTCCGCTCACGGAGTGAGCGGACTACCTTCCGTTCGCGCGAGGATGGCATCACGAGGCTCCTTGTCGCCGACAAAACACCCGGACTTCAAGGATCGTTTCTCGACCCTCGACATTGGCCCGCAGGCAAACCTTACGCTGGCCATTCGGCGGGAGATCAACATCCATTTTGGGATCCCACTGGATGCGAACGCCCTGGGTCGAATCGGTGGCGGGCGTTTCCAATTCTACGTTCAAGCCCACTTGCGGCGAATCCGCCGTCAGCGTGAATTTCTTCCCGTCGGTGCTGCGACAAACACACTCGCCGAAGTAAATCGGCCCAGCCTCGGACGCCCGCGGCAGCACAAGGAACGAGGGCGACACTTCCACCGCGGCGGCGACTCGCCCGCTCACTTCAATGACCGTTGGAGGCCGGTATTCGCCCTGTAAATAGATCTCGATTTCATTGGTAAGCGGACCGGGGAGCGTTGTTACCGCAATGACCTCCAAACGACCGATTTGGACGCCAAGCTTTCGATCCGTTGAAATCGGATGCTCTTCCGATGTGGGGAGGATTCGGACAGAAACAAGATTGGGGTTGCGGCTCACGACCCTCTCAATGGCCCGGGGCTTATCGGCGCTATCGTAAACGTCCAGCACCTGGCGGCCCTCCGCCCCCATGGGCAGAGTGCCGAAGCTGGCGCTCGTCGGAATCGTGGTGACGCCCGCCTTTACTTTGGAAACTGCTGCTTCAATGGACATCTCCGGACGGTCCGGATCGTTGGTCCTGAACCTGACACCGTTGCGGGTTGGACGCCCCGGAGTACCTGTCACCACGACTCGCATCAAGAGTTCCGCCTTTTCGCCGGCCGAAAGGCGCAGCGATTCTACGCGTACGAAAACCCCCTCGAGTTCTTGCTCTAGTCCCGTACAGGAACAATTGCTTCGTACCGCGGTGATCTCCAGTTGTCCGCCGCCACGATTCGCCACGGTGAAGCGCGACAAGGCGACTTCACCGAGCTCACGTTCTCCTAAGTCAAGCGTTTCCGGACATTCAAGGACCGGGCCAATTCGGGCAAGTGCCCTCAAACTACGGCTATTTCGCCTGGCGGCATAAACGGAAAGGCCGATCAGCAGAGGTACAAGCACCCAGACAAGGTAGCGGAGTTTCATGGAATAGGCCATTGTTTCTGACGCGGAACATTATGATTGCTGATCACCCTGATGTCGCAGATCCCTGCAAGCGGCGAAAATACCAGATACCACCCGTTACCGTTAAGAGAAGCAGGAACGCATAAACGATCCAGCGGGTGACAGGCTGCGGCTCCGTAGTCGTCTCGACTTGCGCCGCAACTCCACGAGTACCATTCGAGTTTTCAGGCGGTAGCCCACTTCCAGCGGGAAGAGGCGGAAATTTGGGAGGGGAGCGTTCCGGACCAAATTCTTTGCCCGCCGCGTCCACTTGATATTCTCGATCCTGAATCTTGTCGATGACCGTGGCACTCGGTGGAATTGGCAATGCAAAGATATTCGCTGGGAGCGGTTGATTGACTCGGATATCAGTAAACGTGACGATCTCATGCTGGACCAGTTTGCCGTCATTAAGAGATTTCGTTTCCGTTTCCGCGGGGAAATAAATCCCAGGTGCGGCTTCCGTGAACCGCAAGACTTGCGATTCCCTGTGAACATTGACTTGATCCGACCGACGTATGGAATCCCTAATCAATTTGCAAGCCAGATAATTGACCTTCGGATCGAACCAAATCTCGAAGTCGCTGTTCTTCCCTGCGGCCAATTCAATGGACATTTTCAGGACGACGCACTCGCGTCCCTGGTACGGTTGTCGCGTGATTGGCCCGAGCTTGTGGGGGAGACGGAGGATCTCTTCAAGCGTGAGTGGCTGGCCTTGGGGGCCGAACAACTTGAGCAATCCGCGTCGATACGCATCGAAACGGCTATGGGGTTCGTCGGGATCCGCGCGCTCGATCACAAAGAACGTTTTCCCTTCATTGTGCAACACTTTTTTCGTGACGAATTCGTGCCGTACGAAATCACTAGGCTGGCCCACAAGCGAAGAACGGACGCGCATCGAATCAGCCGACTGCCAATAATCGGCAGTGGACGTCTCCATCGGTCCTATCGGCGAGATGGGAGTAGCGACGGTAATCCGGCAGGACAAGGTGCGAATCGATTCCAGCGCGGACTTGTTTCCGGCACGGACCTCTTCCAAAAGCTCCTCCGCACTCGTGCTGGGGACAAAGATGAATGCTGCTAATTCAATCGCGACGAAGAAGACACACCAACGCTCGAAGATGGCACTCACTCAGGAACCTCCCAAAAAGAGCTGTTCGCCCCGAAGGCAATCTCAATGCACTCGCTAATTCGCGTCCTTGGCGTGTGGCCGAAGTCCTATGAATGAACCAATCCCTAGGGGTTACTGCAAACACTCTCGAACTAGGGGTTCACGGGGTGAAGGCACTTGGGATAGAAGTGGCTGCAGTAATCTTCTTCTTCATCCTCACCTTCGCATATCATGTACGTATCTACCTGCGTCATGCAGCTCTGCGGTGGTGTCGGTGGGACGACGAAACACGTTTGGATCACCCGAATACCGTTAAACTCACATCCCTCGGGTGTTATGCCAGAGCATACCCAGTTTTGACACTGCATATCGAAAACTTCTTGAAGGATCCCGATCTGGGCACCGGCAATGGTGGCAAGCGTGCAGATTGCAGCGAACGTGAAAATCTTGACGAGCTTAAGCATCGAATGACTCCTTGGGCGAGGTGAAACAGCCAGTACCACGGGAAATCCGCAGTTCTGACGAGAAACTCTCTTCGATTACCTTGCGTAGTCGCCGGCGATCTCTTTGCGAATCCAACCACTTTGGCCAGCTAGAACGTGATCTTAGGGGAAGCAAAACTCGCGTCAAGCAAATTCGCCTCAGCGACTTGATTATGTACTTTTGTCACCTTCCGAAGACAGGAAAAACACGAGCAGCTCATTCCGCGAACCGACACCCGCTTTCTTCTCGATGGCCGTCAGATGGGTGCGGATCGTGGAGGGGGTGGTGTTGAGCAGGCGGGCAATTTTCTTGTCGTTGGGATGGACCAGATACGGCGTCAGGATCTCCGCTTCCCGCTCGGTGAGCAGGGCCCAGATCTCCGGATGATTGCGGCGTGGCGGGCTTGGCTCCGAGCGATTGGACTTAGCCATTCTGCCCCCCCCCCAATTTCTCCCTTTTCGCTCGTTTTTTCGCCATGAGATTGGCCCTTGATGATAGTCTGGACGCCGAGAGTTACACCCTCACCCCGGCCCTCTCCCAGAGGGAGAGGGAGAGCTACGGGATAGCCTAGGTGCGAGTACACCCTGCGCCCCTACCTTTATAATCGCAATCCAGGGGTAAAACCGGGCCGGAAAAATGGCGGGGAGCCTGAGAATTCCGAAAAACCCGGCAAACACGCGACCACAACGGAAGTGCGGTTTCCTTCGCTTGCGCTTCAGGCTTGTGTCTTACTACTCGTGCCGCAGCGCTTCAATCGGGTCCATCTTGGCGGCGCGGATGGCGGGGTAGATGCCGAAGACGACCCCCACGAGGACCGAGATGCCGAACGAGAGCGGGATCGACATCATGACGATCACCGGTTCCAGGGTCTTGGCAACATCGGGCAGGGCATCCGCGATTTGAGGGTTCGATTCGAGCAAGATGTCCCGCAGCTCGACGAAGATCACCGGCGAAAGCACGCCGGCGATGATTCCGAAAGCGCCGCCGACGACGGACAGCGAGACCGTCTCGACCAGGAATTGCAGCACGATGTGCTTCTGCGTCGCGCCCAGGGCGCGGCGGATCCCAATCTCCCGCGTCCGCTCGGTGACCGTGGCCAACATGATGTTCATGATGCCGATGCCGCCGACGAGCAGCGAGACGGCGGCAATCAGCCCCATGAAGACCGCCAGCGTCAGCCGGGCGACGCGGGCCTGCTCGAGCAGCTCTTCCGGCACGACGACGGCCACATCGCCGCGCGGGGGCTTTTCATTCTGCTCCGCCTGGGCAGTGGCGGCGGCGGCGGTGGCTGTGACCTCGGGAGCGCCGTCCTTGGGCTCCGCGACTTTCTTTTTGGGATCGGCCACATTCAGCGTTTTGCGCACCAGGTCCGCGGTGGGGCGGACCAGCTCCACGGACTTGACGCGGAGCGTGATCTGGTTGAGCTCAATGAGGTCGGCGCTGAAGGTGCCGCCGCGACGGGTGATGTCGAGGTCGCCAATCGACTTGCGGATGGTGCTGATCGGAATATAGACATCGTACTTGAAGTCCTGGGCCTCCAGCGAGCCGCCGATGGCCGCGGTGGCGTTGCGGAACTTGAGCACGCCGACGACTTCGAAATAGTCCTTGCTTTCCGACAGATAAATCCGGCGCCCGAGCGGGTCTTGGTAGGGGAACAGCTCGTCGGCAGTCCCCTGGGCCAGAACGCAGAAATTCTTGAACCCGTTCTCGTCGGCTTCGGTGAGCAGGCGTCCGCGGTCGAGCGCCAGGCGGGTCACCTCGAAGTAATCAGGCGTGCAGCCGACCAGGCGTCCGTCGCGATTTCGCCCGTCAAAGCTGAAGGTGCGGCGGACTTCGCGGATGGGAAGCGGCGCGCCCTTGAGCGTGGGGGTGTTGGCGACCAGGACTTTGTAATCTTCCCGGGTCAGGCCGTAGGGGACCGGGCCGGTAAACCCCGCCGTCACTTCGGCCGGGGGCTTGATGCTGCGGACGATGATGTTGTCCGCGCCGAGCCCTTCAATCTGCCGCTGCATCTCCACGCTGATCCCCTCGCCAATCGAGAGCAGCGTGATGACGCTCCAGACGCCGATGGAAATGCCCAGCACGGTCAGGAGCGACCGGAGCGGATGCAAGAGCAAGCTCTTGATGCCGAGCTGGAAGGTGCGGAGGAAGAACAAGAGGAGCCAGGGGTCAGGAGAGTGTGTTCAGTGTTCAGTTTTCAGGCAGGAACTGGGGCGTGCGCTCGTCTTTCCAGCGCGCTGACGCGCCGCAGGTTTTGCTCATCGCTTTGCAAATAGCCGTCGCGGAGGCGGATGACCCGCTTGGCGTGGGCGGCGACGTCGTCTTCGTGGGTCACGATGATGATCGTCCGCCCTTCGTTATTGAGGCGCTCAAAGAGCGCCAGGATTTCTTCGCTCGTCACGCTGTCCAGGTTGCCGGTCGCTTCGTCGGCCAGGACGAAGTAGGGGTCGTTCACCAGGCTGCGGGCAATGGCCACCCGCTGCTGCTGGCCGCCGGAGAGCTGCGCGGGGCGATGTCCCAGCCGGTCTTCGAGGCCGACCAACGCGGCCAGCTCGTGGCAGCGCTTGCGGGCGGCTGCGCCGGCCCGGCCCTGGTAATAGAGCGGGACTTCGATATTCTCGACGACCGTCAGCTGCTGGATCAGGTTGTACGACTGAAAGACAAAGCCGATGCGGGAGGCGCGAATCATGGAGAGCTGGTCGTCGCTCATTTTGGAGACGTCGTCGTCGCCGAGATAGAACTCGCCGCTGGTGGGCTTGTCCAGGCAGCCGAGCAAGTTGAGAAGAGTGCTCTTGCCGGAGCCCGAAGGGCCCATGATGGCCACATAGTCTCCTTCGGGAACGGTGAATGTCACGCCCCGCAGGGCGCGCACCGTTTCCGATTTGAGGACGTAGTTTTTTTTGATGTCGACGAGCCGAATCGCAGCGCTCATTGGCCCCCTCCGGGACCACCAGCAGGAGGTCCGCCACCGGGAGGGCCGCCCCCAAAGCCGCCGCGTTCCTGAATCTGCTTGATCAAGGCTTCGCTGGATTTCGTCAGCTCGTCTTTGTCCACAAAGCCATCCTTGTTCTCGTCAGCATCCATGGTGCGCTGGCGGCCGCGCTCATCGATATTGGCAATTTCAGCCATCGAGAGTTTGCCATCCTTGTCGGCGTCGTTTTCAAACGCGCGGGCCACCATCGCCGCGGGAGTGAATCCGCCGCCACCACCTCGGCGTCCGCCGCCCCCTTTCCCCTGCGCGGCATCGGGACCGCCGGCCCCGGGAAGGCTCACCGCGCCCGGTGGGCCACCCGCGCCGGGCGGACCGCCAATTGCCGGCGGGGCTCCCTTGTTCTTGGCCGCCTCCGCCAGCGCTGCCTTGGCGGCTGGGTCGAGCTTGACCTCTTTCACAACGGTTGGCTCCGGCAGGTCGGGGAGCACGAGCGCCGGGGAATTACGGGGATTCATCACCACCTGGTCCTTCTCGGCCAGTCCCTTTTCGATCACGGCGGTCTTGTCATTGGTGGAGCCGATGATGACTTCCTGCGTTTCGAGCTTCTCGCCGTTCTTCTTGACGACGAAGTATTTGCCGCGGTATTCCGCCAGGGCCTGGACGGGAACTTGCAGGGCCTCGGGCCGCCGCTCGATGTGGATCCGCACCTCCGCGTTCATACCGGAGCGGAGTCCCAGCGGCGGATTGTTGACGGTGACAAACGCAGCGTATTTCTTGACACCGCCGCCGCCCCAACCCGCGGGCTCCGCGTACTGATTGACTTTCGTGACCTCTCCCTCAATCAAGTCATCCTTCAGGGCATCGACCCGAATCGTTACGGGCTGCCCGGGGCGAACGAGCGTGACGCGGGCCTCGTTAATCAGGGCCTTGACCTGCATGGCATTGGAATTGGGCAGCTTGATGATCGGCTGCTGCTCGCGGACCTGGGCGCCGGCTTCGACGATGAACTCGGCGCTGGTGCCGCTGCGCCCCCCCGAATTGAATTTGTTGACGTACACGACCTGGCCGTCTTGCGGGGCGTAAATCATGCACTTTTCGATTTGCTTCTCGATATCGTCCCGTTTATCCTCCTCGAGTTTGAGGCTGTACTTCTCGGATTCCACCTTAGACTCGGCAGTTTTAATGTCGCTTTCGAGCTGGGCCAGCATCTTCTTCGAGGTGAAGTCCCGGAGCACGTTCCGTTTTCCATTGGCATTGTTCAGTTCGTTGGCGGCTTTCTTGACGGAGAATTCGGCCCCCTTCATTTGCAGCGGGCTAAGCAGCCCCTTGGCCGCGAGGCGTTCCGACGATTCCAACGCAAGCTCGGCCGAGGCCAGAGCCTGTTCGGCGACAAAGATTTCACTTTCAATGACGCTTTTCTCCTGGCGAAAGATCCCTTGCAGATATTCCTCCTTGGCAATTTTCGCCACTGCCAAAGTGTTTTCGGCCTGAAAGACGAGCGCTTTGCTGGTATTGACCGTAATCTGCTGTTGTTTAAATTCCAGCTCCAGGGCCCGCGAATCCAGCTTCACGAGCTGGTCACCTTGGGGTGCTTCGGGACGCGGACCTTTCACAAACGTCCCTTCCGGTACAACCTCGATAATCGTGGTGCTGCCGCCGCTGCTGCCGGCGCTGCGGGACTTCACCTCGCAGCGGAGCTCAATGGCGCTGGCGGGCTCCACTTCTCCCTGTTCCAGAACCTGAAGGTCGTAGGGCCCCTTGGAGACGTCATTCAGAATCGGTCCGGTGGCCGCGGTCTGCTCTCCGCCGTACATCGTCCAGTAGACAATCCCGCTAATCGCCACCAGGGCCATCAGGGCGCAAATCACCAGCAGCGTCGTATTGCCGCGGCGAAGGCGAACGGAACGGATGCGAGAGAAAGATTTCATAGGTCGGCTCCGGGGAGAGGTGCGGGGGGAGCACATCGGCAAAACCAGGGCGGGGGTTTCTGGCTGTCAAGTTGGCGGGAAGACGAGATCAAAGGAGGCAATAGTCGATTCTTGCGCTGCTCTCCATTCTATCCCGGCTCTCCCATTTTAACCGCTTGAGGAGAGGCTTGTCACGCGAAATTCCAGCCCCCCCCAGGCTTGCATCGGCAGTGGGGGGCTCGCAGCGGTGCAAGCAGCCCGAACTCTGACTGTGCAACGAGCGCGAGAAGCCCCCTGCGATTGAACCCCGCCGCGGAAGAGAAGTATCGGGGAAGGGCAAGCGGGTGCCTCCCAACTAACCCCTGCTTTAACAGGGGGGTTTTCGAGGAAGTGGTCCAAAGGACTCGCCCTACTCCTTCGCTCCCTTTGCCCCTCCCAGCAGCGTTTCCAGGGCGGCGGAACCCTTGCCTGCTGCCGCGGCAGCAGGGGTTGCGGCTGCGTCGCCGTTGCCGGCGGCAGGAGCGCCCTGTTGCAGCAGCGGGAAGGCCGATTCGAGGGCTTTGCCTTTCTCGGCCGCGAGGGCCTGCAGCGCTTCGGGGCGGTAGCGGACTTCGGATTCCTGGTACTGGCGGAAGCCGGTGCCGGCGGGGATCAGGTGGCCGAGGATGACGTTCTCCTTGAGCCCGACCAGGTTGTCCACCTTGCCGGCGAGAGCCGCTTCGGTAAGGACCTTGGTCGTTTCCTGGAAGCTGGCTGCCGAGATGAAGCTGCTGCTTTGCACGGCGGCCTTGGTAATCCCCAGGAGCTGCGTGCTGGCGGTGGCCGACTTGGGACGGGTTCCCTTCGCGGGCGAGCCGCCAAGGGCTTCGATCTGGGCGTTGGCCTGCTCGATGGCGTCCTTGGGAACGATGGAGCCCGTGAAGAACTCGGCGTCCCCCTTCTCGGCGATCTTCAGGCACTTGGCCAGGTTGTTGTTCACCGCGCGGAAGTCGAAGCGGTCCATGACCAGGCCGGGGAGCAGGTTGGTATCCCCCTGGCTTTCGATCCGCACCTTGCGGAGCATGCGGGCCGCGATGATCTCGATGTGCTTGTCGTTGATATCCACCCGCTGGCTGCGGTAGACCGACTGGATTTCGTGGACCAGGTACTGTTGCAGGGCCTCTTCGCCGGAAATCCGCAGGATGTCGTGCGGGACCAGCGGGCCATCCACCAAAGCCTGTCCGGCTTTGACGTGGTCGCCGGAGTGGACCAGGAACCGCTTGCCGTGCGGCACCAGGTGCTCGCGCTCGATGCCGCTTTCGCTGCGGACGACGATGGTCCGCTTGCCGCGGCGCTTCTCCTGCATGATTTCCACGACGCCGTCCACTTCCGCCATCACGGCCGGGTCCTTGGGCTTGCGGGCCTCGAAGATTTCCGTCACCCGCGGCAGACCGCCGGTGATGTCCGTGATGCCGGCCGCTTCGCGCGGCGTCTTGCCGAGGATGGTTCCGGCGTGGACCATCTTGCCTTCGTCGACCACGATGTGGGCCCGTTCCGACAGGTAATAAACGTCGAGTGGCTTCCCCTCAGAGTCTTCCAGGACGATCTGCGGATGCAGCTCTCCCTTGTGATCCATGATCAGGCGGCGAATGTTGCCGCCGGAGTCCTTCTCGTAGCGGAGGGTCTCCCCTTCCACGACGTCCTCGTAGCGGACCTTGCCCGCGACTTCGGAAAGAATCGGAATGGAGTGAGGGTCCCATTCGCAGAGGAGCTGCCCCGCCTTCACCTTGTCGTTCTCCTTGACGCGGAGGGCCGCGCCATTGGGAACGTCGTATTTCTCGAGCTCGCGGCCGCGCTCGTCGAGCAGGCTGATTTCCGCATTCCGGGTGAGGACGATGTCCTTCCCTTCCTCGTTGGTCACGTACCTCATGCGGGTGAATTTGACGATGCCGTCTTTCTTGGCCTTCGTCTCGCTGTCTTCCACGGTGGTGCTGACCGTGCCGCCGATGTGGAACGTACGCATGGTGAGCTGCGTGCCGGGCTCGCCGATGCTCTGGGCGGCGATGATGCCGACCGCCATGCCATCCTCCACCAAGGCCCCGGTCGCCAGGTCCATGCCGTAGCAACTGCGGCAGATGCCGAGCGTGGCTTCGCAGGTCATCGGGCTGCGGACTTGGATCCGCTCCAGCCCCAGCTCTTCGATCTTGCGGGCGATTTCCGGCGTGATCAGCTCGCTGTCCTTGACGATCACCTCGTCCGTGATGGGGTTGACGATGCTCTGGCGGCTGACGCGGCCGGAGATAGCGGCGGAAAGCTTGACTTCCACTTTTTCACCGCGATAGATGACCCCCTTGGTGATGCCTTGCGTGGTGCCGCAATCCGTCACCGTGATGACCACGTTCTGGGCCACGTCCGCCAGCTTGCGGGTGAGATAGCCGGAGTCCGCCGTCTTGAGGGCGGTGTCTGCCAGGCCCTTGCGAGCACCGTGCGTGGAGCTGAAGTATTCCAGCACGGTCAGTCCTTCGCGGAAGTTGGACTTAATCGGCGTCTCGATGATTTCGCCGGTTGGCTTGGCCATCAGACCGCGCATGCCGGCCAATTGCCGGATTTGCTCGATGCCGCCTCGGGCACCGGAGTCCGCCATGAGATACACCGGGTTGACGTAGCCGCTGCCGCCGCGGTCGTCGTTCTTCATCGCTTCCCGCATCTCGTTGGTGATGGCTTCGCGGGCGTGCGTCCAGGTATCCAGCACCTGGTTGTAGCGCTCCTTCTCGGTGATGATGCCCCGCTCGTAGAACTTCCGCAGCCGCATCACTTCCTTCTCGGCCTTGTTGATGTGATTGACCTTGGTGGTCGGCGTAATCAGGTCGTCCGTGGCGAACGACAGACCGGACAGGAAGGCTTCGCGGAAGCCGATCTGCATCATGTCGTCCAGCAGGCTGATCGTCGCCCGGCGGCCGAGCAGCTGGTAGCAGTCCGAGATTGCGTTGGCCAGATCGCCCGACTTGAACGGCTTGTTGTAGTAGTCCATCCCCTTGGCAAAGATGGAATTGAAGAGGATGCGGCCGTACGTGGTCTGGATGATGATGCCGGGCTTGTTCTTTTCTTCCCCTTCGCTCTTCAAACGCTGATGCTTGGGAAGGCGGACCTTGATCTTGGCATGGAGCTCGATCTTGCCGTGCGAGAACGCCAGCTCGGCCTCGGTCGGCGTAGCGAACGTGAGCCCTTCCCCCTTGCGGCCGGGGAGTTCCAGCGTGAGGTAGTTGCAACCCATGACCATGTCCTGCGACGGGCTCATGATCGGCTTGCCGTTGGACGGGGCGAAAATGTTGTTTGTCGAGAGGAGCAGGGTGTGGGCCTCGACCTGGGCCTCGATGGAGAGGGGAAGATGGACTGCCATCTGGTCACCGTCGAAGTCGGCGTTAAAACCCTTGCAGACCAGCGGATGCAGGTGGATGGCGTTACCTTCCACCAGCACCGGCTCGAAGGCCATGATGCCCATGCGGTGCAGCGTGGGGGCGCGGTTGAGGAGCACCGGGTGATTCTGGATCACCGACTCCAGGATATCCCACACCTCCTCGTCCTTCCGCTCCAGCATCTTCTTGGCGGACTTGATGGTGTCCGCGTGCCCCAATTCCTTGAGCTTGCGGATGATGAACGGCTGGTAGAGCTCCAGGGCGATTTTCTTGGGCAGGCCGCACTGGTGCAGCTTGAGCCGCGGGCCGACCACGATGACCGAGCGGGCGGAGTAATCCACGCGCTTGCCGAGCAGGTTTTCGCGAAAGCGGCCCTGCTTACCCTTGATCATGTCCGTGAGGGACTTGAGCGGGCGGTTGCTGCTGCCGAGGACCGGCCGCTTGCAACGGTTGTTGTCGAAGAGGGCGTCCACCGACTGTTGCAGCATCCGCTTTTCGTTGCGGATGATGACTTCCGGCGCGTTGAGATCGACGAGCTTGCGGAGCCGATTGTTGCGGTTGATGATGCGGCGATAGAGGTCGTTCAGATCGCTGGTGGCGAAGTTGCCGCTGTCCAGCAAGACGAGGGGGCGGAGATCGGGGGGAATGACCGGAATGACGTCCAGCACCATCCACTCGGGGCGGTTGTCGCTGTCCCGGATGGCCTCGACAATCTTCAGCCGGTTGATGAGGTCTTTCTTCTTCTGCTTGCTGTTGGTTTCGGTGAGATCTTTGCGGAGCTCGTCCGAGAGTTTGACCAGGTCCAGGCCGGTGAGGAGCTTGCGGACCGCTTCGGCACCCATCTCCGCGTCGAAGCCGGTCTCGCCGTACTGCTCGCGGGCGGCGCGGAATTCTTCCTCGGTCAGGAGCTGCTGCTTCTCGAGGTCCGTGGTGCCGGGGTTGGTGACGACGTAGTCCTGGAAGTAGATGACCTTTTCGAGGCTGGTCGTCTTCATGTCCAGCAGGTTGCCCAGACGGCTGGGCATGGCCTTGAAGAACCAGATGTGGACGACCGGAGCGGCCAGCTCGATGTGACCCATCCGCTTGCGGCGGACGCGGCTGTGGGTGACCTTGACCCCGCAGCGGTCGCAGATCATCCCCTTGTACTTCATGCCCCGGTACTTGCCGCAGGCGCATTCCCAGTCCTTTTCCGGGCCGAATATCCGCTCGCAGAACAGGCCGTCTTTTTCCGGCCGGTAGGTGCGGTAGTTGATCGTCTCCGGCTTTTTTACTTCGCCGAAGGACCAACTGCGGATGTCGTGGGGCCTGGCCAGGCTGATCTTGACCGAGGCGTAATCGTTAATGCGATCGTACGAGCTGTCGCCGATAGTCATATGCTCGCGCTCCTTTATGGGTTCACCGTGCGGGCGGTGGGTGCTGACTCGATTGCGGACTTCTTATCTTGTTAAACGCGCCTCTTCTCCAACTGCATGTTGAGAGCGAGGCCGCGGATTTCGTTGGTGAGCACCTCGAAGCTGGCGGGGGTGCCGGCTTCCAGGGTGTTCTCTCCCTTGACCATGGATTCGTAAATTTTGGTGCGGCCCTCCACGTCGTCGCTCTTGACGGTGAGGAGTTCTTGCAGGATGTAGGCCGCCCCGTAGGCTTCCAGGGCCCAGACTTCCATCTCCCCGAACCGCTGGCCGCCGAAGCGGGCCTTGCCACCCAGCGGCTGCTGAGTGATGAGCGAGTAGGGGCCCGTGCTGCGGGCATGCACCTTGTCGTCGACCAGGTGGTGCAGCTTGAGCATGTAGATGTAGCCGACCGTGGTTTCCTGCTGCAGCGGCTCGCCAGTGCGGCCGTCGAACAGGCGCTGCTTGCCGTGGGAGGGGCGGCCCGCCTCGGCCAGCAGATCGTTGATTTCTTTTTCCGAGGCGCCGTCGAAGACGGGCGTGATCGCCTGGAAACCCATCGTGGCCCCGGCCCAGCCCAGGTGCGTTTCCAGGATTTGCCCCACGTTCATACGGCTGGGGACGCCCAGCGGATTGAGCATGATCTGGATGGAGGTGCCGTCCGGCAGGAAGGGCATGTCCTCCACCGGCAGAATCTTGGCGATCACACCCTTGTTGCCGTGGCGGCCGGCCATCTTGTCGCCGACGGAGATGACCCGCTTGGTGGCGATGTAGACCTTGACCATCTGGAGCACGCCGCTGCGGAGCTCGTCCCCCCGCTTCATGCTATTGAGCTTACGGTCCCGGTCGTCGATGGTTTGCTCGACGTTGGTCCAGTGCTGCTTGAAGACTTTTTCGGTTTCGGCAATTCTGTCCTCGCTCCGCATCTTCTCCGTGAATCGCTTGAGCTGGAAATTGACCGCCCGCTCGGCGACGAACCGGGCATCCTGGTCTTTGGCCAAAGGCGTGTCGTCTTCGTCGGTCATTTTTTTGCCGATGACTCCTTCCAATTCCTCGATCATCGCGCCGAAGGATCTGGCGATTTCCTTGTTCCCTTCGGTTTCCGCTTCCTTGAGCTCTTTTTCAAACTTCTTGCGCTCGTCTTCGGTGAGGCTCATCCGGCGGCTGAATTTCTGGGTGTCGATCACGATCCCTTCGATGCCCGAGGGGACTTCCAGCGAGTCGTTCTTCACGTCTTCGCCCGCCCTGCCGAAGATGGCGTGCAGCAGCTTCTCTTCCGGCGTCAGCTCCGTCTTGGACTTCGGCGAAACCTTGCCGACCAGGATGTCCCCCGGCTTGACGAAGGTGCCGACGCGGACGATGCCGGTCTCATCCAGGTTGCGGAGGGCTTTTTCGCTGACGTTGGGGATGTCCCGCGTGAACTCCTCGCGGCCGAGCTTGGTCTCGCGGATTTCGACGTCGAACTCCTCGATGTGGATCGACGTGTAGGTGTCGTTCTGCACCAGCTCCTGGCTGATGATGATGGCGTCTTCATAGTTGTACCCGTCGAACGACATGAAGCCGACGAGCACGTTGCGGCCCAGGGCCAGCTCGCCGTTTTGCGTGGCGGCTCCGTCGGCCAGGATTTGGCCCTTCTCCACCTTGTCGCCCACCCGCACGATTGGCTTGTTGTTGAGGCAGGTCCGCTCGTTGAGCCCCTGGAACTTCTGCATGTGATAGACGTCGCTGCCGATCTCGATCCGCGTCGCATCGCAGTAGTTGACCTTGCCGGCCCGTTTGGCCTTGACCACCATGCTGCTGTTGCGGGCCACGTCTCGCTCCATGCCGGTGGCGACAATCGGAGGCTCGGCGACGAGGAGCGGCACCGCTTGCCGCTGCATGTTGCTTCCCATGAGGGCGCGGTTGGCGTCGTCGTGCTCCAGGAATGGGATGAGGCCGGCCGAGACGCCGACCATCTGGCTGGGGGCTACGTCGATGTACTGCACCTGCTCGGGAGCGACGATTTCAAAGTCGCTGCGGTGGCGGGCGATGAGTGCCGGGCCGGGAACGATCTTGCCGTGTTCGACAGCCGTATCCGCCGGGGCCACGTAGGCGTCCGTCTCTTCATCCGCCCGCAGCCAGACGATTTCATCCGTCAGCTTCCCCTTATGTACCTTGCGGTAGGGGGCGACGAGGAAGCCGTACTCATCCACGCCGGCGTAGATCGCCAGGCTGGAGATGAGGCCGATGTTCGTGCCTTCAGGCGTTTCAATCGGGCAGATGCGGCCGTAATGGGAAATATGCACGTCGCGGACCTCAAAGCCCGCCCGCTTGCGGTTGAGACCGCCCGGGCCAAGCGCCGACAGCCGCCGCTCATGCGTAAGCTGCGAAAGCGGGTTGGTCTGGTCGACGACCTGCGACAACTCGCCACGGCCGAAGAAGTACTCGATGGCGGCGGAGATGCTCTTGGGATTAACCAGGCTGCGGGGGGTCATGTCCTCCAGGTCCTTGAGGCTCATCCGTTCCTGCACGGTGCGGCGGAGCTTGAGGAAACCTTTGCGGAGCTCGTCGGCCGCCAGCTCGTCGATGGTTCGCAGGCGGCGGTTGCCGAGATGGTCGATGTCGTCCACCTGGGCGTTTTCGCCATGCTCCATGAGCACGATGACGTAAGCGATGGATGCGATGAGGTCCTCGGGCCGCAGCGTCATCTCCTTTTCGGGCGTATCCAGCTTCAGCTTGCGGTTCATGCGGAACCGGCCGACGCGGCCCAGGCGATAGCGGTTGACGTCGAAGAATTTCTCGGCAAACAGCGTGCGGGCCTTTTCGAGCTGCGGCGGATTGCCCGGCCGCAGCCGCTGGTAGATGCGGAGCAGGGCTTCTTCGTGGCTGCTGGTGGTGTCCTCGGCCAGGCTGTTGAAGACAAGTGCGACCTTGGGAGAAGGAATGACTTCGCACTTGGTGACGCCAGAGGTGCAGATGGTTTCCGCGGCGTTCTTGCTGATTTTATGGCCGGCTTCGACGATGATTTCCCCCGCCCGGTCGCTGCCGCTGGGATAGACGACATCATCGACCGAGATTTTGCCTTCGATCTTGACCACGCTGCGGCCGTCCGAGATTTTCTCGATGGTCGGCTTGTAAAAGGCGCGGATCAGGTCGGAGTCGCTGCCGTATTTGGGGCTCATGGCGCGGAGCAGCGTCATGGCGGAGAACTTGCCGCTCTGATCGATGCGGACGCTGAGCGTTTCTCGCTTGGTCACGTTGACTTCGATCCAGCTGCCGCGCTCCGGGATGATGCGGCAGGAGGGGAGCTTGCGGTCGGTGGTCCCTTCCTCTTCCATCACGAAGTCGACGCCGGGGCTGCGGTGCAACTGGCTGACGACGACTCGCTCGGCCCCGTTGATGATGAACTCGCCGCCGCCGAGCATCACCGGAATGTCGCCCAGGTAGACCTCTTCCTCAATCGGCTGCTCCTTATTGAGGCGAAGCCAGATCCGGAACGGGCGGCCGTAGGTGAGCCGCAGTTGGCGGCATTCATCGGGGGTGTAACGGGGCTTGCCCAGGTCGTACTTGAGATACTCGAGCTTGATGGTCTTGTCGTAGCTTTCAATGGGGAAGATTTCTCGCATCACCCCTTCCAGACCCTGGTCCTTCCGCTTTTCCGGCGGAACCTCGTCCTGCAGGAAAGCCTTGTAGCTGTCCGTTTGGATGATCGTCAGGTCGGGAATGATCTGGGCTTCGCGGCCGCTGCCGAAACGACGGACTTCGGCCGGGGTGAGACGCCGTTCTGCGGGAATGGCCATGAGAAACTCTGCTCCGTGGAAGATAAAAGCCTTCAGTCATCCTTGACCGCGAGGGAGGGGATGGAACTACAGGCGAACTGACGAGGCGGGCATGGCACCCAGCGCGAAACGGGCAGGTGAAAAACCAGCGCGCAAGGCAACCCCGGGCCAGTCCAGATGGATCAAACCGCTGGATCGGAACGGGGTGTACAACAGCGTACCTGCTTGGACCCTGCCGCAAGGCCACGGCGAGGGCAACCTGGTGATGGAACAACCGCAACGCGAAGCAAACGACGGCTGAATCTACTTCAGCTCGACGGTCGCACCAACGGCTTCCAATTCCGCCTTGATCTTGGCGGCGTCTTCCTTGGAAACCTTTTCCTTGATCGTCGGCTTGGCGCTTTCGACCAGTTTCTTGGCATCCATCAAGGACAAACCGGTGATGTTCTTCGCCACCTTGACGACGTCCAGCTTCTTATCGCCGACATTCGCCAGGACCACATCGAATTCGGTCTGCTCGACAACCGCCGCGGGCGCTGCCGCCACCGCGCCGCCGCCGCCTCCACCGCCGCCGGTGGCCGGCTCGATGCCGTAGGCTTCCTTGATGTAGTCAGAGAGTTCCTTGGCCTGCTTGAGGGTCAGGCCGGCGATCTTGTCGCCCAGCTCCTTTAATTCAGGAGCAACTGCAACGTCGGACATGGCTTGGGGATCCTTTCTCGCGTAGCTCGTTTGGGCAAGAGATTTTGCGGCCCAGGCTTTGCACCGTGGGACGATTTGGCCCAAACAACATAACGTAAGGTATTTGGAGATAGAGCAAAAGCCCCCGTCACACGCCAGGGGCAAGAATTGTGAATCATGGGCACCGGGGGGTGCCACTCGGGTTAGGCTGCTGGAGCCTCTTCCCCTTCGGACTTCTTCTTGACCTGACTCATCAGAAGTCCGCCTGGCGCATTGATTTGCGACAAGAGATTGGCTCCCGGAGCGAGGATCTGACCAACCAGGAGGCCGATTTGCTGCAGCCGGTTCGGCCATTTGGCGACTTCCGCCAGCTTTTCGGGGGAAAGCTTCTCGCCGTCCATCACGCCGCCGCGAGATTTGCACTTCTCGAACTCGGGCTTTTTCTGGATCTCGACGATTTCCTTGGCGAGCGAGACAAAATCCTCGCCTCCCCAGACCACCGCCAGACTGCCGCCATCCCCTTCAAAGGCACTGACGAGGGAGGTCCCTTCGGTGGCCCGCCGGGCCAGGCTCCCCTTCACAACCAGCAGGTTCAGGTTCTTGCCGCGGAGCTCCTTGCGGAAGTTGAACGTGGCCAGCGAGTTCATGCCGATGACGTTCACCAGCACGGCGTCGTTAACGCCCTTCAGTCGACGGGAGTATTCCTCCACCGTCATGTTCTTTAGTTCTTTGCTCATAATCGCACACGGACTGGGTAAACAGGACCTGAATTTATTAGCTACAGCGCCACGCGGACCGACGGGCTCATCGTGCCGCACAGCGCGACGCTCTTCACGTAATGTCCCTTGATGGAGTTGGGCTTGAGTCCCAGGACAAAGTGAATGAACGTATCAATATTCTCTTTGAGTTTTTGAGCATCAAAGCTCATTTTGCCGACGATGGCATGCACGATTCCGCCGTTGTCGTTGCGGAACTCTACCTTGCCTGCCTTGTATTCCTTGACCACGCGGCTGACGTCGGGCGTCACGGTGCCGGCGCGCGGGGAAGGCATCAGGCCGCGGGGGCCGAGCACCTTGCCCAGGGGACCGACAAGCCCCATCATGTCCGGAGCCGCGATGCAGACATCGAACTCCGTCCAGCCGTCCTTGATCTTCTGGGCCAGCTCTTCCTGGCCGACTTCGTCCGCGCCGGCGGCTTTGGCGGCTTCGGCCATGTCACCCTTGGCGAAGACCACCACTCGCTGCGTTTTGCCGATGCCATGGGGCAGCACCACCGACCCGCGGATGATCTGGTCGGCCTGCTTGGGATCGACCCCCAGGCGCATATGGATTTCCACGGTCTGGTCGAACTTGGTGGTGCCGAATTTTTTGAGCTTGTCGACGGCGGTTGCCAGGGGAACCGGGGTTTCCGATGCCTGGGAAGCGAGAGCGCGAAAGCGTTTGGATTGTTTGGGCATTGCTTTTTTCTTTCAATTTCAGGCACCGCACACGGAGTGCGCGGGCTACTAACCTTCCACCACGATCCCCATGCTGCGGGCCGTCCCTTCGATCATCCGGCCGGCGTGGGCCAGATCGCGGGCATTGAGGTCTTCCATCTTCTGCTTGCAGATGGCTTCAATGTCCGCCTTGGTCACCTTGCCGACCTTGTCCTTGTTCGGCACGCCTGAACCCTTGGCAATTCCGGCCTTGATCTTGAGCAGCGCCGAAGCCGGCGGGCTCTTGGTCTTGAACTCGAACGTGCGGTCGTTGAAGACAGTGACCACGACGGGAATCGGGATGCCGTTGTATTCGCGGGTCCGCTCGTTGAATTGGGACACGAACTGCCCCAGGTTGATACCGTACTTACCCAGGGAGGTGCCGACCGGGGGGGCGGGGGTGGCCTGTCCGCCGGGGACCTGGAACTTCGCGCTGCCGGTTACTTGCTTGACTTTCGCCATGACTACTCGCTTTCCCGCAGGGAAGGGGTCGGGAGGGGTTTTCGCGGCGAAAACTCCTCCCGACCCCGTTCACTAAAGTTTCTCGATATTCCAGTGTTCCATTTCCACCGGCGTCGGCCGGTTGAAAATGGTGATGACGACTCGGACGCGGCCGTGGGCCTCGTCAATCAGGTCGATTTCTCCCTCGAAGTTCTGGAAGTTGCCTTCCTTCACTCGGACCTTGTCCCCAATCTTGAACGGAATGGCCGTCTTGACCTGCGTCCCTTCATCCTCGATGGCCTTGCTGGAACGGAGGATCCGCTCCACGTCCTTGGGATCCATGGGGGACGGCTTGCCGCCGGCCCCGGTGAAGTCGCCAATGCCGGGCGTTTCGCGGACGATAAACCAGGTCTCGTCGTTGACCGACATGTTGACCAGGATGTAGCCGGGGTAAATCTTCCGCTTCACCACGCGGCGCTTGCCGGTCTTGGTGAACTCGGCCACGTCCTCGGTGGGGACCACGACTTCCTTGAAATAGCGGTCCAGCCCTTCCATCTTCACCTTCCGCATCAAGGCATCCTTGATGCCATCCTCGCGGTTCACCTGGACCTTGAGGATGAACCACTCGTAGGTCAGCTCGCCGACGCCCGCGGCTTCGTCGATGAATTCGAGCGGTTCGGCGAAGGGGAGGTCCGCTTCGGGCTCTTCCTCGATTTCCTCCTCGGGCTCGGGCTCTTCGACGGCCGGCTGGGCAGATTGACTCATCGCCGCGTTAGCCCGCTCGGCGATAGTGTCAGCCGCGGTGAGGTTAGGCTCGCTCGCTACGGAGGAAGCAGGGGAGAGCGGCGGCGAGGCGGTGGCCTCGGCCGAAGTTCCCCCGGGTGTTTCCCCGGTAAGGTTCGAGCTTTCTGGCTCGATGGTCACGCGAGCGATCTCCTCAAGTTGAACAGGTTATTCAGGCACAATGCCCAGCCACCACAACACGTACCGCAGCAACAAGTCGTATACAAACACAATCACGGTCAGCCCCAGAATCAGGATGATCACTACGGCCGAGGCGCGGATCAACTGCTGCTGCGTGGGCCAGCTTACTTTGCTCATCTCGGCTTCGACGGCGATCAAAAAATCGGCGAACGGAGCGTAATTGACAATTCGATAGCCCAGCCAAAAACCGACCGCCAGGATCACCACCGGCACCCCATACCCCAGGTACGCCGACGCTCCATCTGCCCATCGATCCGCAAAGGACCACGTTGCATTCCGGAAAACGTAAACGCGGTACGCCAGCAGGGCGCTAGCCACCCATACGGCGATGCATGTCAACTGCCGGGCCATTTTCCCCTGGGTGCGCTTATAGATCTCCCCCCGGGTCAATTCCTGGAGGAAGAGCATGAACGCATTCGGGCTGTCCTTCATGGCCATTGTCCGTGATCCGTGCGGCTTCATAAACAACTCTTTCGCTTACTGCGAATTACCAGTCGCTCATTCACCTGTTTCCCAAACAACAATGTCCGCCAAGCGCCAAGCCCGGCGGACAAAGCAGGGGCGGAGGGAGTCGAACCCGCAACCGCTGGTTTTGGAAACCAGTGCTCTGCCAATTGAGCTACACCCCTCTAGCCTCATTGCAGCGAGCTGCGGCGAGTCTCTCCATCTATTCGCAGCCGCGGCGGGGTTAATTGCGCCGCGGCCCAGGTTTTTGTCTAAATCAAACTACTCCACAATCTTGGTCACGACGCCCGAGCCCACCGTGCGGCCGCCTTCGCGGATGGCGAAGCGGATGCCGTCATCCATGGCGATGGGCTTGTGCAGCTCGATGGACAACCGGACGTTGTCGCCGGGCATGCACATTTCGGCCCCCACCAGGTTGGCGGTCCCGGTGACGTCCGTCGTGCGGAAGTAGAACTGCGGGCGATAGCCGCTGAAGAACGGGGTGTGGCGGCCCCCTTCTTCCTTCGACAAGCAGTAAACTTCCCCCTCAAACTTGGTGTGCGGGGTAATCGAGTTGGGCTTGGCGATGACCTGACCGCGCTCGATGTCTTCCCGCTTGATGCCGCGGAGCAGGCAGCCGACGTTGTCGCCGGCCCGTCCTTCGCTCAGCTCTTTCTTGAACATTTCCACGCCGGTGACGATGGTCTTCACGGGCTCCTTGGAGAGGCCGATGATCTGCACTTCGTCGCCGACCTTGACCACGCCGCGCTCCACGCGCCCCGTGGCGACCGTGCCGCGGCCTTCGATGGAGAATACGTCTTCCACCGCCATGAGGAGGGGCTTGTCCTCTTCCCGCTTGGGCTGGGGGATGTAGCTATCCACCGCATCCAGCAGGTCCGAGATGCACTTGGAGGCGACCGGATCCTTCGGATTCTGGTAAGCCGGCAGCGAACAGCCGCGGATGACGGGAATTTCGTCTCCCGGAAAGCCGTGCTTGGTGAGGAGCTCGCGGATTTCCATTTCGACGAGGTCGAGCAGCTCGGGGTCATCCACGAGGTCGATCTTGTTCATGAAGACGACGATCGCGGGGACGCCCACCTGGCGGGCGAGCAGGACGTGCTCGCGAGTCTGCGGCATGGGGCCGTCCGCCGAGGAGACCACCAGGATGGCGCCGTCCATCTGGGCAGCGCCGGTGATCATGTTCTTGATGAAGTCGGCGTGGCCCGGGCAGTCGATGTGGGCGTAATGCCGCTTGGCCGTCGAATACTCAACGTGGGAGACGGCGATGGTGACGGTCTTGGTGGCGTCACGGACGGTGCCGCCTTTGGCGATATCCGCGTAAGACTTGAATGTGGCCAGACCCTTGGCGGCCTGGACCGACAGGAGCGCTCCGGTGAGCGTGGTCTTCCCATGGTCGATGTGGCCGATCGTTCCAACGTTGCAGTGCGGCTTATCGCGTACGAATTGTTCCTTGGCCATTGCTTTCTACACCTTGTAAATCGTTGCCTGAAAAAATCTGACGAATATGTTCACGGACAAACCAGCAGGAGCTGCTAGTGGGAATTGAACCCACGACCTCTTCATTACCAATGAAGTGCTCTACCAACTGAGCTACAGCAGCCCGAGAGCCGCATTGGCTTACTGAATCAGTGCCTCCAGGGTTGCCGCTTGTGCTTCTTCACCAAAGTCATCTTACCGTCTTTACCGCCGCGAGCAGAGCGGGTGAAGGGAATCGAACCCTCGTGTCCTGCTTGGAAGGCAGGCGCTCTACCATTGAGCTACACCCGCGTCACCAAACCCTCGCGTTACCAAAACCCGCCCTGCCAGTGGGGAATGAAGGATTCGAACCTTCGAAGGCGCGAGGCCAACAGATTTACAGTCTGTCCCCTTTGACCGCTTGGGTAATTCCCCTGTTCGTTTTGTCGCCCTAGCCAATCTCTCCGAAAATCTTCCCTGCGCCGCGCTCCACGTTGCAAAGCGACCGGCAAAACGAGCCAAGAATCAACCAGGCAGCCCCACCAGCGAAGCCAAAAAAGCAGAGCCAGCGAAGGGACTTGAACCCATAACCTGCTGATTACAAATCAGCTGCTCTACCAATTGAGCTACACTGGCATCAGAGCATGCATTCTCTCTTGCGCCGCGTGGAAAACCAGTAAATATAATGATTCACGGCTTCTTCGCAAGGCGACTGACCAAAAAACGGAGGGCGTTCTAGGTAAAGACGTGGACGGGGCGAGGGAGGTTCAGGGCATTTGAAGCAGCGGAACAACCGGTAAAGTCCACCGTTTAACTGAGAATTCGATCGTAAGCCGGTAAAAACCACTCGCCCGCCCTTAAAGGTGCCACGAGTCCTCCGCCTCAAGTGGGATCAGGGGGCAGGAGGTCGAACGACTGCAGCAACTCTTTGCAAATATCGTAAACGTTCGTGGGAACATATCCCGCGGCTCTCCCCAGCTTGGCTGGCCAGTACCGTCCATGTGCCAGCCAGTGCCGCAGCAAGAGCGCCCCTTTGAACTCGCCAATGGCGCCCTTGATTCGCGTCGTGCCGTCTTGTCGCCACAGGTCGAGCACGTCTTCATCCAGACGAATTCTGTCTTTGCGTTTCCGAGCGACGATGCGGAATCCGGCGGGAGAGCGGATCCTTCGCCCGGTTCTTGACTCTCTGATCGAAATCCAGCCTCACGGCGGCTTCGGTGCAGGCCAACATTCCAAGCATTGCCAGCAGGCTCAATTCGAGAAGTTGAAACGCGAAGCCTTTCTCCAATTCGACTTGCGTCTTGCCAAGATATCGGAGATTAACGACAGAGGCTGTGCGAATCGCCTCGAATACCCGAGTCTTCTCTTCTCCAACTAAAGCCCGCTGGAACGCATACCAGTTCCAAGAATCGGTAAGGCTGAGTTTGCTCATGCGACAGTCGACCGAATCGCACTCACCGCATCAAGGCCGCATGATTCCCTTCAGAACTTCCGCCAGCGCGTCGGCCGTGAGCGGCACCATTTTCAACGTCGGAGTACGGGCGGCGATAATGCTCCAGTGATCTTCTCCTTGCCACAGGATAGTGGCATCGCCGCAGTCTCCCGCGAGATCGATCCGCCCCTTGGCACCAGCGACGTTAATCCCCTGAGGGGAAAAAACGACCTGCTCATCCCCCACTCGCAGCACCATTTCTGGAATGTGGTACTCGCCGATGAACGCCTCGGTCACCACTTTGTCCGGATGGACCACCTCGACGTCGCCGCGCGACCCTGCCAAGTACTTGTCTTCAACAACTCGGTAAAGATCATTGACGGCGGCAATCCAGGCATCCCGGCGGACGGCGCCATCACCGGAAGGGGGCAGTTTCCGTTTTTTTTGGAGAAAGAGCTCGGTCAACTGATCGCTTGCCATGGCGTGTCTCATATGCCGAAGAAGCGGGAATGTGCCCTTCCAATATCTTACCAGTTCGAAGTGGCCTGGCCACTGCTGCCTGGCCATGTGACCTGAAATTCACGCCCACGCAAAGCCGTGGGCGTGCCACCCGTCGGTAACCCGCTGAAGCGAGTTACTACGAACATTTACTCCGGAATCTCAATGTGCTCTTCCGCGGCGGCCTGGCGGAGCTTGTTCATGGCCCGGGATTCGATCTGGCGGATGCGCTCCTTGGTCACACCCATTTCGCCGCCGACTTCCTTGAGTGTCAGCGGTTCCACGGTGTGATCCAGGCCGAAGCGGCTGATGATGATCTGCTGTTCGCGCTCGTCGAGGCTGGCGAGAATCTTCTCCACCTGCCGCTCGCGGAGGGCCTGGGCGGCTTCCTGGCGGATTTGGTCGCTCCGCTGATCCTGATGGGCGGTAAAGTGCTCCTCGGGGGTGGCCCGGAAGCGGTCCCGCTGCTTGAACTCTTCGGGGATGGTGCGGGCGAAGTTCTTCATGATCGCCCAACTAGCGTACGTGCTGAACTTATTGCCGCGGGCAAAATCGAACTTCTCCGCCGCCCGAATGAGCGACATATTGCCGTCGCTGACCAGGCCGAAGAAATCCTCCGTGCCGCTGATGTGCCGCTTGGCGATAGAGACCACCAGCCGCAGGTTAGCCTGCACGATCTGGTTTTTCACCTTGACGGCTTCCTCGTAGAGCCGCTCGATGTCGTTCATTTCCTTGGTGCGGGCATGAGCCGGATCGATTCCCGCGCGGATCTTGCCGGCCTTGAATTTGAGGTAGTTAAACTTTCGGAACAAGTGATATTCCTGCTCCCGGGTGAGCAGCGGCACTTCGTAGAGCGACGCCAGGTACGGCGGCAGGCCGGCCGGACCGCGGGTTTTCTTGCCGGACGTGGCGACCACCGGCATGGGCGAGAGAATCTGCTTCTCGATATTCGCCTTCTTGAAGGTGTCGTTGGGGATGAAGTCCAGGGGCAATTCCATGATCTGCTTGGCCCGCATCTCGTTGACAATGCGGTAGATCGTGGTGCGGGTGCGGCAGTGGCGGCGGGCCAGGACGTCCACATTTTCGCCGCGGCGAAACTGCTGATAAATCCGGCGTTTGCTGTCGTCCGTGAGGACGCCGTTCATTTCGGGGAAGATCGCCAGCGTGGGATTTTCCTTGTCGAACTGCCGGAGCGTGTAGCGCACCGTTTCGACGCTGCGATTCGAGTGCCGGGCCACGCGGCTGGCAATCTCGCTGGGGCAGCCTCCCGCCTGGGCGAGACGGCGGGCCCGTTCGACCATATCCCCCCGCTCCTCGGCCGAGAGTTGGCTGAAACGCTCGCCGCGCTGCACGCGCTGCTTGTTCTTATGCACGAAGCGATTGACGCTGCTGTGCAGAAAGCCGACCCGCTTGCGGCGGCCATCGAAAATAAACCGGCGGCTAACCAGTCCCTGCTCGCGCCAGCGGGAGATGGTTTTGGTGGAGACGTTGAACATCTTGCTCAGCTCTTCCACCGTGTGAACCTGCTCGCCGGCTTCTTCCGCGCGGACCTCGGCTGCTTCGGAAACGTCCTCGACGAACAAGCGCAGGTCGTGCTGGGCCTCTTCGCCGCTGACCGTAACCTTGGGAGTCGCTTCCGGCCGATAATCGGTGATCCGGTAGCAGAGATATTCGTAGGTGTAGTTCCGCTCGGGGTCGAGCTCAGCCAAAAGCTTCTCGGCCCGATTGACCTGCTCCACTTTCTTATCGCGGGGCGCGAAGCGGACCTGCTGGTCGCGCAGCTGCCTAAGTGTCGAATTGAGATATGCCGTATTCATGTTTTGCTCTTCTCTTTTTCAAATCGCCTGACCGGTGTTCCCTGTGACTCCCATCACCCGGCTTTGGCGGCATCCTTGGGGAAGGCATTCGTCATCGAATGCTCGCTGCTCCTCCATCAATGTGCTTAAATCTGTTCGCTCCCCTGAGTACGTTTATTGCTGGAATCAAGTTCATTATTGCCTTGGTAACATGCTTGTAACCGCTGGCAGGCGTTGAAGTTAACGCCCATTCTTGTGCAGGTTCCATGCCGCGGCACTCTGAACGGAAATTCACAATCGGTGAACCGCTGTCGAATAAGGACTTAGGGAGGGAGCGGTAGGTTCGCGCCACCAGGGCCATCTGCCAAAACTGCCATCACCCACACCCGGCTTTACAACTCAGCAACTTTATAGCCAAACCCGCAAGTAATTGCTAGCACTTTACTTGCGACATCGGCAGAGCTACGCATTCGCGCTGTGCAAAGGTGCCAAATCGGCGGCAGACCGGCCGTTTGTCCTCATCCATATTCTGAATGGGAAGTTTGGGGCACTTTGTTTCTGGAAGTTGAACGGCAGGCTCTGGGTTGGTCGATTTTACATGGACGTATCAGAATGAGACGGGGCGAGTGCCGAAGTGAGAACCGTCACTTCTTTCTTGACACCTCCAGAGTGCGGTAAAGGACTACCATGTTGTTCGCGTTTCGGGCGGTTTGCTTGGGGATCGCTGTACTAACTAACCCGAAGCGCCAGCGAGGGACGAGCCTTTCACTCCCTCGCTGGCGCTTCGGGTTAGTGCTGGCTGTCGCCAGCTCCCTTGGAGCGACTTACAACTCCGCTGCCGAAACCTACGATCTCACTTCTGCTCTCAAACCTGGACAGTCGCAGAACGTTCGCACGGCTGTGGAAGTGAAGGGGGACCTCAAACTCAACTCCGACGGCAAGGAAGTCACCACCGTCCCCATGCTCGTCCAGGCCGACCTGCAATACACCGAGCGGTTCCTTGCCATCAAAGCGGACGGAACGCTCAAGGCGGCTCGGCAGTATGGCGTTGCGGAAGCGAAAATCCAAATCAAGGACACTGAGTTGAAGCAGAGCCTTCGCAACGAGCGGCGGCTGTTTGTCATTCAGCACAAAGGAGAGGATGCCACGCTTTTCTCTCCGATTGGCCCGCTGACCCGCGAAGAGTTGGAACTCGTGGATGCCCCCGGCTCCAGCACGGTTCTCGCGGCGATTCTCCCGGGCAAGAAGGTTTCAATCGATGAATCGTGGAAACTTAACAACCAGACCTTCGCCCGGCTGCTCGGGTTGGAAGCGGTCAGCGAGCAGGACGTAGTCGCCAAATTGACCAAAGTGGAAGATTCCCTCGCCATCTTCTCGCTCGACGGCAAAATTACCGGCGCAGTCGGCGGCGTCTCCTCGGAAATCGACTTGCACGCGAAGGCCAACTTTGATCTGAAAAAGCGGACCGTTACCTGGCTCGCCATGCAGTACCAGGAAAAGCGGGCAATCGGTCACGCCCAGCCGGGATACGACGCCGCCATCCGCGTCCGTACAGTCGCCGAAACTACCGCCGCCACGCCTGAGCTGTCAAACGACGCCCTCGGCAAGCTGCCACTTGAAGCGAAGCCCGAACATACTCTCATCGAATTCCAGGCGGAAAAAGCCGGCATCAACCTCGCCCACGACCGTCGCTGGCGGGTGATGGTGGACCGGCTGGACTCCGCCATCCTCCGCTTTATCGACCGGGGAGACCTGATCGCCCAGTGCAACATCACACGCCTCCCGCCGCTCCCCAAAGACAAGCCGCTCACACTGACCGCCTTCCAGAAGAACGTGGAGACGACGCTCTCCAAGAACAGCGGCCAGATCCTGGAAGCCGCCCAGGAAACGACCAAGGACGACGGCAAAGTCCTCCGCGTCACCGTCGCCGGCTCCGCCTCGGAAATCCCCATCCAGTGGTTCTACTACCACGTTACCGACGCCCAGAACCGCCGCGCTTCCGTCGTCATTACCCTCGAAACCAAGCTCCTCGAACGCTATCCCGCCCTCGACCGCGAACTTATCTCGGGCCTGCTGCTGCTTGAGACCCCATCGACGGCAGATGAAGGGAAAGAACCGACTCCGGCGCAGAACGAATCCAAGGCTGCCACTTCTGCGGCAAGCAAAAAGCCGGCGGTGAGGACGAAGTAATTTCACCCATCATCAAGCTTCCGCGAAATCGACCCCTTCGTAAATCTCCGCCAGGGAAAGCGAACAGCCGAGCGTGGGAAAGTCAACCGTTGCGTCGAGTCCCAGTGCCACGGCCAGGACCCAGCCGATATCTCCTTGACGCGTGATTCTTTCGACTCGCGGATCGGTTTGAGAAACCAGCAGATATTCCTCCAGCGCGGGGATCTGCTTGTAGTTGTTGAATTTGCGGCCACGGTCGTAGCGTTCGGTGGAAGGCGAAAGGACCTCGAAAATCAGCCGAGGGTTGAGCAGGGTATCCTTTTCCTGGTCGTCGAACGTCTCTTCGCCGCACACGATGGACAGGTCGGGATAGGTCGTCAGTCCTGTGGCCTCCACCTTGACCCTGAGGCTGCTGGAATAAGGACGGCATGGGCCGCCCCGAAGCTTTTCGAGCATCCGCGCCACGAGATTGTCGCAAATCATCGCATGGCGTCTCGAACCACCCGCCATCGCGAATATTTCTCCTTGAAAATACTCGCTGCGGTAGTCGGCGACTCGCTCGCGGGCGAGGTACTCGGCGAAGGTATAGTGCTGATGCGGGACCGAAGACATGGCGTTACCCGTTCGACGACGATGACCTGGCGGCTTAAATCAAACAAGCAGGGCATCGACGAGGACCAGCGCCACGCCGATCTCCAAGATGCCCAGCCCCCATGCAAAATACTGCCTCGCTGACTTCCACGATGGGTGATGCCAACTTAGCGCGGCGCAGCCGCACATCAGCAGTCCCAATGTGGTCAATCCGATGCCCTCGACCATTCCATCATTCTAACCGCCCATGAGAATCGCGCGATACCGCAAAGCTGGACATTTCCCGTCCCGTATGCTGTAATCAATCTGGGGCTGTGGTGCTGCTTTAAGCGCCCACGCCTCGATGCCCGGCGGCTGACCCGCTGCTGGCGTCCCTGCCTTGGTCCCTCTCTCCCTTTCTTCGCCCATAACATGCGTTGTCTCTCTTACCTGCGCCTGCGCTCGGCCGGCGCTGCGGCTGCTTGTTTGGTCCTTGGTGCGGCTGGAAGCTTCGTTTCCGCCGACGACAAGAAGATTGACTTCAGCCGCGATATCCGGCCGATCCTCTCCAACAACTGCTTCAAATGCCACGGTTTCGACGAGAAGCAGCGGCAAGGGGGGCTGCGGCTGGATGTGAAGGACGGCTTTGGGGCAACGCTCGAATCCGGGGCCGTCGCCGTCGTCCCCGGCAAGCCGGACGAGAGCGAACTGGTGAAGCGGATTACGCACGCGGACCCCGCCGAAAAAATGCCGCCCGAAGCCAGTGGCAAGAAGCTCACGCCGGATCAAGTGGAACTGATCAAGAAGTGGGTTGCTCAGGGGGGCGAATACAAGCTGCACTGGTCGTTCATCCCGCCGGTCCATGCCTTGCTGCCGGACGTGGCTCAAAAGGAAGCGGTCAAGAGTCCAATCGACAACTTCGTCTTGGCACGACTGCAAACGGAGGGGCTGAAGGCTTCAGCGCCGGCCGACAAAGCCACGCTCATCCGCCGCGTCACGTTTGACCTCACCGGCCTGCCGCCGACTCCCGCCGAAGTGGATGCCTTTCTGTCGGATACCACACCCGAAGCCTACGAAAAAGTCGTGGACCGATTACTGAAGTCCCCCCGCTACGGCGAGCACATGTCCCGGTACTGGCTGGATGCGGTCCGCTACGGGGATACGCACGGCCTGCACTTCGACAACGAGCGATCCCTCTGGCCCTATCGCGACTGGGTGATCAAGGCGTTCAACGACAACAAGCCCTTCGACCAGTTCACGACGGAACAAATCGCCGGCGACCTGCTGCCGGGGTCCACGCTGGAGCAGAAAATCGCCAGCGGATTTAACCGCTGCAACGTCAGCACGAGCGAAGGAGGTTCCATCAATGAAGAAGTCCTCGTCCGCTACGCGACGGACCGGACCGAGACGCTCTCCACCATCTTCCTCGGTCTCACCATGGGCTGTGCCGTCTGCCACGACCACAAGTTCGACCCGCTGACGCAGAAGGAGTTCTATTCGCTCTACGCCTTTTACAACTCCGCCGCCGACGCCGCGATGGACGGCAACGCTCTTTCGCCGCCGCCCATCATGAAGCTGGCCTCCCCCGAGAACCAGGCTCAGCTCAAGGCGTTTGACGGCGAAGTCGCCAAAGTCAACGAGCAGATTGCCGCCGAGCTGGCAAAGATTGCTTACGTCGATCCGAATCCCTACGCCCCGCCAACTTCCCCCGAGCCGCAGGAGTTCGTCTGGATTGACGACGAAGCCCCGGCCGGCGCGAACCTGCAAGGGGATTCGCCGTGGGAGTTCGTCACCAAAGAGCAAGGTCCCGTCTTCAGCGGAGCCAAGGCGACCAAGCGCAAAGCAGCCGCCACCAGCCAGCATTTTTTCACTGGGGCGACGAAGACGCTCAAAATCGGCGGCGGCGACAAGCTGTTTGCTTACGTCTATCTCGACCCGGCTGACCTCCCTAAGACCGTGATGCTGCAGTGGAACGACGGGGCTTGGGAACACAGGGCCTTTTGGGGCGAGGACGCCATCGCCTTTGGTACGGGGGATGTTCCCGGCCACCGCAAAATGGGTCCGCTTCCCAAAGCCGGCGAATGGGTGCGGCTGGAAGTGGATGCGGCCCACGTTGGGCTGAATGCCGGCGCGGCCCTCAACGGCCTGGCGTTCAGCCAGTCCGGCGGAACCGTGTACTGGGACAAGGCGGGCATCGTCAGCAAGACGCCGCAGGATGGCCAGGCCTTTGAATCGCAGGCGGCTTGGGAGTCGTTTGAAAAAGTCCTGGAAAAATCGAGCGTGCCGCAGAACGTCCGGGACGCCGTCAAGATTGAAATTGTCAAGCGGGACGATAACCAGAAGAAGGTCATCCGCGACTACTTCCTGCAAAGCGTCTATCCCAAAACGAAGCCGGCGTTTGATGCTCTGCAAAAGCAGATTGCCGAGATCAACAAGAAGAAGACCGACCTCGACAATTCCATCCCCACGTCGCTCGTCATGGCTGACATGCCGACGCCGCGGGAGACGTTTCTGCTGATTCGCGGGGCCTATGACAAAAAGGGGGACAAAGTCTCCATCGGCGTTCCCGCGATCCTGCCGCCGCTGCCGAAAGATGCGCCGCCGAACCGGCTGGGGCTGGCGAAGTGGCTAACGGATCCGGGGCATCCTCTGATGGCCCGGGTCACCGTCAACCGTTTCTGGCAGCAGTATTTCGGCCAGGGGATTGTGAAAACGGCTGAGGATTTTGGCTCGCAGGGAAGCTGGCCGACGCATCCCGAGCTGCTCGATTGGCTGGCGACCGAATTCATTGAAAGCAACTGGAACGTGAAGCACATCCAGAAACTGATTGTGATGAGCGGCACCTACCAGCAGTCGTCGCGCGTACCAGCGGAAATGACCCAGAGAGACCCGACCAACGAGCTGCTCGCCCGCGGCCCGCGGTTTCGCCTCGACGGCGAAGTGCTGCGGGATTCGGCCCTCCTGAGCAGCGGGCTGCTCGTCGAAAAAATGGGCGGCCGAGGCGTGCGGCCCTACCAACCGGAAGGGATTTGGGAAGCAGTCAGCTTCCTCGGCAGCAGCACGCAGATTTTCAAGCAGGACGCCGGCGAGAGCATCTATCGCCGCAGTCTCTACACCTTTTGGAAACGAACCGCTCCTCCGCCGTCCCTCACCACCTTCGACGCCCCCAGCCGCGAAGCCTGCGTCGTCCGCCGCGGCCGCACCAACACGCCGTTGCAAGCCCTGCTCTTGATGAACGACAAGCAGTACGTCGAAGCCGCCCGCAAGCTGGCCGAGCGGATGATGACGGAAGGAGGCGCGACACCCGCCGATCGCCTTACCTACGCCTTCCGCTGGTCCACCGCCCGCAAACCCATCGATGCTGAAGCAGCCGTGCTGCTCAAAATCTTCCAGTCGCACCTGGCGGACTACCAAGCCGACAAGCCGGCAGCCGAGAAGCTGCTGGCGGTTGGAGACACGAAGCGGAATGAAAGTCTCGATGTCAGCGAGCTGGCGGCCTACACGATGGTTGCCAATTTGATTTTGAACCTCGATGAGACAGTGACGAAGGAATAGCCTTACAACAGGAATACTCAATATGAACCCCATTCAACATCACATGCTCACCGAAACCCGCCGCTACTTCTTTGGCCGGATGGCCAAAGGACTCGGTGCGGCGGCGCTCGGCTCGTTGCTCAATCCGAATCTCTTTGCAGGAGACGCCAGCAGCGCTAATCCAGCCGACGAAGCTTTGAAGAGCCTCGGGCAAATGCAAATCTTGCATCACGCCCCCAAGGCCAAGCGGGTCATCTGGCTGTTCATGGCGGATGCTCCGTCCCAGCTCGACCTGTGGGACTACAAGCCGAAGTTGCAGGAATTCTATGACAAGGACCTGCCGGAGAGCGTTCGCCAGGGGCAGCGGATTACGACGATGACCTCGGGCCAGGCGCGCTTTCCTTGCGCCCCCTCGGTGTTCAAGTTCAACCAGCACGGCAAGCACGGCGCTTGGATCAGCGAGCTGATGCCGCACGTCGGCAGCATCGCGGACGACATCACGATTGTGAAGTCGGTCAATACCGACGCCATCAATCACGACCCGGCCATCACCTTCATCCAGACCGGCAGCCAGATTCCCGGCCGGCCGAGCATGGGGGCCTGGATGAGCTACGGCATCGGCAGCGTCAACGAGAATCTGCCAGCGTTTGTCGTGCTGCACTCCCGCCTTCCCGCCGGCAGTAGCTCGCAGGCGCTCTTCTCGCGGTTATGGGGAAGTGGCTTCTTGCCGACGAAGCATCAGGGCGTGGCCCTTCGTTCGTCGGGCGACCCCGTGCTGTTCCTTTCCAACCCGCCGGGAGTGAACGAGAAGACTCGCCGCACCATGCTCGACGGCCTGGCGGAGCTGAACACTAAAAGGGCCACGGAAGTCGGCGATCCGGAGATCAGCACCCGCATCGCCCAGTATGAGATGGCCTTCCGCATGCAGACCTCCGTGCCGGAACTGGCCGACATTTCCAAAGAGCCGCAAAGCACGCTGGACCTGTACGGTCCGCAGGTGAAAGACCCCGGCACGTTCGCTTACAACTGCCTGCTCGCCCGCCGTCTGGCCGAGCGGGGCGTGCGGTTCACGCAGGTCTTCCTCCGCGGCTGGGACCATCACGGCACGCTGCCGGCCAACATCCGCAAGCTGGCCCCCGAGTGCGACCAGCCCTCAGCCGGCCTCATCAAAGACCTGAAGCAGCGCGGCATGCTGGAGGACACGCTCGTCATCTGGGGTGGCGAATTCGGCCGCACCGTCTACAGCCAGGGGACGCTGACCAAGGACAACTACGGCCGCGACCATCATCCCCGCAACTACACCATGTGGATGGCCGGCGGCGGCGTGAAGAGCGGCCTCGTCCACGGCGAGACCGACGACTTCAGCTACAACATCACCGACAAGCCGGTCCACGTCCACGACCTGAACGCCACCATCCTCCACTGCCTGGGCGTCAACCACGAGAAGCTCACCTACGCCTTCCAAGGCCGCGACTTCCGCCTGACGGATGTGCATGGGAATGTGGTGAAGGATATACTTGTCTAGAGCGGGAACAAACGCCCGCTTGGAGACCGCATATGACTATCAGCCTCCCGCCCGATGTGGCTTCGATTCTCGCTTCTCAAGTAGCCGCAGGAACATACGCTACCACCGACGATGCGTTGCGCGCGGCGGCATCTCTCCTTGAACGCGAAGCAGAACGCCGCCTCAAAGTCGAAAAGCTGCGGCAATCGCTCCAAGAGTCCATTGACCAGGCCGACCGAGGCGAGCTCCTTGATGGAGAAGAAGTATTCGACGAAGTCTTGCGCGAGCTCGATGAGGCAAGCGAAAAGTGAGCCGCAAGCCGTATCACTTCACTCCGAACTCGCGGAGGGATCTGCGGGAGATTGCTGCTTATATCCGCAAAGACAGCCGTCGAGCAGCGAATGCCGTCGTCGAGAGGATACGCGAGGTTTGCCGGTCAACAATCGTCATGTTTCCGGAGTGCGGGACAATCCGTGATGACCTCCTTCCCGGCATGCGCTGTTTCACTGTGGGCAACTACATTATCTTCTTCCGCAGTAAGAACCCGGTGCAGATTCTTCGCATTATTCACGGTGCTCAAGACGTAACTTCGCTGGATTTTTCCGTTTAGGTGAACGAGACGAACTAATCGCTATCCTAAGCATGTTCTACTCATCGAGGATTCCATGCTCCACTCTTCCCTCTCCCGCCGCTCCTTCCTCCAAACTTCCGCTGCCGCCTCCGCGCTCTTTGCCGCGCCGTACTTTGTCCCGGCTCGGGCCTTCGGAGCGAATGAGCGAATCATCACCGGCCACATCGGCGTCGGGCCGCAGGGGAAGGTGAATCTGAAAGCCCTGCTGAAAAACGCCGCGGCTGTGAGCGACGTGGATACGAGCCGGGCGGCGGAGGCTCTTAAGCTCGTAACGGACGGCGGGAACGCGTGCGAAATCTTTGGCGACTATCGCAAGCTGCTCGACCGCAAGGATATCGATGCCGTCGTCGTTTGCACCCCGGACCACTGGCATGCCCTGGCCACCATCCACGCCTGCCAGGCGGGCAAGGACGTCTACTGCGAGAAGCCCCTTTCGCTCACCATTGCCGAAGGCCGCAAGATGGTCGAAGCCGCCCGCGCGTACAAGCGGGTCGTGCAGACCGGCTCACAGCAGCGGAGCGATGCAAAGTTCCGGCAGGCGTGCGAATACGTCCGCAGCGGCCGGCTGGGCACGATCAAGGAAGTGCTGGTCGGCATCCCCGGCCCGAACCATCCCAAGATGGCGGTCCCCGATTCCGATCCTCCCAGCGAACTCGACTACGAGATGTGGCTCGGCCCGGCTCCGCAGCGGCCGTACAACGTTAACCGGATCCACTACAACTTCCGCTTCTTCTGGGACTACAGCGGCGGCCAGATGACCAACTTCGGGGCCCACAACATCGACATCGCCCAGTGGGGACTGGGAATGGACGCCAGCGGTCCGATCTCCAGCGAAGGAAACGCCACGTACGTCCCCGACCGCTCGCTCTGCGAAGTCACCCTCACCTGCCGCGTCACGCACACCTACGCCAGCGGCGTGAAGATGATCGTCGGCCAGGGGCAGAAGGACATCCGTGAAGGGATCACTTTTGTCGGCGACAAGGGCCGCATCTCCGTCGCCCGCGGCAAGATCGAAAGCGATCCCGTGGATATCCTCAAATCGCCTCTGACGGACAGTGATACGCGCCTCTACGCCAGCGACAACCACCACGCCGACTTCCTGGCCTGCATCAAGTCCCGCAAACCCCCCGTCGCCGACGTGGAAATCGGCCACCGCACCGCCACCATCTGCCATCTCGGCAACATCGCCCTCCGCCTCGGCCGCAAACTCACCTGGGATCCCGCCACGGAGCAAATCACCGGCGACGCCGAAGCCGCCAAATGGCTCAGCCGACCCTTCCGCCAACCCTGGAAGCTGGCGTAGTTGTCGGAGTGAGCGGTTCGCCTTGGACTTCCACTTACGTCACAACCCTTTGTCGTAAGTGACTCCAACGGGCCTCGTTTCCTCCAATCAATTCCCCCCCCGGTTGAGGCGGTATTTATTCATGTTTTCAGACTTCGTTTGTGCGTCTAGCATGAATAAAACTATGGCCATAACTTATTGTCCTAAAACCACTTACGAACTTCGACGTTGATGAATAACTGCGGCGTTTCCTCGCTTCTTTTATTCATCCCGTCGGGCTTCCGCTAGACCACCTTTTCTTCGGCCACTTACGTCAATTCGCTAGGACGTAAGTCGCCATACTAGCGCCGCAATCTCCCCTCCCCTCTTGGTAGCGGCCGAGTGGGGTACTGCCGCCCCCAGCGCGCACCTTCGCCGCGGCGGCAAGCGCACTCTCGTCCCAAAACCCAACTGTCTACCCGATTGTCAAACAGCGCCTCGGAGCCAGATTTCGCCCCCGAGTCCGAGCCCCAGGCTCGCAAATACATGCTATACATCTCCTGTTGTCACAGTCAATATCTTGGGAACATTTTTTGACAAATATTTTCACAGGGAACCAAGCCGCCGGGTTCCTCGCCTTTTTGCTTGACCAGCGTATCGCGGACTGCTGCAATGAGTGGGCTCCATCCTCCGACCGAAGGACAAGGAAACGCCATGAACACGGCCCACAACAAGTGGCTGACTCTTGCGTTCGGACTGGTCCTCTGGGGGGGCACCTTGTTCTGGCCGCCGGGCAGCCCGGCCGAAGACCCGCCAAGACCCGCCGTGACGCAAGGTCGCCTGCAAGGACGCTTCACGGCCGCGGACACTGGCAAACCGGTCGCTGGGGCAAAGGTCCGGGTGTTGATTGAAGGAGTGCCGGGTAAGCCCAAACTTGCCGAAGCCGTCAGCGGAGCCGACGGCCGTTACAAGCTGGACGTTCCGCTGGGCCATATAAGTACTTGGGGAGTCCACGCACCTGCCGGCTACTACACGCAAGATCCCGAGACTTACGGTCCAACGATTACCACGGCAGCCAAGCCTGCAGCGGAACGGGATTTCGTCTTGCAGCCCGGCTCGGCCTGGCAAGTGGAGGTGCAGGGCGTGACGGCTCCCGTGGACAAGCCTCCCCAATTCTCGGCCTACCCGAATCCCGATCCAATGAACCAGGGGTTCGCGACAGGGGAGATCATCTCCGTGGCCTGTGACGCGGCCGGCAAGGCAGTGCTCACGATACCCGCCGCCATTACCCGCTATCGCTTCAACTGCGAGCCCAGGCATTCGCCCGACAGTTACGAGATTCCTGCCGCGAACCTGAAGATCGACAAAGATTTCGACCCGCGGAAAATCAAAGGCGGCCCTGAGCCGGTCCCCGAGGTCAAGGGGGCCGTGCGTCTGCGCGACGCTGCGGGCCGCACTGCCGTGGTGGAGGGGGTTGATGTGCTGGTCGAAGCGGGACAGGCAGTGCTCCGCTTCCCCGCGCAAAAGGTTCCCGCCGAAGAGGCTCTCGTACTGCAAGGTGCGGTCGTCGACCAGGCCGGCAAGCCGATTGTGGGGGCCAAGTGTACGGCGGCATTTTTCCAGGCTAACCCTGTGCGGGGCCCGTCTTCAGGCTCTGGCTACATGACTCACCTGGAAGCGACGACGGACGCACAGGGAAAGTTCGAGTTGCGGGACGTGCTGCTGCCGCAATCATTATTCCACCCCGATTCGCGGATCCACATGCTGGTAGTCAATTCGGGGTTCCACGGAGTAGAAACCGAAAGGCTGAGCCCGTTGGATTTCAAAAAAGCCGGCAGGGGCGACTTCGGCACGGTGGTCTTGAAGCCGGGGCAAACGCTCCGCGGCAAGGTTGTCGACGAGAATGACCGGCCCGTGCAAGGCGCGCTGGTCACGAATAGGACGAACTACTTTCTCTACAGCTACCTCGCCCGCCGCACCGATGCCAAGGGGCAG
Organism: Pirellulaceae bacterium; assembly: GCA_051004015.1. GTDB lineage: Bacteria > Planctomycetota > Planctomycetia > Pirellulales > Pirellulaceae > SXOA01. Next base: position 44,239 of record JBPCKT010000063.1, on the reverse strand, counting down.
TTCGTCATGCCGGACTTAACTTTTGGCCCGCAGAGGATCATCGTCCAGTATGGCAAACGATCGGGCAGGGGAGAATTCGATTTTGACGCCAAGAGCGGGGAATGTGTCATATCCCTCTCCGACTGATTCGGAAGCACGGCAAGCATGGCTCGCCGCCAGCACGTTTAAGCTGCGTCACGGGGCTGAAGCTTGAGAGCGACAAGAGGGGATTTTCGTAAAGCACATGAAACCACACATTAGACTGTTCCTCTTGCTCTTGGTCGGCATGTGTTGCTCCTGCAGCAGCAAGCCATCAACCCTGATCGAAAGTGGCTACGATGAAAAGGAAATGGACGCGGCGATTGCTCGTGCGCGGAGCGAAGTGGATTCGTTTATCGCGGAGATGACGAAAGGGAATGGCACGGACTTCGCCGTAAAGGCGCCGATTGAGGACAAGGGAGAGACGGAACACTTCTGGCTGACCGATGTCGTCTACCGTGACGGTGAATTTGCCGGGAAGATCGGCAATGAGCCCGGAAGTGTCGGCAAAGTGAAGCTTGGCCAGCCGTGGACCATCAAAAAGGAGCAGATATCCGATTGGCTGTTCATGCGCGATGGAAAAATGCACGGCAATTACACGTTGCGACCGCTTCTCAAGACCATGCCCGAAAATGAGGCCGCGAAGCTAAGGTCGATGTTGGCGAACCCGTGAACTTGGGTGCATTCCAGGAGTTGCTCTCGGCTGAATAGGCAGCTATATTCGTGGAAGTAGCTACATTGTAGTCACGGAGAGGTATGGCCCATGAGAACCCGAATCGTCCGCATCGGCAACTCGCGGGGCGTCCGCATCCCGAAGCTCCTGCTGGAGCAATCCGGATTGGACGGGGAAGTCGAGATGAACGCCGAAAACGGCTCGCTGCTCATCCGGCCCGTCACGAAGCCGCGGGCAGGGTGGGCCGAAGCTTTCCGCGAAATGGCTGGCCGGGGGGATGACGCGCTGCTGGACGACCTGCCTGCCGCACTTTCTTCCTGGGATGAGGACGAGTGGGAATGGTCGTAAGCCGCTTCGAGGTCTACCTCGTCAATCTCGATCCGACCATCGGCAGTGAAATCCAGAAGACTCGCCCCTGCCTGGTCGTTTCGCCGAACGAGATGAACCGCGCCATCCGCACCGTGATCGTAGCGCCGATGACGACCATCGGGCGCGCCTATCCGACCCGCGTCTCTTGCCGCTTTCAGGGACGAGACGGCCAGATCGTGCTGGACCAGATTCGGGCCGTGGACCGCGTACGGCTCGTGAAGAGACTGGGGCGATTGGATCGGAAGTCCGCTACCAAAGTGCTCCAAATGTTGCAAGAAATGTTTTCCCCGTAGCACTCTGGCGATTTTCCAATGCGGGAATTGATCCGCGACTGCGCATAGCCTGCATAAACACTGGCGACGCTCCGGGACGGTGTGTTAGGATTAAGTGACTCGTGATTTCGTGATCGTTGTGAAAGGTTGAGTCTAACAGCATGAGAGGCGCGAAATGGAACTCGAGGGTGTAGTTCATAATGGCGTCATTGTGCCGGATAACGTCACGGCGTTGCCGGAGGGAATGCGGGTGCGAATCAGTCCGGCTGCGCCGGAAGAGCCCCGGCCATTCGGCGAACGGTTCGCGAAATTCAAAGGTGCGGTGCCCGGTCTGCCGGCGGACCTGGCTGAGCAACATGATCACTATCGTCTCGGGACGCCGAAGCGATGACCGTCTTTGCAGATACGTTCGCGCTGATTGCCTGGCTCAACCCTCGCGATAACGCCCACGCTGGTGTGGCTGCATACCTCGGAGGTTTCACCGGACGATTGCTGACAACCGAATGGGTACTTATGGAACTGGCCGATGCGCTGTCAGCGCCCGAAGCTCGTGCGACCGTCGTGGCATTTCTGCAAGCCGTTCGCGCGGACCCGCTGTTCGAGGTTGTGGGGTATGTCCCCAGCGTGTATCAGGCCGGCTTCGACTTGTTCGCGAACCGACCGGACAAAGCCTGGTCCTTGACGGATTGCATCTCGTTCGGAGTTATGACGGAGCGGGGACTGTCTGAGTGTTTGACAGCAGACCACCATTTCGAGCAAGCCGGATTTCGGGCCGTATTCAAATAGCGAATCCCGGTCATCATCATTGCGCCCCCTACTTCCTCCCCAACATCCCCCGCACCTCGTTCCACGGCCTTGCATTCGCAACATGCTCCTTCGTCAACCCGCCCCGCCGGGCCTGCAGGATGCCGTAGCGGAGGACGTTCAGGCCGTCGGTGCTGTGGGCGTCGGTGTTGATGACGATCGGGATGCCCCGGTCGCGGGCGGCGGCGAGGTGGATGTCGTTCAGGTCGAGGCGGGCCGGGTTGGCGTTGAGCTCCAGGAATTTGCCGTGCTTCTGGGCGGCAGTGAAGACGGCTTCCAGGTCGACATCGTAGGCTTCGCGGCGGTTGACGAGCCGGCCGGTGGGGTGGGCGATGCAATCGACGTGCGGGTTGGCGAGGGCCCCGACGATGCGGGCCGTGATCTGCTCCCGCGGCTGTTTTTGGCCGTAGTGGATGCTGGCGACGACCCAGTCCGCCTGGGCCAGGCACTCGTCCGTTAAATCCATGCCGCCCGCTTCCAAGATGTCGCACTCGATCCCTTTGAGAATGACGAATCCCTTCTTGCCGAGCTTTTTGTTGATTTTGTCGATCTCCTCCCATTGGAGCAGCAGCCGGGCTTCGTCGAGGCCGCTGGCCATGCTGACCCGCTTGGAGTGGTCGGTGATGGCGATGTAGGAGAGGCCGCGGTCACGGGCGGCAGCGGCCATCTCTTCGATGGAGGCGGTGCCGTCGGTGGCGTGCGTGTGCATGTGCAAATCGCCGGCGATGTCTTTCTCTTCGATCAGCCGCGGCAGCTTGCCGGCCGCGGCCCAATCGAACTCTTTGCGGGCCTCGCGAATTTCCGGTGGGAAGACCGGCAGATCGAGCGTGGCGTAGACGTCGGCTTCCGTCTTGCCGGCGATGTAGGTCTCCTTCTCGCCGTCGAGTTTGTAGACGCCGTACTCGTTGATCTTCAGCCCCTTGGCCTTGGCCATGCCGCGGAGGATGACGTTGTGCTCCTTGGAGCCGGTGAAATACTGCAAGGCCGCGCCGAAGGACTCCGCCGGGACTACCCGCAGGTCAATCTGAAAGCCGGCGTCGGTGCGGAGCGACATTTTGGTCTCCCCGCGGGCAAGGGTCTCGGCCCGGCCGGGGAACTCGGCAAAGCGGTCCATCACGGCGTTTACATCGGCGGAGACGACGAGCAGATCGAGATCCCCCACCGTCTCCTTGCCCCGGCGATAGCTGCCCCCCAACTCCATTTTCTCGATCTTCTTGCAGGAGGCCATATGCTGCCGCAGGTCCTCCGCGATCCGGTCCGCGGTGGACCAGTAGAGCCGTTCGTTGGCCTGCGATGCCACGCCGATCCCCTGCATGATGAGCTGCTCGGTCTTCACGCCGAAGCCCTTAAGCTTCTGCACCTTCCCCTCGGCGCAGGCGGCTTTCAACTCGTCGAGCGATTTGATGCCCAGTTCTTTGAACAGCAGGGCCGCTTTTTTGGGGCCGACGCCGGGGATGCGAAGCAGAGCCGGCAGGCTGGGTGGGATTTGGGCTTTCAGCTCATTCAAAAACGGCAACTCGCCGGTCTCGACGAGCGTGACAATCTTGGCGGCCAGGTCCGCGCCGATTCCCTGGATTTTCATCAGCTCCTCCTTCCCTTCCGCGGCCAGAGCGGAGAGGGACTCGGGATAGTCGCGGATCGTTCGGGCCCCATTGCGATAGGCCCGAACTCGAAAGGGATTGGCCGACTGAAAATCGAGCAGATCGGCGATCAGGTCGAAGGAGTCGGCGATGGAGGAATTAAGCATGGGACAGGGGAGTGCAGAGTGCAAAATGTAAAGTGTAAAGTGAGCGGTACAGGCTGTGGAGAGCGCGAGGCCGAGACGAGCAGCGCACGAAAAATCCCGCTCGCCCAGGGGGACGAGCGGGATCAGGTTTTGGAAACCGCAATTATGCGTCGAATGAACTACTTTCCGCTGGCACTCCCGCCGCCAGAACCGCCTCCGCCAGGAGCGGAAGGTCCCGGCGAGCTAGGGGCTGCAGGAACTGCCGGGGTTGCGGGAACACCGGGCCCGCCAGGGACGGCAGGAACCGCGGGAACGCCAGGAACTTTGGTACCGGGAGCGGGAATGCGCGGGCCGACTGCGCCGGGACGTGGCACCGGACCACCGGGCGGAATGGGCCGCGACGGCCAGTCCGGCGTCCTGGTTCCTCCGGGCGTCGATCTGCTGCCGCCGGGGGTTGTTTTTGCCGTAGTCGGTGAGCCTGTTTCAGTTCCAGGGCGGGGTACGGGGCCACCGGGCGGGATCGGCCGCGACGGCCAGTCGGGCGTTCTGGTCCCACCAGGCGTGGACTTGCTGCCGCCGGTGGTCGTTTTTCCCGTTTTCGATGTTTCCGTTCCAGGGCGAGGCACTGGACCACCGGGCGGAATCGGCCGCGACGGCCAGTCGGGCGTTCTGGTGCCGCCAGGCGTGGATCTGCTACCGCCGGGAGTTGTTGTCCCCGTCGTCGGTGTATCCGTTTCAGGACCAGGGCGAGGCACCGGCCCACCGGGCGGAATCGGCCGCGACGGCCAGTCCGGCGTTCTGGTCCCGCCGGGAGTACTCCTGCTTCCACCAGGGGTCGTTCCGCCTTCGACAGTGGTGGAGGTGCTGCCGTCCGGATTGAAGCTCACATCCGGCAGCAGGGGTTGATAGAAGTCTTGGAAGTTAGTCAAAAACTCTTCGCTGGAAAAATCCGGCCATTCACTGCCCGTGAAACTGGGGGCATTCTCAAGTTGGCCAGGGGCGACTCGAAGCGTGGCGAAGCTGGATCCGTTGGCTCCTGCCTGGAATTGCAGGGCGCTTGCGGGCAGCACAATGTTTCGCTTGTCACCGCTGAGCGATACGACCACGAACTGGCGGTTGCCGTCGCTGACGAAGTCAATCACCTTGCCAATGGTGTGGCCGTCCTTGTCCTGAATGGACAAGCCCACCATCTGGCTGCTGCGGAGCGTCATGCGGCTCGCCGCAGCGCTCGCGTCAACACGAGCAACAGTTCGCACCTCGTCGGCGGCTGCGCTGGGAATGGATGCCGAAGCGGGGGAACCGGTACGGCCGACGACGGTGCCGCCGGGAATGGCGGCCGCGCCGGACGTTCCGGCGCGGGTGGCCGGCCGGTCGCCGGGGCCATTGGCGGGAAGCGTCGGATCGATCGCGGTTGCCGCCAAGACAGCCGCATTGAAAGCGGCAAGTTCGCTGACGAAGGCCTGATCGCTGAAGTCCGGAAACCGCGTGCTGGTGAAGCTGGGCGCGTTTCTGAGCAGTTGCGGATCGAACAAGAACCGCGCGGTTGTCGCGCCATTCGCGCCGCCCTGGAAGCTCAAACCGGTGTACGGAACCGCGAACAGCTTGCCTGAAGGGCCCGCGGAACCCGAGTAGGAAACAATGAGGTACAGGATATTGCCGCGGGAATCGCTGACAATATCCACCACCTTGCCGAGTGTGCGGCCCTCCGCGTCGATGATGTTCGTCCCAATCAATTGGGAGGAACGAAACGTCGCGCCCGCGTCGGCGTCAATGACCGGGATGCGGCGAGTCTCCCGACGCTCCCCGGCTTCCGCTTTCGGGCTCGCCTTCAATTGCGCCATGGCGTCCGCGGACAGCAAGCTTAAGCTTGCTCCAACGGCTGTAGTGGCTAACCAATTCGCATATCTCATGTCTCTAACTCCCGTGAATCCACATAGAATCCGCTGCCCGTGAGCAGTCGGCTGATTGCTAAGTCCCCTAGCCGACTCCACGCAAAATACGAAGTCGGCCGCTAAGTTGAAGCAAGCACGCAAACGGCGAGCCGCGACATGGCCTTCCATCGCCACGGCACCCCCAATCGGGGCGAAATCGTGCCCCTGGCGATTCGCCCGAAAGCCGCGAAATACCCGGTCTTGCCGCGCGGAATCGTATTCGGTGATCCTCGGAAGATTCACCAACATGGTTGTCAGGCAGCGGACGACGCACGTCCGAAGCGGAGTGTACTTGGAAGATCGCCGCTCATCTTGATGCTGCCAAGGTCAGGCTGGGAATGTCTTGGGCGACGAAACATTTTGATAACCACCGGCAGCGTATGCTCTTGAAGTTCGCCCGGGAGGAAAAAGTGCGCGACTTGCTATGCGACGGCACAGTGATTGCACGGTCTTCGGTCGACTAAATCGTCCGAGAATCGCTAGTTCTTATTCCGAGAGTTTAACGAGAGTCATACCCATGAAATCCTCTCTATTTTTCGCATTTTCCGGAGCCCTGGTTGTGGCTTTGTCGAGTAATGTGTGGGCACAGGTTGGGTCCGAGGCCCAGGATGAAGCGGCACTGGAAGCTGCGAGAGCGGCCGGCATCGCCGCTCAAGGCCAGTACAACTACAACTCCGCTGCCGCCGCGGCTGAGGCGGAGGCGGCCCGTGCCACAGCCTTCGACACCTCATCGCGGGCGCTCCGCGAATACTATGTTCGCAAGCAGATCAACGCCGATTATCTGGCGTCGAAAAATCCCAGAACGCCAGGGCTCCTGTACCGGCTCGCGGAAATCAAGCGACCGGATCGGCTGTCGCTCGGTCAATATTCCCGCAAGAGCAGGCAGCTCATCTGGCCCGCGATTCTCAAGGATCCGATTTTTGACGTGGAAAGAGAAGCACTCGACGAAGCCTTCGCGCAGCGTGGAGCCTTTGACGCCGGTTCGGATTCCCAGTTCTATCGACTGGTTTCCCAGCTTTCCAAACAGATGCATGAAAAGATGGTCGATTCGATCGATCAATTGAGCACGTCGGATTCCATCAGCGCCCGCAAATTCCTGCGGAGCCTGGAATTTGAAGCCCGAATTCTGCCCGACGACCTGGGTGGCCTGGCAACCAGCGAACCACAAGAGTAGCGATGCGGCGATAGCCCGCCCGCCGCTCTTTTTTTATATGGACCCAAAGTCCCAATGAACGCCCAAGTTTAGCCGAATAAGGAAGCCAACATGACACGCTGGTTAATCACTGTCCTCGCACCCGCCCTGCTCTGCACGCCCCTGTTTGCCGAGGAAGAGCCGGCACGCAAGGCCCCCGCGACCAAGGCGCCAGCGACCAAGACCAAAGCCGCTCCCAAGGAGACGGTCCCGTTGACGAAGATCAAGCCCGGGGAAAAAGCCGAGCCGTCGAAAATTGAACCGCTGACGGATAAGACGATCAAGGAGCGGGCCAGTTATGCCATCGGCGTCAATTTTGGCGGTCATTTGTTGGACAGCATCAAGCAGGATGATGCCGATCTGGACATGGAGCTGCTGGTCAAGGGATTCAAAGATGCCTTGACGAAGCCCAAGGCGGAATACACGGACGAGGAGCTCAACATGGCGATCCAGGCCTTCGAAAAGGCGCTGGACTCGAAGAACAGCGCTACCAGCAAGGCTACCGCCGACAAGAATAAGAAGGACGGTGAAGCCTTCCTCGCCAAGAACAAGCAGGAAAAGGGTGTGGAAACGACGGCTTCGGGCCTGCAATTTAAGGTGCTCAAGAGCGGAGACGGGAAGACCCCTCAGAAAACCGATACGGTGCGAGTGCATTATCACGGCATGCTTCCCGACGGCTCCGCCTTCGACAGCAGCAAACAGCGCGGCACCGCGGTGGAATTCCCCGTCACGGCAGTCATCAAGGGCTGGTCGGAAGCACTGCTCCAGATGAAAGAGGGGGACAAGTGGATGCTTTATGTCCCCTCGGACCTCGCCTACGGCGCACGGCGGCGCAGCAATGTGATCGGCCCCAATCAAGTAGTCCTGTTTGAGGTTGAACTTCTGGACATTGTGCCCAAGAAAGTCTCCGCGTCGGAGAAAGCCGCCGTGCCCGAGAAAACGGAAGTGCGGGGGGAGAAGTAACCTAAGTCTGTTTGCCCGCTTCGGTCAGGCCGCGGACGACGCAGTCGGCAACGGCAGCGGCATCCACTTCCAGGGCAACTTCGATATTGCCGTGGGTGTGGGAGCTTTCCCGCCGGTCAAAGACGGTGACGCCGGTCGTCAACTCGCCGCTGGTTTCCACGTCCCCTTGCAGGTCGTGCGTGCCAAAGAGCTCCGGGTGGAGGGCGGCCACCAAGGCCACCGCATCATGAATGTGGATGCTTTCCAGGCCCAGCTCGCGGCGGTAGGCGCGGAACAAGAATGGCACCACCTTTCGCAGCAGCTTTCCCGCCCGCGTGAGCTCGCCGGGGAGCTGTTCCAAGAGGCCAAGGGAAAACGTGACCTGGCTGGTGACATCGAGCGGAATCAGAGTCTTGCTCGTGGGAGAACGAAAGACCTCGCGGGCGCTCTGCGGGTCGCAGAAGATATTGAACTCGGCGCTGGGCGTGATATTGCCAACGCAATTCACCGCGCCCCCCATGATGATCAGCCTCCCCATCTGGGCGGCAATGGCCGGATCGCGGGCCAGAGCCCTGGCAATATTGGTGAGCGGGCCGAGGCAGAGGATGGTCACTTCGCCCGGCGCGGCCCGGACCTCGTCGCAAATGAGCTTTTCGGACAGATGTTGCCGGGCGAGCTGCGAAACTTGCAGCCCGGCGTTGCCCAGGCCGTCATCGCCGTGGATATGCCGGGCGTTCAGGCTCGGGGCGTTTTCCGGAGCGGTTGCCGTGCCCACGCGCGGATAGCGAGGCGGATCAAGCTGCTCGATGACCGCCTGCACGTTGAGCGTGGTCCGCTCGGCCGGCGCGTTCCCCGCCACGGCCGTCACCGCCACCACCTCCAGCCGCGGATCGAACAGCGCCATGGTGAGGGCGATGGCGTCGTCGATGCCGGGATCGCAGTCAATGATCACTTTGCGGGGCATGGGGGAATCTTACCCGCTGGCGAAGCGGAGCGGAATGAGAAGGGAATGACGAAATACGAATGGCGAATGACGAATGAGTTCCCAAATTCGCCATTCGCCATTCGAATTTCGTCATTCCCCGCCACGTCTCTTCCTAACGACTCTATAATGAGGGAGCTACTTTCCAAACGACGGTCCCCCTCGGGTATCCCCATGCCGGTGCAGATGCAGTTGTCGCGGATCATCATCAGCGAAATCTCGGATCAGCAGTTCATCTGTCTCCGCGAGGTGGAGGGGACCCGCGAATTCTCGATTGTGATCGGCCATTTCGAGGCCAGCAGCATCAGCGCCGGAGTGAAGCGGATTGTCTCGCCGCGGCCGCGGACGCATGAGCTGCTGGTAGCCACGGTGGAGCAGTTGGGCGGACAGCTTGATAGCGTCGAGGTGAGCGAGCTGAAAGACCATATCTACTTCGCCAAGCTGCGGATCAAGAAAGAAGGGGAAATCATCGAGGTCGATTCCCGTCCATCGGACGCCATCGCCATCGCAGTGGCCTGCGACCCCGCCTTACCCATCTATGTGTCGGAAGACGTGCTGGAAGAGACGTCGGAAGGGGCCTAAGGAACTCCGCATGATCGGCGCGATTGTTGGAGACATTATTGGTTCCGTGCATGAAGGAATCGGCACCAAATCGCCGGACTTTCCCCTGCTCGACCCTGATTGTCGGTTCACGGATGACACCGTGCTGACCATCGCCGTGGCCGACAAACTACTACGGGGTGGAACGTATATCGAGTTGTTCCATGACTACTTTCATGCCTATCCACAGGCTGGATATGGCCAGTCTTTCATCCTGTGGGCCGGGTATCGAAAGCGAGAACCCTACGGGAGCTGGGGAAATGGGTCGGCAATGCGGGTCAGCCCAGTCGCTTATGTATTTGAAACGCTTGAAGAGGTGGTCGCGGAAGCGAGCCGCAGTGCCGAGGTAACGCACAACCACCCGGAAGGGATCCGCGGAGCACAGGCGACAGCGGCAGCGGTGTTTCTGGCTCGTCGAGGCGCGACCAAGGGGGACATTCGCCGCCAAGTCGAAAGCTTATCCGGCTATGACCTATCCCAGCGGGTGGCGGAGATATGGCACGAATATGGTTTTGACGTCTCTTGCCAAGGATCGGTCCCTCAATCGATCACTTGCTTCCTGGAATCAAGCAGCTATGAGGATGCCGTTCGCAAAGCGATCTCACTGGGAGGCGATGCCGACACCATGGCATGTATTGCCGGAGGAATCGCCGAGGCATTTTATGGAGGCGTTCCGGAAGAAATCTCAGGGCCGGCACTGGCCCTCTTGGATGCGCCGCTAAGAGAGGTGGTCGACCAGTTCCGCAGCCGGTATTTGCCGAACGAATCCCGCCCTTGACAGCCCCCGCCAAACCGATAGGCTTATGGATTCCCTAAATTCCGCCCTGGAGCCGGGTTGGAAGGGGTAGGATGGCCTTCCCAGGCCGTCCCTCGTCGGACGATTATTACCTAGAAAAACAGTATGCCCACGATTAATCAGCTCGTACGAAAGCCCCGGCGGCAGAAGCGGGTGTTCAGCAAGTCGCCCGTGCTGGAGAAGTGCCCCTTCAAGCAAGGGGTCTGCATGATCGTCCGGACCATGACCCCCAAAAAGCCGAACTCCGCCCTGCGGAAGATCGCCCGCGTGCGGCTTTCCAACGGCCGCGAAGTGACGGTCTATATTCCGGGCGAAGGGCACAATTTGCAGGAACACTCGATCGTGCTGGTCCGCGGCGGCCGTATCCGCGACCTGCCGGGCGTGCGTTACCACGTGGTCCGGGGAGCCCGCGATACGCTGGGCGTGAATGGACGCAAGCAGGCGAGAAGCAAATACGGCGCGAAGAGCGGGTAGTTCGTTCATAGACGGAGCGTTTTGCAGATGACGAAGCAATGTCAAATGCGAAATGCTCAAGGCTAAATGCTAAATGTCATATTCAAAACACATTTAGCATTTAGCATTTAACTTTAAGCATTTAGCATTTCCTCGATTGATCGAAGGGTTCCACCCTCACATAACCATGGGCAAGATTACCGCTAGTGCGACGCAGCTCAAGCCGGACGGCAAGTACAAGTCGATCCTGGCCTCCAAGTTCATCAATTGCATGATGTATGACGGCAAGAAGAGCGTCGCCCAAAAGGTGTTTTACGACGCGCTCGACATCATCAAGGACAAGCTGGCGGACAAGGATCCGATTGAGATCTTTCACTCCGCCGTGGAGAACGTCAAGCCGCACATCGAAGTCCGCAGCCGCCGGGTCGGCGGAGCCGCCTACCAGGTGCCGATGCAGGTCAACCGCAACCGGCAGCAGTCGCTGGCCATCCGCTGGTTGCTGGGGGCCGTGCGGGAAAAGAAGGGGCGGGCCATGCATCAGAAGCTCGCCGATGAGCTGCTCGCCGCCTACAATCGAGAAGGAGCCGCGGTCACCAAGCGCGAAAACGTCCACCGCATGGCGGACGCGAACAAGGCGTTTGCCCACTTTGCCTGGTAATCACTGACAACCTTCAGCCGCGGCGAGCACCCCTCCCCGCGGCTTTTTCATGCGCAAGAGCCCCCATGTCTTCCCGCAAGCTCGAAAACATCCGCAACATCGGAGTCATTGCCCACATTGACGCGGGCAAGACGACGGTGACGGAGCGCATGCTCTACTACAGCGGAGCGACGCACCGCGTTGGTGAGGTGGATAAAGGGACGACCACCACCGACAGCGACGAGGAGGAACAGCAGCGGGGAATCACCATCTATGCCGCTTGCGTGACGTTTGAGTGGAAAGACGTCATCGTCAACCTGCTGGATACGCCCGGCCACGTAGATTTCACCGCCGAGGTGGAGCGCTGCCTGCGGGTGCTCGACGGGGCGGTCGTCGTCTTCAGTGCCCGCGAAGGGGTGGAAGCCCAGAGCGAAACCGTCTGGCGTCAGGCGGACCGGTATAAAGTGCCGCGGGTGGCGTTCATCAACAAGCTGGACCGCGAAGGGGCGGACTTCTACGCGGTCGTGGAGCAAATGAAGTCGCGGCTGGGGGCGCATCCGCTGCCGATTCAGATTCCGGTGGGGCAAGGGCCCCCGCACATGCCCACGCCGTTCCGCGGGGTGATCGACCTCATCACGATGAAGATGCTGACCTTCGGCCCCGACAAGGACAGCAAGCTGGTGGAGGAGCATGAGATTCCTGAGGACATGAAGGACGACGCTCAGCACTGGCGTATGGAAATGCTGGAGCGGCTCTACAACTTCTCCAACGAGATGCTGGAATTGGCTCTCGGCGAGCAGCCGATTCCGCAGGATCTCATTCATAAGGTGCTCCGCGACACCACGCTCCACATGCAGGTCCAGCCGGTGATGTGCGGCAGCGCCCTGCACGGCATGGGCGTTCAGCCGGTGCTGGACGCGGTGATGCGATATCTTCCCAGCCCTGCGGACATGCCCCCAGTCGAAGGGGAAGAAGTCGTCAGCGATAAAAAGAAAAAGCCTGCCGAAGCCAAGAAGATCACGCGAGACCCGAGCCCCGACGAGCCGTTCTGCGGCCTGGTCTTCAAGGTGCTGCCGGCGAAGACGGGGGATATTCACTGGGTGCGGGTCTATTCCGGCACGCTCAAGTCGAACTCGCGGGTCCTTAACCCCGGCAAGGACCTCAAGGAAAATGTCGCCCAGCTTTGGCACATCCACGCCACGAAGAAAGAGGAACAGGTCGAGCAGGCCGGCTGCGGGGATATCGTCGGCATCATCGGCCTGCGGCAGTCGATTACCGGCGACACCATCTGCGACACTCGCGAGCCGATTCTGCTGGAGACGATCAAGTTTCCGGAGACGGTCATCTCCATGGCCATCGAGCCGGAGAACAGCACCGAGCGGAAGAAACTCAACGACACGCTCGACATGCTCAAGCGGCAGGACCCCACGCTGCACGTCGTCAGTGGCGAGACCGGCCAGACCCTCATCAGCGGCATGGGGGAACTGCACCTGGAGGTCGTGAAAAACCGCCTCCTCCGCGACTTCAACCTGAACGTCAAGTTCCACAAGCCGCAGGTCAGCTACCGCGAGTCCATCGCCCGGCCGACCGAAATCGTCGGCGAGTGCAACCGCATGATCGCCGGCCAGCAGCTCTTCGCCCGGCTGAGGCTCAAGATGGAGCCCACGGACAGCCTGACCATTCCCGTCGCCATCGTGAACCATTCGCCGCCAGATGCCCTGCCGCCGGAATTGCTCGTCGCCGCCCTCGATGAGCTCAAAGCCTGCGGCGAAGGGGGAGGCCGCATCGCCGGCTATCCGCTGATGAAGCTGAAGGTGACGGTCCTCGGCGGCGAGTGGCAGCCGGAAGGCTCGGACGAGCGGGCCTTCAAAATGGCGGCGGCCGACGCCTTCGAGAAGGGGCTGGAAGAAGGGGGGAAGGTCCTGCTCGAGCCGATCATGAAGCTCGACATCGTCACCCCCGACGACTACCTCGGCGAGTTCGTCGGCGACCTCCAGCAGCGGCGGGCCATCATCGCCAAGACCGAAAGCCGCGGCAAGATGTCCACGATCGAAGCCCACGCCCCCCTCCGCGAGCTGTTCGGCTACTCCAGCGCCATGCGGAGCATCAGCCAAGGTCGCGCCGGCTGCAGCATGGAACCGCTGATGTACTCCCCCGCCCCCGCGGACGTGATGAAGGGGTTCGCGGTATAGGGGTCTTAGATTCTTACTCTTAATCCTACGCTTAAGAGTCCAGAATCCAAAATGCCGGCCGAATTGCCGGCGGCGCTACGAGTTGGGGTCGGGAAGGGTTTTCGCGGCGAGAACTCATGATGGCCAATGAACGTGGCCGCGAAAACTTTTCCCGACCCCTTTGACGTGGCAACCGGGTTCACGTAATTCCCCGGCGGGTCCGCTCAAGATTTCAAGCGTTTCGGCCGGCCACGCGGACGGGGTCAGGAGGAGTTTCGCGGCAGAGTCTGTCGAGTTAACTAGTTTGCAGGGCGCGAAACCCCTCCCGACCCCTACATTGTCGGCGGCGAAGGGCCTCAAAAAATTCCGGCAAATCTTTTGCGACCAGCCCTTTTTGAGTACTGGACATGCGTATAATAATGGAAGCGGGGGCGGAGTTCCTGCGCGAAGGCGGCCAGGAGGGCGAATTGCTCTTTCTCAATCTGGTTGTGGCTGAAGAATGATGCGGCTGACCTCGCGCGAGGTGGTTCGTTGCTGCGCGGACGGGGGTCGTTCGTCGGGCCTCATGCTGCGCCTGACACTAACCCGAAGCGCCAACGAGGCAAGGCCATTGTCCGCCCTCGCTGGCGCTTCAGGCTAGTTTTCGGGCGAAGTCGATTGGGACTTACGTCAACGCGATTTGACGTAACTCGCGCAGTTGTGGGGCGAATGTCAAGTTTTCCACTGGGTGTATCAAGAAATGGCAAAATGATCCCAGTGTGTATCAACACGCCATTTCGCAAGTCGCGTGACGGCAATGACTTGCGGAGATTATTTGATACGCTTCCAGTCGAAAAAGGAATTCCAAAAGGTGTATAAAAAGGGGCCTATTCGGCGGTCAGAGCGATACAAAGTGGTGCCGACTAAGGAGGACTTACGTCGAGGGGATTTGACGTAAGTTGGGTGCAAAGTACTCCTCACGCTCCGCGTGAGGATTCATCTCGCGGAGCGAGATGAGTACTTTTCTTGATTAGTACTCGTTGTCGCCACCCTTCACCTCTAGCCCCGCGCTTCCCGAGAACGTCTTGCGAACAGTCCGGGCGGCGATCTCCGCTTGCAGCTTCGCGATGGCCGCATCGGGGGTCATGGCTCCGAGATCCCCTTCCAGGCGGTCCCGGATGCTGACGGTTCCTTGTTCGGCGTCGCGGGGGCCGATGACGAGCATGTAGGGGATGAGCTCGAGCTGGGCGTCGCGGATTTTTGCGCCGAGCTTTTCGGGGCGGTAGTCGCCGGTGATGCGGAGGCCGGCGGCTTTCAGTCTTTGCTCGACGCCGCGGGCGTATTCTTCGCTCTTCTCACTGACGGTGACGATGCGGGCCTGCTCGGGGGCGAGCCAGAGGGGGAATGCCCCGGCAAAGTGCTCGATGAGGACGCCGATGAACCGCTCCATGCTGCCGAGCGGGGCCCGGTGGATCATGACGGGGCGGTGCATCTTGTTGTCCGCTCCGACGAATTCGAGTTGGAACCGTTCCGGCAGGTTGTAGTCGAGCTGCACGGTGCCGAGCTGCCACTCGCGGCCGATGCAATCGGTCACGACGAAGTCGGCTTTGGGGCCGTAGAACGCGGCTTCGCCAGGTTCGGCGGTGTAGCTCATGCCCAGGCGCGTGCAGACCTCTTCGAGCGAGGCTTGGGCCCGGTTCCAGACTTCCTGGCTGCCGACGTACTTGTCGCTGGCCGGGTCGCGGAAGCCGAGGCGGACGCGGTAGTTGGTGAGGCCGAGGCAGTCGAGCACGAACTGCGTCATCTCGATGCAGCCGCTGAATTCGGCGGCGACCTGCTCCTCCATGCAGAACAGGTGGGCGTCATCCTGCGTGAAGCCGCGGACGCGGGTCATGCCGTTGAGCTGGCCGGTTTTTTCGAACCGATAGACCGAGCCGAACTCCGCCAGGCGGACCGGCAGCTCCTTGTAGCTGCGGCGCTCGGCCCGGTAAATCTGAATGTGGTGCGGGCAGTTCATCGGCTTAAGGAGATAGGCCTCCTGCTCGTTGAACCAGTGCATGATGGCGACCTTCCGCTCTTCCACCGTGCTGGCATTGCCGAAGCCGAGGAACGAGGAGACGCCAAAATTCTTCTGGAAGTCGGCGGAGGATTTTTCGAAGATGTCGACGAACTTCTGGTCGTTCACGTCCCCTTTGAAGTGGGCCGCGAACAGGTGCTGCGTGTCCTGCATCAGCGGGTCGAGATAGAACGGCGGGAACTGCGAATCCATGTAGTACGGAAAGTGACCGCTGGTCTGGTAAAGCTGGATGCGGCCAATGTGCGGCGTGTAGACCGGCTGGTAGTTGCGGTTGCGAAGCTCCGCCTTGATGAAGTCCTCCAGTTCCGAGCGAACCTGGGCCCCCTTCGGCAGCCAAAGGCAGAGGCCGGGACCGACCTCCTGGCTGATGGCAAAGAGCCCGAGCTGCTTGCCGAGCAAGCGATGGTCCCGCCGCTTGGCTTCCTCGATTTTCTTCAGATGCTCGTCCAGGTCCTCCTGGCTGAAGAACGCCGTGGCATACAGCCGCTGAAGCTGGGCGTTGTTGGCGTTTCCTTTCCAGTAAGCGCCGGCGATGGAGAGGACTTTGTAGGCCCCGATGGCTCCGGCACTTGGCACATGCGGGCCGCGGCAGAGGTCGATGAATTCGCCTTGTCGATAAAACGAGAGGGACGGATGCTCGGCGAGGCCGGTGGAGATGTGCTCGACTTTATATTCCTGGCCGAGGTCTTTGCAAATGTCGAGTGCCTTGTTCCGGTCCACTTCAATCCGCTCGAACGGCTCGTCGAGGGCGATGATTTTCTTCATTTCCGCCTCGATGGCCGGAAAGTCTTCCTCGCGGAGCGGCTCGGGAATCTGAAAGTCGTAGTAAAAGCCCCCTTCCACCGTCGGCCCGAACGCGAGCTGCGCCCCTTTCTTCAGGCGCATCACCGCCCGGGCCATGATGTGAGCCGCCGAGTGCCGCATGACGGCGAGCGCTTCGGGATCCTTCTTGGTCAGGATGCGGAGCTTGACCTCGCCGGAATCGGGAAGGCGAGTATCAAAGCCGACGACTTTCCCATCCACTTCGCCGGCGATGGCTGCTTTGGCGAGTCGTGGGCCGATGCCTTCGGCGACCTGGCGGATGGTGACGGACTGGGGGAACTCTTTGCTGCTGCCGTCGGGAAGGATGACCTTGAGCATGGCTGCTTTCTTGTAGCCGCACGCGGCCCGCGTGCTGGCTTCAGAGGCAAACACGCGAGGCCGCGTGTTGCCACAACTTTGCCCCGTCCTCGGCAGCGGTACAAAGGCTGCCGTTACAGTCGGCTGGAGCGGTGCTAAAGTATAGGGCGAGCGGGATTTGCGGCAAAGGCGAACCTCGGGCAAGCGGCCGCGCGTCTCCCTACTTGACCCCTTTCTTCGCTCTGCTCAGATTGGATAGTTCCCCAGCCAAAAAAGTTCGCGGCCGATTTGGATTCTCCGGTCGGTTAGCTAGGTTGGTTCGAGCGCAACGTTGACATCGACCAGACCAGCGGATAAAACCGACGGAAGACCCTGGACGACAAGATCATACGCCGGTGGAGAGTGGAAGACTGAGATCCTGTACCCTTTTTTCGTGAGGACGTTTGGCTCAGCCCGGTTAGAGCACCTCGTTGACATCGAGGGGGTCACAGGTTCAAATCCTGTAACGTCCACTTGTTTAATACTTTCTAAGCCACGTCCTAAAAAGACGTGGCTTTTTTTCTGTGCCGTAGGAGAGAACAAAATCCGTGAACGAACCGGCGCCGGCTGCCGGCAGCCCTACGTCCCCCAATTCATCTCACCGGCTTGAATTTCCTTGCGGGCCTGCTGTTTCTTATGTTAGGAATCAAGGGCTGTTGGGGCAACGAAAGCCGCTTGATTGCCCTCGGAAGTATCTCTAGCCTGTTCGCCCCGTCGATGTTGATGCCGCCAACCTCGGACCGAAACTTCCGTTGCCAAGATCCTCAACTTTTTCCAGATCAGGAGAACCAGCACCATGATGCGTTCACACAATTCCTCCGGATTGCGGACCATGCTGACGGGCACGATGCTCGGTGCGGCGGTGATGTGCCTCGCCGCCTGGGTGAGCGGCGAACCAAATTCCACGGATAAAAATCCTATCGGCGACAAGTTCTGGCCGTCGGATTTCGGCGCTGAGGACCAGCGCGGTGCGGCGAATCGCATCACGCCCGCCAAGTCTACAAAAGCCGCCCAGCTCGTGAAGCAAGGCCGCATTTTTCAACTCGGCCGGCTGTACGAACAGGGGATGCCGATGCCGGGAAAGCGCCATTTCAGCCTGACGATTCCTGGCCTCCCGACTGGATCGCCCTCCGGCACAAACCAGATCGTCTCGAACGATGAGTTAGTCAGCGGCGAAATCGGCCAGGTCGGGACGCAGTTCGATGGCCTGGGACATGTCGGCATTCGACTCCATGGCGAAGACATTTTCTACAACGGCAACAAGCTTTCGGAATTCGGCGACACGTACGGTCTCAAAAAGCTCGGCGTGGAAAATGCCGGCGTCTTTTTCACGCGGGGCATTCTGCTTGATGTGTGCGCCCTGCGCGGGATGGAACGCTTGCCGGCGGGATACGTGATCACGCCCGATGAGCTGATGGCTTGCCTCGACAAGGCAAAGCTGAAAATTGAATCAGGGGACGTAGTTCTGATTCGCACCGGCCACGGCAAATTGTGGATGAAAGACAACCAGGCTTACGGCGAAGGGGAACCAGGATTGGGACTGGCCGCCGCCAGGTATCTCACCGAACACAAAGTAGCGCTGATCGGAGCGGATACTTGGGCCATCGAAGCAGTGCCCCACGAAAACAAGGAGCTGGCATTTCCGGTCCATCAATGGAACCTGACCAAGAACGGCGTGTATCATCTCGAAAACCTTGATCTCGAAGAACTCGCCGCAGCCGGGGCGCACGAATTCTGCTTCGTGTTTTGTCCCTTGCGTCTGAAGGGGGCCACCGGCTCGCCGGGTAATCCGATCGCCATTCGCTGAGAACGAACTCATTTACTTTCACTTCTTGCCAAGGAATCAACCATGGCCGCAGGCGTGCAGCAGATTGATTACGGCATGTTCATCATGCCCTTTCACCCGCCCGAGAAGCCCCTTTCCCAGGGCTACGATGAAGATCTGGAACTGATCATTCGCGCCGAGGAGCTCGGCTTCAAGGAATTCTGGATCGGCGAGCACCACACGATGAAATACGAAACCATCGTGATGCCAGAAATCTTCATTGCCCGGGCACTCGGTGAGACCTCCACCATCCGGCTGGGGCCGGCCCCGGTCTGTTTGAACCAGCATCATCCCGCTCATGTGGCGAGCCGGCTGGCCATGCTGGATCATCTTTCCAAGGGGCGGCTGAACTTGTGCTTCGGGAATGGCAGCGTGACGGCGGACCAGGAGCTGTATTCCGTCGATCCCAAGGACGGCGGTAAAATGGCACTAGAGGCCATCGACGTTATCTTGGACCTCTGGGCGCACGACCCGCCGTATGAACACCACGGCGAGTTTTGGAATTTCGAATTGAAGAAAACCGTCGATCCCGAGTGCCTGATCGGGTACATCCACAAGCCGTTTCAACTGCCGCATCCGCCGATTGCGATTCCCGGCATGAGCCGCAATTCCTTCAGCATGAAAATGGCGGGTCGGAAGGGATTTCAGCCGTTTGCTCACTGTTTAATTCCGGGGAACGTCGTGGCCGACCAGTGGCAAACGTATGCCGCCGCAGCTAACGAGGCGGGGCGGACCCCGAACCGAGCGGACTTCAAGGTCGCCCGCTCCATCTTCCTGGCCGACACCACGGCCGAAGCCGTCAAGAGAGTCCGCAAGAACTCCCTGGGACGAAATTACGAGTACATCGGCGGACTATTTGACAAGGGGCTCGGTCGCCGGATCTACAAACGGGACCTCGACATGCCCGACTCCCAGTGCCAGCTCGACTATTTGATGACCGAGCAGATCATCGCCGGAGATGTCGATGAGGTCCTGCGCCGATTGCTGAAGCTCCTGGAAGAAACCGGTGAGTTCGGCACGCTCGTCCTGATGAGCTACGACTGGGATGACAAAGCGTCCTGGGTCCGCAGCATGGAGCTCTTCGCGAAGGAGTTAATGCCGGCGCTGAATCGGGCCGTTTGCGGAAAGGGACGATGAGATAGTCCTCGCGTGAATTATCGATCTGGTCAGGCCCATTTCCACGGCTGCGGCAATTGGCCCGCGTTGACAAGTCGTTCCACGGGCCAGCGCCGCTGATTCAGGTCGACAATCGTCTGCGCCGCCATGGTCGCCATGTCTTCGAGTGCCTGTTCATCGATCCCGGCGAGGTGAGGCGATAACACGACATTCGGCGCCGAGAGCAGCGGCGAGCCGGTTGGAGGTTCGCGCTCGAAAACGTCCAGCCCCGCGGCTGCTACCCTGCCTGACAGAAGCGCTTCGCTGAGAGCCGCTTCGTCGATGAGCGTTCCCCTCGCTGTATTGACGAGCACCACCCCCTGTTTCATTTGGGCCAAGGATTCGCGGCGGATTAGTCGAGACGTGCCCTCGGTCGCCGCGGCATGCAGGCTGATGATGTCGCAGCGGGCGAGCAGATCTTCGAAGGCAACTAGCACGACGTCTCGTGCATCGCCGGGCGGAGTCGTCAGAAACGGGTCGTGTGCCAGAACCTGCATGTCGAACGCGGCGGCCCGGCGGGCCACAGCCCGTCCCGTCCTCCCTAGTCCGACCAATCCCAGCGTTTTCCCTCTCAAAGCGAGCGAAGGCTGACGGCGAAAACCCCCGTGGGCAACTTCGGCATGGCCCGGAACGATTCGTTTCGCCACCGCGAGCAGCAGGGCGAAAGCGTGCTCGGCAACGGCCTCATGATTCGTTCCGGGCGTACATGCCACTACGACGCCCCGGTCCGTGGCCGCCCCCGTGTTGATGGTGTCGTATCCGACTCCCGTCCGGGAAATGACCCGCAGGCTTGTGGCTCGCTTCAGGATTGATGCCGTATACGGTTCGGTGCTGGCGATCGTGGCCGAGGCGCCGTCGAGATCGAGCTCAAGTTGCGCCTCCGTCAGCACGCACCCGCCCATGCACGGGAATCGGACCTCGAATCCCGCCGATTCGAGTATCTCACGCCAGGCTCCGGACTTGTTGAACAGCAGTGGTTGGCACACGAGCACCACGGCAGGAGACCGGTTTGGCATTGAATAGGCTCCAGGCATGATGGTCCCCAGAATTCTGGCAGAGGAGCAATCGTAAGGTGGGCGAGAGGATGGGACAATTCCCAGCAAGTGAATCGAAACGCGCGAAGGTTCCATCGCGACAGCTGTCCATTGTTTTCCGAATCACCGCTGCTTAGGATGGGCCGACTCTTCCAGGAGATCGCACCATTTGTCCGTCGAAAAACCGACCTTTGTTCGTTACCAGGTGCTGGCAGTCGCCTGTAGCCTCGCCGTGCTTACCTACGTTCAGCGCCAGGGTTTCATCGCGGCCACGCCGTACATCAAGAAAGATCTGGGCCTGCACGATGGCCAGATGGGTTATCTTCTGGCCGTCTGGCTGGTGGCCTACGGCATTTTTCAGGTTCCTGGCGGGCTGATTGGCGACCGAATTGGAGCGCGCCATCTGATCACACTGCTGGTGCTGGGCTGGTCCCTGACGCTCCTGGCCGTGGCGCTGACCGTATTCCTTCCGGCCGGCGGCTGGCTGGCGCTGGTTGTCCTGCTCGCTCTGCGATTCATCTTCGGCGGATTTCAGGCCGGAGTATTCCCCGGACTGGCCCGCGTAGTGGCCGACTGGATGCCCGCCCAGCAGCGCGGCTTCGCGCAGGGGTCGATCTGGACGTTCAGCCGCGTGGGAGGTGCCGTGGCCCCGGTGTTCGTGGTGTGGCTCATCACCAGGGTATTCCACGGCTGGGCCACAACCATCACGCTGGTCGCCGGCCTCGGTTTGGCCTGGTGTGCGTTCTTCTGGCTGTGGTTTCGCAATCGGCCCGAAGAAATGCGCCAGCTCAATTCGGCTGAACGTGCATTGATTGCCCGTAACCGGCCGGCCGTGCTGGCGACGACCGGTCTTGTCCCCTGGGGACAGATGCTGACGTCTCCCAGCGTTTGGGGACTGTGCCTGATGTACGGATTTGTCGGATTCGCCGGCAACTTCATTACAAGTTTTCTGAATGTCTACCTGCGTGACCATCGCCACTTGCCGGACGGAACAACCGCCTGGCTCGCCGGACTGCCGCTAGCCGCCGGCGTCGTTTCGAGTTTGTCGGGGGGCGTCATCTCGGATTGGCTGATCCAGCGTCTGGGGAGCCGCAAGTGGGGACGACGACTGGTCGGTTGCGTGGCCCTGGGATTGGCGGGCCTGGCAACCCTCTGCACCCCTTGGGTCCATGAGGTCTGGCAACTGGCGATCGTGCTCGGCGCGTGGATGTTCTTTAATGACGCGATGCTCGGGCCGGCGTGGGCCTCGTGCGCCGACATCGGCGAACGCTACGCCGGCACTCTCTCCGGCGCGATGAACATGACCGGCGCGTTCATGGGCGCCGCCGGCATGACGCTCGCCGGCTTGCTTTTGAAATCGGGCCAACACTACTTGATGTTCAGCGTGTTCGCCGCCAGCTACGCCCTGGCGGCCCTTTGCTGGTTTGCCGTCGATGTGACGAAGCCGCTCGTGCCGCGGCAGGGTATTATCGATGAAGATCGTTGACCGAGGCCGTATGAATAAGGCTCTCAAACCCGTGAAGGTTGCACTCGTGGACCTGGATGGACAGGTCGTCCCGTACTGGGTCCCCGAAACCCTGAAGCGAGAGGGCATCGAACTCGTCATCCGGCAGTGCAATACGCGCGAAGAGTTGGCCCAGCACGCGGCGGATGCAGACATTGTCTGGCTGTTCGGCGGCAGCCGCGTCTTGCACGGTGGCTCCCTGGCCGCGGTGCCGCGGTGCTGGGCCATCGTCCGGACAGGGAGCGGCACCGACAACGTCCCCATTGAGGAAGCAACGGCCCGCGGCATCGTTGTCGCCAACACGCCTGCAGCGCTCAGTGACGGTGTTTCCGACCACGTCATCGCGCTCGTTATGGCGCTGGTCCGCCGCCTTCCGAAGGCCGATCGGGAGGTACGAGCCGGTATCTTCGATCAAACTCTGGTTCACCCCTTAAATGCCTTCGGCGGCCGGACCTTCGGCCTGGTCGGCTTTGGATACATCGCGCGGGAAGTGGCTCGCAAGCTCAGCGGCTTTGGACTGAAATGGCTGGTCCATGACCCGTTTATTAAAGCCGACGAATTGGCGACAATGGGCGTTCAATCAGTTTCGCTCGAAACACTATTGTCCGAGTCGGACTACATTTCGCTGCATTGCCCGCTCACCCTTTCGACCCTCCACTTCATCGGCGAGCCACAATTGCGGCGCATGAAGCCCAGCGCGATTCTGATCAACACGTCGCGCGGCCCCGTGGTGGATGAGCCGGCGCTAGTGCGAGCCCTCACCCAAGGCTGGATCGCCGCCGCGGGCCTCGACGTTTTCGAACAAGAGCCGCCGGCGCTGGACAATCCTCTGCTCAAGCTGGAGAACGTCATTCTGACGCCCCATTCGGCCGGGCGATCCGGAGACGGAATGGAGCCCCGCTGGCGAACGTCCGTCGAGACGGTGCTGGCCCTGGCCCGCCGCCGCTGGCCACCCTCCTGCGTCAATCGCGACGTCAAGCCCGCTACAAACCTGAGCGTTTAGTGAACTTGCCTGGAGCACCATTAATCTCACGTTGAAATGGAATCAGGTAACGGTGTCGCTATGACTAAGTCCATCGGCCTTTGCATCATCGGCGCCGGCGCGATCGCCGAGCGGCACATGCAGGCCTTCGAGCGATTAGGGGGAGTACTGCCGCGGTGGGTCGTTTCTCGCCGCGAGGATGCGGCCGGCGACTTTGCCCGTCGCTGGAAGTTCGCAAAGGTGGGGACGTCGGTCGAGCCGGCCCTGGCGGATCCCCTCGTCAAACTGGTGCTGATTACTTCCCCCAGTCCGCTCCACAGTGAGCAAGCTATGCAGGCGCTGCAAGCGGGTAAAGATGTCATCGTGGAGATTCCGGTGGCCTTGAGCTGGCAGGAAGCACAGCATGTCTTCCACGTCGCCGCCGCTCTCGGCCGCAGGGTTTGGGTCTGCCATACCATGCGTTCCTACGCGGCGCTGCGGGAAGTGCGGCAACGGGTGCGGACCGGCGGGCTGCACATCACACAGATCGCGGGTTTCTTTGGCATTCCGCGGCGTCGCAACCAGGGAATGGGGAACGTCGGCACGCGAAGTTGGATCGACAACCTTTTGTGGCATCATGGCTGCCACCAGGTCGATGCGTCCCTATGGGTGCTCGACATGCCGAAAGTGCCGCGCGTGCGGGCGCTGCTGGGCCCGAGACATCCGACGCTGGGCATGGCCCTCGATGTGGGAGTGCAGATGGTGCCAGCAGGAGGAGAGTTGATCACCCAGGCCCTGACTTACAACCTGGAGCAGTTAACCTGGCGATTACAATTCATCGGTCGCGAAGACGTGCTTAAGTACGATAGCGGCCGGCTTACGAATGAAGCCGGCGAGGAGCTAGTGTCCGATACGTCTTTGGACGATTTGATAGTCCAAAACCGCGAGCTGCTGCACGCCTGGCACAGCGGTGAACCGTGTGAATACGATCTGGCGAGCGTGCTGCCGACGATGGAAGTGCTCGGTCGGGCTCAGCGCTCCGCGGACGAGGGCTCCTGATGATCGATGGATACAGTCACTGTGGCCTCTCGAAATACCGCGCGGTGGAGGACGTGCTCACCGTCATGCGAAGTGCCGGCGTGGACCGAGCGGTCCTATGTCAGCACTTGGGGGAATACGACAATGAGTATCTTGCGGAAGTCGTTGCGAGTTATCCCGCCACGTTTGCCGCCGTTTGTCTGGTCGATCCGACGAGCCCGAGTGCCGTAACCGATCTAGTGAAATGGCACGCAACAGGCCGGTTTCGCGGCATTCGCCTACTGGCCGAATGGCTCCGTGACTATGAATCGCTGTGGGCTCGAGCCGTTGAGCTCGACTTGACGCTCGTGCTCTTCGCGCCGCAGGGAGTCGCGGCCGCAGCTCCGGCAATTGCCCGGTTCCTCGCAGCGCATCCCCATGCTCGAATAGTCATTACGCACCTGGGCAATCCCCAGTTGCGCAGCGGGCGCCTGGTCGAAACCGAGCTGCTGCGGCTGGCCGCGCAAGCGGGAGTTTTCGTGCAGCTTTCCGGCCTGTCGCAATTCTGCGACTATCCCTACGCAGAGCTGCACGAATTCATTCGGGCGATTGTTCGCGAATTCGGCGCGCCACGCATCTACTGGGGATCCAACTTCCCCGTGTGTGGCGACGACTCTGCATACCGCCGGGATTTGCGTCAAGTCACCAGTGGCGAGTGGGACTTGACCCCGGAGCAAATCCACTGGATTACCGGCCGGACCGCGGAACAATTGTGGTTTCCCACCCTCCCTTTGCACGAGCACCATCGGGCCTGGCGGGCTCCTACGTCGTAGCCTGAGACAACGGAGGCGGCGCGGCCAGGCAGGATCGGATCCGACTGGAAATGGCCGGTTAGCTGGTGGTGCTGCTATCCGTGGAAATTGGACCAGGGCTCTTGAACTGGGATTCCTTTGTCACGCGTGCCAGCCACCGGTCGAGTTGATTGGCGAAATCCTGCCGGTTGCGAGCGGTGAGGCCGGACGGACCTCGCATCACATGTCCTGCACCGCGCATCTCGTCGATCATATTCCGCATCGCGTGCCGCTCGCCCACGTTCGCATTGGTATAGAGCTCACCCCGCGGGTCGAGCGCCTCGGCACCTTTGCCCACGACATCGGCAGCCAGGGGAATGTCGGCCGTAATCACCAGGTCGCCCGGAGAGACCAACTCCACGATCCGTCGGTCGGCGATATTCATGCCTCCGGGCACCAGTACCGCGTTGATCCTCGGTGAAGGTGGCGTACGCAGAACCTGGTTGGCAACGAGCGTCACCTGGACCTGC
Organism: Pirellulaceae bacterium; assembly: GCA_051004015.1. Classification (GTDB taxonomy): domain Bacteria; phylum Planctomycetota; class Planctomycetia; order Pirellulales; family Pirellulaceae; genus SXOA01. The sequence goes on along the minus strand of JBPCKT010000063.1, from coordinate 18,642 downwards.
CCCCGCTCCGCCGCACGATAGAGCATCTCCTTGATTTCACCCGGACAGGCGTCGGCGTCCACCCAAATCTGCATGGCTACCCTCGAATCGACGGAATTGCGCAGCGCCATAATCCCAACGAGGCAGCGGCCTCTTCAGAATCGCACGCCTGCGATTGTACCAGCTTGGAACCAAGAGATCGGGCGTAGAAAAGTAGAACGTCCCCGTTGAATTCGCCCCAGCGGCTATGGCCGCCGCCTGTCCCGCGAATGTAGCTGGGCGTTTTCGTGCGCTGGTACAATGGGGGCATGCACGAACGTCGCTTCATCAATACCGTAACCGTTTCCTGCCTCCTCATCGCGGTCTTGCTGCCGCTCGTGCTCTGTGTGGCCGGATACTTCGCGCTGTCGCGCACTTCGACGGGCGCTACTCCCGATGATTGGTGCCGCATCTACCGCTTGCAATGGCAGGCGGAGATTTTCAAGCCTGCCGCCAAAGTCGAGAGCGCAGTTACCGGGGACAAGGTTAGCACCTATTGGATGCCCTAGGGTTTTGGGGGCGAGCCGTCTGTGGCTACGGAGTTGCCTTCCGCCCATCAATAAACCGCTTTCCCTTCCCTTCAAACCGCGGCAGCGTGCCGGCGGGGACGCACTCGACATCGACTTTGAGGCCCAGGCGGAGGTGCAGGTCACGGGCAACGCGGGTGGGGTCGGAGAGGCGGTCTTCGATTTGGACTTGCAGGGCGTCCATCTCGCCGTGGCGGACGACGGTGGCACGGTATTCAATCACTTCGGGGAAGGCCCGCACGATCTGGTCGATGGAACTGGGGAATATGTTGACGCCGCGGACCACCAGCATGTCGTCCGCCCGGCCGAGCACGCCTCCTTCCAGCAGCACAAACCGGCAGTCCCCATTCTGCGATGGCTTCCAGGACGGGCGAACGAGGTCGCCGGTGCGGTAACGAATGACGGGGCTCCCCGCGCGGCCCAGGCTGGTGAGCACTAGCTCGGAGAGTTCTCCTTCCTCCGCTGGTCCCCCCGTGGCGAGCGACAAAAACTCCGGCAGGAATTCCGCCTCGTTGATGTAGAGGCCGCGGCCCTCGCGGTCGGCAAAGCCCCAAGGGCCGACTTCCGATGCTCCCGCATGATCGATGACCCGGGCGTTCCAGACCGCTCCGATCCTCTTCTGAACGTCAGGCAGCGAACCCCCCGGTTCCCCGGAAACGATGATTCGCCGTACCTGCAGTGCGGACGGGTCGATTTGATTGTCGGCAGCGACTTCCGCCATCCGCATGGTGTAGCTGGGCGTGCAGAAAAAGACGGTCGCTCGGCTAATGCGAATGAGCTCCAGCCGGGCCAAGGTCTTCATGCCGCCGGAGGGAATCGCCAGGCAGCCGCGGGCCAGGCAGGCCTCGAAGGCGCTCCAGAACCCGATGAACGGGCCAAAGGAGAACGGGAACAGAACCCGGTCCTGGGGGGTGATTTCGGCGGCATCCAGGACGTACTGCCAGGTGGAAAGCCACCACTCCCAGTCCTCCGCCGTGTCCAACACGGGCATCGGCCGCCCCTGCGTCCCGCTGGTCTGATGGAAGCGGACATACCGCTCCACCGGCCAGGTCAAGTTTGCGGCAAACTCGTTCCCAAGGGATGAACCCTTGAGTTCTTCCTTAAACGTAAACGGCAGCCGGCAGAGGTCGTCCCAGGAGCGGAGGGGCAGGTTCACCGCCGCCAGCTTTTCCCCATAGAAGCGACTGTGCGGCAAAATGGTCGCCAGCAATTCGTTGAGCTGGGCGAGCTGCCTGCAGCGCAGCTCTTCACGGTTCAACTGGCGGATGCGCTGACGCTGCTCGTAAGTGGATGGCTCCATACAACCATCATACGCAACCCGTATCTGGCCGGGAGTCGGAGAGGCCGGAAGAGAGCATTACGCAGAAGTCCGGAGATTGCAAAGGCATGGATCCACTGCGTGACTGGATAATCGGCATTCCGGGATGGTTCACTTGTTCCCAATGCAATATAGCCGCTTGTCCGTCCGCAGATAAATCTTGCCGTCCGCCACGGCGGGGCTGGCGTTGGTGCGGCTGGTGTCGTCTTCGAAAACGTTGTGGCTGAGCTGTTCGAATTTGGGGCCGGCGGCGAGGACGAAGGTGCCGCTGTTTTGGGAGACGACGTAGATTTTGCCGTCGGCCAGGATGGGAGAGGACCAGATTTGGCCGGAGCCGGGCTTGAAGCGTTCTTGGTAGACCTTCTCGCCCGTGGCGGCATTCTGGCATTGCATGGTGCCGCCACCGTCCTCGGCCCAGTAGAGGTTGCCACCATCGTAGAGCGGAGAGCCGACGTTGGAGCCTTTGGCTTCCCGCCAGAGGACGTGGGTCTGGGATACGTCGCCGCGGCCGCCGGCCCGCACGGCCAGTGAGGTGGAGCCTCCGCCGATGGCGTAGACCACGTCCTCGTGCGTCACCACGCTGGGGCAAACGTAGCGATGTACCCCTTCCGCCCGCCACAGTTCCTCGCCGCTATCGGGCCGCAGGCCGACAATCCAGTCCTGGATGCTGACGACGAGCTCCGGGCCTTCCTTCGTTTTGGCGATTTGCGGCGTGTTCCAGGACGAGCCGATTCCCTTCGCCTTCCAGACTTCCTTGCCGGTCTTCTTGTCGAGGGCGACCAACGAACCGCTCTCCACGCTGGAGTTCACGATGAGCAGATTGCCGAAAAGCACCGGAGATGTCCCCGAGCCCCAGCCGCTGGTTCCTTCGCCAACGCTGACGTGCCACTGTTCGTTGCCGTCGAGATCAAAGCAATAAACCCCCGATTTGCCGAAGAAGACGTACAGCCGCTCACCGTCGCTGACGGGGGTGTTGCCGGCGTAGCCCTGATAGGCCCCTTCGCCGGAATAGTTGTGCTCGGGGAGCTTGGGCTCGAAGGTCTTGTCCCACAGCTTGTCGCCATTCTTGCGATTGAAGCAGAGCAAGTGCCGGCGGAGGTCTTTCTGGTCTCCGGTGTTTTCCTTGAGGCCGTAGCCAGAGTAGGCAGTGACGAAAACCTTGTCACCGACGGTAATTGGGCTGGAAGCGCCGGGGCCGGGAAGGTCCACCTTCCACGCGATGTTCTCCGTGCTCGACCACTTTACCGGCAGCCCCTTCTCTTCGCTGATACCTTGCCCGGTGGGGCCGCGAAAGCCCGTCCAATCGGCAGCGGAGAGAAGTAAGGCGGGGAGGAGAAGCAGGGCGACGGCCAGGCAGGTTCGGCGGGTCATGGAAGGGGTTCCTGGTGGGATGATCGGCGGCAGCGAGCGCAATGGGCCGCAGACAAGATATCCTACCCGGAATCTTACCGCCGCGTTACTTCTTCCAGCCGGCGGCGGAGGTCGGCGCAGACCTGGCGGAAGTCTTCTTCCCGCGCGGCGGCTGGGACAGCGGCTGAAGAGGAAGTTCCACTCGGAGCGCCGTCCAGCGGCGTGAGTTGAATACATTCCGAGCCGGTGTGAAAGAAGCAGCGATTGCGGCCAGCTTCCTTGGCGGCATAGAGCGCGGCGTCGGCTCGTTTGACGAGCTCGGCCGCGGACTCGCGTTCCAGCGGCTCGGCAGCTCCGCAACTGATGGTGACGCGGGTGGTCCATTCTTCCAGGCGGAACTCAGCATCTTCTACCGCGCGGCGAAGCCTTTCCATGCTATCCGTCACCTGGCCCATTTCCCCGGCCGGCAGGAGCAGCACGAATTCCTCGCCGCCGTAGCGAGCGACGAGGTCGGTGTCCCGCACCGTCTGCCGCAGGATTCCGGCGAGCTGCGAGAGCACCGCGTCCCCCGCGGGATGGCCATAAGAATCGTTGAGCACCTTGAAGCGGTCGATGTCGATGAGCATGAAGAGAAAGCGAGTGCCATGGCGGCGGAACTCGGCGCACCGGCGCTGGAACTCGTCCTCGAAGGCCCGGCGGTTGGCCAGCCGCGTGAGAGTATCGGTGCGGGCCTCGCTCATGGCCGTCGCCATCTGCTCGGACTGCTGGCCGAGGGTGGCTTCCGCATCGGCGATCCGCCTCTGGAGCAGCTCGTTGGCCTGCGTCATTTGGGCGAGGAGTTGCAGCGCGGAATCATCCCCTGACGCCGGATTCTCCTTCAGGTCTCGGATCCGCTGTTGGGCCAGGTCCATGACTTCGCGGTATTGCGACATGTCTTCCGCCACGCCGTGCGTGACATTCCGAAACTGCGTGACGATCTTCTGCACGTCGTCGCTGGAAAGTCCTCGGGAGCTCGCTTTCGCCAGCCAGCGGCCGAGCAAGAGGCCCAGCACGATGCCCCCGCACAGGAGCAGGCCCCCCAAGGCCGCCCCCGAGCTGAATTCTGTGATGTCGCTGAGCATCCACGGAGCCATGCCGCATCCTTTGTCGCTACGTTGCCACCTGGAATTGTAGGTTACGGCAGAGGCGCGGAAGAAACGGGTCGTGAGGAATATGGCTAGCAAATCAGCCAATTAAGGCTTCATCACAGTGATCCGCACCGGCTTGCTGGAGTACGTTGCCTTCATCACGAAGTTGAGGGATACGTTCGCCATCACGCAGGCGACTTGCGGGTCGCACGGCGGAGCGTCGGCGGCACATTTGAGCGTGAGATGCCCTTGGCTATCGCTGCCGGAGAGCAGGGATTTCACGTCTTTGTCATCGAGTGTGACTCCCTTGGGAAGCGAGTTGCCAAAAATGCTGCCGAGATGCTGGTAGAGCATGTCCAGCGTGACGTTCTTGTCGTAGCCCGGGGTCCGCTCGATGGTGATGGCGATTTTTTTGGACTCACCGGGCTTGAGCGAAATGTCATAGTCGCTCAGCGTGACCGCTTTGATATCGCCACTGCCGAGAACGCAGACGGCGTGGGTATCGACGAAGAACTGGTTGCGACCGCCGCCGGGGTTGTAGATTTCCTGATAGGGGATGGCGGTTTCGCTGATGGGAAGCGATTGGTTATTTGGAAGCGCATGAGACGCCTTGCCACGGACAACAATGTTGCCGGCAGTGGGGCGGGCATCAGCCGGAGCTTCGAGCACGATGCAGCCGTCCTGAATGTTGGCCGGAATCTTGCCGCATGTCGCCGTCACGCCGGCGGGCAGGTCTTCGATCTCCAGTTGCACTTCCCCCACAAAGCCGTTCTTGCGGATGGCTCGCACGAAGATCGCGGCGGCTCCGCCGGGCATGATTTGGGTCTTGTCGGTGTCGATGAACAGGTCGAAGCGCGGGAGGCTGCGGGTGGCCTCCAGGACGTAGGGGAACTGCGGCCCGCCGCGAAGGTGGATGTCCCGGATTTCCAGGATGTACTTGCCGTCGGCCGGGGCGGCCCAGTGCTCGATGAACGAATCCGCCGAGCCCCGAATGCCGCGGCGAAGATCGTCGTTCACCGCGAGTTGCTGCCCTTTGGCGTCGAGCAGGCGGAGGTAGGAATCGAGGCCTGATTGCAAGCGGCGGGCGACGACTTCGAACGAGTACGTTTCGCCGGCCTTCGCATCGAAAATGTAGCAATCGGCATCCGCTTCCGTTTCCATCCGTCCGCAAATGGCGGCGGGGAGGCTGACCGGCTGGGCTTTGTCGAAGGTGTTGTTTTCTGGTGTAGCTTCGGCGATGACCGGCAAATCGGTGATGAAAGCGGGGACGGGATTGGAAAGCTCCTGCCCCAGCGGCAAGCGAATTTGCTTGCTGCCCAGGGGCATGTCGGCGGCAAGCGTGACTTGAGCGGTGGTTAGATCGCCGAGCTGAGCGCCGACGAGGGCCAATGATTGAGGCTCGCCGCGGCGGACGGCGAGGGGGAAAATGCTTTCCACGAACGGCCGGCTATTCACTTCCACGCAGTATTGCCAGTCCTGGTTTCCTTCGTAGCGGACGTCCCGGATTTCCAGCAGGTAGTCCCCAGCCTGCTCGAACTTCTGGCTGAGAAACGGGTCGGCGAAGAAGTAGTTGTCGCTCGTGGCAATCACCCCGCCGGCCGCATTGCGGATCGTCAAAATCGGGTCGCCGTGGTTCTGCAAATCGTGAATCCGGTCCTCCAGCCGCCCGCAGCGGACATGGAAGGCGAGGGACTGCCCGGCTTCGGAGTGGAACTTGAAATAGTCGATGTCCTCCGCTTTCTCGATGGCCCCGCACAGCGTTGCGGGAAATTGCACCATCTGCGCCTGCTCCGGCTTGTCGTTATTGGCCGCTTCAACGATGACGGGGTCGCGGACGACGACCACCTGCCCCACCGTGCTGACCCCCGTCGGCGCGACGATCCGCACATCCCGCACTCCTGGCAGCGCATCCGCCGCCACGGTGAACTTCACCTCCATCTTGGTGAGCTCCGGCTTCTTCGCCTCCTCCTCGGGCTTGAGCATCGGCGGCTGAACCTCCGCCGTGACGCCGTCCCCCGTGATGAGTACCTGGTAGGCGCGGAGCATCGTATAGCGGGAATGGAACGTCACCGTCGACTCCGCCCCCACCTGCACGGCGACCGGGCGGACGCTCATCAGCATGGGGTAGGAGGATTGGGCGAGGGCGGTGCCGCTGGATAGCAGCAGCCACAATAGAACAGCTCGTATCCCCCCGATAGCACTGTTATTATTCATGTTTTCGAGCCTGTTTTTCGCGGACTTAGGACGATTCACATCACCGCAACCTATTGTCTCTACAGATGTTGCGTTGATTCATGTCGCCGTAAGTTGATTCACACTCCTGATTTTTGATTCACGTGTATCACCGAACTTTCCTAACTCGTCCGCATGACTTCGTCACCACCGAAAGTAGTCCGCTCACTCCGTGAGCGGATGCCAGCACACGGAGTGTTCTGGCTACTAACTGCGGAGTGCCCCATTCTAACACAGCCGCTCCCAGGGGCGACCTTGTTGGCAACCCCCCCCCGGTAAACCAACAGCCCCCCCGGCCCAACCACTAACCCGAAGCGCCAGCGAGGGCGAGCAAGATACATTCCTCGCCGACGCTTCGGGTTCGTGCGACAAGCAGCTTTCAACGCAGTGTCGCTCTCCCCAGACGACGCAGATTCTCGCGGTATCATCACACTTCTCCTCAAATCTGACGCGCTAACAACTTCAGCTAAATACTGTCTAATTATACACATGTCCAGTTGGCACCGTCAAGCTCCCGGCTGCCAGAATTCCGGAAATTTGTGTGGACGCTCAGCGACCCGCATCCCAGGGCCATTCATGGCCCTTTTTCCGTGAGGCCCGCCGTTTACGGCGGGTTCGCGGACTTCAACTTTGGCTTTATTGGCTCGCTTGGAAACCCTCTCACTTGACAGTATAACGTATCCGATATACACTTAAGTCGTCATTGAGGAGCCCACGAGAATGGCGAAGGCACAACGAGTGAGGCAGGGTGGGCGAACGGCCAAGCCGCTATTGTGGCTGCACGGCGAAGTGAAGACGCGCCCTTTCACGACTGAGGGAAGGCAAGAGACTGGCATGCTGTTGAGGCTGCTGCAGGAAGGTGAGCAGCTCGGGATGCCGCAGGCTGAGCCGTTGCCCGGCGTTGGTCCGCGCTGCGGGGCCTTGCGGGTGCGGGATGCCGGGCACAACTGGCGGATCATGTACCGGATTGATGCAGATGCCGTGCTTGTTTTGGACGTGTATGCCAAGCGGACGCGGCAGATACCCGGCGAAGTCATGCAGCGGTGCAAACAGCGGCTGAAGCAGTACGACGCGGCCGCCCAACCGAGCAAGAAAACAGACCACGGGAAATAAGGAGCAAACGATGGACGCGGCAAAACGCAAGGCTCTGCAAGCAGCCGGCTGGAAGATCGGCGATGCGGCTGATTTTCTGGAGATGACTGACGCCGAGCGGCAGTTGCTCGACGCGCGGGTCGAGCTCGCTCTGGCAGTTCGCAGGCAGCGAGAAGCCCGTAACCTGACGCAAAAGGAATTGGGGGTCAAAATCAAAACGAGCCAGCCGCGGATTGCCAAGATCGAGCGTGCCGCCACGGACGTTTCGCTGGATCAACTCGTGAAAGCCTTCACAGCCGCGGGAGGGAGAATCGTGGTGAAGATTGCCAAGGGAAAACCGACGAAGAGAAACAACAAACAGTCGGCAAGTGGAAAAATGATCTTGGCAACCGCAACGATCGATTAGCATTCCGGGGACGGGAGTCTTTGGCGGCAGCGCCTATTGCCGATGGAGGCCATGGGACGCCAAAGACTCCCGACCCCAATTCAGTCGCTTTCCAAGGTCATGCCAGCCGCATTCAATCTTCAAGCGTCATTTCGCCCCTGTAAATCTTCCTCAACGTGTCACATTTCTTGTATCCGAGTCGTTCGGCATCTTGTGTCAACTTGTCGCGTTGCACGGTCATGCCATTGTAGCGGCACACGGCCGCCAAATTGGCAACGATGTCCGGGTCCGTTCGTTCCAAGTCATATGCCTGCTGAGCGTAACGGAGAGCTTCCTTGTAGTTTTTTTGTTTAATCAAAACCATCGACATGCTGGAGTAGGCTTGAGCGTATTTGGGATCAATTGCGATCGCCCGCTTGTAGTACTCACCCGCCCGATCATATTCTCGCTTCTTTCGACATAATATCCCCATTCCGGAGATTGCCTCATATCGCTTGGGATTAATCTCGATCGCCTTCGCATAGGCAGTTTCAGCTGTCGTGTCTTGATCCATATCCTCGTATGCATTTCCAAGAATGGTCCAGGCGAGATCATCTCGCGGGTAGGATTTCAAATACTCCTGCAACTGCTCTGCTGCTGTCTCTGTATCCCCATGCTCGTAGACTTGGGCGATGGAATCCAACTTGGCGCGTGATGTGCCCCTGGTTTTCGAGCAGCCCATGCCGCCGGCCAGGAAATTCAGAATCAATAATGGAACGACGAGAAATCGCAAGGCTACCTCACAAACAAGAACTGCTTGCTATTCACCAGCGCCCAGAGCAAATCCTGATAGCACTCCTCCGCTGATTCGCTCTCGCACAAAAACCGAGCGGCTGCGGCTCGTTCGTCCTCACTCGGCAAACGACTGAGGGAAGAAAGGTAGAGCTGCGTGACGATTTCGTCGTGCGGGGTTTTGGCGGCGAGGAGTTTGGCGATGCGGCCGGTTTTGTCGGCGATTTTTCCGGAGAGGGTGTCGCCGTTGAGGGTGTGCAGGGCTTGGGCCAGGTTTTCGTCGGGGGACCGTTCGCATTCGCAGACGCTGGCCCGCCGCGGCTTGGCGAAGGTGTTCAGGAAGTAGTCCGGGTATTCCGCGTCCGGGAGCTCGATGGCAAGCGTTCCCAGCGGCATCGATTTGTACTTCGTCTGCGTGCCGGTGATCCGGTCGATCGCATCGGCCAGCGGCTCCGCCTTCAGCCGCTTCACCTGGTAGTAGCTGTAGAACCGCCGGTCGCCGATGTTGCTCGCCGTCGGCTGCGAATCGAGCTGGTAGAGCCGACTGGTCATCACGGTCCGCATCAATTCCTTGAGGTTGAAGCCGCTGTCGACGAACTGCTTCGATAACGCGTCCATCAGGGCCGGGTTGCTCGGTGGGTTGGTGCTCCGCATGTCGTCCACCGGCTCGACGAGGCCGCGGCCCATCAGGTAACTCATGTAGCGGTTGACGACCGCGCGGGCGAAGAGCGGGTTCTCTTTGCCGGTCATCCAGTCGGCCAGCGGCAGGCGGCGGTCGAGCGGGTGGTCCACTGCGGTGGCGCCCGGCGGTTTGGGGTCCATCTTTTTGCCGCTGCGGGGGTTGCTGACCTCGCCCCGGTCGCTCATCCAGACCACCTGCTCGCCACCGAAAATGCCGAACTCCTCGCTCCCCTTCAGACTGACGCGGGCGAAGAACGCGGCCAGGCCGTAGTAGTCGTCCTGGCTGTATTTCTCCAGCGGGTGATGGTGGCACTTGGCACATTCCAGCCGCACGCCGAGGAACAGCATGGAGGTGCTTTCCGCCATCTCGGTGGGCGAGTTGTTGAGGCGGAAGTAGTTGGCCGGGCCGTTTTTGTAGATCGAGCCTTTGCCGGTGATCAGCTCGCGGACGAACTTGTCAAAACCCTTGTTCGTGCGGAACGATTCCTTGATCCAGTTGTGCAGCGACCACATCCCCTGGTCCCCGAGTTCGCGGCTGCTGTTGCGAATGAGGTCGGACCACTTGAGGGACCAGTAGGCGGCGTAGAGGTCGTTGTAGTTGTTCGGCGGCCCGCCGGTCTCGAAGCCGAGCAGCCGATCGACGAGCTTGGCCCGCTTGCTGGGCTCCTGCGAATTGAGGAAGGCCAGCGTCTCTTCCGGCGTGGGGAGCGAGCCGAGGGCGTCTTCATAGGCCCGGCGGATGAAGGTGGAGTCATCGCACAGCGGCGAAGGCTCGATGCCGAGCTCGCGGAACTTCGCGGCGGCCAATTCATCGACGAAGTTTTGGTTCTGCCAGCCGGCCAGCTCGACCTTGTCGGCATAAGGGACGACGAACTGGGCGATTTCCGCCTGTCCCTCGAAGCGGACCATCAGGGCTCCTTGCCCTTTGCCGACGGTGGTCACCAGGCCGTCACGATTCACCGCGAGCACGCCGTCGTCCATCGAATCGAAGCGGGCCAGCGCGGTGACATCTTTTCGCTTGCCCCCGGCGTATTCGGCTTCCACGCGAATCTGCTGCTTGAGGCCGGCTTGGCCGACGCGGCGGGAGGGATAGACGTAGAGCTTGGTGACTTCGGGATCGGTTGCTGTTGGTTTTGGTGTGTGAGCCTTCACCCAGGCGAGCATCGTCTGATACTCGACCGAGCCTTTTTCAATCCGCCGCCCGCCGCCGTGCGGAACTTGCATCGTCGGCTTGAGCAGAATCAGGCTGCTCTCGGGCAGCACGAAGTCCGTCCGCCGCTGCACACTGTCGCGGGCCATCGCCGTCCAGTCCTGGCTCGGCTCGCTGCCGAAGACGGAAAGCTTGAAGCCACCTTTCCCGTGCTGCGAAGCATGGCAAGCCGCCATGGCGCAACCGGCTTTGTTCAAGATGGGTCGAATGTGCTCCGTGAAGCCGACGGCAGGCTGGGGGAGGACACCACTGATGGTGACGGGCACTTCCTTGGTGAGCGAACCTGCGGTGACTGTGATTTTCGCCTCACCATCGGCGACGGCGAGCAGTTGACCCCGCTCATTGACGCTGACAATCTTCTCATCCGACGAAACAAACTTCGCCCCCGTCGTTAAATCCTCGCTCCGCTCATTCACCATCCCATTCGCATCCGCTGCCGTCACCACAAGCTGCACGCGGGCAAAGTTGCCTTCGAGCTTGACGTCGGCTGGGGTGACCAAGAGGGTTGGGGCCTGAGCGAACAGACTGCCAGTGCTAAAAACGACCAGCAGCATTGCGAGCGGCGCACAGCAGGGTGCCATCCGGCGAACAGGCATAAGGCGGGATCTCACGAGGGAGGGGATTCTCTGGCGGGATACTGCAAGCGGCCCTCGGGCTGGCCACTGCAGTACCTCGTCATTATGGCCCATCCCCGAAAGCGATACCATAGCGCGCCCCTCCTCCCCCGCTCCCCTTGGGCGAGGGCCGGGGTGAGAGTCTGCCCTGTCACCGCAAATCGCGGGAAGCCAGGCCCGATCGAATACCGTTAGCGGACGGGGTGAAAGGCTGTAATTATTCACTTTTACGAGCCTCTTTCTCGCGCGAGTTGCCTCTCTGCAACCTCTTGCCACTTCTCGATTTAAGGCGATTATTCATATTCATTTGCGACAAAATACGGCAGTTTATTATTCACATTTTAAGATGTATAGTTACATAAGTGCTTACTGTTATTGACCTTGCACGTAGCACAACCCGTGAATCACTAGCGCCCATCCACCCCGTGATAAGCTCTTTTCAATTCCCTTTCCTACCCGCCGCTCGCCGCAAGTCTCTGTCCTTCCACGGTTTGCAAACTCTGCCGAGCTTGATTCACCGATCAGGGCGATAAGCAGCGATAAGCCGCCACCTAATTACCCAGGACTCCCTGCTCGCGGAGCACCGTCCGCGCGCATCGACTCCCCATCCCTAAGATGCGCGAAACAAAACTTTTGTTCACTATAAACAAAAGAATCTTTTTTGCTTGGCGCGAGAGCTTTCAGGAACGTTGGAGTCCCGGCTTTAGCCGGCTTCCGCAGACCGCCACAAGGCGGGGCTCCAACGGACTCCAACGGACCCCACCGGGCTTGTCCCGGTTGGTGAAATGACTTTGCACTAAGCCGGACGGTATCTTTCTCCTGAAATATCATCCAAAATAAGGACGCTGCTGTTCACGCTCTGAATACGAAGCCAACGAGGCAAGGCAATGAAGCGAAACATCGTGTTTCTTCTCCTCATCTCGCTGGTGACTCGATGTGCAATCGCCGAGGACGCACCTTCAAAGCCGGTTCCCAATACTGCCGAAGAGCAGGAGCTGATGGACATGGTGAGCGATCTGCAAACCAAACTGGTTGCGCATTTCGAGGAAATGGCGAAGATCACTGACGGAGTCGAACAAGCAAGATTTTTCGCGCAACATGACGCTGCTCGCGAAGCCATACCAAAGCTGCTCGCGTTTGAGGAGAGGCAACGAGGAACGCACCCAGGATTGATGTCCCTTGGCGTCATCGTTGGTCTGGCCGCCAGCAGCGGAGAACTAGAAGGTGCTCGTTACTCGGGCCGGCGCGAGGCGCTAAAACGACTGCCCAGGTACGCGAATCAAATCGAGCTGACGGACATCCTGAGACTCACTAATTCAGGGGCATTTGAGCCACGGTGCGAACAGCTATTCCGCGCCTTGGGCGTATCGCCGGATGCGGACGCTTCCGTTCGAGACTTCAGCAAGCTCATGTTCGCCGAATGGCTGCTGGGCTGGAAGCATGGCCGCGAGTATACCGAGCAACGAATCCGCGAACTGGACCAAGGGGCTGAACCACAGTTTCCCACGGAACGGAAATTCTTTGCGGAGCGGCTTGCCGTGCTGCCAAATGCGGCTCAGATGAAAGACTGGGAAAAGGAAGCCGTTGAACTGCTGCGCGTCGTCACCAAATCCGATCAGGCTCTTCGCCGGCCCGCCGTTCAGCGCGAGGGTCCACAGTATTGCCTCGTCCGATTCGATGCCGAGCTGACCAAGACGATGCCCCGCTTATCCGAGATGGCCGAAGGAATGCTTTTCAAAGAGCTTCATTTGCAAGTCGGCAGGGACGCGCCTGATTTCAAAGTAGGGCTCGTGTCTGGAAATGAGTGGGTTCTGTCGGCGCAGCAAGGCAAAGTGGTGATTATCCAGTTCTCGTTCAAAGGTTGCGGCCCCTGTGAAGAGATGTATCCGGATTTGCAAGCGATCCAAAAGGAATATGGCCCGAAAGTCTCCATCCTGAGCGTCATGGCCGATGAGAAGCAAAGTACGGCCGAAGAAGCCGTCAAACTCGGCAAGCTCACCTGGGATGTTCACTGGGATGGGTTTCGCGGGCCGCTCGCCACGCGCTGGGCAGTGTCTTACCATCCGACCGTTTACGTTTTGGACTCCAAGGGGTTCGTTGCCGGCCAGGACCTGCGCGGCAAGCAGCTCAAGCAAAAAGTCGCCGAACTGGCGAAGCGAATCGATGCTCTAAGGGAACCACCGCCGTGAAAGCCGGCTGGCAGAAAGATGGAGGCAGAAAAATAAAGACGGTTGAATGGGTCTTATCTTCCTGCCTCCATTTTGCTGCCCACTTCCGAATTGCCCTCAATAGTTCGCATCCGGCGACCCGGCAGGTGAGTAGCGTAGGGCAGGCCGATACACGACGACCAGACGAAGACCCCACCGGGCTTGTCCCGGTTGGTGAAATGACTTTGCACTAGCCCGACGAATGCGACAAGAATGCCCCCGCCGACCTCGCGCCGGTGGAGCAACTAATTTGACGATCCATTGGGCACCAGATACTATGCGGGCGTATTCTCGATAACGCTCGTTATCCCTCTCACCATCCGGGCCGCAAACCTATGGCAACAAAAACGGTCGCAAAAAAATCAACATCCAAGACGGCCCCGAAACCCAAAGCTGCGAAAGTCAAGCCGACGCCCGCGAAGGCGAAGAGCACGACCATGACTCTGGAAGAGGCCATGCGGCAGCTCAAGGCGCTGGGCAACGCGGGGGTGCGGGCTCAAAACGCCAAGAGTGGGCCTATGGGAAGCGGCGCCGGGGACAGTCAGTTCGGCGTCTCACGCGGAGACGTGCGGAAGCTGGCAAACAAGATCAAGACCAATCACGAATTGGCATTGGCTCTGTGGAAAACCGGAAACATTGACGCCCAGTTCCTGGCGACGCTCCTGATCAAGGTCGATCTCCTGTCGGCCGACGAGCTGGAGCGCTTGGTGAAGTCGGTCACCTGGGTGTGGGTGGCCGACTGGCTGCACTCCTATGTCACGAAGGTGCATGCCGACAAAGAGACCCTGCGCAAAAAATGGATGAATTCGGATGACCGCTGGACGGCCCGCGCCGGCTGGCAACTGACAGCCGGGCGGGTCGCAAAAAGCCCGGAAGGACTCGACCTCGCAGCGCTGCTGGGTCGCATCGAGTCGGAGCTGGGCTCCGCCGCTCCCCAGGTGCAATGGACGATGAACATGTGCCTGGCGGAAATCGGCATCCACTTCCCCAAACACCGCACGCGGGCTCTCGCGATTGGTGAAAAGCTGGGGATCTATCGCGACTATCCCTGCTCCAAAGGATGCACGTCCCCCTTCGCTCCGATCTGGATCAATGAAATGGTGAAGCGGCAAGGGTGAAACAATTCACCATCGCTGGAAATGCGGTCGGGAGTCGAATCGAAGCTTCACCAAGCTGAACTAACGGCTGAAGCTGACTGGGGCAACCCTTCCTCCCTTCTGATTTGACGATCAATTGGGCACTCGATATTATGCGGTCGTGATTCGGGATGAACATTAGATAGGCCACTTCCACACGGCATATGGCTTCCAGAGAGACCAGAGCCGCCAAGATTCAGGATTCCATCCGCCAGATTCTTCGTCACGACTGGAATCCGATCGGTTTCGCTGGTGTGTTGCCCGAAGACGAGTATGACAGCTACATCGCACCAATTTACCGGATTCTGATTGGTAATCGGTCTGAGCAGGAGATTATGGAGTGTCTTTTTCGCCTTGAGCGCGACATCATCGGCTCGCCGTGCGAGTCGGCAGAGCAGTTGCGGCCAGTCGCACGCAAACTGTTGGAGCTTAATGTGAAATTGTGACGACGTGGACTATCTGATGGCGCGAATTTACATCGAAACAACGATTGTGAGTTTTTACCACAACGTTCGTACGGAGCCGGAGATGCTCGCCCGGCAGAACTGGACCAGGCGGTGGCTGGATGCCGCGCTGGTCGGAAACGACGAACTGGTATCAAGCCTCGCGGTGCAAGCAGAGCTTGAGGCCGGCGAATACCCGATGCAGGCCGAGATGTTGGCTTTGCTTGCCAGGCTCCCCCTGCTGGACTTGAATGAATCTGTTGCCGAGGCTGTCGACGCATACATCGCACGTATGGTCATGCCAGCTAACCCCGCCGGAGACGCGCTGCACCTTGCGGCCGCGTCGTTTCATCGCTGCGATTTCCTGGTGACCTGGAACTGCCGGCATATTGCCAATGCCAACAAATTCGGGCATATCCGCCGCGTCAATGGTATACTTGGGTTGGGCAATCCGGCGTTGGTTACGCCCCTGGAACTTTTGGGGGAGGATGCACTGGATGAATAGTTATAGCGAAGTTCGACGGGTTCGGCAGCAAATGTCGGAGGCTGTTTCGCATGACGTACATGCATTGATTGCCGAGATCAACAAACGCCGGCCATCCGTGGCGGCGCGCATCATCGACCCCGGTACGAAGGCAGAACAAAGCGATACACCCGAAGCCGCTGATGATGCGTTTTCAATGGGCGAATCTTCTCCGGGGGTCCGGTGATTGCCGCCGCTGGGGAAAGCTTATTTGACGTAGCGTGATGACCGCATCAATCCCGGTGACATATTTGACTCCAGCGCACGGCGTGCCGACCCGCGCAACCCTTTCGCAATCGCTTGACTTCAACGTTCCGAAGCGTTTTGCGGATTTTGCTCGTCAGCTTTTTGAATTTACCAATGGCGACCCTGAGCGCTGCTTAGATGCTTTCGATGCGACTCTTGGCCTCTTTCCAAGTGGTCGAAATGCGCGTTATTGCGGTACTCCGCCGGAACTGTTTCCTATCGGGTCGACGGGATGCGATGGCGACCACTACGGTTTTCTGCTTCATGCTCCGGAACTGGAGTTGGACGAACTCCCGTATGGCCACTACTGCCCAATGGACTCGGACGGGGTGATCCTTGTCGGCTCCACCACAATACAAGGCATTGCCTCCAAGATGGCGAGGTGCCTTTCCTACGATTTTGAACCACCCGAGAAAAAGAAACTCATTGCTGAGATTGCGCGTGTGTGCAATATCCGACCAGAAGAGGAAGCGAATCCAGCGATTTCGATCCCAAGTGGATGGAGTTTCCTTCCTTCATCCGATGGCGTGGGCACGCTCGCGCCGGCCAACCTGTTTGCTCCACAACCCGTGATCCAAATCGACCGATACGGCCCTCCGGCTCCATTCGAAGAGGCCGCCAATCAGGCAATGAGACGCGGTTACTTGGCCACTGCCCTGCACTACCTTCGAGAAGGACTCTGGTACTGTTGGGTCACGAAGCCATACGATCTCGCTCGGCGCATGGTGGACGTATACAACAAGATGAATCGTGCGAAGCTCGGGATCGAACTGACATATACGATGAGCCGATGGAGTGATACGGCCTAGGCGTAAGCCACGAACCAAACGTTGCACTGATAGGGCCGGCATCAAGGTCCGTGGCCCCAGTTTAGCCTAGCATTCGCCGCTGGGGAAAACCAAGATTTGCTCTGCGTCGTCTCATCGGATAGGTAGTTCGTACGGACGGAAGGGGCGCTTTGCCCCTCTTCGCTTGCCCTAAACTGCGTCCAGGAGCGCCCCAGATGAAAGCGGTTTTCAACATCTCAGCCGTGGCAGTTTTCCTCGTCGCCGCCCCCGGAGTGTGCTTCGCCTTGTGGGATCTCGACGTGGTCACCAAGGAGCGAGCCAAAGAGCTGGGGATGGAAGTCCGCTTGACGGCGGTCGGCCCCAAGCATGTTAAAGTGGCGGTCGAGTTCAAGGCCGAGGGGGCGCTCAAAGACTTTACCGAGGTTGAAATGAGCTTCAGCCAGGGAGACAAACCTACGTTGTACGCAGCGCTCAGGGAGGATCGGTCGAAGCCGGGGCGCGTCGCGGTCAGTTTCACCGCGGACGCCGCCCAACTGGACAAGTTCATCCTGCGAGTGACGGTGCCGTTTCGCGACGGCGGCCTCGGCGGGACGATTCACGAAGTCCGGGTGAAGGACTTCGTGGAGGCCAAGAAAGACCGTTGATTCCCCTTTGGAAACTAATTCTAGATCTTTTGGCGATTCCGAGCTTTCCTTCGCTTGCGCTTCAGGCTGGTGTCGGAAGATTACAGTCGTCTTGCCCGCTCGATGTCGTCCTTCCCCAGCCGGCCGTCGTGGAGGGCCGAGGCCACCAGGGCGGCCGAGCAGCCCGCGTCGGCGAGGCATTCCAGATCCTCGAAGTTCCGCACGCCGCCGCCGGCGATGAGCTCGATACCGTGAAGGGGGTCGGGAGGGGTTTTCGCGGCAGAAGACTCTTCATCTTTCCGGCCTTTTTCCCGCGAAAACTCCTCCCGACCCCGTTCGGCGTGCTCGTCGCAGAACGTGCGGCAGAAGTCGAGCGTGCTGGTTCCGGCCCCGACGCCGACGTCCGCCAGGTCCAGTACGATGAACCGCCGCATGCCGGCTGCCAGCGCTTCTTCGGCAATCTGCCCCGGAGTGAAGGACCGCCAGGCAGCGATTTTCGTCAGCGGCTGGCCGTGTTTCAGGTCCAAGCTGAACAGGCACGCTTCGCGGCCGATGATGTGCACGAGTTCCCTTAGCGCCGCAGCGCTGTGCAGCGATTCCAAACCCACGACGATATCCGTCGCCAGGCCGCCGCACTGCTCCAGCACCAGCTCCGCCCGCTCCGCATCCCCCACCCCCGCATCCAACCAGAGCCGCAGCCCGGCTTTGCTCAACTGTTCGTAGATTCGCGGGTTGAACTTCCCTTTCTCAATGGCGTCCAGGTCCGCGACATACGCAGTATCCACCCCCAGCAGGCTCACCAAGGCCCGCGCCACGTCCTGCGGCTTCGCGCTGTCCACCAGCTTGCTCTGGATGGGCTGGTACTTCTCACGCTCCCCCGCGATGCCGCGGACAACGAGGCGATTCTTGATGTCGAGGACGGGAATGACTTGCATAGTGTTTCGATTCGCATTTCTCACCGGCGAGGGGGGGGGGGGGGGGGGGGGGGGGGGGGGGGGAGGGGAGGGGGGGGAGGGGGAGCAGGGACGAGCGCGTCGAAGACCTCAGAGCCGTCATGGCCCACGCCGGCATCCAGCGGGCACACCTGCTCGGCGTGTCGGAGGGCGGTCCCGTGGCCCTCGCGCTGGCGGCGACGTATCCCGACCTCGTGGATGGCGTCGTTCTGATGAGCTCCGGCGCTCGGATCCACGGGGACGCGACATCGCAGGAGCTGGCCGCGAGTCGGCGGCGGAACGTGGCCTTCGCCGACCGCTGGGGCACCGAGGACACGTTGACCCTCGAGGTGTTCGCGCCGAGCCTCGCCTCGGACGCGACCTATCGAGCGTGGGAGCCCCGGTACGAGAGTCAATCG
>JBPCKT010000062.1:0-60804 GCA_051004015.1 Pirellulaceae bacterium | reverse complement strand
CGGTCCTGGCCGATGGTCAAGGAGCAGGGACCATTCGCAACGATGATCCCGTACCCACGTTGGCCATCAATAACCGGTCCGTCCTGGAAGGCAATAGCGGCACGACAAACTTGGTCTTCACCGTGAGCCTCTCGGCCGTTAGCGGCCAGCCCGTAACCGTCAACTTCCTTACGGCCAATGGCACCGCCACGCCCGGCAGCGACTACCAGACCGCTTCCGGCACACTGACGATCCCCGCCGGCCAGACCGGCAGCACGATCACCGTGCTGGTGAACGGTGACCGGCTCGCCGAGCCGAATGAAACCTTCGTCGTCAACCTCGACGCCCCGACGAACGCGGTCATCGCCGACTCGCAGGGCGTGGGCACAATCCTGGACAACGAGCCGCGCATCAGCATCAACGACGTGTCGCTTCTCGAGGGTCGCAGCGGCAGGCAGTCGTTGGTCTTCACGGTGACGCTCTCGGCCGCCTACGATCAGGCGGTGACGATGTCCTACCGCACCGTGGACGGCACCGCGACGACGAGCAACAGCGACTACATCGCCAACACCGGCACGCTGACCTTCGCGCCCGGCGAGACGACGAAGACGATCACCATCAGGGTCGTCGGGGACAGAAGGATTGAGGGTAATGAAGTGTTTTACCTCGACTTGTCCGGCAACAGCAGCAATTCACTGTTCACCAAGAGTCGGGGCATCGGCACGATTCTCAACGACGATTGATCTCGCCGCTCCGCGCCGCTGAGAATCTCCTTGTTCCCACGCTCTGCGTGGGAACACACGGTTTTGACGCTCCGCGTCTCCTCTGCATGATTGCAAAGTGCGGTGCAAGAAGAGAGGACGTTAGAAGCGTCCCAGACGTACGTTCCCACGGAGGACCGTGGGAACGAGGAACCGGGGCCGTTCAGAATTTCCAAAAAAAGTTTTGGAAAGGTGCCAAATACGCAACTGGACATTGGTATAATAGGACCAGCTCGGTGGAGCCGGCAGACCCTCACCCCGGCCCTCTCCCAAGGGGAGAGGACGGCAATGCCGGACGGGCGGTGCTCTTTCTCAATCTGGTTGTGGGAAATGGATGTGTGGGGATTCCCAGAGCGTGGGAGAATAACCGCGGAGTTCGCGGAGAAGCGCGGAGAAATCAGGGTGGTTGGATTGGACCCCTCCGCGACCCTCGGCGATCTCCGCGGTTCAAACATCGGCCTCGCCACGGCATGACCACTCTTCCGGCGGGGTGGTGTTGAAAAACTCCTGAGGAGTGACTGCGTAAGTGGTGGAGCGGCACCATGTTGCAACCTGCGGCAACGGGAATACTTCACCATTTGCCGCCGCGCGACGTTGACGGAGCCAGTTGCGATTTGCGTAGATCAACAAAGAGACCGTAAGGGAAGAGTATTTGCCGTTAAGAGCGCAGTCTATTGTGTAATCGTAATTGAAAAACAGCTTATAAAATCGCTAATACATCCCCCGAAAGAATGGGGTTTTGGTGGTATCAAAAAAGCCTGCCGTGTATCGCGCGAGTCACTCGAGTCGTCGGCGGAAATCGCGCTGGGATAAGGAGTTGTGCGCGGGACTCTGATACATGCGGGACGAAAATGGGAACTTGAAAACCTGTATCAAAGTCCCCTTATCAGCCGCTTATCGCGCTGCGGAGGGTGAAATCGATTGCCGGCAGGTTAAGGGCGTGGCCAGACCTTCACCTGGCCCTCGCCCAGGGAGAGGGAGGATATAATCGGGCCATGCAACCCATCCCTAGCATCGTCAACCAGCTTCGCCAGGCTATTGGGGCCGAGAATGTGCTGTCCGCTCACAGCGAGATGCTGGTGTACGAGTGCGACGGCTTCACCATTGAGAAGAACAGCCCGGATGTGGTCGTGTTTCCGCGGAATACGGAGGACGTGGCCCGGATCGTGAAAATCTGCAGCGCCGCGGATGTGCCGTTTCTGCCGCGGGGGGCGGGGACGAGCCTGGCGGGGGGCTGCTTGCCGGTGGGGGGCGGGGTGATGATCGTGCTGACGCGGATGAAGGAGATTGTGGAGATCAATCTCCGCGACCGCTACGCCGTCGTGCAGCCGGGGGTGGTGAATGTCTGGTTGACGAATGCCCTCAAAGGGACCGGCTATCACTATGCCCCGGACCCGTCGAGCCAGGGGGCCTGCACGATTGGCGGCAACGTGGCGACCAACAGCGGTGGGCCACATACGCTCAAGTATGGCGTGACGGTAAATCATGTCCTCGGCGTCGAAGCAGTTCTGGCGGATGGCCGCATTGTCCGCATCGGCGGGCCGGCGGAAGACCCTCTGGGGCTGGACCTGGCCGGAGCCATCGTCGGCAGCGAGGGGACGCTCGCCATCGTTACCAAGGTCTGGGTGCGGCTGACGCGGAACCCGCAGGGTTACCGGACGATGCTGGGGGTCTTCGAATCGTGCGACGACGCGACCAATGCTATCAGTGAGATCATTTCCGCCGGCATCGTTCCCGCTGCGCTGGAGATGATGGACCAGGGAATTCTGGTCGCCATCGAAGCTGCCTACTCCTTCGGCTTTCCGCTGGATGCCCAGGCGATTTTGCTGATTGAAGTAGACGGTCTGGAAGCCGGGCTCGACGAGCAGCGGGACCGCATCATTGCCCTTTGCAAAAAATGCAACGCCCGCGAAGTCCGCCTGGCGGTCGGCGACAAAGAGCGACAGAAGCTCTGGAAGAGCCGCAAGCAGGCGTTCGGCGCGATCGGCCGGCTCAGCCCCAGTTACTGCACGCAGGACGGCGTCGTCCCCCGCACGCAATTGCCCCATATCCTCCGCAAGATCACGGAAATCGCAGCCCGTCACGAATTGCGGGTCGTCAACGTGTTTCACGCCGGTGACGGCAACATTCATCCCATTTTGCTGTTTGACGAGCGCGATGCGGCGCAGGTCCAGCGGGTCCTGGTGGCCAGCAACGAGATTCTGGACGAGTGCCTGAAGTGCGGCGGTTCCGTCACGGGCGAGCACGGCATTGGCGTGGAGAAAATCCACTTCATGCACAAGATGTTCACGGAGAGCGACCTGGCCGCGATGGGGAATCTCCGCGCCGCCTTTAACCCCCGCGGCAACCTCAGCCCCAACAAGCTCCTGCCCACCGCCGGCAGTTGCGGACTGGAGCAGAAGCATCCGGGAAGAAGGGCGGCGCTATAGCGTCGGCAGTTGCATCACCGGCGGGCTGACGGCAGCGGAAGTGGCCCGGTTGCGGACCAGAGTCGTGACGATCCGCTCTAAGTACGGTCCGACGATGGGATCGTCGAAGTTGCCGAAGGTCGAGCCTTCGTCCCCCTTCACGCGAATCTGCATATTGAGCGGTACTTCGCCCAGGAACGGCACGCGCAGCTCTTCGGCTTTCTTTCTGGCTCCGCCACTGCCGAAGATGTCGTACTTCTTGCCGCAGTCCGGGCAGATAAAGCCGCTCATGTTTTCGACCATCCCCAGGATAGGAATATTGACCTTGCGGAACATGGCGATGGCTTTCACCGCGTCGAGCAAGGCCACTTCCTGCGGCGTGCAAACGACAACTGCACCGGTGAGGGGCAGCATTTGCGAGAGCGTGAGGGCGATGTCGCCGGTGCCGGGAGGCATGTCGATGATCAGGTAGTCGAGATCGCCCCATGCGGTATCCCGCAGAAACTGCGTGATGGCCCCGTGCAGCATCGGACCGCGCCAGACAACGGCTTCGCCGGGAGGGACCAAAAAGCCCATCGACATGACGGGCATATCGCCGGAATAAATCGGCCGGATCTTCCCTTCGATGACTTCGGGCCGCGGAGCATCCCCCAAGCCGAGCAAGTGTGGCACGCTGGGACCATACACGTCCGCATCCATCAAGCCGACCTTGCAGCCCGCTCGCTTCAGTCCAAGGGCCAGCACGGTGGCAATGGTGCTCTTCCCCACGCCCCCCTTGCCCGAGCCGACCGCAATCACGCTCTTGGCGGTGAGCCCTATGTTGCCGATCTTCAGCGCGGGCCGCTCGTGTACAGCCAGATTGACCTGCACCTCTTTGAACTGTGGCAATCGGGTCTTGATGCGCTCGATGAGCTGGTCTCGGGTTTCATTCCAGATCGGGGCGGAATGGGTGGTAAGAGCGAGCGTAAGCGAGCCCCTGTCCCCATCCACCTTCAGGTCGCGGATTTGCGACAAGGATGCAAGGCTGCGTCCCGTTTCCGGGTCGGGGAAATCGCCAATCGCGGATTGTAGGGCGGCTGTATCAATCTGGCCTGCGGCCATTGGGAATCTCCATGAGGGTCGTGACACCCTTACCCTACGCGGAAGTGCCGGAAGCTGGAAGGGGCGGATAATCCTGGGAAATGCCCCTGACACGAGAGAACAGCCCTTTGAGCAAATCCGAAACGCTCTCAGGCGGTGTACGAAGAAAATCGACCGCCAAGTTTCGGACGAATTGCTGACTCATCGTGGAAAGATAATCCACCGGACTCTTTCCATCAACTCGCGCCAACATGCAGGCGGCCCAGTGGAGGGCGGAGCGGCGGGAGAGAGCGTTGACTTCCTCGGAGGTGACTTCAGTGGCGAGCGCTCTTTGGTAGGAATGCCAGAAAGTTTCGATGAGGACTAAGCATGCATCTCCCTGTCGACCGACATGAATGGCCTTGAGGGCTAGATGCGTAAGGAAGAAGCCAAGGTCGAAGGCAGGATCGCCGAAGTGGCCGACTTCAAAGTCGATGAGCCAGATTTGGCCGGGGGAAATCAGCAAGTTCTTGGGGCTGAAGTCGCCGTGGACGAGAGAGAGGCGGTTGGCGTAGGTTTCGTCGATGAGCGTGTTCAGGATGCCCGCGAGGTCCGGATGGACGACGGCGAGGCGGCGGTAATAGGGGTCGAGGCGAAGGGAGTCGAAAAAAGAACGATCTTCCAGGCGCTCCGCAATGTTCGCGCTTCGCCAACTGCCAGCGTGGAGCTTTCCGAGGAGTTCCCCGCAAGCCGATGCGATGGCGGGGTCCGTTTCGCCGGACAAGAGCCGCTCCTTCCAAGTCTGGTGACCGGCCGGAGCGGCGGTCATGGCGTAGCAATAGTTGGCGCGATCGGAGAAAAGGATTTTCGGGACAGCAGTGTTCCATTTCTCCCGAGAAATAGTATCAGGGGGCTGACGCCCCCCGCTCGCCAGGAGTTCGCCACAGATTTCCAGGACTTCGACCTCCCGCCAGATACGCTCAATGCTGCACAGCCATTCCTGTTGCACCTTGAGACGCGGCAGGGCTTGTTTCAAGACGAAATCCCCGCCGGGACAATCGGGGCGGTGAACCAGCAGCACCGTGTTGGAAACCCCGCCGGCGAGTTCACTGACGAGGGCCGGTTCGTGCGGGCCAATCGCGCCTCGCTCACGCAGATAATTAGCCGCGGAATGCGCAGTAAGTTCCAGCATACCGCCCAGTCTAACCTTGCTGGCGCGCGAAATTCACTCCCACGCAAAGCCGTGGGCGTGCCACCCATTTTTTGTTCCTGGCCTAGTGCGCCTTGGCCGCCTTGGCGTCTTGCTTCTGTGGGATTCGCATGGCGTAAAACGACCGCCAGACAAAGACGAGCGCGACGGCGAGCATGGCCACGCCAACATAGACGGTGTAGTCGCTGCCAGTACCCGCGTGAGCAGCTTCCTTGATCTTGATCGCGATTTCGACGGCCAATAGGCCGAAGAGGGTCGAGAACTTGATGATCGGATTGAGGGCGACGGAGGTCGTATCCTTGAAGGGATCGCCGACCGTATCACCCACGACGGTAGCCGCGTGCAAATCGGTTCCCTTTTCCTTCAAATCGACCTCCACGTATTTCTTGGCGTTATCCCACGCACCGCCGGCGTTGGCCATGAAGATGGCTTGGAACAGACCGAATACCGCGATGGAGATGAGGTAAGCGACGAAGAAGTTGGGATCGAAGAAGGCGAACGCCAGCGTAATGGTCATGAGTACGATGAAGATGTTCCACATGCCGCTTTGGGCGTACTCCGTGCAGATTCGCACGACCGTCTTGGAGTCCTCCAGGTCGGCTTCCTTCTTGCTCAAGTCCATGTTCTTTTTGATGAACTCGACTGCCCGGTAAGCGCCGGTCGTTACGGCTTGCATAGAGGCCCCGCAGAACCAGTAGACGACCGCTCCGCCGCTGATGAATCCGAGCAGCACCGGAGCATCGGTCAGGCTCAGGTGAAGCATTTTTGCTTTGCCGAGCAGCAAGATGATCGAGAAGATCATCGTGGTCGCTCCGACCACCGCGGTGCCAATCAGCACCGGCTTGGCGGTCGCCTTGAACGTATTGCCGGCCGAATCGTTGGCTTCGAGGTAGTGCTTGCCGCGGACGAAATCCGGATCGAAACCGAAATCCCGCTTGATCTCTGCCTTGATGCCGGGGATGTGCTCGGTCTGAGCCAGCTCGAAGATCGACTGGGCATTGTCGGTCACCGGCCCGTAGCTATCGACGGCGATATTGACGGGTCCCATGCACAGGAACCCGAACGCCACCAGGCCGAATGCAAAGATGGACCCGACCCCGACCAGCTTGCCCGGCTCAAGCTCCGCCATCATGAGGTTGTCGAGGCCCTGCAAGCTAACGAAATACGCCGCCGCCATCAGACCGGCAATGAGAATTCCTTTCCAAAACGCGCTGAAGTTTCCCGCGACCAGGCCGGACAAGATCGTCAGCGATGCGCCACCTTCGCGCGAGGCGGTGACGATTTCATGCACATGCTTGGAGTGGGAGCTGGTGAAGACCTTCGTAAACTCAGGAATCAGCACGGCAGCCAGCGTGCCGAGGCTAATAATCGAGGCCAGCTGCCACCACAGATTCGGCGGCAGGGCGGTGACTACTTGTCCGGCGGCTGCCGGGGCATCCTGGCCGCTCAAGAGCAGCCAACTCATCCCGTAGGAGGTGGTGATGCACAGGATCGAAGCAATCCAAATCAGTCGCGTGAGCGGCTCTTCAAAGTCGAATTCCTTCAGCCCTTTGTACTTTTGCTCGGAGATGATCTGGTTGATGAAGTACGACGCACCGGACATGAAGTCCATCAAGAAACGCATTGCAAAGAGCCAGACGATTAACTTGGCCTGCAGATCGACGTTCGGAACCGCGAGCGTAATGAACGAGATCAAAGCTACGCCCGTCACGCCATACGTCTCGAAGCCGTCCGCGGTGGGACCTACGGAGTCGCCGGCGTTGTCTCCCGTGCAGTCGGCGATGACGCCGGGGTTGCGCGGGTCGTCTTCCTTCACGTTGAAGACGATCTTCATCAGGTCGGAGCCGATGTCGGCGATCTTGGTGAAGATGCCCCCCGCGATGCGGAGCACCGAAGCGCCGAGCGACTCGCCGATGGCGAAGCCCAGGAAGCAGTAACCGACGATTTCGCGCGGCACGGCGAGCAGAATGATCACCATCATCACCAGCTCAAGCGAGATCAGAAACAAGCCGATCGACATGCCGGCCCGCAGCGGGATATTGACGACGTCCCAGGGTTCGCCGCGCAGCGACGCGAATGCGGTCCGCGAGTTGGCGTAAGTATTGACCCTGATGCCGTACCAGGCGACGGCATACGACCCGCCCATGCCGACGACCGAAAACAGCAGCACGAGCAGCAAGGTCGTAAGCTTTTCCCCTTGCAGGCCCATGAAGTAATAGGACATGGCTGCCGCGATGAGCGCGAACAATAGCAGCAGAAACTTGCCCTGCTGGATCAGGTAGGTTTTGCAGGTTTGAAAGATGATCTCGGAGATGTCGAGCATCGATTTGTGGGCAGGCTGCTTATAGATTTGCCAGAGCTGATAGAGGCTGATCCCCAGTGTGGCAGTAATGATCCAAGCCCCGCCAAATAGCAGGTTCCAGCCGCTGATCTGCTGGCCGGCGATCGTGAATTTGCCCGCATGCAAATCCGGGATAGCCAGGTCGGCTTCGCCCGCATACGCGGAGGTCCCGAAAATCAGCAGTAAGAGGAGCGACCAGGCGGCGGGAATCAGGAGCTTCCAAGTTGCAGTGCGCTGTGCCATCGTCTGATAAATCCTTCGTAGATTGTGAGCAAATTCACAAAGTCCGGGCTGGAAAAAGCATCACCCCAAGAGCCGAAATCGTAAATACCGGGCAGGAAAGAGAAAAAGCGTACGCCCGCATGCAGCCGGGTCGCTTCTTAACAGTTCGTTAACTTGCGGGAAGTTTACCCAAGAGCTTTGGAAGCTGTCAACCCTATGGCCGGGCCGCGAGGGAGCCGATTCGGCGGCTAAGTTGGGGGCGTTGTTTCCACTGGGACCGGAAAGGCGGGCGCAGGAGAGGCAAGCGGCACCGCATTTTCCGCCGGCTCCCCGCGACTGCCGTGGTGCAAGGCGTAGACGCGGGTAAAAGCGGCTCCGAACAGAAAAATCTGGGAAGTGTAATAGACCCAGATCAGAACCATCACCAGGGAACCGGCGGCTCCGAAGCTGGACGTGACCCACTTCTGGGCGAGGTACAGACCCAGGACTTGCTTGCCGGCGAGAAACAGGACTGAATTGATGGCCGCGCCGACCCAGACGTCTTTCCAGCGGATCTTCGCGTCGGGTAGAAAGCGAAAGATGAAGGCGAACAGGGCCGTAACTACCCCGAAACTGACGAGGGCGTGGATTCCGTGCCAGAGATAGGTCCCGCCGGGGACCGATTCCGGAGTCCACCACGCGGCAACCACGGAAAGTGCGGTCGAGAGGACGAGCGAAACCAACAGCAGGAAGCAGGTCCCAAGAACCAGCGTGAAGGAGAAAAACCGGTCCTTGATGATGCCCAGAATTCCCCGCCCCGGCTTGGGTTGGACCTGCCAGATGGTGTTGAGCGAGGCCTGTAACTCGCCAAAGACGCCGGAGGCACCAAACAGCAGCATGACCACGCCGACGACCACGGCCATGGGGCCGCCACCGGTCTGTTGATCCTTTTGCACCATTCCCTGCATGGCCACGGCCACGTCCTGGCCGACCACTTTTTTGAGCTCCACCGCGAGCTGCCCCGTGGCCGCCTCCTGGCCAAAGACCAGGCTGGCTGCTGCCAGGGCAATCATCAGGAGCGGAGGGATGGAAAACAGCGTGTAGTACGACAGCGCCGCCCCCATCGTGGCGGCCCGGCTCTGCTCCCAGAGAGCAAAGGCCTCTTTGATCATCTGCACGAACTGGTTCATGGCACGAGCTCCTCGCTTGGACCGAGCGGTGCTAGAATTGCAATTTGCGTGCCTCCCCGCAGCGCGGTTCGCAGTTTCCCTCTCTTTCGCTATCCCTACAACGACAACGGCTCGCCGGCGAGCTGTCGCTCGTGGCGAGTGAGCTCATACATGTCGTGGATGAGCTGGGAGTCGCAGGGGCGCTGGGTGACGTTGCGGCGCGCGAACATCCGCTGCTGGGTGGCGATCATCACTTCCGGCGGCAGCTCGGTGACTTGCCCGAACAGCCGGGCGTAGTTGACGAAGCTGGGGACGTTGGTCGTCACAAACCCGTAGACCATGCTGCAAACGCCGATCGTTTTGCCGGTGAAGATGCCGGTGTTGATCGCGGACTTGGCATAGTCCCCCATCATGCAGCCGACGAACTGCATGCCGGTGGCGACCGACTCGCCGCGGTACTCCATCTTCACCGTGCCGTAGGTATTCTTCAGGTCGCTGTTGCAGGTGCCCGCGCCTAGGTTGATCCAGCTGCCGAGGTAACTATGCCCGAGGAAACCATAGTGCTGTTTGTTGGAGTACGGCTCGACGATGGAAGCTTCCACTTCACCGCCGATTTTGGTGGTATGGCCGAGCGAGACCGCATCCTTAATGGACGACTGCTCCGTGACGCGGCTCTTGGGACCGAGGTACACGGGGCCGCGGAGGAAGCAGTGAGGGCCGACACTCGCCCCTTCGTCGAGGAGCACCGGACCCTTGCTGGTGTCCGTGACGACATGCTGGCCTAGCGTCGCGCCGTCGGCAGTAAAAACGCCATCGGCAATTTCAGTGAACCGGCCGCTGCGGAGGCGGTGGGCCAGGTTGGCGCCGATGGTTTGCAGATTGTGGCGGATCAGATCGTGCGGGTAGTCGATTGTTGCGAGACTGCCATCCAGGCGCGGCAGCTTGGGCCAGATCGACTGATGCAGATACTCGCTGAAGCGGACAGCGTCGGCGCTGGTTGGCGGCTTGGGAGCGGAAGCATCCACGAAGGCCGCGCCTAGAGCAGAGCCGCTGCTGATGATGCCGGGGCGGCCGGCAGCGACGAGCTCGCGGAGAACTTCAAAATTGGCGACCGAAGGGACGAGCCGAGCGTTGACCAGCAAAGCCGGCAGGCCGTTCGCCACGGAAGGGGAAGAGAACTGCGGAAAGTCAACTTGCTGAAGCGTCGCCAGGTGGGACCGGACGATGCCACGGAGCGTGGCCCCGCTTTCGGCCGCAAGCTGCGTTGCCCAATCAATCAGACGGTAGCTGGCGCAGGAGACGTTGTACGCCGGTCGGCCGACGGTAATCGGGTAAAGACGGGGAACGAACTCGTCTTCAAAGAGGATGAGCTGCATGACGGGAACGCCGATGGCAATGAGGAGCGAATGTCAAAGGCGCGGCATCAGGGAGCACGGGAATTATGAAGACATTCGATTAGAGAGGAAAGAGCGAAAAACCGATGCTCCCAGGCACCAAACTTGATTTCCTGCTTCATTCCGCGTCCACGGTCGTCAAATCCGGCACCAGCAAGTAGTCGCTGGTTGTGGCATACGGCACTGCGGGAACAAAGTGCTCGCGTGCCAGACGTTCATTGAGCGCTGCCAGGCTCTGGCAATAGACCAGGCCGGAAGGCCGCTGGTCGCGTAAGATAACCGCCACGGAGCGGTGTTCCCCTGTAAAAAACTCCATGAGTTCGCCAAGCGTTGCCGATTCGTCGAATTTTGGTACGTCGGTGGTCATGTGGTGGCGCAATATCCGTACGGATCCGCTGGCTCTAGCCTTGCCAGGACGCGAGGACTTTCCCGGGAGTTGGGAAGCGGTGATGAGGCCGGCAAATTTTCCCTCGCGGTCGACCACTGCCAAGGCCGACAGCCGAGTCTGTTCGAGAACCGCCTGACCCTGTTCGACCGTTTCATCAATGCCCAGAAGTACCGCGCAGGGGATCATGACGTCTCGAGCGAGGGTGGTGGAGAACAGCTTTCCGTCGGCAGCCGTCTTATTCCAGGATTCGACGTCTTTTTCCCAGGTCTGGTGCGTGAGAACGCAATTCCGCCCCGAGGTCTTTGCCAAAGCGAGAACCTGTCCCGCGACTTCAAGCGATTTCTCCGCGGATAGACTCCGACTGAGCTCCACCACGCCGCTGCTGCCGGTCATGCGCACTTTTGATTCGCCGATGGCGTGCTCGCGCTGGGCGATGGAGGCCAAGAATTCCTGGGACCACTGAGCGGCTTGTTCTTCCGTGGCGCTGGGCAGCAAAACAGCGAACCGATTCTTGCCCAAGGAAGCGGCCAGTTCTCCCGACTGACAGGCCTGGCTGAGCAAACCCGCGGTCCTGCGGACGAGCGCTTCTCCAGGGGCCCTACCGCAGCGGGCCGTGAAGCGACTAAAGTAATCGAGATCAATCAGGCTGACTGAGCCTAGTGTTTCCTGCTTGCCGCGGTCCTTGGCGTTCTTCAGGTGATCCTTGAGCTGCGCCGCGAACGCATTGGAATCCGGAAGAGTGGTGATCGGTTCCAGGCCACACTGCTGGGTAAGCCGGCGCTCGAATTCAATCACTCGCGCACCGGCCCGCAAGCGTGCCAGCAATTCCCCGAACACCACCGGCTTCGCCAGGAAGTCGTCAAAGCCGGCTTCCAGCGCTTCCGTCAGGCAAGAGGTCTCCAGCGAATCGACCAGCAAGAGTGCAAATGAATAGCCCGCGGGGGCATGACTGCGGATGGTCCGCGAAAAGGCGAGCCCCGGCTTGGGACTCATCGCGCCATCCACCAGCAGGAAGTCAGCGCCGACAGCCTCCGCGGCAGCCAGTGCCTGCTCGGCATCAACAGCCTGCCGCACCTCGTAGCCGAATAACTCCAGGAATCGGGTCAACTGCCGGAGCAGAGCTCGGTCACTGGATACCAAGAGTGCGGAAAAGGGTTGTTGATTCATAACGATGGCAACGAATCGGAGGAAAACAGGTCTGCGAACAGCTCGTGACTTCCGGCGCGCACGGCTGCGCGCAAAAGTCTAGCTTGCAATTTCCGCAGAATATGAGAACTTCCGCTGGCAAAGGCGTTTTTTTTGGGCGCCGCTTCCCGAAACAAATGCTAGGTTTTAATCGGCCTTGGAAAGGGTTCGGGGCAGGGGTCTATTTCCAGGTTGCCAAAGGGCATGCGAACGCGCCGCAAAGAGGGCGTGCATCCTGTCGATCCACTGGAAACGAGAATCTGTCATGCGGACTCAGGCAATTGCAGCCACGGGAATTGCGCTCCCCTGGCTCGAGATCTATTCCCCTTCGTCCAGCGCCCCGGCGCTGATCGAAGTCAAGGATTTTCCGTTCACCCTGGGTCGGAGCGACGAGTGCGATTACAAAATCGAGTCGTCCCGAGTTTCGCGCGAACATGCAGAAATCATTCGCACTTCCGGAGGCTTTGCCATCCGTGACCTGGGAAGCACCAATGGCACCTTGGTCAATGGGCAGCGGGCGGAAAAGTCCCGATTGGGGGATGGCGACTTGATTCTGATTGCCGACTTCGAACTGACCTTTCGCGTGGCCGGCAAGACAGCACCGGGCAGGACCGTCACCCAAGTGATGCCGGGAGAAGGGGATGTTGCTGGAGAAGAGCCTGAGGATCGCGAGGAAAACGTCCCGCTGGATCTGATCCGGGCCGTCCGTGCCCAGCACGAACGCTTGCTGTGCCGCGGAATGCGAAGCCATTTCCAGTTGCTCGTGGACCTCGAAAGCGGCCAAGGGGTCGGATATGAGTCCATCCCGGCTCCCACTCCTGGAAAGCAAGAAGCACACATCAGCGAGCAATTGCTGGCGAGCACGGAGTGCCGGCTTACGGAGCGGATGCACCAGCTCCAGCGGCTGCTGGCGGCGGAGCACGCGGCGAGCTTGCCGCAAGGCGAGCTCCTGTTCCTACGCCTGGAGCCGGCCGAGGTAGGGGCCGACCTGATTCCCGATTCGCTGGCCCGGATGCAAGTGCTGAGCGGAGGGAAGCGGATTGTCGCGTCCGTTCCTGAAAGCGCCGTGGTGGACATCCCTTACTTCCGAGACTTTCTGGCCCGGTTGCGGCACTTGGGACTGGGCGTGGCGTACTTTGGCTTTGCGGGGAACCAGCATCAGGTGATTGCCAACCAGGAACTGGCGCCGAATTACTTGTTGCTCGCTCCACTACTGGCCCGCGGGGTCGACAAAAGCACCAAGCGACAGCAACAGATTCGGGCCATTGTGGAAGCGGCAGCGCAACGAAATACGCGCGTCGTGGCCACCGGCGTGCATAACAAAGTCGAGGCCCAAACCTGCCGCGAACTCGGCTGCCAGCTCGCTCAGGGAGACCATTATGGCCATGCCCAGTTCGTGGAGAGTTTCGCCGAGGAATTGGCTGCCTCTCCCCGGTAACGGCCATGCCGACCGTCGCGCTTCTAACGGATGGCGCGGCTGAATGGCGCGGACATCAGCGGCCAGCAGCATTTCTGCGGCCCAGGGCTTAAACGTGAGCCAGAATTCTCCTAGCCCCCTTGCCGGAAGCGCGGGCGCGGCTGCGCCCTGAGCCTGCGCCAGGGGCGCGCTCCTGAATGAAGCGTTCGTCCCCTCGGCTTAATCCCATTGCCATGACCCAGGCCCACACCGAAGTTCAGACGCCGGGAGCCCACCGGTCCGAGCCCATTCCCGGCTACCACCTCCGCGAGCGGATCGGCGCTGGCGGCTACGGCGAGGTCTGGTCCGCCGAAGCGCCGGGCCAACTCATCAAGGCGATCAAATTCGTCTACGGGTTTCTGGAGCAGGATCGGGCTTCCCGCGAATTGAAAGCGCTCAACCGCATCAAGGGAGTGCGACATCCCTTCCTGCTGTCGCTCGAACGGATCGAGGTCGTCGACGGGCAACTGATCATCGTCACCGAGCTTGCCGACGCGAGCCTGAAGGACCGCTTTGAAGAGTGCGTGAAGAGCGGCCTGGTGGGGATTCCTCGCAAGGAACTGCTCGCCCACTTGCATGATGCCGCCGACGCGCTGGACTACATGAATGCCCAGCACTCCCTGCAGCACCTGGATGTGAAGCCGGAGAACCTGCTCTTGGTCGGCGGCCGCATCAAGGTTGCCGACTTTGGTCTGGTTAAGGATATGCAGGATACGTCGGCGTCCCTGATGGGAGGGCTGACACCCATTTACGCGCCGCCTGAAGTTTTCGATGCCCGCCCCAGCCGGAGAAGCGACCAGTACAGCCTGGCCATCGTCTTCCAGGAAATGCTGACCGGGATCGTTCCGTTTCCCGGAAAGTCCGCGGCCCAGTTGGCGATGCAGCACCTGAATGCCAAGCCGCGCCTGGGAGCATTGCCCGAGGGGGACCAGCCGATTATTGCGCAGGCGCTGGCCAAGGATCCCGCGCAGCGATTTGGCAGTTGCGTGGAATTGGTCGAGGCGCTGCTGCACGTGGCCAGCGAGGCCTCGGACAAGGCTCCCGCAGCTGCTCCGGCATCGTGCGCCCCAAATCTGGGAGCGACCGCCAGCTTTACCGGCCATTCCCCGCCGGCTTCCACGCTAAATTCCGCCGCGCTGGATTCCCAGCCGTTGGGCCAGGAAACCCTACGCCGCCTGGATTCCATGGCGCAAGCTGTTCAGCGCTTGGCAGAAGGAAGCTGCTCTCAGGCGGAGCGATCCGCCCTTGCGGCGACGATCGATCGCCCCTACCAGGCCGCGCCGGCCACGGCACTGATCGATCTGCCGCCGCTGGAGATCGACCTGGCAGCGAATGCCTGCCGGCCGACGCTCTTCCTGGGAATCGGCGGTCTCGCAGGGAAGACCCTGCAGCAGCTGCGCCGCCGCCTGGATGATCGGTGTGATGCGAAGCAGCTAGGCACATTCCAATTCTTGTTGCTGGACACCGATTCCCACGAGCTGATGGATGCGACGCATGGCCAATGCGGCTCACCCATTCATCCGCAAGAGACGTTGGCGCTCCCGCTCCGCAAAAGTGCCGACTATCGCAACGACTCCCGCAAGTTTCTCGACTGGCTCAGCCGCCGCTGGCTGTTCAACATTCCCCGTTCGCAGCAGACCGAGGGGATTCGCCCCTTCGGCCGGTTGGCGTTCGTGGACCATGGCGAAGAAGTGATGCAGCGGTTGCGAAGGGCGGTCGAGCTACTCATGGAGGCCGGCAAGTCCGGGGGCGAGGCAGCACCCCCCCGAATCGTCGTTCTGGGCTCATCCTCCGGCGGAGCCGCGAGCGGAATGGTGCTGGACGTGGCCTTTGCCGCCCATCAAACGCTGCAGGAGCGGGCCAAGGACGGGATGGTAGACCTGCTTCTGCTTTATGGCGCGAGCCGACAGCCGGCTGCCCAGGAGTTGGCCGCGGTGAATACGTTCTCGCTCCTCACGGAGCTGAATCACTATCTTCGTCCCGGCGGCATCTTTCCGGATGACCCGGCGATTGGCCTCCAATCATGCTCCGCCGGCGAGTCCCCTCTGGCGAACACCTACCTGGTGCATCTGGGACAGGATCTGAGCCCGGAACAGTTTCTGGCCGCTACCGACCGCGTGGCCGAGTACCTGTATCTCGATGCCGCCACTCCTACCGGAAACTACCTGCGCGCCTGTCGTTCCGCAAAGCCGCATGAACAACGCCATGATGTGACTCTGCGGACCTTCGGCCTGTGTCCGCTCGGATTTTCCGATGCTCTCGTGGCCGGAGCGGCCGAATCGCTGTGCCAGACAGTCTTGCGGCGGTGGTCCGGAGAGCCCAAACCCACGGTGGAATCCTCTCTGTCGGCTCGCCGGGACGATGCTGCCGCCTCCGCCGCGTCGCAAGCGGCCGCTGCCAGGGACGCGGAACTGGAGCGTCTGACCGCCCATCAATCCCAGCAGCTTGGCCTGGAGCTCGACAGCCTGATCGAAGGGCTCTACGCCCTGGCGGTGGAGGAACTCGGCGGAGAGCCGGACGTCGTCTTCCGCAAGATTGCTCGTGCTTCCCCCGGGGCACCCCAGGGCATGGCTCCGGTCGACAAGTGGTTTGCCGACATTGCTTGCTTCTTCGGCCCGCGCCTCGGCGATGGGGACTCCTCTCCGACATCCCCCCTCCACAATGCCTTGCTCAAACGGCTGCCGCAGGCGATCGCGCCGCTTGGCCAGCGGTTGCGAGACTGGCTGCTGGCCCTGCCGGAAGACCCTGCCGCGCGGGTCAGCGGAGCCCATAAATGCGTGAAATTGTTCCAAGGACATCTGAAAGGGATCAGCGAAAAGGCCAAAGAGACACGGACTCAAATCAGCGGGCAGATTGCCGGGATCGAGCAGAGATTGGCACTCGCCGCCCGCTCTCCGGCGAAGCCATCGGGCAGGAACAAGGACGGACCTACGCTGGCGGAATCGCTGTTCCTGCAGCATTGCCAGTTTCGGATTTACCAACTCGCCGCGCAGGTGGCTGCGCAGTTCGCCCAGAATCTGGGCGGTTTCGTCTCCCAGGCCGCCGATCAACTCCACGATCTGACTCGGGACCTAAAGCACATGACGGGACAGTTCGCGCCCATCGAAGCTGCCCCTGGCAGCGACGACCTGGAGCAGATCGCGATGGCCCAGTTGCAGAAAGACGAAGATGAGTCCGCGCTGCGGATCGACCAGACCTTCCAGCAGCAGCTCTTTGCCACCGCCGGCTTCCGCACGACTCTGCTCCAAGGAGGAGACGGACGGCGTGACTTGCTCGCGCTTTTGCGACAACAAGCCCGTCAGGCGACCCTGGCATCCCTGCGGCAAATTGATCTCTCGGCCCTGCTGAAAGAACTCGGGAAACCGGGCCAGAATGGCCCGTCCAGGCTCGAGGCACGGATTGCCACCGCCCAGCCTTGGATGCAGCAGGTCGGCGGAGAACGGCGGCTGCTGTGCGTTGTTGCGCCAGGCAGCGGATACAGCGATGGACAATCCTTAACCCCCGCTGAGTTGTCCGGCCTCATCGGCAAGGCCTACTTCGAACAAATTCCCGCGGTGATCCCGGCAGCAACCAGCCAAATCGTGTTTTGCTACGAGCTCGGCAACGTGCCGCTGTCGCATGCCGCGGCCCGGCTCATCGACCATTGTCCGCAGTATGCCCAGGCCGCAACGCGCCTGCATGTCCGGACTGACGTGACCTGGCAAGAGTTGCCTGTGTAATCGGTCGAGTTCACGTCGAATCAGGGAGCCTGACACCTGAATTCGGATTTCCGGGTTATGCGGACTTAAGGGGGTGAATTCTTCCAGCGGAAGGACGGCACCCGGCAGCTTCATGACGTAGGCTCTAGGAGCAAACTTGTTTTCAGGCGCTCTCGGGAGAAGCGGACGTGGCAAAATTTCGACGCCGGATTTTTCTGGTAGATTCCAAGGTCCAAGGCGCGCTGATGGTTCGCGTCGCGGCCTACTGGGTTTACTGCCTGTTCACCATTACGCTGATGCTGGTCTGGTGGGACATGTTTGCCGGCCCGCCCAGGCCGTTCATGTTAGTGCTCGGTGACGTTTACCAGCGGTTTGCCCCTGGCGCGGCCGCATCCTTCCTGATCCTGCCCTTGGTGGTCATGGACGTGTTGCGCCTGAGCAACCGCTTTGCGGGACCGGCCCGCCGCTTGAAGAATGCACTCTGCGAGTTGGGGGAAGGAAAAGAGACTCGCCCTCTGTTGTTTCGCGACAACGACTTCTGGCAAGAAACCGCTGCCGAGTTCAATCGCGTCAACGATCGAATCAAACAGCTTTCCGCCCGTCAGGCGAGATACCAGGCTGATGCCGATCCTATCGACGCCGTAGCTGTGGAAGGGCCGGTGTTGGCAGGCCCAACGGAATAGAGCGTTCGAGATAGAATCGGTACTTCTATTTCGCCTGGTCCTTCCATTCTTTTTGGGAGCCCTCGACTCGCAGCGGCCCGGCGATCTCCTTGCCGTCTCGCACGATGAGGTAGGCATCCGCCCCCGCAACGCTGTCCCAGCGGAGGGTGGCCTGTCCCGCGGCTTTGGCGGCAGCCGATGCCTGGGTGCGATTGCCGGCTGGACCGACGGCAATGATCGCATAGGTATGTTCGCCGCTGCCGTCATGCTTCAGGATCGTTGGCGCCGCCGGGGTTAGGATTTCCTTCTCAACGAGCTTTCCGCCCCACAGTTCCAGGACACTCTCCGCATAGGGCAGCCCTCCGCCTCCAAAGCCGCCCCCCCCGAGACTCATCTTTCCTTGCCCTATGACGGCATCGGTCAGCGGCTCACCGTGACCGGGGCGGAAGGTCTGAAAACGGAGGCGGCCGGGATGGGTTGTGCCATTCCAGTCCTTTTCCGGCACTTCGGATCGTTCCAGCCCTTCCCCCTGGATGATTGCCATCTGACGCCAGGCTCCGTCCAGCCACATGTTCCAGGAAATATGCCCCGGCGAGCGCCGCATCGAGCCGTCGCGTTCCAAGGCATGAAAACGGTCGTCAAACGGGTCATCGATCTCCCCCTTGATCAGCCGGCTGCGGACCCAGAGACCGCCGGGGCCGTCATGCAGGGCACGGGCATAGATGCCGCGGGGAAGCTGGTGCTGCTCGTAACCTTCCTCCCAGGGTTTGCCGGTGTCGGAGACAATCAGCTCCTTGCGGACAATGAGCCGGTCCACCTCCAGCTCCATTAGCGGTTTGGGCGCGACTTGCAGCAGGCCGTAGGTGGCGGCAACGGATAGGACAATGGTAATCAAGCGGTCTTTCATGGGATGCTCCTAGTGTTCCTGGAAGTGGGATTCGTGTTGAATCAGACGAAACCATTGCGATAGTTGCCCACCCCTATGATTCTCCTGTACCATAACGATTCGCTGAGCCGCGGGGGCGGCCGGGAGTTTCCTGTTCCTAATTCTTGCTGCGAGGAGTCTGACATGACTCGATTTTGGACCATGTTTGGGTCGTCTGTTGCCGCCGTCGTCCTGGCCTCCACGAGCCTGGCCGCCGATGCGGGATTGAAAGAATCCGGCAAGCCGGAATTGAAATCGGCCGGGCCGATTGC
The DNA here is from genome assembly GCA_051004015.1 of Pirellulaceae bacterium. Lineage (GTDB taxonomy): Bacteria > Planctomycetota > Planctomycetia > Pirellulales > Pirellulaceae > SXOA01. The sequence goes on along the minus strand of JBPCKT010000062.1, from coordinate 41,696 downwards.
ATTCGGGCCGCCGGGAGTGCTGTTCGTCGCCGATCCGCAGGGTGCGGCGATTTTTGCCATTGGCGTGGACGCTCCCGCCAAAGCGGATGCGAAGGAAGTGAAGGTCGACGGCATCGACGCCAAGGTGGCGGCCGCTTTGGGGACCAAGGCCGGCGACATCACGATTAACGACCTGGCCGTGCAGCCGGGGACGGGAAACGTATTCCTGAGCGTCTCCCGCGGCAAGGGGCCCGATGCCCAGGCCGTCATTGTTCGCACCGGTGCTGACGGGAAGATCTCGGCTCTCCCCTTGGAAAAAGTGAACTATGCCAAGCTGGCGCTAGGAAATGCCCCTAGCGCCGACAAGAAGGACAAACGCGGCAACAGCCTGCGAACGGAGTCGATCACGGACCTGGCCTTCTTCGAAGGGAAGCTGTTCATCGCCGGCCTGTCGAATGAAGAGTTTGCCTCGAAGCTCCGCTCGATTGCCTGGCCGTTCCAATCGGCGGACACCGGCGCTAGCGTGGAAATCTACCACGGCGCCCACGGCGCTTTGGAGACCCGCTCGCCCGTCCGCACCTTTGTGCCGTTCAATGTCGGCGGTGAGCCGCAGCTATTGGCGGCGTACACCTGCACACCGCTCGTCCGCTTCCCAATTTCGGAACTCAAGGAAGGGGCCAAAGTTCGCGGCACCACGATTGCGGAGCTGGGCAACCAGAATCGCCCGCTGGATATCATTGCCTATGAGAAGGATGGAAAGAGCTTCCTGCTCATCGCCAACAGCGCCCGCGGCGTGATGAAGGTTCCCACTGACGGCATCGAGAAGCAAGCCGGCATTAACGAACGAGTCAGCGGCACTGCCGGCGTGAAGTATGACACCGTGGCGGAGCTCAAGGGGGTCGAGCAACTCGACAAACTGGACGACAAGCACGCCGTATTGCTGGTCAAGGCCGATGGCGGGCTGAACCTGCAAACGATTGCTCTGCCGTAGGCGTTCGTAGTAACCCGCTCCAACGGATCGGATTATTGGGTGGCACGCCCACGGCTTTGCGTGGGCGTGTTGGTCTATTGTCTCCGCTCCTCACGATGCTTCGCATCACCATTTTCACCATCGCCTGGCTGGTACTTTGGCAGAACGCACTTGCCGAGCCGGTGCTGCGCATTGTCCGTGACAAATCGGGCCATGCCGTGGCGTTTGAAGCGACCGGGTTGCCGGAAGAGCAGCTGGCGAAAATGAGCGAAGAGTCGCGGGGCCAGTTGCTCGCGGTTTATGTCGTAGAAAAATCGGCCAATCAACAGACAGTGGACCTGCCGCCGCTGCTCGGTAAGTTTGAAGTCGATGAAGATACTTTGCGGTTTACGCCGCAGTTCGCGTTGCTTCCCGGAACCAGATACCGCGCCGTGCTGCAAGCGGAAATTCTGGACGGGAAAAGGGCGGACCCTAAGAATGCGGTGACGCTGGAAATTGCCTTAGCTGCTTCCAAGCGAGCGGCGGCAACGGTGGTGACGCAGATTTTTCCGACAAGCGACAAGCTGCCGGAAAATCAACTCCGGTTTTACTTGCACTTTTCGCAGCCGATGACCAAAGGGGAAGCGTACACCCATCTCAAGCTGCTGAAAGAAAATGGCGTGGCGATCGAGTTGCCGTTTTTGGAGCTCGGCGAAGAGCTATGGGACGCCAGCGGCAAACGCCTGACGCTGCTGATTGATCCGGGGCGGATCAAACGGGGGCTCAAGCCGCGCGAAGATGTGGGGCCGGTGCTGGAAGCCGGGCATTCTTACACATTGGTCGTGGATTCCGCTTGGAAGGATGCCGGCGGGGAACCGCTGAAAGCGAGCTTTACCAAGAAGTTTGTTGCGGAAAAGCCTGTGGAAGAAGGCATCGATACGGCGGCCTGGCGAATCGAAGCTCCGACCGCCAATACCAGGCAGCCGCTCGTGCTGAAGTTCCCGCGTCCGCTGGATCATGCCCTGCTCCTCCGAACCATTGCGATCTTGGATGCCACGGGAAAGGAAGTCGCTGGCGAAATTGCCGTGACCCAGCACGAGCGGCAGTGGGGATTCACGCCCGCGAATCCATGGGAGAGCGGTGAATACTCATTGGACGTGGATAAGGTTTTGGAGGACGTTGCCGGCAATCGAATCGGCCGGGCGTTTGAGCTTGCGGAAGGCGAGACTGAGAAGCAGACGGGGCCGGCAAAGGTCCGGATTCCGTTTGCCGCTGCCCCGAGGAGTCGCTGAAACTACCGCTTGGATCTACGGCATTGCCAGCTCTTTGAAATCTGCCTGCTTTGCCTCCCAAATTTTGGCCAATTCAGCAACTCTTTCGGGCATCTTCTCGGCAATGTTCGTGGACTCGCTACGGTCAGTGGTCAGGTCGTAGAGTTCCCAAGGCTCATTCTTGGCGGCTACAAGCTTCCAGTTGGCAAGACGGAAAGCCCGGTTCCCTTCGTGGGACCACCAAAGGTAGTTATGGGTCGCCTGGTCGTCGCTTGCGAAGAGCGGGAGGAGGCTCTTGCCATGAAGCGGAGGCCTGCTGTCGTCTTTCTGCGCGAACGATAGCGCCCCTTGCGCGGCCTCGAGAATCGTGGGCACCATATCGACGACGTGGCCAGTGTGATGCCGCAGCTCGCCGCGCCCCTTGATGCCGGGCGGCCAATGAACGATGAGGGGCGTGGAGATTCCCCCTTCATGCACCCAGGTCTTGTGCCGGCGGAACGGGGTGTTCGCCGCGCTCGACCAGCCGGGGCCGAGGCAAAGATGCGTCTTGGCGGAGCCGGGCGCCGCGCCTGGGTCATGGCCGTCGTCGCGGACCATGATTTCGGCACTCGCGCCGTTGTCGGAGAGGAAGAAGAGCAGCGTGTTATCGAGCTGCTTCATGTCCTGGAGCTGGGCGATGATGCGGCCGATTTCCCGGTCCATCCGATCGATCATTGCGGCATGGATGGCCATCTTCGTGGCCTGGAACTGCTGTTGTTCCGGCGTGAGGTCCTTCCAGGGGAGCGGGCGGTTCACTTCGCCCGGGCCGAGCTTCTTAAGTGCGTCGGGAAAATCATAGGGCGGACCGACATCGCGCTCCACTTCGGACAGATTGCCGAGCACGAGGCCGAGTTTCTGGATGCGCTCCCACCGCGCTCGGCGCGTCACTTCCCAGCCGGCGTTGTATTTGTCCTTGTAGCGGACGATGTCTTCGGGCAGGGCGTGCAGCGGAAAATGCGGCGACAGGAACGCCACGTAGCTGAAGAACGGCTGGTCCGCGTGCTGCGCGGAATGCTCCCGCAGGCACTTGATGGCATGGTCGGCGATGGCGGTGGTGGAGTAATAGCCGCTGCCGGGGGCTGGCTGGGGGAGGGGCTTGTCGTCTTCCAGATGGTTCTTGGGGCTGAAATACCTGCCCGCATCTTGCAGGAGATAGGAGTGGTCGAAGCCGTTCTCGATCGGCTTGCCGTCGATGTGCCATTTGCCGGAATGGTAGGAACGGTAGCCGAGCGGCCGGAGCATGTCGGGTAAGAGCTTCGCCCACGGCGGCCTGGTCCCGCCGCTGCCGCTCTGAACGTCCGGCAGCGTGTCGCGGCGGATGGCCTGGGGGTAGTAGCCGGTGAGCAGCGCACCGCGCGTCGGCCAGCAGCGGGCCGTGTTGTAGAACTGCGTCAGCCGCAGGCCGCTCTTGGCGAGGCCATCGAGGTTAGGCGTTTGAATCTCCCCGCCGTAGCACCCGAGGTCGCTATAGCCCAGGTCGTCCGCCAGGATGATGACGACGTTAGGACGCGGTGGAGCATCCGCGGCCTGCGCTCCCTTGGTCGATGCAAAGAGAGCCAGGCAGAATAGAAATGCCCAGCAGCAATGAGGCGAGGAGAACATGATTATTCCCGCACGTCGTAACACATTAATTTGTCCTGGTCCCGCAGATACATCCGGCCGCCGATGACGACGGGGTGGGCCCAGCACGGTTTGCTGCCCACGAACTCGGGCTTGAAGCTCCCCTTGAGCTTGTAGCTGGAGGGGCTGGCTTCAATCAGGGCTACTTCGCCGCTTTGATACCGGAAAATCAGGTTGCCGTCGGCATAGGTCACCCCCGCGGAGCCGCTGCCGGGGCCGCGCACTTCGCCTCCCCACACGATCTTTCCGGTATCGAGCTCGACGCAAATAGGCAGGCCATTGCTGTGCTTGTGGCCGCAATACACATAGCCGTCCTTCAGCACCATGCCCCCGTGGTGGTTTTGCAGCTTCGTGGCCTCCAGGAAATACTGCTCTTCGGCTTTCACGCCGTCGCCGTCCTTGGTGAGCTTCAGCAGGGCCGACCCGGTCTGATAGCCGGTGGAGCAGAAGATGTGGTCGCCGCTGACGAGGGGCGTGGGAATGTTGGCGGTCTTGTTGGCCACGCCGTTGTAGCCCCACAGGTATTTTCCGTCGCTGGCCCGCACGCCGATTACACCGCGGCCGATGAGCTGCACGTACTGCTTCACTCCCGCGCCGCTGGAAATGACGATGCCGGAATAGCCCGCGCCATCTTTGCCCTTCGTGCCAATCTCGGCTTCGGGGACTTTGCATTTCCAGACGTCCTTGCCAGTCAACTTATCCAAGGCCACAACCATCGCGTCCGCGCCGCCGGGCGTGCAGAGCACCCGGTCCCCATCGACCAGAGGCGACTCGGAAAATCCCCAGCCGGACATCATCTTGCCGCCGAACTCCTTGAATTCGCGGCTCCAGACTTCTTCGCCGCTGTCGGTCTTGAGACAGACAATCTTGCCGCTGGAAATGATCGCGTAAAGCCGCTCGCCATCAATGCTGGGAGTGCAGCGCGAGCCGTCGTGGCCGTGCTTGGGCGGGGTGTCGGTAAGCTTCTTTGTCCACAGGACTTTGCCGTCCATGTTCAGCGCGACAACGCCCTGGCCGTCGGGAAAATTGCCCGTCGTGTAAATCTTCCCGTCCGCCAGAGAAACGCCGGCATAGCCACTTCCCATTCCTTCCGCAATCCAAATGCGCTGCGGGGCTTTTTGATTCCAGTCCTTGAGCAGCCCGCGGTCGGGCGATATTTCGTCCCGATTCGGCCCGCGCCACTGCGGCCAGGAAGGGCTGAGTGACCCTAACTTCAGCTTCTCGGTATCGGCGGCGCTGACACTGGCGGCCAGGCAGACGATGGCGGCAAAGGCTAGAGATGGTGAAGGAATAAAACGCATAAATGCTCCAGGCGGGCGGGAATGGCGGGCTAACCAATTGCGATGCGCAGGCCATTATACTTATTGCCCCGTACCGCGAAAAACCCGGAGCATCCGCTCTATGGCAGAAATACCCACCGTCTTTTGTCTGGCCAGCGGCAGATCGGGGACGCACTTTCTCTACGAGATTTTGCGGCGGAACACCCTTGGCGTCATCTGCCGGCACGAGCCGTATCTCTGGAACCCGTCGATGTTCGGGCGGCCGATTTATGACCATGCCGTGGGGGACGAGGCGGCTGTGCGGAAGATGGCGGAGCGAAAGCGGCGGGTGATTGACGGGTATTCACGGGCGGCAGCTTATGCGGAGACGAGCCATGCGTTCCTGAAATCCTGGGCGGACCTGGCGGTGGAGTTCTTCCCAAAGATGAAGGTCGTGCATCTCGTCCGAAATCCGCTTTCCGTCGCCAAGAGCGAAGCCATTCGCGAGGACCTCATCCACCGCTGGCGGCTGCCGCTGAGGAACTATCACGGCGGGGATGGCAAGCCACATTTCCGCTGGTCGCTTACGGGGCTGGAGCCGATATTTGATCACTTTCAAGAGAAGAAGCTGAGCCGATTGCAATGGTACGTCATCCAGTGGATTGAGATCGAAAATCGGGCGATGCAGTTCTTGCAGAAGCACAACAAGCAGCGCGACTGCTTCACCGTCCATTCGCCTGTCGAGCTGAATGACATGGCGAAAGTGGAGTCGCTCCTCGAATTCCTGGAACTGCCGCGACGTGGAAAGGAAGTTCACCTCAAGGGACGCAAGAATCGCACACCGGGCGTGAAGACCGAAATCACAGAGCGCGACCGAGCAGAATTCGCCGACGTGGCGGGCCTGCTGCCGACGAGCTACCTGGAGATCTTCCGCCAGCAGCCGTATAGCCAGTGGGAATGGGCGAAGACGCTTCAACTAAATCCGCCCGCTACGCCACCAGCTCCTTAATCACCCTCCCCTCGGCAATCTTGATGGGCCGGCCAACGTCGGAAATGTTCGGCGTTTCCGGATCGACCCCCAGGGCGGTCGAGAGCGTGGCCAGCACATCGCCGACGTCGACTTTGTTCTCGGCCACTTCCGTGCCACTGTCGCTGGTCTTGCCGTAGGCCTGTCCCCCCTTGATGCCGCCGCCGCCGAGCACGCAAGTCCAAGCGGCGGGGAAGTGATCGCGGCCACCTTGCGGGTTGATCGCCGGCGTGCGGCCGAATTCGCCCATCCACAGAAACGTGGTGGATTCGAGCAGCCCGCGGTCGGCAAGCTCTTGCATCAGCGTCCCCCAGCCCGCGTCCAACTCCGCCGAGAGTGCCTTTACCGCCGAGAAGTTCTGCTGGTGTGTATCCCAGCCGAAGTTGCCGTTGAACGAGCCGAGCGTGACTTCGACGAACGATACTCCGCGCTCAATCAGCCGCCGGGCCATCAAGCAGCCCTGGCCGAAACGACCCTTGCCGTAAGCCTCCCGCACCTTGTCCGGCTCTTCGGTCAGGTCGAAGGCCTTCGCCGCACCGCTGCTCATCAGCTTGACGGCCCGCTGATAGACCGTGTCCTGAGCGATGGGAGAAGCCGTGCGATGGCTGGCGAGGAACCGGGACTGCATGGCCCGCCATAATTCCAAGCGGCCTTCAAATTGTTCCTTCGCGACTCCCATGGGGGGCATCAGGTCGTCCACTTTCAATTCCGCGTAACCAGTCCCCGCCGCACCCGGCTGGTTTGGCTGGAAGGAATCGGTCGCACCGACAGTCAATGGCCCATACTTCGGCCCTAAGAATCCAGGTCCGAATGCGGACTGATTGAAAGCCCGGTACGGCGAGATGCTGACGTTCTGCGGCACGGCATCGTTCTCGTCTCCGAGTGCCTTGGAGATGGTCGAGGCAATGCTGGGATACTTCACCGGCCCCTGCGGCTGATGGCCAGTCCGCATCAGATAAGTGCCGCGCCCGTGGTCCCCTTCTTTCGTCATCAGGCTGCGGACGACGGCCAGTTGGTCGGACATCGATGCCAGCTTGGGGAGGTGCTCGCTGAACCTGAGTCCCGGGACTTTGGTTTCCTTCTCCTTGAACTCCCCCCCGTTGGCGTGTCCCGGCTTCATGTCGAACGTGTCGGTCTGCGTCGGCCCCCCCGTCATCCACAGCAGCACGCAGTGCCGCCGCCGCTTGGGGCTGGCCTGAACCTCCTGGGCAAAGGCGGGAAACCAGCCGCTGGCACTGGCTCCCAATAGTCCCAAGGAGGCAGCCTGCAACACCTGGCGGCGGTTGAACTGGTTCATGGAGCACCTAGAGCTGAATTGTGAATCCGGTCTTATTGTCGGCAATTTGCGGGTCAAGAGCAAGCGAATCATGCCCAGGTTTCAAACAGGCCGTTCGCTGGCATAATGGGAACATCGTGGCCATCCATGGCGCAGCCCGCCGCAAACAACACTGCGCAGCCCGCCGCAAAAAACACTGCGCATTCGTCCCGCGGGCAGGCCGCAACACTCCGCATTTAATGACGCCGCTCCGATGGGAATTTTCGACTTTTTTTCCGGCGGCCCGATGACGCAGGAGAAATTCGTCCAGATTGTCATGGCGGAGCTGCGGAAGCTCGACCCGGCCAGCCAGTATCAGTACAACGCCGAGCGGTTCCAAATCGCCCGCCCCGACGACGGCTTTATCAACCTGGGGAATATCTACCAGGAGTATTGCCGGGCCGAAAAAAGCGAGCGAGACGCCGTGCTGCGGCGGTTCCTGCGAAACTGCGTCTCCACCAAGAGCTACGAGCTGCCGGCGGAGTTCGACGACATCCACCCCGATCTGCTGCCGGTGATTCGCAGCCGCTTCTATCTGGAGTCGGTGCTGCTCCAGGCCAAGGTTCGCGGCAACGACGCCCTGGAGGTGCCGCAGCAAGTCATCGGCGAGCATCTGGCCCTGTCGCTGGTCTACGACCTGCCGTCGGCCATGCGGACCATCAGTCAGACCGATCTCGAAAGCTGGGAAGTCTCGTTCTACGAAGCAGTGGAAGCGGCCCGCCACAACCTGGAGCAAATGGGGGAGGTCGCCTTCGCCACGCTCGATAGCTGCGTCTACGCCTCGGCCACCGGCGACAACTACGATGCCTCGCGCCTGGTCCTCCTCGACCTCATTCGCCGCTTCAAGGTCAACGGCGACTACGTGGCGATGGTCCCCAATCGCGACACGCTCGTCGTCACCGGTTCCGAAGACGAACACGGCCTGGCCCTCCTGGCCAAAATTGCCGAGGACTCCCACGAGAAGCCGCGCCCCATCAGCACCGTCGCCCTTCGCCTGGAGGGAGATGAGTGGCAGCCCTGGCTGCCGCCGCGATCTTCGCCCTCCTTCGCCAAGCTCCATGAGCTGCGGCTGCGGACGATTGGAGCCGAGTACAACGACCAGAAGGAGCTGCTCGACGAAGTCCATTCCGCCAACGGGGCCGGCCTCTACGTCGCTCAGTTCAACGCCATGCAGAACAAGGCTTCCGGTCAGGTCACCAGTTACAGCGTCTGGTCCGAAGGGCTCGACATCATGCTTCCGCAAACCGACTCCATCTTTTTCTTCCGCCCCAAGGGGGAAAAGGAAGGAGAAATCGTTGCCGGGGGCTCCTGGGACCACGTCCAGCAAATCGTCGGCAACCTGATGGAACCAACTGGCACCTACCCCGAACGCTACCTCGTCCGCGACTTCCCCAGCGACTACCAGCTCGAAGCGATCGGGAAGCAGATCGAGCCCTGACCACAACTGACCACTCACAACTCACCACTCACCCCATGCGTCCTTACATCCTCGCTGAGACCAACTACGCCTACACCAAGGCCAACCCTTACGAAGTCGCGGTCCTGCCGCTCGGCGCCACCGAGCCCCACAACCTGCACCTCCCTTACGGCACCGACCTCTTTGAAGGGACCATCGTCGGCGAAAAAATCTGCGAGGCGGCTCATAACAAAGGAGGGAAGGTCGTGTTGCTGCCGACCGTACCTTATGGCACCGAGACCAACATGCACCGCCTGCCCTTGGCGATGAACGTGGACCCCACGACCCTGTTCCGCTTCGTCACCGACCTCATCAAGTCCTGCATCAACTCCGGCGTGCGGAAAATCGTGCTCCTCAACAGCCACGGCGGCAACGAAATGAAGCCGCTGCTCCGCGAGCTAGCCGACAAGGTGGACGGGCACATTTTTCTCTGCAACTGGTACATGGTCGCCGCCGACCAATACAGCCAAATCTATGAGTACCCCGACGATCACGGCGGCGAGATGGAAACCTCCTTCGGCCTCGCCTACTTCCCGCATCTCGTCGCCAAGACCGCCGACGGCAAGCTGACCGGCGACGACGGGGCGACCGCCAAAACCCGCTTCGACGCCATCAACCGGGGCTGGGTGGGGATTACCCGGCCCTGGCACCTGCTGACCACCAACACCGGCAGTGGCTACCCTCACGCGGCCTCCGCCGAGAAGGCCAGGAAGATGATGGACCTTTTGGCGGAGCGGCTGGGGACCTTCCTGGCAGAGCTCTCGGCGGCGAAGATCGACGACAAGTTCCCGTACTGAGTTTGTCGGGGTCGGGAGTCTTTGGCGTCAGTGACCATGCAATCAGAGCCAACTACGACGCCAAAGACTCCCGACCCCCTGGCTGTAGAAGGAGAAAACGCCCCGACTTGTAAGCTCTTTTCCAAACCGCTTAGCCCCCCTGGTGGACGGGGTTTTTATTCAGGATTCATGGGTTGTTTTTTGCCGGACTTACGTCCAGACCCCTTTCCATAACTTGAATCCTCCCAGCCACCTGCGAAAATCCACCGCGACGTAACTCTAATTCATGATAGTCCAAATACCTCCTTTTTTATTCACACTTTTTTGATTCACTCGCCACTCGTTTGATAAGCGGTTGATAAGCTCTGATAAGGACAACTTCCAGAACGCAGCTTGCCCAGTTCCGCGCAGCAGGAGTGGCCGAGCCTGCCGGGCCCACTCCCGAAAAATTCTAACAACCCGATTGCCAAAGAGCGCACCATGAGCGTGGACCGCATCGCGAATATGTACAATTGTACCAAACGGGTTGGCACTGTCAAGGTCCCCAGGCTCATTTTTTTCGAAATAGTTGCAACCCCTCGCTGTTACCTAACCTGATGCCTGCCCCCCGCAAATCGCCGTCGCCAGCCAACCAGTCGCGATCCCTCGCGCTGGATGCCTCGTTTATGGCCACGGTCACGGTCAAATCGGTCGGCCTGCACCCGCTTCTTTACCGCAAGCGGATTGAGCACGTGGAGCGGGATATCGCCCCCGGGGACATCGTCCGGGTGATGGATACCGAGGGGCGCCACGCCGGTTATGGAATGTACAACCCGCGGGCCGAGCTGGCCCTGCGGATGCTTTGTGATGCGTCCACGCTGCCTGACGAGGCCTGGTGGGAAGGCAAGCTGAAGACAGCCGTGTCTCTTCGCCGCGAGATGCTCCGCCTGGACGAGGTGACCGATAGCTACCGCGTCATCCATGCCGAGGGGGACGGCCTATCCGGGCTGATGGTGGACAAGCTGGGGGACGTCCTTTCCGCCGAGGCCTTCAGCATCGGCATGTATCAGCGGGGAGAAGCCATTCTGGCGATGCTGACCCCTCTGGTTGGGGCGAAACACACGCTGCTCCGCACCGGACCGGCGACGCTAGCGCAGGAAGGCTTTGACGGGGACGCGATCAGCTCACCCGAATTGCCCAGCCGCGTCACGATCCAGGAATTCGGGACCCGGTTTCGGGTCGATTTCGCCGAAGGTCACAAGACCGGCTTCTTTTGCGACCAGCGGGACAACCGCCGGCTGCTGGCCTCTTTTTGCAAGGACAAAACGGTCCTCGACCTCTGTTGCTACACGGGCGGCTTTGCGATTCAAGCCAAAAAGCTGGGAGGAGCGTCCGAGGTCATCGGCGTCGACCTCGACGATGAGCCGCTGGCTCTGGCCAAAGAGAACGCGAATCTCAACCAGGTGCGGGTCAAGTTCGTGCAGGCCGACGCCTTCGCCTACATGCGGGACATGCTTGCCCAGTCGCGGAAGTTCGACGTGGTGGTGCTCGACCCCCCCAAGCTCATCCGCTCGCGGGCCGAGTACGAGGAAGGCTACCGCAAGCACTTTGACCTCAACAAGCTCGCCATGCAGCTCGTCGCCCCCGGCGGCTTGCTGCTCAGTTGCACCTGCGCGGGGCTCCTGCCGCCGGAAGAATTCGCCCGGATGATGCACCTCTGCGCCCGCCAGGCCGGCCCTCTCGTCTCCCCGGCGACTCCGGACCTGGCCGCCCGCCACGCCCCCCGCGGCTGCCAGATTCTTTACAAGAGCGGCGCAGCGTCGGACCATCCGATTGCCACGAATTGCCCGGAGACGGAGTATCTCAATGCGGTGTGGATGCGGATGGCGTAAAAAACACTAGCCCGACGCGCCAGCGAGGGAGAGAAGTTGCGCGGTGAACGGGGTCGGGAAGGGTTTTCGCGGCGAAAACTCTTCCCGACCCCTTCGCTTACCGCGTCGGCGACCACTTCGGTTTAGCCGGTTTTTCGCCAGCCTGGCGTTCGCTAAGACCTGCGGGTGGCATCAAGCGAGGCGGCGTATTCTCCGCGGCAGGTTTTTCAGCCGGCGGCTCAATGGCCGTCAATGGCGGCGGAACGGCGGCGACGCGTGGTTCATTCGCCGCTGCCACGATCGGCTCACTGCGACTCTTTCGCTGGCGGTCGGCGGGGCGGGGCGTCCAGCGCTGCGAGAACTGGCCTGGCAGCGCGATGAAGACTTCCTTCTCGCCTTGCAACTTTTTCCCATCCGGCGTTTCGTACCGGACAAAGACCTCCAGGCGGGCGCTCGCGGGGGGTTTGGCGGGCCAGGGGAGCTTGAGATGAATGCCGCGGGTGTCCCCCTTGACGAGTTTTTCCGTGGCCTCGGCCGCTGTGAAGTCCCAACGGGCCAGGCGGGCGTCTTCGCCAGTCTTGTTGGGGTCGAGCACAACGACCGACACCGGCGCCGCCAGTGGCACGAATTGGTTCGCGGCGTTCCGCGGCTCGATGAGGATGGAAAGCCCATCATCGCCCGGCTGATGGTCGAGGTCCATTCCGCAGGTATGCAGGCCGCTGAGATGAATGTGCGTCACGTTCTTGTCGGCGACTTCAGGTTCCTTGGCCTCCGCGTCGGCCACATTTTGCTCGTGCCCCGTTGGCTTGACTCGGCTCGCGGGACCCGCGGCCGGCTTCCTGCTCGGCGGATCCAGCACGGGTCCGATGTCCGGCTCGGCGGGCAATGCGGGCCGGTTGAGCGGACGCGGCGGAATCATGGGCTCCACTTCCGGCAGCCCTTCGACGACCGGCGGCGTCAGATCAGAGTCTTCCTCTCTTCGCGGCGGAATTCCGCTCCGCCGCGTGCCCGACGATCCAGCACCGGTTGCTCCACCGCCCCGTTCGATCTGCCGCTTCAATTGGTTGTTTTCCTGCTCCAGGACCTGAATATCCTGCTCCAGCAGATAGATCATGTCCTCCATCTGCCGGGCCTCGGCGTTGTAGGAATCCACCACCCGGCGCACCTGCGGATTCCCCTGGCAGCCGGCAGCGGCCAGGGAGAAGAGCAGTAACACGGCAACGGGGCGATTCTTCATGGAAATCCGCGACTAACGCATCGTGCGCGCGAGTGGGCCCGAAAGAGCATTTCGCGGAGGGACTATTAGCAATTCCGCCGAGAAGGGGGAAGAGCAAGCGGAAATGCTAGCGAGGCAGCACGACGAAGGCCGCGAATTTCGGCTCGGTCACGGGAAGTTTGACATTGGGCAAGCCAACTGGCGGCGGAGGCGTGACCGGCTTCATCGGCAGGCGGACAGGCTGGCCATCGTAGGCGCCGGTGACAAGCGATGGCCCAAAGTAGTCTTTCGCGCTGACGATGCGGAATTGCTGGCCGGACTTGAGAATGTTGGATAGGTCCAGCTCCACCTCTTCCAGGCCCGCTGGATTGAGCACGGCAATGTTTGCCCGGCCCGGCTCGTGGGAATTCGGCCGGACGACGACGCGGAGCTTCTCCGGAGCCCCCTTGGTAAAAGTGCTCTTACCGGCCAAGCCCGTCTCCTGCCGCCACTGTTCGAAGCTGAGGCCGCGGCTCTTGCCGTTTTCCACGATGGCGAAGTCGCCCCAGCGGCCATCGGTGATGTAGAAGTCATTTTCGCTCCACTGATGGCCGGAGAGCAGCAATTTGGTCTCGCCTTCCAGGATGACAGCGCTGGAATGGGCGACGATGGTGTTGCGGCTGACAATCGCCTTGCGAAAATCGCGGACGACGAGCCCTTCGCAGTAATTGCCGGTGCAATTGACATCCTCGCTGGTCGTCCCCCACGGATAACCCAGGCGAATTCCGCCGCCGAAGACGACGTTGTCGCGGATGGCAATTCGCTCGGCGGGCGATGCGCCGCCAACCATAATCCCATGCGAACGATCGCCGCTTTTGGCCAGAGCGCCGTTTTCAAAGCAGATATTGCCGTCAATCTCGAAGCCCCTGAGCGACGCCTTCTCCGACCCGTAGACGTGAATGCCGTAGCCGAACTGATGAAAGATGATGTTGTCCTTGAGTTTTTTGGTTCCCTTGGCGTTCTGGGCGTAAATCGCGTGTCCGTGCGCCCGATCCGGCCCCTGCCAGCCGTTGTTGTAGATCAAGCAGCCGCTGATCTCGCCTCCTTCGCCTTCCGCCCAGAAGCCAAAGCCACTGGCCAGGTCGTGGACGACGAGATTCACGAGAGAAATCCGCGAGCCTTTGACATGGAAGCTGCCGCGGCGGATATCCTCCGGCCAAGAGCCGGCGATTTTCGTTTCGCGGACTGGATCGGTGCAGGTCATCTCGAAATCGCGGAAGATGACGTCGCTTCCTTCAATGGCGAACAAGGCATTGTCCCTGGCTTCTCGCGGCCTGGCATCAATCGTCACCCGTGCCCCAGGCATCCCGCGGACGGTAATCGGCTGTTCCGTGGTACCCGCCAGTTGCGATGTAAAACCGCCGAGATACGTCCCTTCATGCAGCCAGACCGTATCGCCGGGCTTAATCACGGCCTGGGAGGAAAGAGCGGTGGCCAAATCCCACGGCTCCTCGCGAGAGCCGTTGCCCTTTGCTGTGCCGGTGCGCGACGCATGGAATTCTCCCGCTGTCGCAGTAGCCGCGGAGCTGGCCAGTAGCAGGCAGTAGACGAGAATTCTATTCATTTGGTCTTCTGGTCGATGGCTTTGCGGATGACTTTGACGGTTTCTGTGGCGCGGAAGTCGATGATCCTCTTGCCCCACTCGATAGTTTTCTCAGCCGGGGCCAGGTTCACGCCGTTGATGGAAAACTTGCCGGCGGCAATCCGCTGCTTGGTGCGAACGCTGGTTGGATCGACCGACATCATCATGGCGGTCATGGCAAAGTCATCGTGCAGCCCTTCGGGAGTCTGCTGGATGCCCTGCTCCTCCAGCCACTTGGAGACGCCGGAGAAATCGTAATACTCGGGAATGAAGTAGACCGTGCTCCGGTCCCCCTTCCATTTCGCGTTCAGGGCAACAGTTACGTTCTTCATGCCGGTTTGGTTGCCGCCGCTGTCCCCAATCAAGATGATCCGCTTGAACCCATGCGCCCGCAGCGAGCCGCAGATGTCCGTCAGGAGAGAGGCGAAGGTTTCCTCGGTGACACTGATGGTGCTGGGATACTTCATGTGCGAATCGGGGGGATCGATGGCCCCTTCGGGAACGAACGGAACGATTGGGGCGACCAGCGTTTTGCCCAGCTTGCGGGCAATCGCTTCCGTGGTGGCCCGCAGGATGATGTTGTGCTTGCCGGCCACCAGGTAGGGGCCGTTCTGCTCGACGCCTCCGGTCGCCACGATCACGGTGTCCTTGCCATCCTTCAGCGCGTCCCGCACCTCCATCCAGGTAAGGTCCTCGATAAACACGCTGTCCACCGCCTCAATCGGCCGGGGCGTATCCGGATCGGGTTTCACCGGGTCCGGAAGGGGGGCGGCGAAGAGAGCCAGAATAACCAGTGCCGGACAAATAAATCGCGACATGTCTGGACCTTTCGGGGTAGAGCAGGAGTAACGGGGAGCGGAGTTTTCCTATCTTCAGGCCGCGTGCAGAATAGTACAATGAAAATGGTTTACCAGTCCCTGCTACACGCTTTCCGGTCCGAGAAAATGAAAACGCCACCTCTCGTTGAAATGTTGGAAGAAACGGATCCTATTGATTTGGCGAAAGCCCGCGAACGACGCGCGCAATTCGACAAAAACAGCGCCTGGCTTCAGGCGCGTATTCCGGAGGTCTATTCGCAGCACCGAGGGAAGGTGATTTGCATCGCGGGAGAAGAACTGTTCGCTGCTGATTCAACGTCCGAGGCGGTTGCAACGGCTACGGCTGCGCATCCAGAGGATAAGGGGTACTTCACGCGATATATCCCCCAAGAAAAGGTCCCTCGAGTCTATGCAATTTAATGGCGAGTGGATGCGATGTGAGGATGGAGTAATCCGTCCAGTGATGCGCGCGGAAATCCGGACCTCCGGCAATGCCTGGCGAAGCTTCGAGCTACTCGTTGACACCGGAGCTGACCGCACGGTCATTTGCGCTTCCGTACTTGAGGACCTTCAACTGCCAAGACTGACTTCTGAGAATCAAATCGGCGGAATTGGTGGCCTCGCTCGGGCTGTCATCGTGGCCACGACGATTCGCATGTTTCGAGATGATGGAGTGGACGCAGTTTTCCGAAGCGAGTACATGGCCTGCCTCGACCATGAATCGCTTGACATGAGCGTCCTTGGTCGCGACATTCTCGACATGTTTGCCCTTGTCGCAGATCGTCCAAGAAATATCCTCGCGATTCTGGGTGGAAAGCATGGCTACGCCATTGAACAACGCCAATAACAAAACCCCAGGCATTTCTGCCCGGGGTTCGATGTTGAGCTCTCAAGTTCCCTGAGACTTCTCGCTTACTTCGCCTCTTCCGACCCCGCTCCCACCGGTTCGGCCGCCGGCTGTGGCGGCGTGCTGGAAACGGAGCCTTTGAAGTCGAGGCGGCGGACTTTGTCGGTGTCGTCCTTGATGACGTCGACGGTGATGGTGTCCTTCCCCTGGAATTCTCCCTTCAGGAGCTCTTCCGAGAGGGGGTCTTCGATCAGCCGTTCCACCTCGCGGCGGAGGGGACGGGCACCGAAGGGATTCTCTTCTTCGCCCTTGCTGGACTTCTTGACGATGTAGGCCTTGGCTTCGTCGGTGAGGATGAGTTTGAGTCCTCGATCCCCCAGCCGTTCGCGGACCTTGGTCAACTCCAAGTCGATGACGTTCTTGAGGTCGTCCGTCGTCAAGTGACGGAACACGATCACATCGTCCAGGCGGTTGAGGAATTCGGGACGGAAGACCCGCTCGATCCGCTCCATCACTCGGTCTTTCATGCCGTCGTAGGTGGAGTCCTTGTCCTTGTTGGCCCGGAAGCCGAACTCGGATTCGTTCTTGATGGCCTCGGCTCCCGCGTTGGTTGTCATGATGAGGATGACGTTGCGGAAGTCGACTCGCCGGCCGAAGCTGTCGGTCAGGCGGCCTTCTTCCATCACCTGCAGGAGCGTGTTGTACACGTCGGGGTGGGCTTTTTCGATTTCGTCGAGCAGCACCACGGCGTAGGGACGGCGACGAATTTTCTCCGTGAGCTGGCCACCTTCTTCGTAGCCGACGTACCCCGGCGGAGCGCCGATGAGCCGGCTGACGTTGTGCTTTTCCATGTATTCGCTCATGTCGATTTGGATGAGGGCATCCGCATCGCCGAACATGAACTCGGCCAGGCTCTTGGCGAGCAGCGTTTTGCCCACGCCCGTCGGCCCGGCAAACACAAAGCAGCCGGCGGGACGCTTGGGGTCTTTCAATCCGCTGCGGCTGCGGCGGACCGCCTTCGCGATTGCCTTGACCGCTTGTTCCTGGCTGATGACCTTCTTGTGCAATTCGTCCTCCATTTTCATGAGCCGCAGGCTGTCCTCGGTGCTCATGCGAGTGAGCGGGATGCCGGTCATCTTGCTGACGACCTCGGCAATCACTTCCTCGTCCACCACGCCATCGGTTTCGCGCGACTTGTCGCGCCACTCGCGGGTAATGTTGTCCTTCTTCTTCCGCAGCTTGTCCGCCTGGTCGCGGAGCGAAGCGGCCTTCTCGAAGTCCTGGTTGGCGACGGCTTCTTCCTTCTCCTTGTTCAGCCGTTCGACTTCCTCGTCGATCTCCTTGAGGTCCGGCGGCTTGGTCATGGCCCGCAGGCGGACCCGCGCGCCGGCCTCATCGATGACGTCGATGGCCTTATCGGGCAAGCAGCGGGCAGTGATGTACCGCTCGGAGAATTCGACGGCTGCCTGCAAGGCATCATCGGTGATTTGAACGCGGTGATGGTCCTCGTACTTCTCGCGGAGCCCCTTGAGGATTTGCACCGTCTCGTCCTTGCTGGTCGGCTCGACGATGATTTCCTGGAAGCGGCGGGCGAGAGCGGAATCTTTCTCGATGTACTTGCGGTACTCGTCTAGCGTGGTCGCCCCGATGCACTGGATTTCGCCGCGAGCCAGGGCCGGCTTGAGAACGTTGGCCGCGTCGATGGCACCCTCGGCACCGCCGGCGCCGACGAGAGTATGCAGCTCGTCGATGAACAGAATGGTGTTTTTGGCCCGGCGGACTTCGTTCATGACCGCCTTGATGCGTTCTTCGAACTGCCCGCGGTACTTGGTTCCGGCGACCATCATGGCCAGGTCCAGCACGACGATGCGCTTGTCGCTCAGGATTTCCGGCACGTTGCCGCTGACAACACGCTGAGCAAAGCCTTCGACGATGGCCGTCTTACCGACGCCGGCTTCACCGAGGAGCACCGGGTTGTTCTTCGTGCGGCGGCAGAGGACCTGCGTGGCCCGTTCAATTTCACGTTCGCGGCCGATGACGGGGTCGAGCTTCCCCTGACGGGCGAGTTCGGTCAGGTCGCGGCCAAAGCTGTCGAGAGCCGGAGTCTTGGATTTGCCACTGCGGCCGGAGCTTTGTGATTCCCCCGATCCGCCGCTGGAGACACCCGCAGCCTCTCGGCCGCCGCGTCCACCCGTTTCGCCCCCCCCTTCCCCTTCCAGGCCGTGGCCCAGCAGGTTGAGGACTTCCTCGCGGACCTCTTCCAACTTGAGGCCGAGGTTCATCAGGACCTGAGCAGCAACGCCTTCTTGTTCGCGGAGCAGACCGAGCAGGATGTGCTCGGTCCCCACGTAGTTGTGATTGAGGTTGCGGGCCTCTTCCATCGAGTACTCGATGACCTTCTTGGCCCGTGGCGTCTGGGGGAGCTTGCCCATCGTGACCATCTCGGGCCCGGACTGGACGAGCTTCTCGACTTCGAGGCGAATTTTGCGGAGGTCAACATCCAAGTTCTTCAGCACATTCGCGGCGACGCCGGAGCCTTCCTTGACGAGGCCGAGCAGAATGTGCTCGGTGCCGATGTATTCGTGGTTGAACCGCTGGGCTTCCTGGTTCGCAAGCTGCATCACTTTGCGGGCGCGGTCGGTAAAGCGTTCGTACATGGTTGGTTCCTTGGGTGCCGGGCGGACGCCGTCGTGCGCGTCGGCGAGTTAAACTTGTGTCCTTACGGGTGGTGCAACGCCGTTCTTCGTGTTGTTATCTGAGTTGTCTTGTGGGAATTGTTCACCGGCGAGGGGTTTTCGCCAAGTGGCGGAGGTCAAGCGGCTGCTCTGGATGTGTGGCTGGTGCTGTCACCGCCCTCGCTGGCGCTTCGGGTTAGTTCTCGTTGTTCGGATTCAATCTCCATCCGCCAGGCGTGGGCTTGCGGCAGTTCGAGGAGCTCGGCGAGGTGCTTGCGGGCGTCACTCAGGCGGCCCATCCGGCGGCAAAGGGTGGCGAGGAGCAAGCGAGCTTCGCAGTCTCCTGGAAAGCCGGCTAGCAGCTCTTGCAGCAAGCTTTCAGCCTGGCTCAGGTGTCCTTTCAAATATTCCGTTTGAGCCTGCACTAGCAGGCGGTTGGCGTCGTCACTGGGAGGCGTTTGCCGGGCGGCTTCCTCCGCCAGAAATCTGGCTCCGGAGCGGGCGGCGACAATCCAAAACCATAGCACCGAAACCCAGACTGCCGCGGGGACGACCCAAGGGGCCAGGCCTCGCGACAGAAGTTGCGGCCAGACGAACGTTGAAATCAGGGCAAAATTGAGTAGACCCCCAAAAGCCGCCGCAGCCGCCAGACCTCGCCCGCTCCCCCGCTTCCAGAGGGCGGCCAGACCAGGCCAAAGCAACCACAGGGCAACATTTCGCATCCGTGCGCTCCAGAGTCCATTCCCCAAGCAGCGGCTCATTTAGGGCCGCGAAATTCTAACTCCCAGATTCCGGCTGGGCAAGGCAAGTTCAAGCCATATTTGGAGTTGCGGCGAATCAGCCGGCTCAAATCCGAACCTGGCGCTGCAAAACCCGCAAGCGGACCAGATTAACCGCGATAAGCTGTTCGCAGTACAATGAAAATCCCCTTGCGGCTACTGCCAAATTGGTGCCAAACCCGACTTCGGCACTGATAAATGCAATCAGTGTGCCACACATTCAGGTGGTCGAAACCGTTCGATTTCCATGCCCTTCCTTGACCAACCCTTGCCAACCGCTGACCGGCTCGCCGCGCTGCGAATCATCGATGCCAATTTCAACAGGGCCGCGGAGGCGTTGCGAGTTCTGGAAGAGTAT
Source organism: Pirellulaceae bacterium (assembly GCA_051004015.1). Classification (GTDB taxonomy): domain Bacteria; phylum Planctomycetota; class Planctomycetia; order Pirellulales; family Pirellulaceae; genus SXOA01. Next base: position 21,841 of record JBPCKT010000062.1, on the reverse strand, counting down.
TGCCGCTTCGGGCTCGATGATGGACACCTGACAAAATGCTGGAAAGAGCTGCGGCACTCGCTAACGAAGTGGCAATCCTCCATTCCGTCGCAAGACTTACTGGCCTCTCGAAATACGGCCGCCGACGTGGGAACGTCCGTCAAAACAGACCAGGAGTTGAGCCGCGACTCCATCCGTCATGTGGCCCAGGCGAGTTGCAAACGACTGGAACAGGCGCTCCGGTCGCTGGAGGAGTATGCCAAGGTTCTGGCACTTCCCGCGAGAGAACTAGAGGTTCTCCGCTATCAGACATACACCTTGGAAAAGGCCACGCTGTTGACGGCCGACAGCCAGCGGAAACTGGCGGACGGCCGACTTTATGTGCTCATGGATGGCGGAGATTCCCCGGCATCGTTTGAAAACCGGGCGCTCGAAATCTGCAAGGCCGGGGCAGACATCGTGCAGCTTCGGGATAAGAAGCTGAATGACCGCGAGTTGCTGGAGCGGGCTCGCCTGCTTCGCCAAGTCACCAGAGCCTACGGTACGCTCTTCATCATGAACGACCGGTCCGATCTGGCCGCACTTTCCGCCGCGGACGGTGTCCATATCGGCCAGGACGAACTGTCCATCCAGGACGTCCGCCGCATCGTCGGCCCCGAAATGCTTATCGGCCTTTCCACCCATACCATTGCGCAAGCCCGCCAGGCCGTCCTCGACGGCGCCAGCTACATCGGCTGTGGCCCGACGTTTCCCTCTGGCACGAAACACTTCGACTCCTTCCCCGGCCTTGCCTTCCTCCGCGAAGTCGCCGCCGAAATCAGCCTGCCGGCTTTTGCGATTGGCGGTATCGCGCTCGAAAACTTGCCGGAAGTGCTGGAGACGGGGATGAAACGGGTGGCGGTGGGAGGGGCGGTGGCGTGCGCCGCCCAGCCGAGTACCTCGATTACAAGAATGCTCGGGGTTTTCCGTGAACTTGGCCCGAAATGCGATGTCACCCATTCGCTGCCGTAGTGTAAGATTGGTAGTGTAAGATTGACTGTGAGGGCCGCAATCTTTTCGATGAGCTAATTGATAAGGGAGGACGCCCCATGCAAATTCCAGTCGTCGTTGAACCCATTGGAAACAACCTCTTCCGAGCGCAGGGGCCGGAACCGTTCGGATTCGCGGCCGAAGGGGCAACTTCCGGCGAAGCGCTGCAGAATCTTCGCAGTCAAATTGAGCATAGCGCAGCCACCGGAAAACAGGTCGTCATGATGGAAGTGCCCCAGAGGACTGTCGGCCCCAGAGCTGACATCATTGGGATCTTCAAGGACAATCCGCTCTTTGACGAGTGGCAGAAAATCGTTGAGCAGCGACGGCAGGCCGATGAGGATTCGCCATGGTGAAGTATGTCCTGGATACGGACATTATTTCTCTTTTGCAACAAGGTCATTCGCAGACCATTGCCCGATACTCTCTCGTGCCAGCCGACGAAGTCGGCATTACGGTCATTTCCGTCGAAGAGCAACTAAGCAGCTGGTACACCTTGATTCGGCAAGCCAAGAAACCGGAAGACGCGGCCAGAGGCTACTTCAGTCTCGCTCAAAACGTGAGTTGCTTCGCCCAGTTCGAGATTCTGCCATACCCAGTCGCAGCCATCGCGCGATTCGAGCAGCTTAAGCGAATGAAGCTTGGTGTTCGCGCTCCTGACCTGCGCATCGCGGCAATTGTTCTCGAACATCCGGGCAGCATTCTCGTCACGCGGAACAAGCGCGACTTCAAGGTGATACCGGGTCTGATCATCGAGGATTGGTCCAAGCCTTGACCACACAGACTACGAACGTTGTCCTCAGCCCATTCGCTCCACCAATGACAAGACCCCGACCCGAGTTGGTTGCTGGCGAGATAATATCGCGACATAAGAACGCAAGGTGGTTTAATGTCCGTTTGGAAAATGGTCTGGAAATCGTCGCCACATTTGTCAATCGACACAAATCTGGCTTACTTCCAGATGTCCTGAATGGTTGGCGTGTCGGCTCGCCTTACGACCAACGCCAAAGATGGCGAAGATCGTGCAATTGAGAATGCCGACGGAATGAGTACGGAACGGCTTATGGCTGGCTCCTAACCCCGTTGCCAGCACCCACCCCTTCCTTATACTACTGAGGGTGTGGACGAGAGTCGATTTTCACGCCTGGCTGGGCGGCCCAATGCGGCTGCCGGGGGCTCTTTTTGCTTTCGGCGGCGGTGATCCTAGAGCCGCCGCTCTGGAAAGGTCTTCGTGAAAGCGGATACCCCTGCTGCGGGCGCTAACTACTTGGCGCGTCATGAGTTCCTGATCCGCCGGCTGCACTCTCTTTCCGGCCTGATTCCCGTCGGCGCGTACATGGTGGTGCATCTATTGACGAATGCCGCCGTGTTGGACAGTCCCAACGCTTTTCAGAAGTTGGTATACGCCATCCACAGCCCGGGCAAGGTTCTGTGGATAATCGAATGGGTCTTCATTTTCATTCCCCTCCTCTTCCACGCCATCTTCGGAGTCGTGATTATCCGCGGCGGTCTTCCCAATAGCAGCAGCTATAAATACACGAGCAACATCCGGTACACGCTGCAGCGCGCGACGGGCATGATTGCGTTCGTTTTCATCGCCTGGCATGTCTTTCACATGCACGGTTGGTTCCACAATGACTGGTGGATGCGTAACGTGGCCGAGCCGCTGGGTGGGGGAAAGTTTAGGGCATTCAATGCCGCCTCCACAGGCGCGGAAGCCATGCGGATGAACCTGATCGTGCCAGTGCTGTACGCAATTGGCGTCCTTTCATGCGTCTTTCACCTTGCCAACGGCGTTTGGACTTTCGGCATCACCTGGGGAATTTGGGTCACGCCGCAATCGCAGCGCCGGGCGAATTATGCCTGCGCGATCTTTGGAATTCTGCTTGCCGCCGTGGGAATGGGTGCCCTCGGTGGTTTCGCGGCCGTTGTCGACCCCGATCACGCCCGGCAGGAAGAGGGCAAGATGTTCAAGTCAAAGCTGGAATCCGGCGAGGTCACGCGTGACGAACACAAAATGGCCCTTCCGAAAGAAACCACCATCTCGGACAAGTCCCCTGCCTCCAAAACCGGCGACTAACTGCCTACTGCCTACTGCTCACTGCCTTCCTCCCCTGACCTCCGCCCTCTAACCTCTGACCTCTTTCAATGGCAAAGCAACGCGTCATGGTTGTCGGCGGCGGACTGGCTGGTCTGGCTGCCGCGATGAAGCTCGCCGAACTCGGCATCGAAGTGGACATGATGAGCCTGGTCCCGGTCAAGCGTTCGCATAGCGTTTGCGCCCAAGGGGGCATCAACAGTTGCAACGACGTGACGCGGCAGCAGGGAGATAGCGAGTGGCTGCACTTTGATGACACCGTCTACGGCGGCGACTTCCTGCAGCATCAGCCACCCGTGAAGGAAATGTCCTACTGGGGACCGAAGGTCATCGAGCTGCTGGATCGGCTTGGCGTCACATTTAATCGCACGCCGGAAGGATTCATCGACCGCCGGCGGTTCGGCGGCACGATGTATAAACGAACGGCCTTCGCGGGAGCAACGACCGGCCAGCAGCTTCTGTACGCCCTTGATGAGCAGGTCCGCCGCTGGGAAGTCGAAGGCAAAATCAAGAAGTACGAATTTTGGGATTTCCTCGGCCCCATTCTCGACGACAACGGCGTCTGCCGCGGCTGCATGGGACAAGACCTGGTGACGATGGAAATCCGCTCGTTCCCAGCCGACGCGGTCATCGTCGGATCGGGCGGGCCAGGCCTGATTTACGGCCGCTCGACCATGTCCATGGTCTGCACCGGCTCCGCCGCCAGCCGCTGCTTCCAGGTTGGGGCCAAATTCGGCAACGGCGAGTTCATTCAGGTTCATCCGACGGCAATCCCCGGCGCGGACAAGCTTCGCCTGATGAGCGAATCGGCCCGCGGCGAAGGGGGCCGCGTCTGGGTCCCCCGTAAGCCGCAGGACCCGCGAGATCCGCTGACTATTCCCGAAGGGGACCGCTTCTACTTCCTGGAAGAGCGGTATCCCAAATACAAAAACCTCGTCCCTCGCGACATCGCCACTCGTGAGATCTTCGACATTTGCGTCAACGAAGGTCTTTCCGTCGAGAAGGATCGTCTGGCCGTCTATCTCGACTTGACACACATCTCCAAGAAGGAGCTCGACCGCAAGCTCGGCGGCATCCTCGACATCTACGAGAAGTTCCAAGGCGTCGATCCCCGCACCACGCCGATGAAGATCTTCCCCGCCGTCCATTACTCGATGGGAGGCCTGTGGGTCGATTACAAAAGGAATTCCGAGGGTGGCCTGCAGGTCGGCTCGCCGCAGAACCAGGTGACGAATATTCCGGGGCTGTACGCCATCGGCGAATGCGACTATCAGTATCACGGTGCGAATCGACTCGGTGCCAATTCCCTTCTCTCCTGTATCTTCAGCGGACTCATCACCGCGCCGGGCATCGAGACGCTCCTCAAGGGGCAAAAGCATACTGCAGCCGATTTGCCTTCATCGCTCTTTGAAGGCGCCGTCAAACAGCACAAGTCGCGGCACGATGCCCTGCTCAAGCGGTCCGGCGGCGGTGAGAACCCGTACCTGATTCACCAGGAGCTCGGCGACCTCATGACCAAAGCGGCCACGGTCGTCAGGCGCAACGACCAGCTCGAGGATGCCCTTGGCAAGACGCATGACCTCTACGCCCGGGCCAAGAAGTGCTCGCTGTCTGATACCGGCAACTGGACGAACCAAAACGTCGTCTTCACCAAGGCCCTCATCGACATGTTCCCGCTCGCCCTCACCATTTTGAAAGGTGCGTTGCAGCGGGACGAATGTCGCGGCGCTCACTATAAGCCGGCTTTCGCCATGTCGGGCCTGAAGGCCACCGACCCCGCCGAGCGGCGGAAAGAAGCCGAGGCGTGGTGCGACACGTTCGACAAAAACAACCAGAAATGGCTGAAATCGACCGTCGCCAGTTGGGCCGGAGACGATGTGGAGATCACCTATGAGGACGTCGATACGTCCCTCATTCCTCCTCGCCCGCGACTGTACGGCCTGGTTGGTTCCGACGAGATTGAAAAGGTCTGGAAAGAACGGCAGGCGGTGAAGGATGCCGCCGCGAAAGGCAATGGAAACGGGGAGGCTGTGAAAGGGGCGTTGAGCGTGGGAGCACGTTAGCAGCGATTTTCCTATTTAAAGTTGGAAAGACTAACGATGGCTCGTCAGAAATTTGGAGGTGTTACGGATCAGGGTAAGGCCGGCATTCAGCGACTCGATGATGCCAAGTCACTTCAGAGAAACAAACGGTGGCGAGGAGCGATGTACCTTGCAGGCTATTCGGTAGAATGCCTGCTCAAGAAAAAGCTGATGATTAAGTTTGGTTGCCATACTCTCCTGCAACTCGAGGAAGAGTTGCGGCGGCGTAGGAGACTAAAGGAAAGTGAGTCCGTATTCAGTCATTCCCTGGAAAGCTTGTTCCGATTGGCCGGAGGATTCGACCGCGCACGTCAACGACGGGAGACGTTTGCAGCCTTCAATGTAGTAAATGAGTGGGTGCCAGCCTGGCGATATTCACCGGATACCGCGAGCGCCGCCTCTTGCGAGGACTTTGTTGATTCTGTTGAGGCGATGTTAGAATGGATCAACAACAATGTGGGGTGAGACATGAAAAACGACGACGAAGTTCGGCAGCAAATTCATGACATGCTCAAGAATGTTTATTTTGGCGACCCGGATGACATGGTTGACGTTTCCCCGGGGGATGGCGATTGCATTCATGTCGTAGTCGTAAGCCGCAAATTTGACCGCAAACGCTTAAAAGAAAAGAATGAGCTACTTTGGGATCTCTTTGAGGAACATCTTCCAAAGAAAGTTTGGAGTCGCATTTCCCTTTCCGTTGCCAAATCCCCGGAAGAGATTAAAACTGGCATTTGACACCCGCTGAACTTGAATTCGTAAAAAATGTCTCACACCCATAACGGCCATTCCGAACCAGCTGCCTCAGCCGACCACGGCCACGCCCATACCGCGCCGGATTCCTTCGAGGTCCGCGTCCTCCGCCAGGACGCCCCCGGCCAGCCCAGCTACTGGGAACGGCACAAGGTGAAGTATGAGCCTGACATGAACGTGATCAGCGTGCTGCAGCGGGTTGCCGCGCGGGCCACGGCCAGCGACGGCAAGAAAGTTGCCCCGGTCGCGTGGGACTGCAACTGCCTGGAGGAAGTCTGCGGCGCTTGCACGATGGTCATCAACGGCAAGGTCCGGCAGAGCTGCTCGGCTCTCGTGGACAAGCTGCTGGCGGATCGCGCGGGGGAGATCGAACTCCAGCCGATGACCAAATTCCCGGTCATCCGCGATCTGGTAGTCGACCGCGGCCGACTGTTCCGGGCTCTGCAAAAGGTTAAAGGGTGGATTCCCGTCGACGGCTACATCGACATGGGCCCCGGCCCGCGACAAAGCCCCGAAGACCAGGAAAAAGCCTATCCTCTTTCCGAATGCATGAGCTGCGGCTGCTGCCTGGATGCCTGCCCGCAGTACATCAAAACCGAAGTCGAGCGGCACGACGGCGAAACCGACGAGCAATTCGAGAGCCGCCGGGCCGCCACGTATGACATGGCCTTCATCGGGGCTCACGCCATCAGCCAGGCGATGCTCTTCAACACCCATCCCACCGGCCAGAACAACGCCGGCGAGCGACTCGACGCCCTGATGGAAGAAGGGGGCATCCAGGTCTGCGGCAACGCCCAAAACTGCGTGGCCGTCTGCCCCAAGAAAATTCCCCTTACCACCAGCATCGGCCGGGCGGGGCGGGCCACGACGGTGCATTCGATCAAAAAATGGTTCGGGGCATAGCGTAGCGACATGCGGCCCGCATGTCTGCTTCTTATACATGACGCATTCAGTCGCAGAAGCGGACACGCGGGCCGCGTGTCGCTACTCCCCCCGAAAATCCGCCGGGTCCAGCCACAGTTCCGTGCCAGGCGGCACGGACTCTTCATCGTGGTTCTTCAGCAGGCAGAAATAGCCCGCCTCGCGCTGGGCAGCTTCCAGCGGACGGGTGATGGCGGCAATCGCTCTGTCGGACGTGCCATCGGGACGTTTTAGAGTGACTCGGATTCGCGTAATTTGGGCGGCGCGAACTACGAGAGGCACGGGGAATGGATTTTCCACGAGGAGCCACTCGCCGCTGCGAACGCTCTGCACCTGCGTAGCCGTAGTTAGGAGAATCTCGCTCATGGTTCCATCCTAGCCATGAGGCTGGCGAAAGGGAACAATGTGGTAATGTCCCTCTTCGCCCAATCCGAGAAAGCGAACTTCACCCGCGTTCAGCCGCTGGCGGCACGGATGCGGCCCGCGAGGCTGGAAGAGTTCGTGGGGCAAACGCATTTCCTCGGCGAGGGAAAACTCCTCCGCCGGCTGCTGAAGGCGGATCGCTTGAACTCGGTCATTTTCTACGGCCCGCCCGGCAGCGGCAAAACGACGCTGGCGCGGTTGCTTGCCACCGAAAGCCGCAAGAACTTCAAGCAACTCAGCGCCGTGACCAGCGGCGTGAAGGACCTGCGGGAAATCCTGGATGCCGCCCGCGATGACGTGGCCTCCGGCGGCACACGCACGCTGCTCTTCATTGACGAAATCCATCGCTTCAACAAGGCCCAGCAGGACGCTCTGCTCCCTGACGTAGAAGAAGGGGTGGTAACGCTCGTCGGGGCGACGACCAGTAACCCCTTTTTCGCCGTCAACAGCGCCCTCGTCAGCCGCAGCCAGATTTTTCAGTTCCAGGCGCTTTCCAAGGAGGACATCACGGCTCTCCTGCGCCGAGCGCTGGCCGACAAGCACCGCGGCCTGGGGGTGCATGAAGTCGTGATGCACGACGACGCCCTCAACTTCCTGGCGGAAGTCTCCGACGGCGATGCTCGCCGCGCCCTGTCAGCACTTGAAATCGGCGTTCTCTCCAGCGATGAGCGACCGCTGCAATACACCCGGCAGCTCGCCGAAGAATCCGTCCAAAAGAAGGCCGTGCAGTACGATCCCACGGGCGACGAGCATTACGACGCGGCCAGCGCCCTCATCAAAAGCCTCCGCGGCAGCGATCCGGATGCATCGCTCTACTGGCTGGCCAAAATGCTGGAGGCCGGCGAGGACATCCGCTTCCTCTGCCGCCGCCTGGTCATTCTGGCCAGCGAGGACGTAGGCAACGCCGATCCGCACGCCCTGCCGCTGGCCGTAGCCGCCATGCATGCCTGCGAATTCATCGGCCTCCCCGAAGCTCAACTCACGCTGGCCCAGTGTGTCACCTACCTGGCGTGCGCGCCCAAGTCAAACGCTTCCACCCTTGCGATTGGCGAAGCCCGGGCCGATGTCCGCGAAAACCGGCTCATCCCCGTTCCCATACATTTGCGGGACAGCCATTATGCCGGCTCCAAGCGATTGGGGCATGGTAAAGACTACGAATACGCCCACAATGCCGAGGGGGGAGTCGCCGTCCAGGATTATCTTGGCGTCGAGCGCACCTACTACCGCCCCGTCGCTCGCGGTTTTGAAGCAGAACTCGCTCAGCGGCTGGAAACGATTCGGGCCAAGTTGCGAGAGGCGAAGCCTTCGTAGCATCGAGAGGCTGGCGCATGTAAGTTGGTGTGCTGCAATCAAGTGGGATTTCTAACCCCCGGACGCGGATTTTGTTCCATGCGCGAAATAAAGCCCTACAAGACTCTGCAAGGCGCGAAGGCATCGCTCGATAACGGCGGGCGGTTCTTCAATCTGCTGACCCGCGCGGGGGATGACCGGATTACGAACGTGGAGTTGGCCAAGGCGGCCGGAGTGTTCCTGTGCGAGTCCCACGCCTTCGTGTTCCTGGATATGTCCCTGCGCGACCTGCCGGATTCCCAGCGATTGCAGGTGCTGTCCTTGCTGGAGCGCAAGCTGGCTGGCCGGTATCAGAAGCACGGGCCACGGTCGCTGAGCGCTTCGGCCGCCAATCTGGAAGGCCAGCCTGGCACGCTCGCGGTCGTGGAGGGGTATCCGCAATTCGTGGCCGACCAGGTGCAGAAGCGGATGTCTTTCATCATGGTGGGCACGGTGTTCATCCCCATCGTCGTCGAAGATCACTTTCAGACGTATGAACTGTACCAGGGAGCGGCCGCGCGAGGCGCTGCGCTAGCATTGGCTGTGCCGCGCGCCACCGAGCGGCTGGAGAAGGCGCAAGTCCGGTTCGGGGGCGTGCTGCGGGAGTTCACCTTTGAAGGCAACCCGAAGAAAAAAGGAGTCTTCCTGGAGCCGCTGTATTACACGAAGATGTGAAGGAGTGCTACTGTTGCAGGACAGCAGGTTGAGCTTCCAGCAGCGTCCGCATCAGTGCCGGAACCGCGGATGCGGCGTCCGGACCAATGCGGCCCAGGGCGCGGGCAGCCAGCTTTCTGGTCGCTTCGTCCTCGTCGTCGAGCAGAAGGATTAAATTGGGCACGGCATCCTTGGCATCGGGACCCATTCTGACCAACACGCCGGCAGCTTCGCGGCGAATACGAGCATCGGGGCTTTGCAGAGCATTGCGCAGCTCCGGCACCGCTTGCGGGCCAATTTGCGACAGCGCCTCGGCCGCTACCTGCTGCTCACTCCGCTCTTCAAACGTCGGCACAAGGAGTGTCACCGGCTGTACTTGGTCGTCGCGCAATAATCCGGGCGCGGTTGTGGACGTATATCCCAGCCGAGACGAAACGACATCTGGGTCGGGTGGACGCCGCTTGACCTTCTTGTGCGCGATCGGCTGGGGAATGCAGCCGCAGACGAAAACGGAAGCGCCGAGGAATGGGACCAGGAAAATACGGAGGAAGCGGTTTTCCCTGAGGATACTGACGCTTCTAAGATTGGACATTTCTGATTTCATGATTCTGCTCCATTTTCCTGTCGTAGCCGAATTGGCGATCGGTCGCTAATCCGCCTCTTCCTTTAGAATGTCCTCCCACCTCACCGCTGTCTACAGCCGACCCCTGATACGGGTTTTTTGGCCGGCGAAAGGCCTCGCTCCCTGGGAGAAACTTTGCCGATCGGGTAACTTGGGAATGAGGGTGGCCCTAGGATAAACCGATTGGTTGGCTGGCGGCTGGTTCCCGACTGGCTGGCGGCTCCCGCACGCCGATATTCCGCGAAGAGTGCAACCCTGTAGTATTAAGACAACTGGCGGCGAAACCCGCTTTCAAACTCGGCCCTCATTCATGCCCCATTCTCGCGAAGTCGTGGTCACCGGCCTGGGGGCTGTCTGTCCGCTGGGAGTTGGGCGGGATGCCGTTTGGGCCGCGCTGTCCACCGGCCAAAGCGGCGTGCGGCTCATCCCGGAATTCGCCGGCCAGGATCTCCCATTCCGCTATGCCGGATTGATCGAGGGCTTTGAGCCCAAGGAGTATGTGCAGCCCCGCAAGACGCTCAAGGTCATGTCGGGCGAAATCCAGGCCGCCTATTCGGCCGCGATGCTGGCTTTGCAGGATGCCGGGCTGGCGAAAAGCGCGGTTGTTCCCGAACGGCTGGGGGTGGTCCTCGGTAGCGAGATGCTCTACGGCGAATTGCCCGAGCTTGCCGATACCTACCGACACTGCGTGATCGACGGAGTCTTCCACCACGAGCTGTGGGCCGAACAGGTCATGAAGAACTTGTTCCCGCTCTGGATGCTCAAGTACTTGCCAAACATGGCCGCCTGCCACATTGGCATCGCCAGCGACGCTCGCGGACCGAACAATTCCATTGTCGAAGGGGGAGCCTCCAGCCTGCTCGCGTTCCTGGAAGCCTCGCAGGCGATTATCCGCGGCCACGCCGACGTGATGATTTGCGGCGGCAGCAGCTCATCGATCAACATAGGGGCCCTCGCGTTTCGCGGCTGGAAACAGATTTCCAAGTGGCGAGGGCCGGCCGATGAGACGCCTCGCCCTTTCGACGCCCGCCGCGACGGCACCGTGCCCGGCGAAGGAACCGGCATGTACATCCTGGAGGCCCGCGAGCACGCCGAGGCCCGCGGCGCGAAGATACTCGCCCAGCTCCTCGGCGGCAGCCAACTCTTCGAAGCCGCAATTGGCGGAAAACCTCGGCGGGGAACCGCGATTGCCGGAACCATCACCGCCGCGCTGGCCCAAGCAAATATCCAGCCGCCGGATGTCGGCTTTGTCAGCGCGAGCGCCGGCGGCAGCCTGGAGGGTGATGCCGTGGAGGCCCAGGCGATCGAGCGAACGCTTGGCGGCGTGCCGGTGACCGCCTTCAAGAGTTACTTTGGCGACATCGGCGCCGGCAGCGGGTCGGTCGAGCTTGTCGCCAGCATCCTGGCGCTGCATAACGGCCTCGTGCCGCCGACCCGGAACTATTCCCGACCAGACAAGGCTTGTCCGGTCAACGTCGTGAAGGATAAGCAGTTGCCGCTGGAAAAATCGGTGCTGGTGGCCCTCAATCAGTCCACAACCGGTCAGGCAGCCGCCGTGGTTCTGGCGACGCCATAAGACCAGGGGATGAGTCTCCGAAAGGATTCGATGTCCAAGAAGAAGCATCTCAAAAAACAGCAACCAGCCGCGTCGCCAAAGGCGACTCAGGCAAGCGCGGCCGCCGTTGCGACCAGTCCTTATCTCCCAGTCGCCCATCCCCCGGCCAAGAATCTCACGCTCCTCGCGATCAGCGCGATTCTCTTCGCCGTGTGGTTCCTCTTCTTGCTGATGGCCGCGTTTTCTTCGCTATCCAGGTGAATCCGGCGACGAAGGGAAATGCGAAGAACGCTTTCTTCCCCCCGGCTTTCGGAGCAGCATCTGCCGGCCTTTCTCTACGCCGGCCGCCAATTGTTCCACTTCGTCCAGCGTGTTGTAGAGATAGAAGCTGGCGCGGCAGGAGGCCGGAATGCCGAACCGCGTATGCAGTGGCATCGCACAGTGGTGCCCCTCGCGAACGGCGATGCCCGAGATTTCGTCGAGCAGGACCGCAATATCCTTGGAATGGACTCCTTCCATCGTGAAGGAAACGGTTCCGGCCTTCCGCTCCGGCGCGGGGCCAAGAATCCGCACTCCCTCGATTTCGCCGAGCAGCTCGTGAGCGCGCCGGGCCAATCGCTGTTCATGGGCGAACACCTGGGGCAATCCCACGCGCTGCAAATACGCGATGGCCGGCGCCAGGCCGATGGCCGGCGCGATCGGAGGTGTGCCGGCTTCGAATTTGGCAGGCAGATTCGCCGGCGTGAAGCCCTCCAGCGTTACTGTGCGGATCATGCTTCCGCCACCCATAAAGGGCGGCATCGCTTCGAGCAACTCCTCGCGGCCGTAGAGAATTCCAATGCCGCTGGGGCCGAGCATCTTGTGCCCGCTGAAGGCCACAAAGTCGGCTCCCCACTCTTGGACGCTCATCGGCTCATGGGGAACGCACTGAGCGGCATCAATGAGAATCTTCGCACCTGCCCGATGGGCCTTTTCGACGAGTTCCCTGACAGGATTGATCGTGCCGAGCACATTGGATACGGCCGTCACCGCCACGATTTTCGTCCGCTCGGAAAGCAGTTCATCCATGGCCGCCAGGTCGAGCTCAAAATTATCGGTCACTGGAACCCACCGAATGACCGCGCCCGTTCGCGCGGCGAGTTGCTGCCAAGGGACAATGTTGGAGTGATGTTCCATCACGCTCAGCAGGATTTCATCACCCGCCTGCAGATTCTCGTCCCCCCAACTCCGGGCCACCAGATTGATTCCGGCTGTGGTGCCGCCGGTGAAGATGACTTCATTCGTGCTCCGCGCCCCAATCAAGCCCCGCGCCGCTTCGCGGCTGGCTTCGTAAAGAGCCGTCGTCTGGGCGCTGAATCCGTGCCCGCTGCGGTGGACGTTGGCGTAGCAGGTTTCATAGACCCGTTCCATCGCCTCAATCACCTGTCGCGGCCGCTGGGTGCTGGCGGCGTTGTCGAGGTAGATCACCGGCCGGCCGTTCTCACCGAGGGCGGAGAGGATCGGAAAGTTGCGGCGGATTTCCTCAACATTGAGGGGGGACATCGGTAGATTGTTACTTTCGGAAATCAGGCCGCCAGGGAATGTTGCGCCAGAGCTTGAATCCGCTTGACCATGGAATGCAGGCCATTGCTCCGCATCGGACTCAAAAACCGCGTCAATTGGAGCCGCTTGAAAACGTCGTCGATGGGATAGGCCAGGATTTCCTCGGGTGTTCTGCCCGAGTAGGCCGCCAGCAGCACGGCCACGATTCCCTTGACGATCAGGGCATCGCTGTCCGCCTCGAACTTGATGGCGGCGGCGTTCTGCTCGTCGGGGCCGGCAATCAGCCAGACATTGCTCTGGCAACCTTGCACCCGATTGGCCTCGATCTTGTGACTAGCATCGAGTCCCGGCAGCGCCTGCCCGAGCTCGATCAGATAATGCATCTGATCCTCGGCATCGCCCAGGTCATCAAAATCGTCGCAGATTTCTTCTATGTTCATGAGGGCTTCACGCGGGGTGTCTCAATTATACGCACCGCCCGCCTCTTTTCGCAGGGCCGGATGCGGCGCGCAATCGCGGCTGATAAACTGCCCTGCGTTAGAACACTGGCGAATTCCTCCCTGGTGCCCCATGAACGTGCCGCGCGCGTTAGCCGTTGGATTGCTGCTTGCGTCGGCAATGATTGCCTCCGCTGCAGCTGATGAAAAGCCCAAAAAGCTGACCATCGCCACCTGGAACCTGGAATGGTTCTTCGACCAATACACCGGCGACAACAGCGCCGACCTGGCCAAAAAACAAGCCGCCCCCAGCCGGGCGGACTGGGACTGGAAGCTGGCCGGCGTCGCCAAGGTGATCAGCGAAATCAAGCCGGACATTCTGGCGGTGCAGGAAATCGAGAACCGGCGGGTGCTGTTCTATTTGAACCAAAAACTCAAGCGCGACTACAACTTGGATTACCACATCGCTTACGTGGAGGGGGAGGACTTCTTCACGGAGCAGGACGTCGCCATCATGGCCCTCTCCGGCCTCACCGGTTTCGGGAGAAAGGAGCGTACGAAGGAGCAGATGGAGGAAAACAAGCCGGCCAAGGATAAGAAGTTCTACAACCTCACCAAGCACATCGTGGCTGATTTTGAGTGGGGCGCCGGAGCGGAGCGAGAAAAACTCACCCTCATTAACCTGCATACTCGGGCGATGACCAACGGGGCGGAAATCCGCCAGCGGCAAGCGCGGCTGACTCGGGAATGGATGAAGGAGCACATCACCCCGCAGCGGAATTTCATTATCTTGGGGGATCTCAATTCCGACGAACTGGCCACGGCCACAACGAAGGAAGGGGACATGGGCATTTTTCTCGGGCTGGACACTCCGTCCACGGATGACGACCTGTTCGACACGCACTTGAGACTCTCCGGTGACGTCAAGGCCTCGCACCTCAACCACATGCAGTACGACCGCATCCTTTGTACGGACGCCCTCATGAAGGACGACCCTTCCCGGACCGACCTGGTTTTCAAAAGCTCCGTCATCCGCCGCGACCTCGTCGTCCGCGGCAAGGAGCAGGACAAAGATCACATGGACATTTTCTGGCAGATACCCGAGGACGAGCGGGACATCAGCGATCACTATCCACTGGTGGCGGAGTTTGAGGTGAAGTGACGGGTCAGGCGACAGGAGTCAGGGATAGAGTCTAAGCTGGTCGAATTACTGCGTTCTCGCCATATTCATTCAATCAAGGACCTCGCCATGAACCGCCTACTCTCCCGTATCCTTCTCGCCGCGATACTCCCGATCTTCCTCGCTCCGCCCCTCTCCGCAGCCGAGCCGAAGGCGCTGGGCATCTCCTGGGAAAAGAACTACCTCACCATCCGCGCCGATTTTCCTGGCGAGGAGATAAAGATCATGTACCTGGAGGCTTACTGCCGGCCGGGGAGCACGGATCGGGAGTGGGGACAAACGGTGATTCCGCATAAGGCGGAAGAACTGCCGGTGAAGAGGAGCGATGGCTCGATCCATCTGCTGGATACGCTGGCCGATGGCGTGACCGTGCGGCATGTCATCACACCTGGTGCCGATGAGGTCGATTTTCAGGTGACCGCGACCAACCCGACGGACAAGCAATCCGAAGCGCACTGGGCCCAGCCTTGCATCCGCGTGGATAATTTCACGGGCACGGACAAAGCCGACGCCCGCACGCTCGTTCCCGCGTACGCCCGCAAGTGCTTCATCTTCTTAGACGGCAAGCTCACCCGCCTGCCGACGGAGCCGTGGGCGGACAAGGCCCGCTACACTCCCGGCCAGGTCTACTGCCCCAAGGACGTGGACCGCAATGACGTCAATCCGCGGCCCCTCAGCAAGCTCGTTCCTTCCAGCGGACTGTGCGGCTGCTATAGCGCCGACGAGAAGCAGATCATGGCCGTTGCCTGGGATCCCTACCAGGAGATTTTCCAGGGAGTCATCGCCTGCATCCACAGCGACTTCCGCATCGGCGGCCTGAAGCCGGGTGAAACCAAGAAGATTCACGGCAAGCTGTACATCGTCCTCGCGGACGTGGAGAAACTGGTGCAGCGGTACGAGAAGGACTTTGGCAAGAAGTAGCTGGCAAGACACAACCACGGCCACCCGAAAGTGGCCGTGGAAGTTCAATTTGCAACGCCTGCCGTATTAAGGTCAGGCGGCGAGTCGATTAGTACAGGTCGTGGTCCCCGCCATGACCCGCTTTGCCGCCGTCCTTCGGCTTCTCGGCGATTAGGGCATCGCTGGTGAGGAGCAGGGTGGCGACGCTGGCGGCGTTGGCGAGGGCGGTCCGGGCGACCTTGGTGGGGTCGATGACGCCGGCCTTCACCAGATCCTCGTAGACATCCGTCAGGGCGTTGTAGCCGTTGTTTCCCTTGAGTTCCAGGACCCGCTCGCACACGATGCCGCCGTCCTGGCCGGCGTTCTCCGCAATCATGGACAGCGGAGCACGGCAGGACCGAAGCACGATATTGTAACCGACCATCTCGTCGCTTGTGAGGTTTTCCGCCGGCTTGACCTGGGCCGCTGCGCGAAGCAAGGCGACTCCGCCGCCCGGCAGAATGCCTTCCTGAACGGCCGCACGAGTGGCATGCAGGGCGTCTTCCACGCGGGCCTTCTTCTCTTTCATTTCGCTCTCGGTCGCGCCGCCGACGTTGATCTTGGCCACGCCGCCGGAGAGTTTTGCCAGCCGCTCTTCCAACTTCTCGCGGTCATAGTCGCTGGTGCTGACATCGATCTCGCGGCGGAGCTGGGCGATGCGAGCCTTGATGTCGTCGGGCTTGCCGGCCCCTTCGATGATCGTGGTGTTGTCCTTGTCGATGATCACCTTCTTGGCCCGGCCCAGGTCGGTGAGCTGCAGGGATTCCAGCTTGGTTCCCAGGGCTTCGAAAACCGCTGTGCCGCCGGTGAGGATGGAGATGTCTTCCATCATGGCTTTGCGGCGGTCGCCGTAGCCCGGCGCTTTGACCGCACAGCACTGGAAGGTGCCGCGGAGGCGGTTGATGACGAGCGTGGCCAGGGCTTCCCCTTCCACTTCCTCGCAGACGATGAGCAGCGGCCGCCCTTGCTGGACGACTGCTTCGAGGAGAGGAACCAGGTCCTTGATCTGGGTGATCTTCTTCTCGTAGACCAGGATGTAGGGATTCTCCAGCACGCAGGTCATCGTGTTGGGATCGGTGACGAAGTACGGCGACAGGTAGCCGCGGTCGAACTGCATCCCCTCGACCCATTCGATCTCGGTGGTCAGGCTCTTGCCTTCGTCGACGGTGATGACGCCGTCCTTGCCGACCCGCTCCATCGCGTCGGCCAGCTTGTTGCCGATTTCGCGGTCGTTGTTGGCCGCGATGCTGGCGACGTTAGCCATCTCAGACTTCTCTTTGATCTTGATTGACATCTTCGTCAGCTTCTCGGTGATGTCGGCAACAGCCTTTTCAATGCCCTGCTTCATCTGCACGGGATTGACGCCTGCGACCACGCCCTTGATGCCTTCGTTGAATATCGCTTCCGCCAGCACGTTGGCGGTGGTGGTGCTGTCGCCGGCGACGTCGCTGGTCTTGCTGGCGACTTCGCGGACCATGCGGGCCCCCATGTTCTCGTACACGTCTTCCAGGTCAATCTCCTTGGCAACGGTGACGCCGTCCTTGGTGACGGTCGGGCTGCCGAAGCTCTTCTGGAGGATGACGTTCCGCCCCTTCGGGCCGAGGGTCACCTTGACCGCCCGGGCGAGCTTGGAGACGCCGCGGCGAATCGCTTCGCGGGCTTCCTGATCGAATGCAATGATTTTGGCCATGTAAAAAACTCCTAGAGTGGATTGATTTGATGTTCTTGTTCCCACGCTCTGCGTGGGAACACAAGTCTTTGACGCTCTGCGTCGTCTGCGTGTCTGATTTCGGGGACGCGGAGCGTCCAAAACGTGCGTCCCCACGCAGAGCGTGGGAACGAGTATGAGGTTAGTCCTCCAGAATCGCGAGGATGTCTTCCTCGCGCATGAGCAGCAATTCCTCTTCGCCGACTTTGAACGTCTCGCCGGCCCAGGTGGTGAAAAGAACGCGGTCGTTCGCCTTCACCTGGAGTTGCCCGCGGCTGCCGTCGTCAAGCAGCTTGCCGTTGCCAACGGAAACTACTACGCCGCGGCTGGGCTTCTCTTTGGCGGAATCGGGCAGGACAATGCCGCCGGCGGTCTTGGCTTCGCTGGATTCGCGGCGGACCACGACGCGATCGCCGAGGGGCTGCAGCTTCAGGTCCGTCTTCTTCTTGGCCACGGGTTTCTCTTTGGTCGCGGTCGACATCGGCAAACTCCTGGAAAGGCTGGGTTGATTCGGTCTGGCAGGAAATGGTCAGTTTGTGGGGAAGGTCAACAATCCGGCTGTCAAAACGGCGCAGGACTGGTATGTGAGCGACCACTTAGGCAAGCGGCGCGCCAAAGGAGCATTCGCGGTGATAAATGCGTTCTTTCCGGTGTCATTTGGCCGCCCGGAACGCGACCACCCGCCCCTGACACTCCCTCAAGGGGACGAAGTGCTCTGAGCCGAGTGACAGGCCCATGGCATGCACCTGTCAATTTGACAGATGTCATCGGCCCTCCCAGGCGACGGAAGGTTTCGCACAAACACCCCCGAAAGCAGGGTCTTGATTCATGATTCACGCACCTCCATTATTGTGGAGGGTACATTCGTAAGTATTGTCGTAATAACAGGTTTCGACATGAACCAGGGGTGATTCAGGCCATTTCTTGATTCCCCTCTCGACGTCCAAGGCTCTTGTCACAAGCAGGTCCGCTGACCGTCTTTTCAGGATGTCTTTGACGGTGGGCGGCAATGCCTCTACGGCCAATATCGTATACATGTCTCGTTGTCATCGTCAATACTTATGGAAGTATTTTGTGCGATATTTTTTGGAAACACTAGCCCGTTGTGAAACGCACGCTCCCGGTTCACAATGGGGCCACACGAATTGTTCCGAAGGACGGGCTAGGCAGCCCATCCAACTCGCGTCGCGTCCATCCCTCTTTCTGCTGCCATGCCCATCAAAGTCTCCTGCACTTGCGGGTCCGCTTTTGCCGCCAAAGACGAGTTAGCGGGGAAAACCGTTAAATGCCCGAAGTGCCAGCAGCCGCTGACGATTCCCGGTGGGGGAGCTCCGGCGCAGCGGCAAGCTCCCGCTCAGCGCCCAGCTCCGGCGCCGCAGCCCGCTCCCGATTTGTCCGCCCCCAGCATCTTTGACGATGCGGGCATGAAGGCCAGGCAGACCACCGGCCAGGTTTGCCCCAGTTGTTACCATCCCATGAAGCAGGGGGCCATCATCTGCATCCACTGCGGCTTCAGCCTGCAGCTCGGGCGGAAGATGGAAATGCAGGTGTTCGGCAAGGGGGAAGGGGGTCATGGCGAAGCGGCGGCCATCGCCTTGCAGCGGGCGGCCAACCGGATTGAGGAGGACAAGCTCGAGGAAAAGAAGAAGGTCAACCAAGGAGTCCCGTGGTGGGGTTGGCTGATCATGTTTAGTGCCGCGGTGGGGCTGCTCACCATGATGATGATGCTGCCTCCGAAGACTGCCACGGGTGTGGCCTTGTGGTTCTTATGGGGCGGCGGTTTTTTGATCAATGTCTACGCCAGCATCTGCATTTACATCGTGGCCTTCAAAGACAACGTGGTGCAAGGGCTCCTGGTGTTGCTTGTCCCCTGCTACATATTGATCTATGTCATCATGAAGTGGGATCAATGCGGCTCCCTGTTCTTGTTGATGCTCGCGGGGACGGGAATTCAGATCCTTTCAGTCGTAATCAACGTGGCGATTGGCCTGGGATTGAATGAGGAGGCGCAAATCCCGCTACCTCCTCGTTGCGAATTCGCCCTGGTCCGTGTTACCGATGAACCGGCGGTGCGTGTCCTAAGGAATGCCGTATGAAATCCGTGTTTCTCGTTGTCGGCTGTATGTTCGCGGTGCCGTTCACCGCGTCTCTCGTGAGCGCGGAGGATCCCCAGCCCGGCAAGCAGGTCCACGCCAAAACGACGGTGATGATCAAGAACGGCGACAAGGAGGAGCCGGTGGAAATCCGCTATCTGTTGTTCCTGCCGCAGGGACACGGCAGCGCGGAGAAGAAGGACGAGAAGTGGCCGCTTTTGCTGTTTTTGCACGGTGCGGGAGAGCGAGGGAACGACAACCTGGACCTGGTGAAGAAGCATGGTCCTCCCAAGATTGTGGACGAGAAGAAGGACTTTCCTTTCATCACAGTTTCGCCGCAGTGCCCGGAGGGAAAACGCTGGAATGCCCAGGAACTGGCCAAGCTTGTGGATGCTTTGGCGAATACCTACTCAGCCGATCCCCAGCGGCTGTATGTCACGGGGCTCTCCCTGGGAGGCTTTGGCTCCTGGAACCTGCTGGCGGAATATCCCGGCAAATTCGCCGCGGCAATTCCAATTTGCGGCGGCGGCGATCCGGCCACGGCGGAGAAGATGAAAGGAACGCCCATTTGGGTTTTCCACGGCGCGAAAGATACGGCCGTATCGATCAGCCAGAGCGAGGCCATGGTCGATGCCCTGAAGAAGGCTGGCGGCAACGTCAAATTCACCATGTATCCCGAAGCTGGCCACGACTCCTGGACCGAGACTTACAACAACCCCGAAGTTTACAAGTGGCTGCTGGAGCAGAAGAAGTAAGAATGACGAATTCCGAATGACGAATGGTAATCAACTCGTCATTCGGAATTCGTCATTCGGAATTCGTCATTACCCGCCCCATGTCCTCCGACCCCTTTTCCACGACTCCTGCCGCCAAGTTGCCGCCGGAGGGAGACGCGCCCAAGCCGCAATACTTCGCGGCCCTGAACTACGTCTTTGAGCATCCCGACTGGGCCATGTCGCTGCTCATGGGCAGCGTCTGCATGATCATCCCGATTCTCAATTCGCTGATCGTCCTGGGCTACCGCTACGAGATCGTGGAGATGAAGGTCCGTTTTCCCGACCAGCTCTATCCAAAATTCGATTTCAACCGGTTCTCGCAGTACCTGACCCGCGGACTGTGGCCGTTTCTGATCGACTTCATTGTTCAGTTCATCATCAACATCCCGCTGCAAATCTCGGTCTGGATCTGTATCGGGCTGGTCGCTGCCGCCGGCGAGTCGGAAAGCCGGGTCCTGGTGGTGGTCGCTGGAATCGGCATTCCGCTTTTGATCCTGATGGTGATCTTGTTCATGATCGCCCTGATGGTGCTGCTCGTTCCCATCACCCTGCGGGCGGGCCTTTGCCAGGATTTTGGGATGACCTTCAACTTCCCCTGGATCAAGGATTTCTTGCGGAAGGTCGGCCTGCAAGCGCTGCTTTTTAACCTGTTCCTCATCCCTGTGGGTTTCGTGCTGGGAATGGCCGGCTATCTGGCCTGCTGCTTCGGCGTGCTATGGGTCGCTTTCTTCCTGATGGGTCCGGTGATGGCTCACTACCACGGGCAGCTCTACCGGATGTACCTGGCAAAAGGGGGCGAGCCCATTCCGCTCAAGCCGCTGCAGATGCTGCCCGCCCAGACCTGGCCCGCTCCCGTCCCCGTGCCTCCCAAGCCGCCGATGTAAAAGGCTGACACGAGCCTGAAGCAAGCGAAGGAAAACGCTGCTCCATTGAAAGGCATCAACTAGCCAACCCACTGGCTGTGCTTTCCTTCGCTTGCGCGTCAGGCTTGTGTCTGAGACGCTATCATGGCCCTATGGCCAAACTCTTCGACCAGGTGCTGGTCATCGACATTGAATCGACCTGCTGGCAAGGGCCGCCCCCGCGCGGGCAACTCAGCGAGATCATCGAAATCGGCATCTGCACCGTGGACCTGCGAAAATTGGAGCGGCTGGAGAAGCGGTCCATCATGGTCAAGCCAGTCCGCTCGCGGGTGAGCGAGTTCTGCACGTCGCTGACCACGCTCACGAATGACGACGTGGTGGGAGCAGGGAGCCTGGCGGACGCCGTCAGCATCCTGAAAAAAGAATATCGGGCCCTCGACCGCCTCTGGGGGAGCTGGGGGGACTATGACCGCCGCCAGTTCGAAATCGTCTGCCGCGAATTGACCGTGCCGTATCCCTTCGGCCGCAGCCACCTCAACATCAAGACGCTCTTCGCCATCGCCTTCGGTGACGATGCGGAAATTGGCCTGGACGCTGCCTTTCAACGGCTCGGCATGACCATGGAAGGGACCCACCACCGGGGGATCGACGACGCTTGGAACATCGCGGGCATTATGTGCGAGCTGTTTCGAAAGCTGCGTGGGCGAGTATTGTAGCCTGCACACTCCGTGTGCAGGCATGTCCGCTCACGGAGTGAGCGGACTACTAGCGCATCCGCCACGACAAAATCATCGCCAACACTGCGCCAGCCCGCCTCGAAACCGGCACGCAAACCGCGATGGTGGCGAGCACTTGAGCC
>JBPCKT010000061.1:0-42086 GCA_051004015.1 Pirellulaceae bacterium | reverse complement strand
ACCTGCTGGAGGTGGGAGAGACCTGGACCTATACGGCCACCCACACCATTACCCAGGCCGAGATCGACTCCAACGGCGGCGGCGACGGCTTTTTGGAGAACACCGCCACCGCCGACAGCAACCAGACCGGGGAGGACACCGACGAGGCATCAATCACGGTGGCCCAGAACCCCGCCCTCAACATCATCAAGGACGCGACGGTGCCCGGCGGCACGGCCGATGCGGCTGGCGAGGTGATCAGCTACACGATCACCGTCCAGAATATTGGCAACCAAACACTGACGGGCGTGACTGTCACCGATCCGTTCGTGAGCAACCTGACCCGCATAGCCGACCAGGTCGGCAACAACGACACTCTGCTGGAAGTGGGTGAGACGTGGTCATTTACGGCCACTCACACCGTGACCCAAGACGAGCTCGATGCGGGTGTGAACATCGTCAACACGGCCACCGCGGACAGCAACGAGTCCGGGCCGGATGCCGACGACGCTTTGATCCCCGTGGACCAGAACCCGGCCATCCAGGTGATTAAACGGGTCAATGGCGATGATGCAGACAGCGCTCCAGGCGTATTCGTGGCCACGGGCAGCACCGTCAATTTCACCTTCTTCGTCTCTAACACCGGCAATGCCGCTCTGGGCAGTGTCACGCTGAGCGATAACACCGTGATCCCCGTGCCGGTTCTCGTCGGCCCGTTCAACATCGGGGATGCTGATCTCGACAACCGACTTGACACGACGGAAACCTGGCAGTACATCGCCAGCGCCCCCGCCTTGGCCGGCCAACACACCAACACCGCGACGGCCTCCGGCAGCAGTTCCGACGGTCAGACGGTAAGCGACACGGACGACGGCAACTATTTTGGCGTTACCGCCGGCATCGATATCGAAAAGGCGGTCAACGGGCAGGATGCGGATATTGCCCCCGGACCAACCCTCCCCGCCGGTTCGACGGCCACTTTCACTTATGCGGTCAGAAACACCGGTAATGTCCCGCTGGCAAACATTGTCGTAAGGGACAACAACGGAACCCCTGGTAATCCCGCCGACGACTTCAATCCGACGTTTACCGGAGGGGATGTTATTCCCAACGGTCTCCTCGACCTGGGCGAAGTCTGGACCTACGTTGCCTCCCGCACCGTGACTGCCGGCCAATACACGAATGTGGCAACCGTCACCGGACAGGATATCCAGACCGGTGCCACTGCGACGGATTCGGACGCCGCGAACTATTTCGGTCAAAGCACGGTCATCGTGATCGGTCCCGACAAGACCAACACCAGCCTACCTTTCGTGCATCTGGTCGAGCTGGAGACGGGCAATCTGGTCGGGCGGTTTCAGGCCTACGAATTGTCGTACCGCGGCGGAGTGCGGGTCGCCACCGGGGACCTCAACGGCGACGGCATCGACGAAATTGTTACGGCGCCGGGCCGCGGGCGTGCGCCACTGGTCAAGGTTTTTGATCAGGCTGGCAACCTCAAATACTCGTTCCTGGCATACGCCAGCACCTTCACCGGCGGTGTTGAAGTGGCCATCGGCGACATCAACGGAGACGGTAAGAACGACATCATTACGGCGATGAGCTATAACGGGAATCAGGTCAAAGTCTTCAGGAATGCGTCGGCCGGCCCGGTGCCCTACAATCCGCTCTCCTTTACGCAGTTCACCGCCTTTGATCCCTTCGGTATCGCCTTTAAGGGAGGTGCGACGATCGATGCCGTCGATATGGGGAATGCGATCACCGTGGGGACCACCAGGACCCTCAGTTCCACGAATTTCAACCAGCGGCGGGCAGAAATCATTGTCGGGAGCGGATCGGGAATGCGTGCCACCGTAAAAGAGTATGCGTTTTATGGGGCCAGTACCTTGCCCACCTTGGTCCGCACCTTCCTCCCCTTTTCGTCAACCTTTCGGGGAGGAATCTCGCTCGAAACTGGTCGCGTCGACGCAGACCTGGTCCCGGACGTCATTGTCGGCACTCTCAACGGCGGCGGATCGCAAGTTTTGGTTCTGGATGGCGATTCTCCCGGAGTCATCCTGCAGGGTTTCACTCCCTATTCCCCGGCCAATACCCTGAGCTACAACGCACCGGTCCGCACGCTGGCCCTGGATACCAACGGCAACGGGATCGTGGATCTCATTCTGTCTGCTCAGGGAACCGATGGAACCACGCGCAAGATCCGGCAGTTCACGCCGCTGAATTCCAGCCTGGTCGACAAAATCATGGAGAACCATCCCGATTTCGCGGGCGCCTATTTCCTGGCCGGGCTTAAAACCAGGGCATCACGTCCATAACCCTCGAGGGTAAATCGTGGCCACCCGCAGGCCGCCGATTGCGGCTCGCTCCCGGGGCGGGCAAGAAGGAAACGCCATACTGGGTCGTTCCCGTCGACCACCTGGGGCGGGAAGGAGAACCCTCTTCCCCTGTCTGGTATCGGCACAAGTATGATGGTTTTTTCGACCGGGAGTGGCATCCATGAGACGGTTCGTTGGGTGGATCGTACTTGTGGTGGCGGTCGTTTGCGGGCCTCTCCCGTGCTGCTTCGCTGAAGATGCTGCGCAGCCACTGGTTCTCACCGAGCGGCTGCATCATTTGCGGCTTGCCGGCCCGCGGGAGTGGAGCGATTTTCCAGAACAGCCGCAGGGAAGCCATCTGGAGCTGAAGTTCACCGCGAAAAAGAACACGAGTGAGTCGGCGTTCTTGTTGCGGCAGCAGGACGTAAAACAAGGCTGGCGGGTGCTGCTGAACGGCGAGAAGCTCGGCAGGCTGGTCGCGGATGAAAATGACATGGTCATTGCTTTGGGCGTTCCGGCCGGCCGGCTCAGAGACGGCGAGAATGTGCTGCAAGTGGAGCAGGAAGGGCAGCTGGCAGACGACGTGCGCGTGGGCCAAGTTGTGCTCCATTCGCAGCCGGTCCAGGAAGTACTCGCACAAGCCAGCGTTCAGGTCGAGTTGCGCGATGTCGATTCCGGCGAGCGGCTACCGGGAAGGCTGACGATTGTGAACGAAGGCGGTTCGTTGCAGACCGTGGGAGCCACATCGTCCAAAACGACTGCCGTGCGACGCGGCGTGATTTACACGTCCACGGGCCAGGCGGAGTTTGGCTTGCCGCCGGGGAAATACACCATTTATGCCGGGCGCGGGTTTGAGTATTCGCTCGATTCAAAATCCATTGATTTCCAAGCCGGCGAGCGTTTGACGCTGCGCCTCAAGATTCGCCGCGAAGTTCCGACGAAGGGTTACGTCGCCTGCGATACACACACCCACACGCTTACGCACTCCGGCCATGGCGATGCGACCGTGGAGGAGCGGATGATTACCTTGGCCGGGGAAGGAATCGAGCTGCCGATTGCCACGGACCACAACCGCCACGTCGACCAGAGGCCATTTGCGAGAGCGGCGGGCGTGGAAAAGTACTTCACCCCCGTCATCGGCAACGAAGTGACGACGCCGAGCGGCCATTTCAACATCTTTCCCGTGCAGGCTGAGGCGAAAGTTCCAGATTTCCAATCGAAGGATTGGAAAACCACTTTCGACGGCATCTACCGCACGCCGGATGTGAAAGCGGTGGTTCTGAACCACGCCCGAGATTTGCATTCCGGCGTCCGCCCGTTCGGCCCGAAATTGCATAACGCCGTGGTCGGTGAAAACCTAGAAGGTTGGCAATTGCGGGCCAATGCGATGGAAGTAGTCAATTCCGGAGCGGTGCAGAGCGAACCGCTGCGGTTGCTGCAAGACTGGATGGGGATGCTCAACCGGGGGCTCTTTCTGACGCCGGTCGGGGCGAGCGATTCGCACGACGTGGCGCGGTTTATCGTGGGTCAGGGGCGGACTTACATCCGCGCTCGCGATGACGACCCAGGTGCTATCGATATTGACGAGGCGGTGAATAGCTTCGTGCAAGGCAGCGTGTCGGTGAGCTATGGACTGCTGACGGAGTTGACCGTGGGCGACAAATTCGGCCCCGGAGACCTGGCGCCCGCCAAGGCCAAGGAGGTGCGGGTGAAGATTCGAGTGCTAGGACCGCACTGGGTGCGGGCGGATAGGGTGCTGCTCTTTGCCAACGGACAACTTGTTCGAGAAGAGGCCATTCGCAAGACCAAACTTGATTCCCACCCTGCGACTGGCGTGCTCTGGGAAGCCGATTGGAAGCTGGAGCGGCCGCGGCACGACGTGCATTTGGTCGCCGTCGCGCTCGGGCCCGGAATCGACGGCCTCTACTGGCCGACCGCCAGGCCCTACCAGCCGACATCGACGGTATGGAAGTCTCAGGTGATCGGGGCGAGCGGCGCGGTCTGGCTGGACGGGGATGGGGATGGGCGAAAGACGCCCGCGTATGAGTATGCCAGAGAGGCGGTGAAGGAAAGTGGCGGAGACTTGAAGAAGCTCCTTGTCAGGCTGGCCGACTATGACGAGGCTGTGGCGGCTCTGGCGGCTCATCTGTGGCAAGCGGCGGGGAAGTCGCTGCTGGCGGAGGAAGCTCAAGGGGAACTCAAGATAGCGACTCCGAAAGTTGCCCAGGGAGTCCGAGTTTACCTGGATGCCTGGAGGGAAAATCAAGCGGCCCGGGGCGGCGACAAACCTTAATTACATCCAGCAGCCACAGATTGGTCGACGGCTTTCCGCGGGTTTTGCAACTATGCTAGAGGCATGCGGCTCACGTGCCATTCTCCATCGTTCATGGCAAGGGGATTTTAAATGGCGAAGAAAACGATCATGCGTCGTGGGGCGAAGGCGGTGCATCGCAGCTTGACGCCGCCGTCCATCGTGGGACCCCACGCTCACGTCCGGCCGCTCACCATTGTGGCGCAAGACCCCGGAGTCCGAGTCAACGGCAAGGTGCTCACGACCGAGATCCTCGTCCCCGCCGAGCAACTGTCGGACGGGCCGTGGGGCTTTCGAGTGCAGGTGGTCGATTATGACGCCACAACGCGGAGGTACTTCAAGCCGCGCCATGGCAGCGAATACTTCTCGCCGATGCAGGGCTACTTCGATCCGTATCAAGACCTGGCGGCCAGGTCGCCTAACGACCTATTGGCTGATCCGCGGTTTCACGCCCAGAATACCTACGCGATCGTGATGCGAATCCTAGCGCGGTTTGAATTCGCCCTGGGCCGGCGCGTCCGCTGGTCGTTCCCTACGCATCAGATCAAAGTGGCGCCACACGCCTTCGCGGATGCCAACGCCTTCTATTCCGAAGGCGATGAAGGGCTGTTTTTCGGCTACTTTCCCGGTCGTAGCGGCCAGACGATATTTACCTGCCTTTCCCACGACATCGTGGCGCATGAAACGACGCACGCTTTGATCGACGGCTTGCGGACGCGATTCACCGACCCGTCGTCGCCCGATCAGGCGGCATTTCACGAGGGCTTTTCCGACGTGGTGGCCTTGCTTTCGGTGTTCGCCTTGCCGGCGGTGATTGATGCGGTGTTCGACATGCGCAAGAGCTCGGATACTAAGACCCTTGGCGATCGCCGCCTGGTCAGGGCCGATGCTCTTACCATACCTGCCTTGCGAAAATCGATCCTGTTGGGCCTGGCGGAAGAAATGGGCGAGGAACTGTCCACGGTGCGGGGCCAGCCGCTGCGGAATTCGTCGCAGCTGCCACCGGACAAGGACTACCTTAGCGACCTCGAATTCGAAGAGCCGCATCGCCGTGGCGAAGTCTTGGTCGCGGCCGTCATGCATGCATTCTTAAACGTCTTGTTCGCGCGACTGCAGGGGCTCGATGGCGGAAGGTCCGGCTGGCTCGACCGAGAACGCGTGGTCGAGGAATGCGCGAAGTCGTCCGACCACTTGCTCACCATGTGCATTCGCGCCTTGGACTATTGCGCCCCCGTCCATATCAGTTTCCCCGATTTTCTCAGCGCTTTGCTGACCGCCGACTACGAAACCTGCCCCGACGACAGTCAGTACCACTACCGCGACAAATTGCGAGAATCGTTCGGCCTCTATGGAATTCGCCCGGCTTCCATCGACGTCGCCGAGGAAAGCGGTATGTGGCGGCGCTGCGGTGCCCGCCTCACCTACGCTCACAATCACTATCGGCCCATGCAGTCTGATCCCGAAGAAATGTTTCGTTTTCTCTGGGAAAACCGTCAGATGCTCGACGTGACCGACGAGGTCTTCACCCAAGTGATTTCGGTGAGGCCGTGCATGCGGATGGCGCCCGACGGCGTGCCGGTACAGGAGACGATTGCCGAGTACCTGCAAGTCGCGGAACTTCGCGCCGACGAGTTGCAGCGGCTCCACATCGACCCGCCCGACGATATGCCCCCAGACACAAAGCTCACGCTGCATGGCGGGGGCACGCTGATCTTCGACGAGTTCGGCGGATTGAAATTCAAAGTGACCAATCGCGTCGATCATCCCGTCCATCAGACGGAGCGGATCAAGTACTTGTGGGAGCACGGGGCGTTCCGCGGAAAGACGACATCGGCCCATTTTGCGGAGTTGCATCGCCTGCGCAGCCTCGATCGCCGCAGCCTGTCTCAGGAAAGGTGGTACTAACATGGCGAAGAAAAAAGCCCAGTCAAAGCCAGCGGCAAAGGCCGCAAAGCCGTCCTCAAAGGGGCATGCCAAGCACGACCAAAAGCCCCCCAAGAAGCTGCAGATCCGCATGTATCAAGTCGGCTTCGGGGACTGCTTTCTGTTGACGTTCAAGTACTCGAAGGATGAAAAGCAAGACAAGCATGTCTTGGTGGACTTCGGCACCACGGCGCAAACGAACGAGCTCATGGTGGCGATCGCCAATGACATCGCCAAGGTCACGGGCGGCAAGCTCCATGCCGTCGTGGCCACCCATCGCCATCGCGATCACATCAGCGGCTTTGCTACCGCAAAAGGTAAAGGCTCGGGCGACATCATCGCTGGCCTGAAGCCCGACCTGGTCGTGCAGCCTTGGACCGAAGACCCCGAAGCCAAGACCGACGCTAAAGTCCCCACGAAGAAACTCTCCTCGAATCAGGCGTTTGTGCGGGGGCTGATGCGGATGGATCAATTCGCCGGCACCGTGCAGCAGTTCGCCACCCAAGCCATTGCCCTCCGGCACGAGGCGGGCGGCAAGGCGACTCCCACTCTGGTTCAGCTAGGGTTTCTGGGCGAGAACAACCTGGCGAACCTTTCAGCCGTGAAGAACCTGCAGGAGTTGGGGGGCAAGAACGAGTATCTCTCCTATGGATCGGAGACCGACCTTGCCGCCATCCTGGGAGTGAAGATTCGTGTTCTGGGTCCCCCCACGTTGGAACAAACCGACAAGACTCGTAAGCAGCGGTCGAAAGACGCTGCCGAATTCTGGCATTTCCAGGCCCAAGCGGGCCAGGACTTCGTCGTTGCGGAAACGAGTCCCTTTCCGGACGCCGGCACGCGAAACATTCCACCGTCCGCCCGCTGGATAACGCATCGCCTCGACCGCACGTTTCTGCAGCAAATGTTGGGCGTCGTGCGGATTCTCGACGATGCCATGAACAATACCAGCCTCATTCTGCTCCTGGAGATCGGCAATCAGAAGCTGCTGTTTCCTGGCGACGCCCAGATCGAGAATTGGTCGTACGCGTTATTCGACTCGCCCGACCACGAGGAGAACCAGCAACTGCTGGCTGACGTCGACCTGTACAAAGTCGGCCATCACGGCAGTTTGAACGCGACCCCTAAATCGCTGTGGGCGCTGTTCAAGCATCGCTCGAAGAAGCCAACCAAGGAGCGATTAAAGACGCTCATGTCGACTCAACTCGGCGTCCACGGCCACACGCACGCCGGCACTGAAGTGCCGCGGTCGAAGCTGGTTCAGGCCTTGAACGAAGAGAGCGATTTGCATTCGACCGACAAGAAGAAAAAGACGAAGCTTACCTTTGAACCGCCGAAGTTGGTGGAAATCGAGTTCGACTGAGTCGGATTAGCCAACTCCCTAAATCAAACTCGTGACGGCGTCGGTCTGCCTGGAGATTTCGCTCCGCAAAAGCTACCAGTCGGCTATCCGCCGCGTTACACTGAAGAGCGCTATCAGGGGTTTGATCATTTACAAGACGCGGCGGGGTGCCGCCGGCTGGAGAGTCGCCATGACCACGGTTTCATGTCCCAAATGCAGCGACCAGGTCACGGTGCCTGCCAGTGCGCCGCGGAGCGCGCGTGTCCGCTGCCCGCTCTGCCAGGAAGAATATGATCTGGCCGACGCACTCGCCCAGTTGCCGCCCGCGCTCATCATCATCAGCGCCGCCCTGGTCGATGAACCGGTGCTGGCAGCGGTCGGCGGCATGGACGCGGCCACGGGCTCGCAAATCGGCTCGGCGATTGACCACGGCTTCGACAGCCATTTGGAAGGCGGCTCCGACAAGGGTTATTCGTCGCACGTGCTGGAGGCGGGGACTGCGCAACTCGATGCCCGGCCTTCGCAGGAAGAAATGGTCTCCGCACCCACGCCGGCTTTCCGCTCCAGCCCGCGACCCAAGCGGAAAGAGAAGAGCATGGTGGGGGAGGTGGTCAAGATCGTGCTCGGCGGGGTGGTGGGCATCGGTCTGGCGATTGTCATTTTGTGGTGGGGACCCGGGGTGGACCTGGGTCTGGCTCCGACCGTAGCCAAGGTAAGCTGGTTGCGGTGGGTGCTGCCGCAAAAGATTTTGGATAAGGTGGAAAAGAACGAGGGAAACAAAGAAGAGAATCCCACCGACGTGCAGCCGCTCGAGACCGACAAGGGAAACAGTAACGACCCAGGAGAATCAACGCCGAACAAGGCCAGCAAGCTGGGAAGCGATCCGCGGTTCAACGAGGCGCTGAAGACTAGCGAGGAACCCAAGGCGAGCAGCAAATTCAACAAGCCGCAAACGACTAAGTCCGGGGCGAAGTCGGAAGAGAAGGATCCTTTCGATATCTCCGATCCCTTTGCACCGGAGACGAAGGCTGCGGGCGGTCTGGGCGACTTGAAAATCGAAAACCCGCTAGTGTCCGAAACAAAGTCGTCTACCAAGAAGTCGGCGCCCGCCAAGTCCAAGCAGACGATTCCCACTGAGGAGCCAGGTTCCGAAGACCCCTTCAAGGTACCGGAGGAGAAGTCGACGCCTGTCAAGCCAGCCGAACCGGCGGAAGAGAAGCCGGCTGAAGAGACGCCCAAGGAAGAAAATCCGAAGGAAGGGAAGCCAGCCGAAAAACCGGCGGAACCAGCGGAGACGCCCCCCAAGGAAACTCCTGCCGCCGCCGGAAACCTGGGGGAAGGGATTGATGCCGCCAATGTCGCGGCGAAGGCGTTTGATGACACCGACGCGAGCGACAAGGACGCCCGCAAGACCGCGGTCGTCGCTCTGTACAACGCCTACGCCGGACTCGGCCACACGGTGGAGCAGGCCAATCTCGAGGATGCGGACAATGCGGAAAAACTGCCGGCCCTACGGCAGACGCTGGCGCAGGCCGCCAATGAGCCGGTGAAGCTCAATTCCATCGGGGCTTTGGCCGCGAGGAAACTCGATGCAGCCGACGGGGATCCGGGCATTCTGCTGGCCGGCACTGTCAAGGATCTTAAAGCCGCGGGGGGCCACTTCGAAACGATCCTCGAACTCGTCCGCGACAAGCGGCTGGTTACGATAGTCTCGACCAAGAACCCGCAGGACAGTTACAAGGTGGAGGACCAGGTGCTGATCCTCGGCTCCATCGTCCGCGATCCCAAAGAGAAGCTGGCGGGCTACAAGGGTGAGGCTACCGTCGTCGTCAAATGCGGCCATGCCATGGTCCTGCCGGCGGAGAAGAAGGCGGAGTGACCATTCGCAGGATGCCGGCTATGAAATCCAATCCTGCCTCAACCTACTGTCGCGGCCCTCTGGACCGCCGCACGTGGCTGAAGATTGGCGGCCTCAATCTTGGGGCGCTCGCCGTTGGCTTGCAGCCGTCGCTATGCAATGTCCTCGCTGCGGCGGAACAGCAGACGCAGGTCGACAAAGACTTCTCGGTCATCCTCTTTTGGGCCAACGGTGGACCGAGCCACATCGACCTCTTCGATCTCAAGCCGGCCGCCCCCGTGGAATACCGCGGGCCGTTCAAACCGATCCGCACGGCCGTCCCCGGCATGGAGATCACCGAGCTGCTGCCGCGGCTGGCCGGCATCGCGGACAAGTTCACCCTCCTCCGCAGCCTGCACCATGAGCGGAATGAACATTCCGGCGGCACCCACCGCTTCCTTTCCGGCTATCCCTCACGAGCCGCGAACTTGAACCATGGCGAGTATCCAGAGCTGGGCTCCGTGGTCGCACGGACGCTGGATGGCGATCTGCCAGTCGCGGTTTCTCGACCGAGGGAGATTCCGCTGTTCGTGGCCAACACCAGCTTTTATGGCGGCGGGCCGGCGTACCTCGGCCCGGCTTACGCGCCGTACATGCCGGCTCCGAATCCCTCGACAGCCACGGGGGACAACGAGTATGACCCGGTGCCGATCTACAACACGGGTGGTGGGCAGGACGATCTGGCGATCTCCTCGGCCGGAGTCCTCAGCCTCAGCCGGCGGATGCGCCTGTTGCAGAATCTCGACGCCCTCCCGCGGCAGCTCGACCGGAGCGGCTCGATGGCGGCGCTTGACCGCTTCCAGCAGCATGCAGTCGGCATGCTCTCCAGCACCCGCACCCGCGAGGCCTTCGATTTGGGCCGCGAAGACGAGCGGACCCGCAACCGCTACGGCCGCACCCATTTTGGCAAGAGCCTGCTCACCTGCCGCCGCTTGATTGAAGCCGGTGTGCGGTTCGTGCAGTGCCAGGCGGAGTTCCGCTTGCGGCCGGAAACGGGCGTCACCAGCAACTGGGACGATCATTCCGTCAACTCGCACATCTTCAAAGCTCTGGAAGAGAAGCTACCGTCCTTCGACGAATCCGTTTCCGCACTGATCGAGGACCTTTCGCTCCGCGGCCTGGACCGGCACGTGCTGTTCATCTTCTGTGGCGAATTCGGCCGCACGCCAAAGATCAGCTACAATTCCCCCGAGCGCCGACCGGGGCGCGACCATTGGAACCGGGCCATGAGCGTGCTGCTCGCTGGCGGCGGACTCAAGATGGGGCAGGTCATCGGCAAGACGAGCGCCAAGGCCGAAGAGCCGGTGGAGAGAGTGATGGACAGCAACTGCCTCCTTGCCACCATCTATCGCCGCTTTGGCATGGACACCAGCCGGACCTTTGAAGACAACTCCGGCCGGCCGCTCGCCATTTTGCCCCACGGGACGCCAATCCGGGAATTGTTTTGAACTTCAGTCGTCGTAATGCCGCTCCGGCAGGGGCGGCTCATGGACGATGGTCCAAGGGCGATAGGCGGCCTGGTGATATCTGTCCGCGGTGGCCCGATGATGAAAGACGACGTGAAACTTGTGGTCGAGGCGGCAATCGTCCGGATTCTCGGCGGCAACTTCGAGCGCTGAATCTACTTCCAAGGGAGTGATGTTTCGATAGGTGCCGATCATGTCGGCATATCGTCTGGCCTCGCGCTCGTGAAATTCCGCCCAGCCTCTCAGGTATTCGATTCGACCCACCAGAAGTGCCGACACCGTTGCGACAACTACCAGCAGAGCTCGCAGTCCATACTTCATAGATCCAGAGTTTACCCCACAAGAAATCCGTGTCAAGAAAAAACCGCCATAAAGCGCGATGAATTCGCCGTCGATCTAAAACGCTGTCGGCTGTCGCGTCTCCAGTACACCGGCGGCTCGGTTTCCCGCGGCAAATCGGGACTGCATCGGTGGTTGCGGCAGGACCTCAAGCATGGCGGCTCTCCGGGGACGGCTCCGACTGGATCATCCTCTCCAGGCGAAATCGCGGGCGTTTTGTTACAGTGAGTTTTTCCTCACTCGGTACCACCCGTTCCGGCCGCTGTGACGCCCTCGAAAAACGCATGTCCTTCCTGATCCGCAACGCCACCGTTGTCCTCCCCACCGGTTGCGAGCAGCTGTCAGTATTGGTGGAGGGCTCGAAGATCGCCGCCATCGATGCCGCCACGCATTCCCGGGCGGATGAAACCGTCGATGCCGCCGGCCTGCATCTCATCCCCGGCGTCATTGACGACCAGGTGCATTTCCGCGAGCCCGGCCTGACGCACAAGGAGGACCTGCACACCGCCAGCCGGGCCTGTGCGAAAGGGGGCGTGACCACCTTCCTGGAAATGCCCAACACCAAACCGGCCGCCATCACGCAAGAGCGGCTGAATGAAAAGCTGGCCCTGGCCGCGGAAAAGAGCCTGGTGAATTACGGCTTTTACATCGGCGCCACCCCAACCAATGTGGCAGACCTCAAGGGGGCCACTCGCACCCCCGGCATCAAAATCTTCATCGGCTCCAGCACCGGCGATCTGCTCGTCGATGAGCAGCCGGCCCTGGAGCGGATCTTCGCCGAGACCACGCTCCCCATCTGTGCCCACTGCGAGGACGAAACCACCACGCGGCAGAACACGGCCCGCCTCACCGCCGGAGACCGGCCGCTCACCCTGGCCGACCACTCCCGCATCCGCGACCACGCCGCCGCCGTCATCGCCACCCGGCGGGCGATGGACCTCGCCTTCCGGCACAACCACCGCTTCCATGTCCTGCACGTCTCCACCGCGGAGGAGTGCGAGCTCCTTGCTGACCATCGCAACCTCATCACGGCCGAAGCCTGCCCGCATCATCTCTTCTTCAACACCGACGACTACGCCCGGCTCGGCACGCTCGTCCAGATGAATCCCTCCCTCAAAACCGCCGCCGACAACCGCCGCCTCTGGCAAGCCCTCCTCGAAGACCGCATCCAAGTCATCGCCACCGACCACGCCCCTCACACGCTGGAAGAAAAACAGCAGCCGTACCCAAAATCCCCCGCCGGCCTCCCCGCGGTCGAAAACTCTCTCGCGCTCATGCTGAATCAGGTCTCCCTCGGCCTCTGCACCATCGAACAGGTGGTCCAGTGGATGTGCAACGCCCCCGCCCGCGTCTGGGACATCATGAACAAGGGCCGCATCGCCCCCGGTTACGACGCCGACCTCGTCCTCGTCGATTTGAACAAGTCCGCCCTCATCCAAAACGAGACCCAGGAAACCAAGTCCCGCTGGTCCCCCTGGCATGGCACCTCCCTCACCGGCTGGCCCGTCCGCACTTGGGTCATGGGGCAAGAAGTCTTTCGCGATGGCAAGATTGACGATGCCATCCGAGGCCAGGAAGCCACCTACGACCACACCCGCGGCGGCTACTGGGCCACGAAGGTGGGGTAGGCTTCCAGCCTGCCCTGGCGCCGCTTACGTCAAATCCCTTCGTCGTAAGTCCTCAAAAACCCACCGCCGCCATGCATCGCTTCCGACCCCAGGAGGACCGTTTTTATTCATGTTTTTGCCCCTCGTTTTGCGGCAAATGTGAATAAAATCGGCGTCGCAAGCTGTTGTCGTGCAACATCTTCGGAAATATCGGCTCTATTCACCAACCCGCGATTTCGGCAATTCTTTATTCACCTGGCCGGCGCTGCAAAACCCCGCACCTCTTCGCGCGACTTACGTCCATTCGCCTTGACGTAAGTCCCCGCCGTTATGACCCGCACAGCCTTGGGGAGAGACACGAATCTTCCGCCCAGCGACGCACAACCTCGTCAGAGGCTCCGCGCGACATTTTCCGTCACAACCCGATTGTCAAGGAGCGATTCGCCCTCCTGGCTGGCTTTGCGCCGGGCTCTGCCTCGGCTTCCAGTATTATACTCATGTTCAGTATCCAAAAGGGACTTGCGGAGAAAAAAACTGGATTTTTTTTCCGCCCTGCTTGAGCAGTCCCAGTTCGTCCTCCGCACCCCCAGCGCCTCCGCGTGATGTTCTGAGAAAGGCACGGATTCGCGCCGAGGGCCTGAGTCCGAAGAGTCTCCCTGCATTTCAATACCCGAGAATTGGGTATCGCCCGGAGCCCTGTTTACTTAAACTATCGTGAGCCTGAACGCCTGCAGAAAGGAACCCGATGCAAGATCGCCGCGAATTCCTTCGGCTCGGACTGTGCTCCATGGCGGGACTGAGTTTCCCGCCCTTGTGCCTTCCGCAGTTGTACCGGCTGCGGGCCGAAGCGGCCGCTCCAACCGCCGGCAAGCCCAAGGCGATGATCGTGGTCTTTCTGCATGGCGGGGCCAGCCATCTGGAAACGTGGGACCCCAAGCCGGATGCGCCGCTGGAATATCGCGGCCCGTTCCAGACCATCGCCACCCAGACGCCCGGATTGCGGTTTTGCGAATTGCTCCCCAAGCAGGCGGCCATTTCCAAACGGTTTACGATCGTCCGCTCGATGGTCCATTCCGGATTCTGCCACGGCATCGGCCAGCAGCAGATGTTTACCGGCCATGAGATCCGCGAATTCAAGCCACAGTCTCCGCATCCGGAGTTCCTGTCGATCACCAATCGCCTGCGGGGGAGCGCCGGCCGGCTGCTGCCAAATTACGTCGGGGCGCCGCCGATTCCTTACCTGGGTTCCGCGTATTTGGGACCGGCTTACGAGGCATTTGGCGTTTCCGGTGATCCGAACCAACCGGAATTCCGCGTTCCCAACATGGGAGCCGCCGCCCAGGATGGACTCGACCAGATTCGCCGGCGGATAGGGCTTCGCGAGCAGCTCGACAACTTCGCCCGTGGCGTGGATCAGCGAGGCAATATGCAGGCGGGCGATCAGTTCGAGCAAATGGCCTGGAACATGCTCGCTTCTCCCGTGGCGCGGAAGGCCTTCGATCTAACCCAGGAAGACGCTGCCGTGAGGGACCGCTACGGCCGCAATACCTGGGGTCAGCAGTGCCTGCTGGCGCGGCGTCTGGTCGAGTCAGGGGTCGAGCTCGTGACCACCACGCTCGCCGGGCCGCTCAGCGGCCGGGTCCAAAACT
Source organism: Pirellulaceae bacterium (assembly GCA_051004015.1). Classification (GTDB taxonomy): domain Bacteria; phylum Planctomycetota; class Planctomycetia; order Pirellulales; family Pirellulaceae; genus SXOA01. The sequence continues at coordinate 27,261 of JBPCKT010000061.1, read as the reverse complement.
GGGACGACCACGCGGTCAACCATCATGTCTTCGACGCGATGGCGGCGCGGGCCCCCTACTTCGACCAGGCCGTTGCCGCCCTCATCTCCGATATCTACGAGCGCGGGCTCGATAAGGAGGTCATGGTCCTGGTGACGGGCGAATTCGGCCGCACCCCCAAGATCTCCTACGCCGCCGACAGCGGCAGCGGCGTGATGCAGCCGGGACGAGACCACTGGCCCCGTGCGACCTCCATGATGTTCGCCGGCGGCAGCCTGGAAACGGGCCAGGTCATCGGCGGCACCGACCGCCGGGGCGAGGACGTGATCGAGCGGCGGATCACGGTCCACGATTTCCTAGCTACCGTTTACCGCCACCTGGGAGTCAACGCCGGCAAAGTCCAGTTCCAGGATTTCTCGGGCCGTCCGATTCCGATCCTCAATCAAGGGACGCCGATACCCGAACTATTGGCCAAGGGTTAAACTGCCTACACCCTTTCCGACTTCTTCCTCGCGAAGATCCGAGAAAGTGCAGAATGTAACTGCATCGGCGGTCCAATTTGCATTTCATTGCTTTAGGGAAGCTTTATGAGCACTCGACGTTCCGTTGCGTTTGGCATCCTCGCCGCTGTCACATTGTTGGCTGCAAACCTGGTTCAAGCCGCTGAGCCAGTCGTGGTGGCAGGGCTATCTTCGCCGAATCATCCTCAGCAGCCGCAAGTCGTGATTGATGCCGGCGGGGTGATTCATGTGGCCTTCGGGGCCAAGTCTGGCAAGTCGCAGGGCGATATTTATTACGCGCGCTCGGGCGATGGCGGGAAGAGTTACTCGACGCCGATCAAGGTGGGCACCGTCAACGGGCTAGCGCTGGGGATGCGGCGGGGGCCGCGCATCGCCCTCAGCGGGGATGCCGTCTGCATCTCGGTGATTGGCCACAAGGATGGAAACATTTTCCTGTTCCGCTCCATCGATGCGGGAAAGACTTGGGAAGAGGCCGCGACGATCAACGACGAACGTGGTTCTGCCAGCGAAGGCTTGCATGCCATGGCCGCAAGTCCCAAGGGGGAGCTCACCTGCGTGTGGCTCGATCATCGTCATAAAAAGAGCGAAGTGTTCTCCTCGACTTCGACCGACGGCGGCAAGACGTGGTCTCAGAACGTGCTGGCGTATCACTCGCCGGACGGAGACGTCTGCCCGTGTTGCCACCCCAGTGTCGCCTATTCACCTGATGGCAAGATTCACGCCCTATGGCGCAACGCGCTCGGCGGCAGCCGAGACATGTATCAAGCGGTCTCGAGCGATGGCGGAAAGACGTTTGCCAAGGCTCAAAAGCTGGGAGCCGGCACTTGGCCGCTCGATAGCTGCCCGATGGATGGTGGCAGCATCGCAGTTTTGTCCAACGGCAAGCCGGCCACAGTTTGGCGGCGCGATAAGACCGTTTACTACTTCGGCCCTGGCAGCTCCCAAGAGACGGAGTTAGGCCCCGGCGAACAGCCGTGGCTTGCGGCATCCTCGAAAGGGCCAATCGCGGTGTGGCTGCGCAAGCGTGGCGAATCGCTGCTGCTTCGCCTACCAGGCGCTAAAGTGCCCGTCGAGTTATCAAAGGCTGCCGGCGATCCCATCGTGGCCTCCGGCGGTGCGAAGAACGAAATCGTCGTCGCCGCTTGGGAGGATACCAGCGGCGGCGTTAAAAAGATCGTCTGTCAGCGGATCGAATTGACCAGATAGGCAAGGCCTCGCGGACCCATTGGCACTGTTCCTTCCTTGGCGGCCACCTGGCGAGTGACTGCTCACTCCACGATGGCCGGCAGCAAATGCAGCGGATGCGGAACCGCCGCGGACTGATCGCTTCGCCATGTTAGTTCCGGCGCTGCTTCCGCTTCATCTGCTTGCGGACTCAGTTCTCGCTGTAGATACTCCTGGGCTTTCAGCACCTCGGCATGCAGCTCCGGAAACGGCGGAATCTTGGCGTCCCATTCCAGCAGGGTGCTGGCGCCGCCGGTGAGCTGGTGGGCGAGGCGGTAGAGTTGCCAGACGGCTTCGACCACACGGCCGTCGTGGGTGTCGATGCAGTGGGTGCCGAGGTGGGTGTGGCCGGCGAGGTGGAACTGGACGACTCGTTCGTGCGGCAAGTTGCGGAGGTATTCGGCGGGATCGAATTCGTGGTTCACGCTGGAGACGTAAACGTTGTTCACGTCCAGCAGCAGGCCGCAATCGGCGTCGGCGGCCAGGCGGCTGAGAAATTCCCACTCGCTCATCGTGTCGGCGGCGAACCTGATGTAGGAGCTGGGGTTTTCCAGCACCAGCGGCCGCTGGAGATAATCCTGCACCACCCGCACCCGCTCCGTCACATGCCGGAGCGACTCTTCGTTCAGCGGCAGCGGGAGCAAGTCATGGGTATTCCGCCCGGCGACTCCCGTCCAGCAGAGATGGTCCGATACCCAGGCGGGCTGACATTCCTTCGCCAGGGCTTTTAGTTTTGTCAGGTACTCAAAATCGAGCGGGTCGGTCGAGCCAATGGAGAGAGAGACACCGTGCATCACCACCGGGTATCGCTCCGCAATCTGCCGCAGCACCTGCCGCGGCCGGCCGCGGGAATCCATGAAGTTCTCGGAAATGATCTCGAACCAGTCCACCGCCGGCTGCTGCTGGAGGATGTGCCCAAAATGCACGCTCCGCAGGCCGACGCCGAGACCGAGATGGGGAAGATCGAAACGGGGAAGTCGGGACATGCAGGGATTCTACCGCGTTTGTCCGACGACGGCGCGAACGGGGTCGGGAGGAGTTATCGCCGCGAAAACCCCTCCCGACCCCTTACGTCGCCGCTTCCTGCAGGATGGGCTCCACTTCCAGAACGGACCCTCGCACGGCGATGACTCGGACTTTTGCGCCGGTGGGGAGCTTCTCATCACTGCCACTGATGGCTTCGTATTCCATGACGCGGTTTTGCAGGTTGAGCTGGACTTTGCCCGCGCTGGCCTTTTGGGCGGGAATTGGGATGTAGACGGTGCCGACCTGGCCGAGTGCCCGATGGACCCGCAGCGTCTGGTCCTGCGTCAGCTTGCCCATTTGCTTGACCAGAGCATGAACCGCGAACATGGCCCCCGCGCCGCTGCCGGTGGCGATGAGGAGTTGCATGGGTAGATGGAAGCCTGCGGATTCCGACGCCAGCCCCGCCAGGCCGAAGAACGCCGAGGCGGCCACGAGCGTGCGGAAGGAGATAACGCCGAACAGCCAGGACGAACCGTGGTGTCCGCTTTCATCGCCGTGAGTATCCCCCCCGTCATGCGCATCCGCGGGAGCGTCGGTATGAACGTCGACCGAAACATCGTGGGCCAGCTCTCCAACATCATGCCCAAATCCGACAAGCGTGAGCACGAACTGGCAAACCAGAATCGTACCGCCAATCACCGCACAGAGGACGAAGATTGCTGTCATGGCCGGCACTCCGCGGGGGAGAGATAAGAAGCTTCGGCAGTAATTCGCTGCCGCTACTCTATTCTTGCTCGTAAATGGAGGCTGTCGAGGGGAGTTTTTGCGTGCCGATGAGCCTCTTTCCCAAGATTCGCGTCCCGCCCGCGAATACCTTTCTCAACCTGAGGGGAGATGATTGCGGCTAATGGGCGGCTGCCGTATATTGCGCGGCTGGCACGCCAAAAGGCGTTAGAGCTGCTCATGGCCGAATCGACTGCCGATCAGGATCCTGGTTTGGTTGGACTCTCTTGGGATGTCTGTCTCTTTTTTGGAAAGGGTTTGCGAGATGAAACGAACTTCGCTGCGGTTGTTGGTTGTACACGCAAGTCTTGTTATGGGGCTCGCGCTGGTTGCTTCCTTCGCCCGGGCGCAGGAGGCCACGATTACCGAGGAAGGGGCCATCACCGGGACGATGGACATAGATTTCAAAACCCGCACGGAGCTGGATACGAACAGCACCTATGTGGAAGGTTCTCCCGCACTGGGAGCCAAGGACACTTACACCTTCAAGATGGTTGTCGGCAAGACGACCGAGTACAGCGGCAAGATTACCCGCCAGGGGGATCTGTTCACCAAGGTCATCAAGAGCCAGAAGCAGAAAGCCGCCCTGGGCTTTGACGTGAACCTGGCAGTTTACAATCCGAAAAACCTGGACGAGAAGAAGAACGTCGGCAAATGGGTCGGCACCCTTCCCATTAATACCACCAATGGCGTGTACGACATTGCCGGCGGCGCGAAGGGAGAAAGTCCGCTGCGGATTGCCATCGACGCTGCCGGCAGTCAGCAGGCGTTCGTGGACAAGTTCGGCGGCAAGCTCGTGGGCAAGAGCAAGAAAGAGGATGGGCTCGCTTCCTACACCTACAAGCGGCTCATCGGCAACAAGACCGTGGAGATCAAAGTCGAAAAAGTAGACCCGATGCGGTTTGAGGATGTCGAGCTCGCCAAGGGCCCCTCCCCCAACTACCCGCACACGACGGTCAACGGCCGGCTGGACTACGACTATGAAACGGGGAACTGGCTGGCGGACGGCGTGAAGTTCAAATACAACCTCAACGGCAAGGACGTGGAGGATGTGATGTCCGGCTCGGTGAAGTGGGTCGAGGACGAGAACCGCAAATCCAACGGCAAGGGGCAGTACGAGTTCAACCTCCGCTTCAACGAAGGGAAGAACAAGCCCGCGACCACCGAATCCGCCGCCTTCGACAAGCTCAGCGACGAAGATGCGTTCTTCGCGGTCGACGATTCGATCCCCTGCCTCACCGGCAAGATCACCTACGTCGATCAGTTCATCTCCGGCACCGACAGCCCCGCCAAGAGCAAGATCGTTTACTCGCTCAACGCCAACAAGCTGACGAAGACGCAGATGGTGAACTTCTTCAAGCTCTGGCTGCTGGGAACCGGACCGATCAACGACGAGTAGTTCGTAGTAACCCGCTTCAGCGGGTTAAGAGTGTCCTCTGTGTCCCAAGCTCTGCTTGGGACACCAAGTCTCGAAGCTCCGCTTCGCGTATCGGCAAGCGGAGCTTGCAAAACGTGCGTTACCAAGCAGAGCTTGGTAACGAGTTGCTTCTCCCCTCATCTCTCCACTCCCTCATCTCCCATGTCCTCTCGCTCCCTCTTCGCCCGTCTCGCCCACCGTGCCAATCCCACTAGCCGCGAGGATCGCCGCCGGTTCATGCAGCAGACGTTGGCGGCAACGGCTGGGCTGCTATTGAGCAGTAGCGGGGCGCGAGCGTTTGCGCCGGCCAATACTCGCCGGGTGATTGTCATCGGCGGGGGATTTTCGGGGTTGGCATGCGCTTATGAGCTCAAGAGCGCGGGATATAAGGTGACGGTGCTGGAGGCCCGCAATCGCGTCGGCGGGCGAGTCCTGAGCTTCAAGGATCTGATTCAGGGTAAGAACGTGGAAGGCGGCGGCGAGCTGATTGGTTCCAACCATCCCACCTGGGTTGCCTACCAGGAAAAATTCAAGCTCAATTTCATCGACGTGACCGAGGATGAAGATGCCTCGATGCCAGTCTATCTGGGCGGCAAAATGCTCAGCGACGAGGAGGTGGAGAAGCTCTACAAGGATATGGAAGAGGCGATGGCCACGTTGAACCCCGAGGCCGAAAAGATCGACGCCGAAGAGCCGTGGAAGAGCCCGATGGCCGCGGAGCTCGACAAGCGGAACTTCGCCGACTGGATCAAGGCCCTCAAAGTGGACGACCTCACCAAGCAAGCCATCGATATCCAGAATGCCTCGGACAACGCCGTTTCCAATGCCAAGGCGAGCTACCTGGGCATGCTCACGGCGATTAAGGGGGGCGGTTTGGAAAAATACTGGACCGATAGCGAAGTCTACCGCTGCCAGGAAGGGAACCAGGCGCTGGCCATGCGGCTGGGCGAGGGCCTCGGCCCCGACAGCATCCGCCTCAAACTGGCGGCCAAGACGGTGAAGGTGAACGACGAGGGCGTGGTCGTGACTTGCAGCGACGGGCGCACCATCCAGGCCGACGACATCGTACTGGCGACTCCGCCAACCACCTGGTCCAAAATCGAATTCTCCCCCGAGCTGCCGGAGTCGCTGCAGACGCAAATGGGGGTCGCCGTCAAGTATCTTTCAGTGGTGAAGAGCCGCTACTGGCGGGAGAACAAGCAAATGGCCGATTCGCTCACGGACACCTTCATCAGCCAGAACTGGGAAGCGACCGACAACCAGGACAAGGAGAAGGCCGATACCCCCGCCTGCCAGGTCAGCTTCTCCGGTGGTCCCCAGGCGGAAGCCTGCCTGAGAATTCCCGGCGCCGAGCGGGATGCGAAGTATACCCAGGTGCTGGACAAGCTGTTCAAAGGCTATAAGGACAACTTCGTCAGCAGCCGGTTCATGGACTGGCCGAAGGACCCGCTGACGATGGCCGCGTATTCCTTTCCCGCTCCCGGCCAGATTACCACTCTGGGACCGACGTTCCACAACGGCATCGGCCGGCTGCACTTCGCCGGCGAGCACACCTGCTACAAGTTCGTCGGCTACATGGAAGGGGCGCTCAACAGCGGCGCATCGCTGGCCCGGCGGATTGCCAAGCGGGATGGGGTGGCGAAGTAATCGCCGCTGCCTCTTGCCGGGGCTTCATGCTATCGTGAAGCCATGTCTGCGGTCGCCGAAATTCTGGGACCCGGCGGCCGGATTGCCGCGCGGATGGCCAATTATGAGCACCGCCAGGAACAACTGGCGATGGCCCAGGCGGTGGAGCGCGCGCTGCGGGAGAAGCACCACCTGATTGCCGAAGCCGGGACGGGGGTGGGGAAGAGTTTCGCCTACCTGGTGCCGGCGATTCTGGCCGTCACCGCCGAACAGGGGCTGGAGAAAAAGCCAGGAGAAGAAGAACCTGGACCCAAGAAGCGAATCATCATCTCCACGCACACCATCAGCTTGCAGGAGCAATTGCTGAACAAGGACATTCCACTGCTCCGGAGCGTGATGCCGCAGGAATTCTCGGCCGTGCTGGTGAAGGGGCGGAGTAACTACATCAGCCTGCGGCGGATGAACAACGCGGCCGAGAAGTCCCGCAGCCTGTTCCAGACGCAGGAGGAAGTGGACGACCTGCGGCAGATCATCGCCTGGTCGAAAAAAACCGGGGACGGCAGCCGCAGCGATTTGAGCTTTCAACCCAGCCTCGCGGTCTGGGACGAAGTCGCCAGCGACAGCAGCAACTGCCTGGGGCGGAACTGCCCGACATATAAGGACTGCTTTTACTACCAGGCTCGCCGCCGCATTTACAACGCCCAGATTCTGGTGGTTAACCACGCCCTGTTCTTCAGTGACCTGGCCCTGAGGCAGTCGGGGGCCAGCATCCTGCCGGAGTACGACGCGGTCATCTTCGACGAAGCCCACACGCTGGAAGCGGTCGCCGGCGACCACCTCGGCCTCTCCGTCACCTCCGGCCAGGTCCATTACATCCTCAGCCGCCTTTATAACGACCGGACGAACAAAGGACTGCTCGTTAGCGAGAAGGATATGGAGCGCGGCCGCTTCGCCAAGGCTCAGAAGCTGGTCATCGATTGCTACACGCTGGCCGACGAGTTTTTCTCGGACGTGCTGGCCGCCATGTACAAGACGGGCAACAAGAACGGCCGCTTCCGCGCGCCGGTCGCGATGGCCAACGAATTCAGCCCCGCCTTGACTGCACTGGCTCAGGAAATCCGCTCTCGGACCGACGAAATCAAGGACGAATCGCAGAAGCTCAACTTCGTCTCCGCCCAGAATCGGCTTATTGCGCTGTCGGGGGAAATCGCCCACTGGCTGGAGCAGCAGAGCCAAGGGAGCGTCTACTGGCTGGAAAATACCTTCTCGCGTGGAGGCAAGCCGCGGCAAAAACTTTCCGCCGCGCCGATCGATACCGGCCCGGTCCTGCGCGAGCAGCTTTTTTCGGTGGCCAAGAGCGTCATCATGACGAGCGCCACGCTCTCGACCGGCAAAAAGCCGAGCTTTGAATTCTTCAAGTCCCGCATTGGACTCACGCAGTCGGCTTCTCTCCGCGTCGGTAGCCCGTTCGATTACCGGCGGCAGGTGAAGCTGATTCTCGTCCGCGACATGCCCGACCCAGCGACGCAAAAAGCTCACTTCGACAGCCGGGCCAGCGAGATGATCAAGCGGTACGTGGAGCGAACGGATGGCCGGGCCTTCGTGCTGTTCACCAGCTATGAATCGTTGAAACGAGCAGCCGCCGACCTGACGCCGTGGCTGGCGAAGCGGAACATGGCCCTCTACAGCCAGGCGGACGGCGTGCCCCGGACGAAGATGGTGGAGATGTTCAAGGAGAACCCCCGCGGCGTGCTGCTGGGGACTGACAGTTTTTGGCAGGGCGTGGACGTGCCGGGGGACGCCCTGCAAAACGTCATCATCACCAAGCTCCCCTTCAGTGTCCCCGACGCACCGCTCCTCGAAGCCCGCCTCGAAGACATCAAGGCCCGCGGCGGCAACCCCTTCCGCGACTACCAACTCCCCGAAGCGGTCATCAAGCTCCGTCAAGGCTTCGGCCGCCTCATCCGCACCGCCACCGACACGGGCATCGTCGTCATCCTCGACCCCCGGATGAAAACCAAGCAATACGGCCGCACATTCTTAGAATCGCTGCCGGATTGCCAGGTGGTGGAAGAATCGGCGCGAGATAGTGACATGGAACGGACACGGTCATAATCAAACTCACCCGAGTAATTCCTCGACTGCTCAATCTTCCTCATCTTTCTGTCTCCCATTTTTTTGTCAAACTCTTCGAGGGAAGTGTGACAGAAAAATGGGAGACAGAAAAATGAAGAACGCCAGGCTGGAAATGATTTGTAAGTCCGACGATGATCACCAACCGGGAAGCGCAAGAACCAACTCCTGAGCAGGATTCGCGGCCGTGGCAGTTCTCGCTGCTCAGTCTTTTCGGGCTGATGACTGTGGTTGCGGTTTGTGCGGGGGCATTTTACTGGAGCCCAAAGCTTGGAATACTGATTTCTTCGGCGCTGTTTCTCTGCATTGCCACGCTCTACCGCACGAAGGCCGTCGTTCGTACCGCGGCTCCGACCTTGCGGAGCCGAGCGCTGCCGAGCCTGATAGGGTATGGCATCTTCACGTCCGTGGTGGCCTGCTTCGCCCCCTTCATTGTCACCTGTGCCGCTGTTGTGTCATTTTCCAGCGGTGCCCCTTGGTCGGCAAACGAGCTTTTTCTTGGCGCTGGCTGCGTGCTGGGTAGTATCGCGAGCTTTTACGTCCTCTGTCTTAGTTGGCCGAATCGGCCGCGGTCGAAATAGGACGGAGAGGGAACTTCAACATGCTCCCCCTCGCTTGCGCGTCGGGCTAGTTTTAGAATCGGCGGTTCGCTTCGTACTGGGGGATTCGCAGAAAGGCGGCAGATATGAGCGGACAAATTGATACGGTGATGCACGAAGACCGGTTGTTTCCGCCGAGCGAGGCGTTTTGCTCGCAGGCTTTGATTCCGTCGCAGGCCGCCTATGAGCAGCTTTATGAAGCCGCCAAGAAAGACCCGGAAAAGTTTTGGGGTGATCTGGCCCGCAAAGAGCTGCACTGGTTCAAGCCGTTTGAAAAGGTGCTGGAGTGGAAAGAGCCGTTCGCCAAGTGGTTCGTCGGCGGGCAGACGAACGTTTCTTACAACTGCCTCGATGCCCATCTGACCGGTGCCCGCCGCAACAAGGCGGCCATCATTTGGGAAGGTGAGCCGGGAGACAAGCGGACGCTCACTTACCAGCAGCTTCACACGGAGGTTTGCAAATTCACCAACGCCCTTCAGGAGCTCGGCCTGAAAAAGGGGGATGTGGCAACGCTCTACATGCCCCTTGTGCCGGAGCTAGCCATCGCCATGCTGGCCTGTGCCCGGATGGGAGTGGTCCATAGCGTCGTCTTCGGCGGGTTCTCCGCGGAAGCCATCGCCGACCGGAACAACGACGCCAAAGCCAAGTGCATCATCACGGCGGACGGCGGCTGGCGGCGGGGGAAGCTGCTGGACCTGAAGAAGACGGTAGACGAAGCCCTGGCGAAATCGCCGACCGTCAAGCACTGCGTTGTTTATCAGCGGGCCAAGAACGACGTCACCATGAAAGCTGGCCGGGACCATTGGTGGCACGAGTTAACAACCAAGGCATCCGTCAACTGCCCCGCCGAGCCGCACGACAGCGAAGACACTCTGTTCATCCTTTACACCAGCGGCAGCACCGGCAAGCCGAAGGGAATCCGCCACACGATGGCGGGTTACAACTTGTTCGCCAAGAAAACGTTTCAGTGGGTTTTCGACTACCGCGAGGAGGACCTTTTCTGGTGTACGGCCGACATCGGCTGGGTGACGGGGCACACGTACCTGGTGTACGGGCCACTCTCCGCGGGAGCGACCGCGATGATGTATGAGGGGGCCCCCAACCATCCGGCAGAGGACCGCTTCTGGGATATTATCGAGAGGTATCGCGTCAACATTCTCTACACCGCTCCCACCGCGATTCGGGCGTTCATCAAGTGGGGGGATCAGCACGTCGAGAAGCACGACCTGTCGAGCCTCCGCCTGCTCGGCACGGTCGGCGAAGGGATCAATCCCGAAGCCTGGATGTGGTATCACCGCAAAATCGGCGGCGAGCGCTGCCCCATCGTCGATACCTGGTGGCAGACCGAGACCGGCGGCATCATGATGTCGCCACTGCCGGGGGCCATCGCAACCAAGCCCGGCTCCTGCACCAAGCCGCTGCCGGGGGTGGTGCCGGTGATTCTTGACGAGCAGCATCAACCGGTCGCCAAGAACACGGGCGGCATGCTCTGCATCGCCCAGCCGTGGCCCGGGATGCTCCGCGGCATTTGGGGGGACGACGAGCGATACGTGCAGCAGTACTGGACCAAGGTGCCGCACCACTACCTGACCGGCGACAACGCCCGTCAGGACAACGACGGCTACTACTGGATCATGGGCCGCATCGACGACGTGATCAAAGTCAGCGGCCATCGGCTGAGCACGATCGAAGTCGAAAGCGCCCTCGTCAGCCACCCGCTCGTCGCCGAAGCCGCCGCCGTCGGCCGCCCGCATGAGATCAAGGGAGAAGCGATCAGCGTCTTCGTCACGCTCAAGGGGGGCACGCCCGACGATGCCCTCAAGGCGGCTCTCAAGGCCCACGTCCGCAAGGAAATGGGTGCTCTCGCCGAACCCGACGACATCCGCTTCACCGCCGCCCTTCCCAAGACCCGCAGCGGCAAAATCATGCGCCGCCTCCTCCGCGACATCGCCGCCGGCAAAGAGACCGCGGGAGACACGAGCACTCTGGAGGATTACAGCGTGCTGGCAAAGTTGAGGGAGGAAGAGGAGTGATTTCCTGATACAATGAGGTTAAACCTAAACATCGCTAACGAATTGGCAATACCGATGTCAACCATTGATAATCCACAAGCGCTCTCCGAAGTTGCCCGTCGCGGCGATGAAATCTACGAGCACGACTTGAAAGCCAGCCTGGAGGCGACGGAAATGGAGCGACTGGTAGCGATTGATGTTACCAATCGCAAGTTTGCCCTGGGCGACACTGTCTTGAAGGCATCGGATGCGCTGCAGAAAGAAACAGGGGCCGATCCAGAAAACATCTGGATTGTCCGCATTGGGAGCGAAGCCGTCTATCGTATGAGCCGGTCTAGGGTGTGACCCACCCACATGATTCACGGCAAAGTAAATTCGGGCCTGGAACCGCTGATAAACATCGCAGTTCATGACGCCAGCGGTGGCAAACAGACGATCGAAGCCACCGTGGATACCGGCTTCAACGGCTACATGACATTGCCGGGCAGCAGCATCTTGTCCCTTGGCTTGACGAAGTCCGGCTCGACCAAAATAATCCTCGGCGATGGGCGCGTAGAGTCGTGCAGCGTGTATCGGGCGGTCGTTGACTGGGATGGGATCCCGGTGGATATCGAAGTCGAAGCTGCCGACTTCAAGCCTCTTGTCGGAACCGGCCTCATGCGAGGCTTTCACCTCCATGTCGAGGTCAAAAAGGGGGGCCAAGTTATCATGGAGCCGATGAATCCCGCGACCGTAAACACTCGCCCGTGATGCTGGACGGTGCTAGCACTCGCTCGCACCTTGCCTGCATCCGCGGTTTTTGGTAACACCCTGGTCGCTTCCAGCCGATAAGCAAGATAACGGCGAAAGCCGGCGCGGACGGATGCTGCGCTGGCGTGAAGAACCAAGTGTGATTTCAACCTCAGGACCAGGCACGGATGCCTCCTCTGTCAGAGCGAGTCTTGACTCTGCGCCTTTTCGGCGCGGCTCGGCCGCTGGGCTGGTTCTGTTTGCTGTGCATGGCAATCGCGGCTCTTTCCGGCTGCCGGGCGCTGCGTTGCCGCAAGGTTTCCGACGAGAGCATCAACGAGGCCCGCCAGCTTTCGCTGCAAGCCCGCGACGCCCAGCAGAAGGGGCGCTGGGAGCAGGCCGAGGAATTCTATGCCTCGGCCGTGGCCCGCTGCCCGACGGATGAACGCGCCCGCTGCGGCTATGCCGAAGCGCTCTGGCATCGCGGGGCGAAAATGGATGCCGTCGCCCACATGGAAGAAGGCGTGCGGCTGTCGCTCGATGATCCGGAGCGAGTCGTGCAGCTCGGCAAGATGTACCTGGAGCGGGGTGAATTGCACCGCGCCGCGGTGCAGGCGGAGAAGGCCATCAGCGCCAATCGCCAGCTTGCTTCCGCTTGGGCTCTGCGGGGAGATGTGCAGCAGGCCGAAGGGAGCCGCACCGAAGCTCTGGCCAGTTACCACCGTGCCCTTTGTTACCAGCCGCAGTATCCGGAAGTGCAGCTCGCCCTGGCCGACGTGCATTCGCAGCAAGGGAAGCCGCAAAGGGCGCTGGCCACGATTCAAGCCTTGGCCGACCATTATCCGGCCGGGCAGATTCCCTACGACGTCTCCTATCGCCAGGGGCTCGCGCTCCGTTCGACGGGCCGCTATCGCGAATCGGCCGAATGCCTGGCGGCTGCCGCTCGTCAGCCCGGTCCCAGTGTCGAGCTGCTCTACGATTTGGCCCGTTCGCAGGCCCTGGCCGGCGACAAGGCCGGCGCGAGCCAAACGGTAGCCGCCGCGCTGCGGCAGAAGCCCGACCATGCACCGTCCCAGAATCTCCAGCAGGAGTTGGCGGGCCAACAGGGACAGATGGCGGCCGTGGGCCGCTAGTAGTAACCCGCTGAAGCGGATTGCTGCGAACGAATACCTTCACATCTTGCCCCTCTGTCGCCGATTGAATACACTTACGGCATGACAGGGGCATAGCCGGCGCATATCTCCTCTTACTTGCGCCGCACAGAGGTTGGAGGCACTTTCATGTTCGTTTCCCTGTCTGGTCGTGCGCTGGCTTGCGCGCTGGGTCTGGTCATCGGTTTTGGTTCCTTGCTTCCCGCTACGGCGAAGGAAGGCACATCTCCATCGGCGGAGCCAGCCGTCCTTGATTTGTTTGCCGGCATCGAAGACGGAAAAATCGAGGCCATCGTCATCCCGCGAGACTCCAAGCGAGTCACGCTGCAACTGAAGAACAACTCCGAACTGCCCGTCACCATCCGACTGCCGGAGGCGTTCGCAGCCGTGCCGGTGCAGGCACAAGTAGCGGGGGGCGGGCTATTCGGTGGTGGCAATGGAGGCATTGGCTTTGGCCAAGGAGCGGGCAATCAAGCCGGCGGCCAGGGGGGTGGGCAGGGACTGGGAATGGGCGGCGGACAAAATGGCGGACAGAACGGAGGATTCAATGCTGGCGGCAAGCGGCGCGATCGAGGCGGCGCCGGGCCAGGGATCTTCAACGTGCCGGCCGGCAAGGTGATCAAGGTGAAGCTCACCAGCGTTTGCCTGGAATACGGCAAGCCCGAACCTTCGGCCCGCAACGAGTACGTGGTGAGGCCGATTGAAACGCTCTGCGACAAGCCGGAAGTTGTCTCCATCCTGCGCTCGCTGAGCACCGGAGAGGTCAGCCAGGAAGTAGCCCAACTCGCTGCCTGGAACGTCGCCAATGAAGTCAGCTTTGAGCAGATTGCCTCGCTCAAATCCAAGCTTGGCTTGCAGCAGCCGGTTTATAGCCAGAGTGCGATTGCCGCGGCGACGAAACTCGTGGACGTGGTCAATGCGGAAGCAACCGCAACCGCGGCCGGAACAAACGCCACGGCATCGGCGAGTGCGAGCAGGTAGTGCCGAGAATGCAAATGAATTGCGCGCCTAGGCGGCGCGGCGGTTTGCCGCGCTGCCCATGGCCAGCACTTCTTTGCCCAGGGAGCGATAGTCTTCCGCGCCATTGGACGTAGGAGCGTATTCGAAAATAGACTGTCCGAAGCTGGGTGCTTCCGCCAGGCGGATGTTGCGGCGGATGCGTGTCTGAAAAGTCTGTGCCGTCGCCGAGATCGAGTCCGGAGTCCGCCCCTTCTTGAAATACTCGTCGATGTCGCTGGTCACTTCCGCGGCCAGGCGCGTGCCCGCGTCATACATACAGAGGAGCACGCCGCTCAGCCGCAAGTTGCGATTGAGCCGCTGGCTGACGACTTCGATGGTTTTGAGCAGCTTGGAGAGGCCGTGCAGGGCCAGGAAGTGCGGCTGCAGCGGGAGGAATACTTCATGCACCATGGTGAGGGCGTTGATCGTCAGCACGCCTAGCGACGGCGGGCAGTCAATCAGCAGGAAGTCGAACTGCATGTCGTCCCGAGCCAGCTTATCCCGCAGGATGACTTCCCGCCCCACTTCGCCGGCCAACTCCACTTCGGCAGCCGCGAGGTCGAGATGTGCGGGAATCAGCCAGAGATTCTCCGCGACCTGTTTGCGAACATTCTGAAGGAGCAAATCTCCGGTGAGGACGTCGTAGATGCTTTGCTCGCCGTCGCGGAGCGAGGTTCCCAGATGCAGGGAAGCATGTGCCTGCGGGTCGAGGTCCACCAGCACGACGCGCTTGCCGGCCGCGGCCAAGGCCGCGCTCAAGTTCACGGCGGACGTCGTTTTGCCGACGCCACCTTTTTGATTCATGACGGCAATCGTCCTCATGCCGGCTCTCCTTCTCGTTCTGACCATTGGCGCTAGAGTTGCGCGGCGGATTATAGGAGGGCAGGGACCGGGAGCGAAGAGCGATTTGGGACAATCTGCCGCGTCAATCATTGCAGCAGGCATTGCCCCAATTCCGCCTCCAGGCTTATGTTACAGCCAGCATGTCCACTCTTGCCGCCTATTTCCGCGCCCGTCAAGCTAGCTCGGGGTACGTCCGTCGGCTGCCGTTTGAACTCCGACAGACGGATGTCAACCTTTGGCGGTCTCGACAGGCTTCCTCATTAGATAAGGAGAATGCCCAGTCCGTCCTCAACGACCCGTTCCGCCGGCTCGAAGCAGTGCTGCTATTGGCCCGCGATCCGCTCAATAGCCGCAAGCTGAGTCAATATGCTGGGCTAGCGGACGGCACGCAGGCCCGCACCCTGCTGCGGCAGCTCAATGAGTGGTACGACGAGGCGGGGCGAGCGTTCCGCGTGGAGGAGGTCGCCGGAGGCTATCAACTCCTTAGCAGGCGGAAATTCGGCAAGTGGCTCCGTCGCCTGGCCCATGTTCCGGGGGAGTCGCGACTTTCGGCCCCAGCCCTGGAAACGCTGGCGGTAATTGCCTATCGGCAGCCAGTGCCGCGGGCCGATATCGAAGCAATCCGCGGGGTCAATTGCGGGGAAATTCTGCGGCAACTGATGGAGCGGGACCTGGTGCGGATTGGCGGACGAAGCGAGGAGTTGGGCCGCCCCTACCTCTATGCCACGACAAGGCGATTTTTGAACCTGTTCGGTCTGGTCAGCCTGGACGAACTGCCGCGAGCCGCCGAACTGCGGGCCGCCCCGGTAACTATCGGCCCGCCCCTTGTACTGGAGCCCGTAGCCGCCGATAACGAGAGCCTTGAAAAAGATCCATCCGAAAGCGACGCCTTGGAAGGTGTGCCCCCTTTTGGCGAGAGCGACGAAGTCCGCTACACTGGCGAAGACGAGTGGCCGATAAACGACGAGGCAATTGTGGATACGGCCGGGGAGCAGGAGATGGTCTGAGGCGGACGAACTGAATTCCGCGAACCAGGCTATCGAAAACTGGTCTTACGTGCCTGAAAAAAAAGTGGCATCAGGCCCTTCCCCCCTATTTCCAATTCGCGCCACTCTTGGAAAATCGAACACAAGGAACTCGAATCCAAACAACGCAGCTATCAGGAAAGCGACCCCTCAGAAGGAGCCCCTCGTGAAGGTCACCATGTTGCCCGACTATCTCCTGGAAGAAGAAGTCTCCGCCGCCCGAGCCGCGGGGCGGCTGTTCGTCAGTCCGCGCGCGGAAGAAGAGGACGACGTGGAAGACGAAGAACTGGAGGAGGATGACGACCTCGATGATGAGGATGAAGACGAGGACGACGACGAAGACGAGGATGAAGACGACGACGACTTCGACGACGACTGGGAAGAGGTCGACGACGAGGACCTCGACGACGAAGATGAAGACGACGAGGACGACGAGGACGAAGATGATGACTGGGATGACGACGACGACGAGGAGGAAGAGGAAGAAGAGCAAGAGGCTCCCTAGTCGTCCACTTCTGCGGTCTTGCACACGCTGATTTCCCACGGCCCATGATGAACATCATGGGCCGGTGACGTTTCTTATTCGGATCGTGCTTTGGCCAGGCTGATTCCGTTTCCCTGAACGCAAGAGTTGCACGCTGTACTGTGAGAAAATCGCATCGGCTGAAGTCAATGTCTAGCCGAAATACCGCACCGCATTCTCAAACACCGCCAGGCCATCTCCTCGCTCGTGTTGCTCGCGTGTCCAGCGGGGATGCTGGGTAGGATCAATGTGCCGTTCGGGGTGCGGCATCAGGCCGAGGACGCGGCCGGTTTCGTCGCAGACGCCGGCGACGTTCCGCTGAGCGCCATTGGGGTTCGTGGGGTAAGGCAGGGGAGCCGAAAGCGGAAAGCGGAAAGCGGAAGTTTCTTCGCAGTACCGTAAGCACAACTGCCCATTTTTTTCCAGCGAATCCAGCGTCATTTGATCCCTCGCCACGAATTTCCCCTCGGCGTGGGCGATGGGGACATAGAGCCGCTCGATGCCTTGGAGGAAGACGCACTTGCCTCCTTCGACCGCCAGGTGAATCCAGCGGCACTCGAATTTGCCGCTGTCGTTGTTGGTGAGGGTGGCGATCGGCTCGTCGGCCCGGTCGGGGAGGAGGACGCCGCTTTTGATAAGGATTTGAAAGCCGTTGCAGATGCCCAGGATGAGCTTGCCGGCGGCTTTGAATTCTTGCAGCGCCCCCGCCAGGTGATGGCGAATCTGGTTGCCAAAAACCCGCCCGGCGGACATATCGTCCCCATAGCTGAAGCCGCCGGGGATGCAGAGGACCTGGGCGGCGGCGAGGATTTTTGGATTCTCGAGTGCGCGATTGAGATGCGCTATCTCCGCCTTGCCGCCGGCTGTTTCAAACGCAAACGCCGCCTCCTGGTCGCAATTGGAGCCGGGAGCACGCAAGACGATGACGCGGGGAGTGGGCATAGGACTTACCACCTCAGTGGTTTCTGCCAGGCTTCTTTCAGGGTCGCGATCTCCAGGTCCACCAGCCAGGCTGCAGGCAACTGGCGATGTGCAGTCGGAGCGGCTGCGATTTGCAGGCGGCCGTTGTCGGTCACTTCGCCAATGTGAGCGAACGGCACTCCCGCCAGGGCGGCTTCGAAATGAAGCCGGTTGGCATGAGGAACCTCGACCAAAAACCGTGTATTGGATTCGGAGAAGAGAAGCACTTCGTCAAAGCCTTCGCTCCGCTCCGCCGCGGGGATGCTGCTGGGAACTTCCGCCAGTCGAATCTTCGCGCCCAGGCCGCCGGCGAAGGCCATTTCAGCGGCGGCGACGGCGAGGCCCCCTTCCGACAGGTCGTGGCAAGCCCGGACGAGGCCGCTGATAATGGCTCTGTGCAACGCAGCAAACGTCTTTTTGGCGAGCAACGCATCAACGGTCGGAACATGCCCGCCGGTTAGCCCGTTCACCAGGGCGAAATGAGAACCGCCCAACTCATCCTTTGTCGAGCCAACCTGGTACAGCAGGTTTCCAGCGGCCTTCAAATCCATCGTCACACAGCGGCTCACGTCGTCCACCTGCCCCATCGCGCTGATGAGGAGCGTCGGCGGAATCTGAATCGTGCGCCGGTTGCCGTCCGCTTCGTAACTGTATTCGTTGTTTAGGCTGTCCTTGCCACTGATGAACGGCGTTCCGAGCACCACCGCCAGGTCATAGCAGCCGAGCGAAGCGCGGACGAGTGAGCCGAGCGTCTCCGGCCGGTCGGTATAGCCCCAACAGAAGTTATCGAGAATGGCGATGCGGCTGGGGTCGGCCCCAACAGCCACGCAGTTGCGGACCGCCTCATCAATACCGCTCTGGGCCATGTGATAGGCATCAAATTCGCCGAACCGCGGATTCATGCCGCAGGAAATGACAACGCCGCGCCGACTCGACAGCACTGGCCGCAGCACAGCGGCATCACTCGGCCCGTCATTCGCCACCCCCGTTAGCGGCTTGATGACGCTCCCCCCCTGCACTTCGTGGTCGTATTGGCGGATGACCCATTCTTTGCTGGCGACGTTGAGGGAACTGAGAATTGCAAGCAGCGTGTGGGAGGGAGATTGCAGATGGGGGATTGCAGATTGCAGATTGGAAGAAGTGGATTTCGATTCTGCAATCTGCAATCTGCGTTCTGCAATTGGTTCATACACCGCTTTTCGCTCTACTCGCGGTCGTCCTTCGTGCAGAAAATGCATCTCCATATCGGCGACGGTGGTGCCGTGGTACTTGAGGACCAGGCGGCCCGTCGGCTCGAAGCGGCCGATGACGGTGGCTTCCACGTTTTCGCTCTGGCAGAGGGCCGCAAGTTCCGGCCATTTCCCTTCCGGCACCGAAAGGACCATCCGCTCCTGGGCTTCGCTAATCCAGATTTCCGTGTACGACAGCCCTTCGTACTTGAGAGGTGCTTTTTCCAGCCAGACCTCGGCTCCGATTTCCCCCCCCATCTCGCCCACAGCGCTGGAAAAGCCGCCCGCTCCGCAATCGGTCACGGCGGTATAGAGGCCCCGGTCGCGGGCGGCCAGCAGCACGTCCATCACCATCTTCTCCGTGATGGCGTTGCCGATTTGCACCGCCCCGCCGGAAACTTTCTCGCTCTGGCTCGTCAATTCCGCACTGCTGAATGTGGCCCCATGAATGCCGTCCCGCCCGGTCCGACCGCCAAGGGCCACAATCAGGTCGTGGGGCCGCGGCTCTTTGAAGGATTGGCCCTTGGGAATCAGGCCGACGTTCCCGCAGAAGACCAGCGGGTTGCCGACGTACCGCTCGTCGAAGTAAATCGCCCCGTTCACCGTGGGGATCCCCATCCGGTTGCCGTAGTCCCGCACCCCGCTGACCACGCCTCGCAGCACCCGCCGCGGATGCAGCACCCCCGGCGGCAGCTCGCCGGCCGGCATATCAGGCGGGGCGAAGCAGAAGATGTCCGTGTTGCAAATCGGCTTGGCCCCCATGCCGGTGCCGAGCGTATCGCGAATGACGCCGCCGACTCCGGTGTTCGCCCCGCCATAGGGCTCGATGGCACTGGGCCGGTTATGCGTCTCGACCTTGAACGCGATGTTGAACCGCTCGTCGAACCGGACGATGCCGGCGTTGTCCTTGAAAACGCTGACGCACCAGTCGTCTTTCCCCAGCTCTTTGCGAATCCGCTGCGTCGCCGCGAAAATGGTCTCTTTGAGCATGTTGCCGAATTTTCGCTCGCCGTTCTCGTCCCGATAATCGACCATGCCGGCCAGCGTCTTATGGCTGCAATGCTCGCTCCAGGTCTGAGCGATGGTTTCCAGTTCAGCGTCCGTCGGCTCGCGGCGAAGCTGCCGGTAATGCTCCTGGATGGTCTTCATCTCCACGAGGGTCAGACTGAGCGTGCGGACCTTGCTCAGGGCGAGCAGCGCTTCGTCCGCCAGCGTCGTGATCGGCACCGTCTGCGCCTCGAACTGGTACGAGGAGCCGACGTCGATCCGCTGGAGATTCAGCGGGCCGATGATGACCTGCTCGATGGAGTCGTTCGCCAGCAGCTTGGTGGTGAGCAGCTTCAGCCGGTCGGCGGGTAGGTCGGCGACCCAGTATTTCCGCAGCGTGCAGACGGCGTCGGCTTTCAGGCCGAAGTCGGCGATGGCTTTGAGGGCGCTATCGGCGACGGGGTCGGTGACACCGGGTTTGGGAAGGACGTGGATGAGAGTCTTGGCGAGCGGGGGGCGTAAGCCCCCTGATATTACATTTCCCGGTGGCGCAAGTGCGCTAGTATCAGGGGGCTGACGCCCCCCGCTCGCCAAGAGACCGACCACCGGCCGTTCCACGACGAGGTCCGCGAACAGCTCCTTCGCCAGCCGCTCGATGTCGGCAGCGGAGATTTCCCCCTGCACCAGAAAGCCACGGGCAGCCTGGATGGAGAGGTCGCCGAGGCCCAAGTCGTGGGCCTGCGCAGCAGTGGAGCGGCCGAGGAGGTCCGGTTCGCCGGGGGCCGGGTGAATGTCAACTTCCCACAGTGTCACGGATACGCTTTCCTTGCTGAAGGAGCCGGGCCAGGGCCGCGCCATCTGCCGATTCGAGTGCCTGGCGAAGCTCGGAGAGCACTGTCTCAAAAGGGGCCAGGGCCTTCAAGGTATTGACGCGGTTATCCAGGAATATTTGCCGCCATAATTCGATGTCCCCCGACGCGATGCGGGTTGTATCGGCCCAGCCGCTGGCGGTCAGCGTGAGCAAATCGGCCGGCGTGGCGGCAGCCAGGGCGGAAGCGATCAGGTGGGGAAGATGGCTCGTCGCGGCGATGGAAATGTCGTGCTCTTCCGGCGTCATCCGCACAACTTTGCAGCCGAGCCCCTGCCAGAAAGCTTCGACTTTCGCGGCTGCTTCGGGACGAGTGTCGTCCGTTGGGGTGATGACCGTCGTCCGCCCCTGAAACAAGTCCTCGCGGGCGAACTCGACCCCCGTCCGCTCCCTCCCCGCCAGGGGATGGCTGCCGACGAAGCTGGCCCACAGACCCTTGGAATCCGCCAGGGCCTTGTCGCACGCCGCAACAATCGCCGCTTTCGTGCTGCCGACATCGGTGATGATTGTCTCCGGCTTGCAAGCCTTCGCAGCTAAGGCGACGAACTCGGGAACATCACCGACCGGCGTGCAGACGACCACGAGATTCGCCGATGCCACTCCCTGCCTCAAATCGGTCGTCACCTCCGTGACCACCCCGCGATTTTCCGCCTGCCGAAGTTGCTCGATCCGGCGGCCGATGCCAATCACATGCCGAGCCATCCGCTCCTTCCGGAGCGCGAGGCCAATCGAGCCTCCCATCAGCCCCACGCCAACGATGGCCACCGTATCGAAAAATGCCATGCACCGATTGTAGCAGCCCCCCTGCTGGCCGTTAACGAGGCTTCCCCCCCCTGGATAGGTGCGGCTCTGTGAGGATTGGGTTGCCGGTTGAAAATGCAACTCCGCCGCGCCGCCATTGGCCGCTGATCGTTCTCTTCGCGGTGCGATCGCTCCATGACACCGGCTAGCGACGCGACTTTTCATGGCGCCAGTGGATCTCAAGCCAATGCCTACACTCCCGCAGCTTCCCTTTTCTTCCCTTGCGCCTCCACCGGCTCCAAATCCACATTGGCCGGGCCGCTGGTGACATGTCCCTGGCAATCAAAGCGGCTGCCGTGGCAGGGGCAGTCCCAACTGTGCTCTTGATGGTTCCACTGCACGATGCAGCCGAGGTGCGGGCAGACGGCAGAGAGCTCGTGGAGCACGCCGGCGTCGTCGCGGAAAGCAGCGACCTTGGAGAGACCGCGGCGGACAATCGCGCCGGTGCCTGGCTTGACGTCATCCACGGAATTCACGTCCCCCGGCGTAACCCAGGCGGCATACTGCACTGCCACGTTCAGGTTCTCTTGCAGGAACGAGCCGGCGGCTTGCACGGTCTTGCGGGAAGGATCGTAGAGAGCGGACCAGGCATGGGGCCGGCCGAGGATCAGGTCCGTGAGGAGCATGCCGGCGATGGTGCCGTGGGTCATACCCATGCCGGAGTCGCCGGTAGCCACGTAAATGTTCTTGGCGTCGAGGGGGTTGTGGCCGATGAACGCCAGGCCATCGACGGTTTCCATGACCTGGCCAGACCATTTGTAGCGGGGGGGCAAGCTGACGGGAAACCGCAGGCGAGCCCAGGACTCCAGGTTGGTATAGCGGACCTCGGCGTCGTCCGCCTGACCCGTCTTGTGGTCTTCGCCGCCGACGATGAGCAGCTCTTCGTCCGGCGTATCCCCCGGCTGCAAGCGGACGTAGTGATAGGGATCCATGGTGTCCCAGAAGAGCGCTCGCGTGACGCTGCCGCGGTGGACCGGCAGGGCGACGACGTACGAGATGTAGGGCGCTTGTTTGGTATGGATCGTGACCCAGTCATTGATGGGCGTGTTTGTCGCCACGACGGCCGCGTCGCAATCGACGACCAGGCCCGTGGATGTTGTCACTTTCGCCCGCTTACCACTGCTGATGGATTCAATCCCCTTCACGTGCGTCTGCGTGAAGACGTGGCCCCCCATCCGCTGGATGGCGCGCATCAGGCCGTTGAGATATTTGGTCGGGTGAAATTGCCCCTGAGCTGGAAAACGCAAGCAAACCCCGGTATCAAAGTTCGCCAGCGGCGCTCGCGGCAGGCGCTCGACCTTGGTCAGACCCGCGCGATGGCACGCTTCGAGCTCGCGGTCGAGCGAGTCGGCGGAATGTCCGGGGGGATTGAACAAATAGCCGTCGAGCCGCTGGAAGTCGCATTCGATTCGCTCCTCGGCGACGATGGCCTCGATCTTATCGATAGCCGCCGTATGGCTCTGCGCGGCGATGCGGCTTCCTTCCAGGCCGTGCAGCCGCTCGATTTCCACGTACCGGTCGTCGATGGCATTCGACAGGTGCGCGGTCGTCCGCTGCGTCTGCCCACCGCCGATGGGGCCGTCATCCAGGACGGCGACGGATTTGCCTTCACGCAACAGACAATAAGCAGTCGACAGGCCGGCGATGCCTGCCCCGATGATGCAGACGTCCGTCGACAGGTTCGTCGCCAGTGGAGCAGCGGAGAGCCCCTTTTCCGTCCCCATCCACAAAGAAACGCTCTCGCCAGATTCAGGTGTCATGGTTTTAGCTCCCCGGTGAGCGTGCCTGTGCAAGAAAAGACCAGGCACCTCGCCAGAACTCAGAAGTAATGCATTTTGCAAGCCAGGATCGTCTCGGAGCCGGACTACTGGGTACGAAAAAAAGCGGGCGAGCGGTTAGGCTTTGAAAACCTACCCGCATCACCCGCGTATGGGTCCGGCGCGCGGCCGGCCGCTATTGGATCTTCACACTTCCCGAGCTGATGCAGGACTATCTAGGCTTTCTTCTTCGTGGCCTCAATCTTAATGGCCTTCTTGTCCTTGGTGGTGACCTTCACCGAGGTGCCTTTCTTCAGGTCCTCAAGTTTGCATTCCTTGCCGTCGCAGCTGATCTTGGCATCGGCTGCCACATCGTGCGAGTGCTCGTTCTTGCCGTCCTTGTCCGACATCGTCAGCTTGCCGTCGGCGGCGCTAACCACGACCCCGGAGTGGGTGTCGCCCGCGGCGTCATCCTTGGCGGTAAGCGAACCGCTCGTGAGAACAGCCAGAGCTGCCACGGCAACCAGCGCGACCATGAGACGAGTAACCATAACAAAACCTCCTACAAACCATGCCGCTTGCGAACGGGCTCCGGTGGAAACACTTCCGCCGATTGTCAGCCGGCCGCTCCGCGTCATGTCGGTGAAATTCCTGTAATCCAACACGCCAAGTGGCGGGCCGCCGCCCGCGCGTAAAAACAAGCCGCTACGTCCTTTCAGGGCTTTGGCCAGTCCCAAAACGCGTAGCGGCCTTCATCGAAAGAGTTGCCCGGCGACGTCGTTGCTCGCCGGGCGAGGGAATTCTCAATGCACGATGAGCATCCACCTACGGCTTTTCCACCGTGAGCTTGAACTCATTGGTGGCGTCCGCGCCGGTGGCGGGATGGCCGGTAATCTTGATGGTGAAATCGTTCAGGGCCGCATCTCCCGCGGCGGTCACGTTCAGCTTCACTTCCTTTTCGCCGTGCTTGATCGTCGGCTCCGCCGGATCAATGGTCACGCCCGTGGGCACTCCTTCAAACGACAACATCACGTCCTGGTCGAAATTCTTTGACCGAGTGATGCCAATCGTCACGACCTTGGTCTCGCCTTGCTTGATGGTCGTTGCCAGATTGGGAGCGTCGAGCCGGAAGCTATTTTCTGGATCGCCCGCGAGGGGGTTAGCGTCCGTTCCTGGAGCGGCGGGCTTCTCCGCGTCCGGTGCGGCGGGCTTTTCCACCTCGACAGTTGTTGTGGACGAGCCAGCCGGTGTTTCAACAGTGGTGCTGCTGGAAGAAGTGGTTGACGCGGTAGCGGGCGGCTTGGGCTTCACGCCCGGACCACCTGGCGTACCCTCGTTGCAGCCGAGCGCCATGACAAGCGCGGCGACCATCAAGAATGGGAAGAAGTTTTTCATGATCAGTTTCCTTGAGAGTAATAAGTAGAGGTCTAACCCGCACTCGGACGCCCCGCCAACCGTTACAGTGGTCGGCCGTAGAAGCCCAGCGGTGGAATCAGGTTAAGGATGACCATGACGAGCAAAATCACGAGCAAGACACCGAGCACGCCACTGGGGCCGTAACCCCAGGAGCGGCTGTGCGGCCAGGTAGGCAGGCCCCCCAGCAGCAAGATCAGGACGATGATTACAAGTAGTAGACCCATCGAAGACCTCCAAAAAACGAGTTTCGTGGAAATGCAACTAGGGCCTCGTCTCCCTGAGTAGCTCCAATGGAGCACCCAGATCGACAATGAAGCAACTTCCGCGCCACACTTCCTGTCGACTGTGTATTTCACTGCTGACAGCATTCGATACGCGCCGGCTGCTCTGGGAACGTCCGCGACGCACGCGTCCCTATCGTGACCAGCCTGGCTTTCTCGCGGTCAACCTGGAGGAAAACTTGGTAAGATTTAGCTTTGATTTGGCACCAACATTGCAACGTTAAAAACTCGTCATTGCACCTGCGATCTTGAAAAGAGATCCTGAAATGCCTCCTATTTTTGACCATCTCGGCTCGCTTCATCGCATGGGAGATGACGAGCAGCTCTTTGAAGAAATGGCGGGTTTTTTAAGGGACGATGCCCCTGCCCGGCTGCAAGAGATTCGCAGCGGTCTCGCGGAATCCAACCTTCCTCGCGTCAAGCACGCCGCTCACGCGCTCAAGGGATTGATCTCCAATTTCGGCGCGGCCCGCGCCGTCTCGGCAGCCACCAGGCTGGAAAACCTCGTCCAGCAGCGGAAACCCGCCGAAGATTTGGATGCCGCCTTCGGCGATCTGCAAGCCGCTGTCGATGAGTTGCAAGAGGCACTCGCACCGTTTTGCACCCGCGCCGGAAGCTCCGCCCGATAACCTATTCGCCTGACGCGAATGAGTTCAGCCTGATTTCCCCCTCGCCACTCGGGCAGCCTTCGGAGTAGATTGAAGGGACTCCCCCGGGGCAGTCTTCATGTCTGACAGCGTCGCCGCAGAGCTCAAATCGATCCACGCTTCGCGGGCGGAGCTGGAGCAGCAACTCGCGGTTCTCCAAAGTGCGCACGAAGCCTTGCGCGTCGCCGCCCAGCGCAAGGACGAGTTTCTGGCCCTCCTCGCCCATGAGCTCCGCAATCCGCTCGCTCCGCTCCTCAGCGCGCTGCAGCTCATGGAGTTCTCGCCGGAGGACGTTTCCCAGTACAAAAATCTTCGCCTGATCATGTCTCGCCAGGTGGAGCAGTTGATGCGGCTGGTGGACGACTTGCGCGACATTTCCCGCATTACCCGCGGCAAATTGACGATCGAAAAAAAACCATTGGAACTGGCCAGTGCCCTGGAAGCCGCCTGCGATCTGGCCGGGCCGCTGCTGGAGGAAGCCGGCCACCAATTCACGCGGACGTTCCCCGGGTCGAAGCTGGTGGTCCTCGGGGACAAGGTTCGGCTGGCGCAGGTGATTGGCAATCTGCTGATCAACGCCGCCAAATACACTCCCGCCGGGGGGAAGGTGGCGTTATTAGTCCGCCGCCATGGGGAGCATGTGGACATCCGCGTCCGCGACAACGGCGTCGGCATTTCGGCCGAAAAGCTGCCGAGGGTTTTTGAACTGTTTATGCAGGTCAACGAAACCAGAGAGCGCTCCCAAGGGGGCCTGGGCATCGGTCTGGCGCTGGCCAAGACCCTGGTCGAGATGCATGGCGGCAGCATCAGCGTAACCAGCGCAGGCGAAGGCGCCGGCAGTGAGTTTGTGGTTCGGTTGCCGCTGGTCAAACAGGCGGAGGCGGAAGCCATGCTTGCCTCGAGCGCGCCATTGGGCGCGCCGGAAACTCGCCGCCAACTTCCGGCCCGCAAGATCCTGGTCGTCGACGATAACGTCGCGCAGGCGCATCTCCTCAGCCGCCTGTTACAGAAACTCGGACAACACGCCTGCACCGCCGGCAGTGCGGCCGCCGCCCTCGAGTCGCTGGAAAAATCCCGGCCGGACGTAGTAGTCTCGGACATCGGCATGCCCGAAATGTCCGGCTATGACCTGGCCCGCAAAATCCGAGCCACGCCGGAGCTTAAGCACATCACTCTCATCGCCGTCACCGGCTTTCAGCAAGAGAGCGACCGCGATGACGCCCACGCCGCGGGCTTTGACTACTACCTCACCAAGCCCGTGGGGATCCAGGATTTGGAAGAGCTATTGGATTCGCTTTCCAGCAAGTCGTGAACGGGTGGCACGCCTACGGCTTTGCGCAGCAAGGGCTTGAAAACCAGACTTTACGCTGTTCATTGGCTCACACCCTTCTTGCCCATGATTACTGGACACTTAGGCAGTGAAGGCCGTTTTTGTATAATACCAGCAGGCGAGGCGGAGCCTCGGGTTGGAGGCGATAAGGTGGGGAAAAGGGCAACAGCACTTTCAATTTGAGATGAGATTTGGGAAGAAGTCGGCCCTCCGGCTAAAAGGGAGAGCGGAGCTTGAAAAACTACTTATAAGTCACCTCGGATTGGAGTGAATCAAGAACGGACATATGAATCAAAGTTACGTCGAGACCGGGTGACGTAACATGGCTTCGCAGCGAAGGATATGGCCGGCTAGTTCGACGTAAGTGCGTTGCGAAGGAACCTGAGAATCATGAATAAACCACTACTATCGGGGGAGGCGAAAGGGCTTATCGCGCGAGGCACTAACCCGCAGCG
>JBPCKT010000060.1:0-3481 GCA_051004015.1 Pirellulaceae bacterium | reverse complement strand
ATTCGCCATACGTGGTCTCCAGCAACTTGGAAGATGTTGCTGCAAACCAACGGCGAACCGCGCTCCATTCAAAATGGCTGCTTTTCAATTCTGCCCCTGCTGCTGTTTTTGACCGCCCCCTGACAGCCCCTCGACAAACTCCCCTCCATCTGCGATAAATTTTGATTCGTCAATTGCCCGTAAACGTCCTTCCTGCAATCACTTAGCCAAGCATGCCCACCACCTCAAGCGCCAAAAAACGCCATCGCCAAAGCCTGGAGCGCCGCGCGAAGAACAGGGCCACCAAGTCGGCCCTCAAGACGCAGATCAAGAAAGTCCGCGAAGCGGCCAAGGCCGGCGATGCCGCCAAGGCCGATGCCGAATTCCGCCTGGTCTCCAAAAAGCTCGACCGGGCCGGCACCAAGCGGGTCATCCACCCCAACGTCGCCAGCCGCACCAAAAGCCGGCTGTCGCATCTGCTGAAGGTTTCCAAGCAGCCGGCGAAGAGCGGGGCGTAAGGCTGAAAGGTGCACTTATGGGACTAATGGGACCTATGCGACTTATGGGACACAGGGGCCACATCGGTCCCATAAGTCTCATAAGTCCCATCCTGTTGACTCTTCTTCTCTCGATCGCTCCCGCTCACGCCGCCGATTCTGCTCTCGATCTCTTCCGCCAGCGGATCACGCCGATCTTGCAGGCGAAGGATCCCTCCTCGTGCAGCGAATGCCATCTCAGCGGCGTCGATTTGAAGGACTACATCGGCAAGACGCAGGAAGAAACATTTGCCGCGCTCCGTGATGCCGGGCTGGTGGATGTGAAGAAGCCCGAGCAGTCCAAGCTGCTCGCCTTCATCGCCCGCAAGCCGGAGAAGAACAGCCTCGTCAGCGACAAGGTGCGGCAACAGGAGTATGAGGCGTTTGCGGCCTGGATTGTGGCCGCGGCCAAGGATCCCAAACTGGCGGCAGCGAAGACCGGGGACGCGAAGCTCGGCCCAAGCGTTGATGACGAAGTCATTCGCCACGCCCGCAAGGACCAGGTGCTGGCGTCGTTCCTGGACAACGTCTGGTCGGAGGTCGGCCGCTGTGCCGCTTGTCATTCGCCGGACCGGAATCAAAAGCAAGTCAAGGAACACGGAGCGAAAGTAAGCTGGATCAAACTCCGCGACCCGCAAGGGACTCTCGATAACCTGCTGACCACCGGCATCATCGACGCCGACGCCCCCGAGCAAAGCCTGCTGCTCATGAAGCCGACGAACCAGGTCAAGCACGGCGGCGGCGTGAAAATGGTGGTGGGGGACCGGACGTACAAGCAATTCCGGGCGTTCATCGAGGACTACGCCGCGTCCTCCGCTGGAAAATACAAGACCGCCAAGGATCTGCCCAAGGAGCGGGCGGAAGCCTCCGCCGTCACCGACATCTGGTTCAAGCTGGAAGGAGTCCCCGCGAAGTATGACCAGAAGCTCCTACAGGTTGATCTGCACCGCTGGGATGAACAGACCAAAGCCTGGTCGAAAGACCGCTGGGCCACCGGCGACCGCCAGGTTTTTGGCAAGGGTCAACTCTGGCAGCAGCACCTCAGCGTCACCGCCCCGAGGGATTCATCTCGGGCCAAGGAAATTGTGGGCAAACCGACACTTCCTGCGGGAAAATACCTGGCCAAGATCTACATCGACCAGGCCGGCAAGCTGCAGAAGGACTATCAGTCCGAACTCGGCTCCAGCGAGTTCGTGGGCCAGGTCGAAATCGACAGCCGCTGGCCGGCGGGGTACGGGGCGATGACCGCTGCGCGGTATCCGGCAAAGTAAAGTACCTCACGCTCCTCGTGAGGAGTACATCTCGCGGAGCGAGATGAGTACTATTCTTGTCTTCGCCCTACCACCTCTTTGCCCGCCGGTCATACTCCAGCAGCTCCCGCACTTGCGAGCTTGCGCCGCCCGCGTCGGCCCGATTGAGTTCCAGCACGATTTCGCAGCGATTTGTTGGTTTGTCCATGGCCACGACCGGCGGCCAGGTGAGATGCAGCGTACTGAGCGGCTTGCCGTGGAGCTTCGTCATATAGAGGCCGGCCCCGAGCGTGGGGACCGGTTTCAGGCCATAGTACTGCGTAAGGAACGCCACCAGCCGCCGCTCGTCGCCGGTGTTTCCCTGGAAGGCGATTCGTTTCACTTCGTGCCGCTTGTCGAAGTAATACGTGAGTGAGCCCGCCAGGTCATCGGGGCGAGGACCGGTCACGAGCGGAACACGGAGCCCTTGCAGATCGGTTTCTGCCAGGACGGTCGTGACTCGCGGCCAGCGGGCAGTGATCCACTGTGGTGAGACGTCGAAGCGAAAGGCTTCCGGGATGTCACATGCCGGCGCTCCGAAATTCGAGCCGGCCGTCGGGCCGAAGGAAGATATTGCAGAAGTCTCAGCCCCGCTACCCGGCGGCTGCTGCGTATTGCCGGCGTCGAGTTTCGCCGCGGTTGGCTGCTTTTCTGTGAAACTGGCGAGCGAAGGCAGCTTGCTCCACAGGCTCCCCAACATGTTCCTGTCGAGTAGAGCATAGGGGCCGACGAGAGCGGCCACGAGTAATCCGTAGAACCAACTGGAACGATTACTGAACATGAGATACTCCGCGGGAGGTGCCGCCTCCCTGCGGAATGTGCATCCGGCGATTTTGCGCCTGACGCTCCGTTTCCATTCATCGGCCAGCGGCGGCGGATTCTTGCGGGGCAGGGGAGAGGGCAGGGGAAACGGGGTCGGGAAGAGTTTTCGCGGCGGGCAGCTTATGATTGGCAAAGACCTATGACCGCGAAAACCCTTCCCGACCCCCTCTTGTGGCTTTCCAGCGACGAGGCCGCGCCGTACCTGGACTTCGCCACCCAGGAATTGACGGCTGACGTATCCTCACTCGTCCGTCTTACCGCCAAACTCCGCAAAACTCTCTCTTCCGACCAGGTTCACCTGGTGCTGGAGCAAATCGACCTCCGCCGGAGGGCCAAGGACAAATTCGCGGCTGCGGAGCGAATGTTCTTTTCGCCCCAAGCACTGATGCAGGCCAGCGACGAGATCATCGCGACTTATAAGGCGGCGCGATTTCCGGTCGGTGAGCGTTTTGCCGATCTCTGCTGCGGCATTGGGGGCGATCTGCTGGGCCTAGCGGGGCAGGGGACTTGCGTGGGCGTTGATCGGGATGAAACGCTCGTTCATCTTGCCCAGCGGAACTGCGAAGTGACCGGCAGGGGAGGGGGGAGTGCCGTGGTAGCCGATGCGGCCACATTTCCGGTGCAGGAATTCGCCGCCTGGCACATCGATCCCGACCGCCGGCCTGGCGGCAAGCGGACGACCCAGGTTGAACACTACGAGCCGCCGCTGAAAGTGCTGGAAAATCTGCTCACCAAAAATCCTCATGCCGCGATCAAGCTCGCCCCGGCTGCCGATTGTCGGCCTTTCCTCCCCGAAAAGGCGTCCTTTCCTGGAGCGAAAGGAAAAACTGCATCCCCCCCCAAAATCGAGTGGCT
>JBPCKT010000059.1:0-7457 GCA_051004015.1 Pirellulaceae bacterium | reverse complement strand
TGAGCTGCTTGGCAAATTTCGGACAGTGTTGTGGCTAAGGAATCGGGGTGAGTAGGGCTTCAAAGGCGGCTGGGCTGAGGTAATCGAGGGAGGAGTGACGACGTTCGGTATTGTAATAGGCGAGGTAGGAAGCGATTTCGCTGCGAGCCTGTCGGCTGTCATCGTATTCGGTCATTTCCAGCTCGGTCTTGATGGTGCCGAAGCAGGATTCCATGAAGGCGTTGTCGTAGCAGTTGGCGGCGCGGCTCATGCTTTGGCGCATGGCGGCCCGGCGCAAGACCGCACGGTACTCGTGGCCGGCATACTGGCCACCACGGTCGCTGTGATGGATCAGCTCGGGCGGCGGTTGCCTGAAGGAGATGGCATGCTGCAAGGCATTGATCACGAGGTCCTCGGTCATGTGTTCGGCCAGGCTCCAGCCGACGAGGCGGCGGGAACAGAGATCGAGCACCGAGGCCAGGTAGGCAAAGCTGCCGCCTTTCAGTGGGATGTAGGTGATATCGGCAACCCAGATACGATTGATGGAGGTCGGTGGCGGCGTCCTGAGGAGCAGGTTAGGACTGAAGCCCAGCGTGTGCTTGCTATTGGTCGTTTGGGGCTTATAGGACTGTGGCTGAATGGCCCGTAAACCCTGCATTTTCAGCAGTTTTGCCACACGGTCGACGCCGCAGGGATGACCCAGAACACCGAGCTCGAAGGCGATCCGCCGGGCTCCGTAGCGGCGTTTGTGCTTCCAGAAGATATCGCAGACCAGGGGCATCAGTTCACGCTCTCGTTGCTGTTGAGTGGATTGGACTTCGGATCGCCAGGCATAGTAGCCGGCCCGGCTGACGTCCAGCGTTTCGCAGAGGGAAGCCAGGGGATAAGAACCTTGGAGGGTGAGTTGTTCGATGACGGCATACAGATCGGCTATGCATGGCGGCTTAAGATAGCCAACGCTTTTTTTAAGATGTCCCGTTCGCGTTCCACGCGCCGCAGTTCATCTTCGAGCTGGGATACGCGTTCCCCAAGTGTGCGAGCTGCCGGCCCGGCTTGCCGGATCGTTTCCCTTTTCCAGCGGTACAGCACATTCGGTCCCGAGAGGCCCAAGCGCTCGGCCACCGAGGGTGCAGAATGGCCATCCAGGAGCATTTGCACGGCCTCCTGCTTAAACTCCTCGGAGAAGGAACGACGAGACTTCGCTTTCTTTGCCTTCGGTCGGGCCATGAGACGGTCCATCCTTTTCCTTTGAAAATAAGGAGTTGGACTGTCCACAAAAAGCCAAGCACCTCACCTACCCTTACTCTCACTCGTCAGTCAGAAGAGGATTAAGAGTAAGAGTAAGAGTAAGATTAAGAGGGTCTTTGCTGCTGCTTCTCCTAAGATACACCCATGCCCCCCTCCCCGCCCTCTTCTCCCCGCATCGCCATCATCGGCGGGGGAATCTCGGGGCTAGCTGCTGCTCACCGCCTCTTGGAACTGAATCCGGCGGCTCAAGTGACGCTGTTCGAAGCCTCCGGCCGCCTCGGCGGGGTGCTGCAGAGCGAGCGGCGGGATGGCTACTTGATCGAGCGCTCGGCGGACATGTTTACCACCCGCGAGCCCTGGGCGCTCGACCTCTGCCGGCGGGTGGGCATCGAAAGCGAGCTGATCGAAACGAACAAGCAGCATCGGCGGGCGTTTGTCGTCCACAAGGGAAAACTGGTCCCGGTCCCCGAAGGTTTTACGCTGATGAGCCCGGCCAAAGTCTGGCCCATTCTGACGACCCCGCTCCTCAGCCCGCTCGGCAAGCTCCGCCTCGCCTGGGAATACTTCACTCCGAAAAAGAAAGACGCAGCCGACGAGAGCCTCGAATCCTTCGTCACCCGCCGCTTCGGCCGCGAAGCCTTCGACCGCCTGATCCAGCCTCTCATCGGCGGTATCTACACGGCCGACCCGTCGCTCCTCAGTATGCAAGCCACGCTGCCGCAGTTTGTCGAGATGGAGCGGCAGGCGGGGAGCTTGATCAAAGAGGTCAGAGGGCAGAGGGCAGAGGGGAGAGGGCAGGAGTCAGGGGCCAGGAGTCAGGGGTCAGGGGCGAGGTACGGGATGTTCCTGGCGCCCCGCGATGGGATGCAGCGAATGGTGGATGCAGTCGCGGCAAAGTTGCCGGCGGGAGTCGTGCGGCTTAGCACGAGGGTCGAACGAATGGTGCGAGCGGCTAACGGGTCGAATTGGGAGGTTGATGTCGCTGGTGAGGAACCACGAGAATTTGACGCGGTGATTCTGGCCGCACCCGCTCCAGTTACGGGAATGCTGTTGGAAGGCGTCGATGCGGAGTTGTCTCGCCTGGTCGGCAGCATTCCGCAAGCGGGCTGCAATGTGGCGCTGCTCGGTTATCGCCGTGAGCAGATTGCTCATCCGCTCGACGGCTTCGGGTTCGTCGTGCCGACGTTGGAGAAACGCAGAATTATCGCGGGGAGTTTCTCCAGCGTGAAGTTCCCCGGCCGCGCGCCGGAGGGCAAAGTGCTGCTTCGCGTCTTCATCGGCGGAGCACTTCAGCCGGAGCTTTTGTCTCTGTCGGACGCGGAGACCTCCATAATCGTCTTGGAAGAACTGCGCGAATTATTGGGAGTTACCGGCGAGCCAGAATTCTGCGACATCGCCCACTGGCACGGAGCAATGCCGCAGTACCACGTCGGCCATCTCGAAAAAGTGCGGCAAATCGAGGTGCGGGCCGCGGCCATCCCCAGCTTGGCTCTCGCCAGCAACAGCTTTCACGGCGTCGGCGTGCCGTATTGCGTCCATGACGGCGAACAAGCGGCGGAACGGATACTGAGTACTAAGTACTCAGTACTCAGTACTTAGTACTTAGTACTGGTTCAACATCGTCACACCCTTCTCGCCCACCACCATCTTCACCCCTTGCGCCGCGCCGGCCAAATCCCACGGCAACGAGAGCGCAGCCGCGCTCGTCTGCCCCATCACTTGGTTGAACGCCGCGGCCAATTGAATGAACGCCGCGGACAATTCCTGGTCCTGCCCTAAAAGCTGCTCGACCGCCTGCGCATCCTGCTGGTCGCCGCTAGCTTCAAGGTTGCCTAACACGTCTGCAGAAATATCGACCGGCCCCGAAAGAGACGTTCCGAGCGCGGAGAGTCTTTCTCGTAACATCGCAGCGAACTGGCCGAGCTTCTGCTGTAAATCCGCCGAAATTTCCGGCTGGCTGGGAGGAACAGTAGCAGGAGGCGATGCTCCGGCCGGGTCAGCCAGCATCGCCGCGAACGACAGCCCCTTGGCCGCAACGCGGGCCGCCCCCGCCGATAGCACCGCCAGCCCAGGAATCGCAGCCGGAAGCAGAGCAGAGAGGGACATGGTGCTAGCAACCCGCGGGGACGAAAGCGAAACGTGGTCGCATTATCGGCAGCCCGCCCGCCACGGCGTGAGCAATTTCGCTTGTGAGCCGCGCCACCGCCGAGTACCATCCCGCCGGCACCCATCAAACGAGAATGGGGATGGCCACGAAAAACACGAAAAAGCACAAAAGAGGAAACAGAATCTCCGACCTGCTTTTTGTGCCTCTTTGCGCTTTTCGTGGCCATCCCCACGCTTTTCCGGTCTGCCTTTCTCAGCGAACGTCCGCGATTCAACCTCATGTCGAGCAAGCCCCGCGTCCTCCGCTTCTCCCCTCCCCGCGATGAGCCAATGCTCACGCGGCAGGCACGGCGGGCGAAGGGGGTTTATTACACTCCCCCGGAGATTGCCCGGTGGATGGTGAAGCGGTCGCTAGAGGTGCTCAGGGGTCGGGAGTCATTGGCGAAAGTTGCTGTTCCAGATGGAAAGTCATCGCTCGCCAACGACTCCCGACCCCCTCTCCGCATTCTCGATCCCTCCTGCGGCGCGGGAGCTTTCTTTCACGAGGCAAATTCGCAAATCCCCGGCTCCACACTCGTGGGAGTAGACATCGATCCCGCCGCGATCACCGCTGCAAAGAATTACTCAAATCCTACTCCTACTCCTACTCTTAATCTTAATCCTCATCCTCCCCTCGCCCTCCTCCACACCGACTTCCTCTCCCCCTCATTTTCCCCCGATCCCTTCGACCTCATCCTCGGCAATCCCCCTTACGTCAACATCCGCGAAATTGCCAAGTCTTCCTCCCCTGCCTACCGCCAGGACCTGCGGCAGCGCTTCAAATCCGCTCGCGGTAACTTCGATCTGTACGTCCTCTTTCTGGAGCGCTCGCTAGAGCTGCTGAGGCCCGGCGGCGTCTGCGGAATGATCATTCCCAATAAATGGGCCGGCCTTGACTATGCCCGTCCGCTGCGGGAGCTGCTGCTGGCGGAGACGACGCTGTACGACCTGGTGGATCTGTCCAGCATCAGTGTCTTTGCCGAAGCCGAGGTCTATCCGCAAATCTTGATTTTTCGCAAGAGTCAGCCGGCGAAGAATCATGCGGTGCGAGTGCGGGAAGTTGCCGCGGCGAGTGAGCTGTTCGATGAGCGGGCCGTCCGACTGATGCCGCAGACGCTGCTTTCACCGCGAGCCATTCGTCTCCATCGCACGCTCGACATTGAATCCCGTGTCCGAACCGAGCCACTCGGCCAGCGGGCCAGGCTCCACAGCGGGGCCTCGGGCTATACCGCGGGTCATCTGGCGGAATTGCTTCAGGAAGCTGATGCGGAAGCGCCCCCCGACGAACGCCTCCGACCCTTCATCGTCAGTGGCAACATCGACCGCTACTCGATCCGTCTCGGACACGTCCGCTTCATGCAGCGGCAGTTCGCGCAGCCTGTGCTCGACCTGAATGCCAGCAGCATTTCGCCGCTGAAGCGGCAGCTTTACGCCCAGCCCAAAATCGTCATCGCCGGCATGTCCCGCCGGATCGAAGCCGCGTATGACCATCACGGCCTGGCGCTGGGGGTGCAGGTCTACGCAGCCGCCAGGCCACTGGATGATCCCTCCTATTTGCTGGCGCTCCTCAATTCCCGCCTGATGTCATTCCTGTTCCGCCAGCGTTTCGCCGCCAAGAAACTTGCCGGCGGATATTTGGCAATGAATAAGGGGCAACTGGAGCAACTGCCGATTCGGATTGTGGATGGTGAGGAGGAAGGAATCGTGGCACGGCTGGCGGCATTGGCCGGGATTCGACACAAGCGTGAAGCGCAAGCGAAGGAAAACGTCGCCACGTTAGCAGCGGTTCCCTTCGCTTGCGATTCAGGCTTGTGTGAGCAGGCGGAAAGCCTACCCCCCCACCGCATCGACCAAGAGATCGACTCGCTGGTTTACCAGCTCTATCGCCTCACCGCCGCGGAGATCCGCCAGGTCGATGCGGCGTTTGAGGAGCCGCGGGCCAAGGCGGCATAGGTTGCGGCAAGCAAGCTGCCAGCGCACGTCCCCGCGCGCGGTTAGAATGGGCGGTCATGTCCAACCCATTCCAAACCTTCAACGCGGAAAATCCTCCGCTGCAACGGTTTCCTCAGCAAGACCCACGGCAGAAGTCGCTAAAGGGCTGGCTACTGGCGATATCCTTCGGCCTGGCGGCGCTGAACTTCTTGCTGAATCCAATCATAGAACAACCGATCAGGCCATTCGAAGCGGGGAAGTGTTGGGGATTTTTCTGCATCGGCTCCATGGGCGGCCAGGCGGGAATTCTGGCAATTGCTGCCGTAATGGGTCCGTCATCGGCCCTCCGCCGGCATTTGTATGTGGTCCCGCGATTCCTATCGTTCGTAATGGCCTGGTTGTTGGGATTCATGGTCTCCCACGCAATTCATCGGGACAACTTTCCGCCGCTAAAAATCGTTGTTGGCGTTCTGCTCGTTTTGCCGCTGCTGTTTTGCGTTTGTGAGTTGCCGCTCTGGATTTTTCGGACGTTTTTGCGATGGCGCATCGAATCCCCATTGGACGAAAATACCCGTCCGCCACAGCTCTCCATCGCCGGCATTTTGGCGGCAACGGCGGCGGTGGGAATTTCCCTCGGCGCAGTCCGATTGGGGCAAAAGTTGAGTGGCATTTCCAATGAGGCGGAATGGTGGTTGGGCGTCGCCATTGCAGCGGCCTGGTGCGGTGGCATCTGCGTGCTTGTACTGCCGGTGGTTACCGCAATGGTCTTTCGAACACAGTCGCTGGTTGTCGGCCTGCTCGTCTCGGTCGCATGGATTGGCCTCTTGATCACGGTTTTACAAATTGTTGTCAGCTCGCTGGTGGGCGGCATTCCCTCGAGCGAGCTGCGTCTCTTTGGCTTCATGGGTTTGGGGTTCACGATCACATTGCTCGGTCCGCTCTTCCTGGTTCGCCACTACGGCTATCGACTGCGGTGGGGAAGGTCTCTCAACTAACCGTATCCTCTCCTCCCGCCCAGACTTGCATTTTGGCCTCCATGAACGGGACGTAGCGATCCTCGGCGATGGCCTGGCGAGCGCCTTCCAGCAGCCGTTGGTAGTAGGTGAGGTTGTGGGCGGTAAGGAGGATGGGCCCGAGCATCTCGTCGGCCAGAAATAGGTGCCGCAGATAGCCGCGACTGTGGCGGCAAGCGATGCAGGGGCAGGTGGGATCGAGCGGGGCGGGGTCGAGCTGGTGCTTTTGATTGCGAAGGCGGATCGGGCCTTGGTCCGTGAAGGCCAGCGCATTGCGGCCGTTGCGGGTCGGCATCACGCAGTCGAAAAGGTCGATGCCGCGGAAGATAGCTTCGAGCAAGTCCTGCGGACGGCCAACCCCCATCAGATACCGCGGCTTATCGGCGGGTAGCGCGGGACAGACGACGTCCAACATCTGGTACATCTGCTCCGGCGTTTCGCCGACGGAGAGGCCGCCAACTGCATAGCCGGGAAAGTTGAGGCTCGCCAGCTCGTTGGCGCAATGAACTCGCAAAGCCGGATTGAGTCCTCCTTGCACAATGGCGAACTGGGCCTGTTCGCTCTTGATGGCGGCGTTCTGGCAGCGAGCCGCCCAGCGGATGGATCGGAGGCAGGCATCTTCGATGGCGGCATCCTCGGCCGGAAGGGCGATCACATGGTCCAGCACCATCGCCACATCGCTCCCCAGGTCCTCCTGAATCTGCACCGCCCGCTCCGGCGTTAACTCCAGCAGGCTGCCGTCGATATGGGAGCGAAACGCGGCCCCGTCCTCCGTCACCTTCGTCATCTGCGCCAGACTAAAGAGCTGAAAGCCGCCGCTATCGGTGAGAATCGGACCTGGCCAACCCATGAACCGATGCAGCCCGCCAAGCTGCTTCACCACGGCTTCGCCGGGCCGGAGGGCCAGGTGATAGGTGTTCGAAAGGACCATCTGCGCACCCGTGGCGCGAACATGATCGATCGTCAGCCCCTTCACGGTCGCTTGCGTTCCCACCGGCATAAACGCCGGCATCTCCACCGGGCCGTGCGGGGTCGTGAACGTCGAGCGGCGAGCGGCGGAATGGGCGTCTCGGTGAAGCAGTGCGAAAGAGAATGGCATAGCGAGCGGGTCGGGAGTCTTTGGCGTCAGAAGTGTTTGAT
>JBPCKT010000058.1:0-11636 GCA_051004015.1 Pirellulaceae bacterium | reverse complement strand
CGGTCCTGGCCGATGGTCAAGGAGCAGGGACCATTCGCAACGATGATCCCGTACCCACGTTGGCCATCAATAACCGGTCCGTCCTGGAAGGCAATAGCGGCACGACAAACTTGGTCTTCACCGTGAGTCTCTCGGCCGTTAGCGGCCAGCCCGTAACGGTCCACTTCGCTACGGCGAACGGCACCGCCACGGCCGGCAGCGACTACCAGACCGCCTCCGGCACACTGACGATCCCCGCCGGCCAGGCCAGCGGCACGATCACCGTGCTGGTGACCGGTGACCGGCTCGCCGAGCCGAATGAAACCTTCGTCGTCAACCTCACCGCCCCGGCGAACGCGATCATCGCCGACTCGCAGGGCGAGGGCACAATCCTCGACAACGAGCCGCGCATCAGCATCAACGACGTGTCGCTTCTCGAGGGTCGCAGCGGCAGGCAGTCGTTGGTCTTCACGGTGACGCTCTCGGCCGCCTACGATCAGGCGGTGACGATGTCCTATCGCACCGTGGACGGCACCGCGACGACGAGCAACAGCGACTACATCGCCAGCACCGGCACGCTGACCTTCGCGCCGGGCGAGAGGACGAAGACGATCACCATCAGGGTCGTCGGGGACAGAAGGTTTGAGGGCAATGAAGTGTTTTACCTCGACCTGTTCGGCAACAGCAGCAATTCGCTGTTCGACAAGTGGCGGGGCATCGGCACGATTCTCAACGACGATTGATCGCGCCGCGGATGGAGAGCGGCCAGCGGCACTTTCGGTGCCGACGGGGCTGCCCGGAATTTCCAAAATAGTTTTGGAAAGGCGCCAAATACGCAACTGGACATTGGTATAAGATGACCAGCCCGGTGGAGCCGGCAGACCCTCACCCCGGCCCTCTCCCAAGGGGAGAGGACGGCAATGCCGGATGGGCGGTGCTCTTTCTCAATCTGGTTGTGGAAAACAGACGTGTGGGGATTCCCAGAGCGTAGGAGAATAACCGCGGAGTTCGCGGAGAGGCGCGGAGAAGATGTGGCGGCCCGATGACAGAAGGTTGTTAGGAACAGATGAATCAAGAAAGCGTCCTGATTCATGTCATGAATGCCGCAAGTCGCTGACCATAAATACTTTGCGGAAGCGATTCCGTTGAAAATGGAGTGCTTGAATCATGAATCAAAGCAGTTCCTTCGGGGGGGCTGGCGATTCATGGCGGAGCAGTTACTCCTCCAGGTCCTTGACCACGCTCGGCATGGAGAGTGTGGCGGCAGCGAAGATGTCGTAGAGGATGCTCGGCAGTAGCAGTACTACGAGCAAGACCCAGATTGCACTCGCCAGGCCGCTGCCTTCGGCTCCCAGCATCATGGTGACGCAGACGCCGGTGAGCTGGATGATCATGCCGATGAAGGTGCCGGCGAACGTCGCGGAGCGGCCCCATTCCCGCTGTTGCAAGAGGCCGACCCCGCCCGAGATGATGATGATATTGAGGACCAGCATGACGAAGGTAATCCCCAGGCTGACCGCCGCGCGGTTTGCAACCCGCTCGTCCGGCGCTTCTCCCATTGTCCCGATTGTGCTAACCAGG
Source organism: Pirellulaceae bacterium (assembly GCA_051004015.1). Classification (GTDB taxonomy): domain Bacteria; phylum Planctomycetota; class Planctomycetia; order Pirellulales; family Pirellulaceae; genus SXOA01. The sequence goes on along the minus strand of JBPCKT010000058.1, from coordinate 10,076 downwards.
CCCAGGAACAGGGCGAAGTACAACAGAGCCCGCAGCGTCCCGACGACGAAGTTGGTAATCGCCACCACCAGCAGCATCCTGTGCAGCGGCGGCCGGTCCTTGTTGGCCACCATGAACGGGGCGAACCTCCGCCGGTCTTCCAGCGCCTCCAAGCTGTGGAGGCGCGGCTCCCCATACCCAGCCGGCAGCGGGCGAAGGACGGGGCCGAGGGATTTCAATCCCGCGCCCGTCGTGGGGAAGTCGTCGGGACTGAGCGGCGTGATTTGCGTGTCAGACTGCGGCGGAGGAGGACGAACCGGGGCTTGCTTCGGCGGCGCGGGCTTGGCACCTGCGGGTCCCACCGGCTTGTCTTCGCCGACTCGGTCCAAGTCGGGATAGAGGTCGGTGGCCCACTGCCACTGCTCGGCCCTCTTTCGCAAAAGCTGGCAGTTGGAGGTAATCCGCCCTTCCTCATACCAGGCGTGGAGTTGCTCCCCCGTGACGGGACCGAACTGCCGCCCATCCTCTGCCTGAACGTACCAGGTAGTCGAGTTGGACGTCCCGCGCGCTTCCATCTCTCGCTTCACCGCGGGGGGCGGCCCGGATGCGCTCGCCGAAATGCGGAACTGCCTGCCGCAATGCGGGCAGTTAGCATGCTTCTCCGCCTGCTCACCAGCGAGTGGAAAAGGCTGCTGGCAAAACGGGCACGTTAGGTCCAAGGGCATCCCCAGAGTCTACTTAAGGTGCGGGCCCTTTCCCACGCTGGCACTTGGAGCCAGGCCATCGCCGTTGAATGCTTATGCCAGACCCAGCACTTTGTCCATCCGCCGGCTGATGTCCAGGAGGACCTTTTCGCCGCCGCCGCCGACTTCCGCGGTGGCCCAGCCGTCGTAGCCGATTTCGCCGAGGGCTTTCAGGACTTCGGGCCAATCCTCGTCCCCTTCGCCGATGGGGCACCAGGAGTTCTTGTGGCTAAATCCCTTAAAGTCGAACTTGACCATCCTCTTGCCCAGCTTGCGGATCCAGGTCGCGCTCGGGACCATGTACTTGAGCATGTTGCTGCAATCGAAATACGCGGCTGCGGAGGGGCTCTTGAGGTCGTCGACGAATTGAATGAGCTGCTCGGGCTTGGTGATGAAGTTGTTCCAGACGGTTTCGATGGCGATTTTGACGTTGTACTTCTCGGCGAGTGGCAGGGCCTTCTTAATTTCCGCTTGGGAGCGCTCATAGCACTGCTCGTAGGTGACTTCATCCTTCACCACGCCGGGAACCAGTAGTACCGTATCGCAGCCGAAGTAGTGGGCGTCTTCAATTGCCCCCTTCAGCGCGGCCAGGCCCTTGGCGCGAACTGCTTCGTCGGGGCTGGAAAGCGTGTCCTTCCAATGGACGGAGTCGATCACGCCGTGGATTTTCACTCCCGTCTCGGCCGCAGCCGCCTTGGCCTCTTCCTTGTTAAGGCCGCTGGGGCTATCGACCTCGACCCCTTCAAAGCCGCACTTCTTGGCGAGAGCGAGCAATTCCTCCGGAGACATCGACATTTTTTGCTCCTTGTCGCCAATCATGCCGTACTTCACCGCCTTGCGGAGCTTGGGCTTCTTGAGGTTTTTTTTCTGGGCGTCGTCGTCGGCAAAACTGTGAGTGGCAAGCGCAGTCAAGGCGGCAGCGGAGGCGGAGATGTGGAAGTCGCGGCGAGAGAGGGAAGGCATAGGAGAGCTCCGTGGAAGTTGAAAGGCGCGTTCAGAATTGTAACCGAGCTCAAGGAGAAGGGAGACAGGGGACATTCGCCTGGGCAGGCTGGAAGCCTACCCCACCTGTTTGCGTCAAGCTTTCCGGCCAAGGCGCGGATTTGTCACGCTTGCAGCGACTCTTTCCGATATTCTGACTTGTCCGATGCCGCTGCTGAAATCGCTTATTCCATGCGGTTCGGCAAAGTGTAACGGTTATACCAAATCTACGGCCTTCTACCCGCCGCTTCCATGACTATCACCATCTCCCGCCGAGCTTTCGGCCTGGGCTCGCTGGCCCTTGCCTCGTCCACCATCCTCCCCGCGCTCGCCTGCTCTCAGCAGCCTGGCACGCAGCAGCCCGGCCAGCCGAAGAGGAGGCTCCTCGTTCCGGGCACCGGCTTGCGGATCGCCAAGACGGGGGACGACTTCGAGGACACGAAGTTCGAGTATTACCCGCAGCATCCCAAGAGTAGCTGGAACATCGACAAGGAAATGAACGTCCCTGGCGGTATCTCGCTCAACAACCTGTGGGCCGAAGGGGGAAAGCGGGGGACGCCCGACGTGGTCAAACGGATCGCCACGCCGCCGGGAGGCATCGAGGGAAGCAAGGGATGCATGATGATGCAGTCCCTGCATCCCGGCGTCCCCGGCCGCCTGAGCCACGAGGATCAACAGGACGACTTGCTGCACAACGTGGAAGGGGTTGCCGGCTCGCAAATCCCGGTCGCCTGGTCCCCCAATGTTGTTTGCCGCGTTTATGTTCCGGCGGAAGCCCAGTGGGAGAAGAAGAACGGGGCGACTTTCGGCTATCGCATCGGCTTGTACGGCTACACCCCGCAAGGCAAATACGACGAGTACTGGCCGGGCATTTTCTTCCACATGCAACGAGAGCAGGGCGCGGACGGCAAGATCAAGCCCAGCATCCTGAGCGTGTTGCGGGCCGACGAATTCGGCCGCGACCTTCCTGGCCCGGTCTTCCAGCCCTCGAGCTGGTGTACGCTCGGCATGTCCATGCCCCCGGACGGCAGCGTGCAATTCTTCGGCAAGCCGGGAATCGAGGACCTGACCGAGAAGGACTTCCTCGGCGGCTGGCACTGCTATAGCTGGCGGGCCGTGAACTTCAGCACGTTCTTCTATAACGTCATCAACCTGGACAACGGCCGCAGCTGGGGCACCCCTTGGACCGTGGACAACGCCTACCTCTACGTCGCCACCGCGCCGAAGCAGAACATCAAGACGCCGGAACGGACGGCGGCGAAGCCGGCACAGCCGTAGGCGAAAGGCGGAAGAGGATTGGGACACGGATTAAACGCAGCGATGTTTTGAGGTAAGCTCTCTTGTGGTCGCGGCCGCTTTTCATTCGCCGCATTGAACCCAACAGATTCCAGGAGAGCTCGTATGCGCAGATTAGCCGGCGTTCTCGTCGCTCTATTGACCGTTACCCTTTTTTCTTCCTTCGCTGCCGCGTGGTGGGTGGACGAATACAAGAGCGGCATCATCTGGCCGGAGCCGAAGGTGATGGATTCCGGGCCGCCGGGTGGTCCCCCGGCCGATGCCGTCGTGCTCTTCGATGGCAAAACACTGGACGGCTGGGAGGGGGGAGACAGGTGGAAAGTGGAAGGGGGCGTGGCGACCGCGGCCGGCGGCAGCATCACGTCCAAGCAGAAATTTGGGGACTGCCAGTTGCACGTGGAGTTCGCCACGCCGGAGAAGGTCGAGGGCGAAGGGCAGGGACGCGGCAACAGCGGCGTCTACTTGATGGGGCAGTATGAGATTCAGATTCTCGACTCCAACGGCAACCAGACCTACTTCGACGGCCAATGCGGCAGCATCTACAAGCAGCAGCCCCCGATGGTGAACGTCTGCAAGAAGCCAGGTGAGTGGCAGTCCTATGACATCGCCTTCACCGCGCCAGGGTTCAATGAAGACGGTAGCGTGAAGACGCCGGGATACATTACGGCCCTCCATAACGGCGTGCTCATCCACAACCATTTTCAGTTACAGGGGACTACTTCGTACACCGAAGCCCCCAAGTACCACAAGCACGCCGACAAAGAGCCGCTGCACATCCAGTTTCACGGCAATCCGGTGAAGTTCCGCAACATCTGGCTGCGCGAGAACATCGAGCCGCTGGTGGGGAAGAAGCCGTAGCGCCCGACACTGGCCTGAAGCCCCGCTTATCAAGCTATTCGTGTCTCGCGGCGGCAGGATCTGCTTGGAGTGTGGAAAGGTACTCCAATAGGTCCCGCACCTCAAACTTATTGAGATGCTTCGTCAAGTCATCGGGCATGGCGGACTTGGCGGGGCGGCGCTGCTCGATGTCTTCCTTGGCCAGGGAAATCAGCTTCCCTTCCGCGGTCATAAGATCGACTTTCTCGTCCGATTCCTTCTTGATGATGCCGGTGAAGGAGTTGCCGCTGGAATCCAGAATGAGGATCGACTCGAAACCCTTGGCGATGGCTTTGTTCGGCGCCACCAGCGATTCGAGCAGATATTTCCGCGTCTTGGCCGGATCGGATGCAAGCTTGGTCAGGTCGGGCCCGACGTCTCCGCCACTTCCGGCGACGCGGTGGCAACGGACGCAGGAGACCTGGGTTCGCTCGCGGAAAATGGTGCGCCCCCGCTCCGCATCGCCCCCCTCCAGGCAGTCGAGATAGGGCGAGACAGCGGCATCCTCCGGTAGCAATTCGCTTTCGTACCTGGCCAGTTTCGATTTGATGTCGCCGGAAGCTCGCCGCCGCGCCGCTTCTACCAGGTCCAGCCGAGCCGCTGCCGGGAAGGACCCGGCGACGAGCTCATCCAGGGCTTTCAAGAAAATGGCGTTTGTCCCCGGCTGCCTAAAATCGGCCAGTGAATGGAGCGCTGCTTGCCGTTCGACGATTTCTCCCTTTAGCACGGCTTCTTCCATCACTGGAAGCGAATCGGTGGGCTTGAGTTGGAGCAGCACATTGCGGGCAGCGGCCCGCACGAGCGGCGCGTCGTCCTTGAGGGAAGTTTCGACCGCTCTTTCCAGGCCAGAATCCTTAAGCGTTGCCAGCGCCGTCAGCGAATCTGCCCGCACTTGCGACGGCTGGGCTTTGTCAGCCAGAAGCGCAAAGAGTGCCGGGCCGACTTCCTTGATGCCGAGCTCCGCGGCCACTTTGGCCCCTTCCGCCTGAACCCTAGGCGCGCCGCTGAAAATGCCGGGCAGGTTGTTGCGAAGCGCGGCCGCCGCCGGCTCACGCTGCCGCGCCGGCAGGGGCCGCCAGAAGTTGAGGACTCGGTCTTTCGGCGACGGCTTGTCCCAGGATCGCAACATGGCGAGCGCCTCCAGCCGAAGATTGTCCGGCGCTTCCTTCCGAGCGGCAAACGCTGCGATGGCATTCGCATTCTCCTCGCCTCCCAGCCGGTAGTTGGCGTTGAGGACGCGGCGGAGCAACGCGTCGTCGGTACAGCTGCGCGTGATGAGCGCCGCCAGATTCGGCAGCGCATTTTCGATGGGCAAATCATGAATGGCCCGCGCGGCTTCGACTACGACCAGCGGGTCAGTATCATTCAGAAACATCGCCACTTGCTCGCTGCCAAGTTTTCGCATCGCCACGGCAACCGCCAGCCGCACGGCAGGGGAAGAATTTCTGCCAGCGTCGACAAGCGCCTCGCCGCTGCCACCAGTACCGACCAGTCCCATGATGCCGGCATGACGCAATATTGGATCCTGGTTGTTGTTCTCCTCGAGCATCTCTGAGAGGGGTACAATCGCTTCTTTGCGGCCGAGCTTGCCCATAGAAATGGCCGCGAAATAACGAACTCGCGGGCTGTCGTCTTTGAGCAGAGGAACAAGCCGTTCGTAGTAACCCGCTTCAGCGGGTTTGCCTTCGCCAATCGCTTTGGCCGCCTGAGCACGGACTTCGGCTTCTTTGTCTCCCAGCAGCGGTAGCAGAGCGTCGAGTATCTTTATCCCATCCGTTTCGCGCCGATCCCATCCGTTTCGCGCCGCGCGATCTGAGACAAGCCCCAAATGCCATGCAGCCGCGACAGGAGATTCGGCACATTGAGTGCTGTCTTGGTCAGCGCAGCCGTCTCGTTTTTCTCCGCGAGCGCAAATTGTGCTTCCTGCCGCACCCGCCGGTCCGCATGGGCCAGCAATTTGACAAGCTCGTCGGTCGGCCGTTGGGCAAAGCCTTCGTTCAGCAGCTTCTTCACGTCCTGCACCTCGGCTGACGCGGAGACTTCAGGCGAAGAGTAGCGGTAGATACGCCCCTTTCCTTCGCCGTTCCAGCCGTTGACCCAGTCGGTGAGATAAACCGCGCCGTCGGGGCCAAAATCAACATCGGTAGCCAGCACGCTCCACAGCGTCTCCTCGGCATCCGCCACTTCAAAGCCGGCTCCTTTAGGTTTGACGCGGAAGGTCCGCACGCCGCTGTTGGCGGGCGTGCCGCGGAAATCGACCAGGAAGAACCGCTGCTTGAAGTGCTCGGGCAGACCGGTCCCAGGATAGAATGCCAGCCCCGAGGGACCGCTGGCGAGGTTGGCGACGGGCGGCACGATGTAGGCCGGTTGACCTTCGTGAAACGGGTGCCAGATTTTCTCGCGGTTGAATGGGCCGCGATCGGGGAGGTACTGGTACTCCATCCGCCAGCCGCTGTCGCCCCCCTCCACGACATAGACCCAGCGGGCCTGGTCGCCGCTGTCCGAGTTGTTGTCGCCCGTGAAGAGGTTGCCATAGTCGTCAAACGCCAGCTCTTGGGGATTCCGCAGGCCGGTGGCAAAGACTTCCAAGTTACTCCCGTCGAGTTCGCAGCGAAGTACCGCCCCGCACTGCGGGTGGACGATTTGCTTCCCTTCCTGCGTTTTCACGTTGAAGCCCCGATCCCCGATGCTGAAGTACAGCCGGCCATCGGGGCCGAGAATCAGCCCGTGCATATCATGCCCGCGAAAGGCGAACCGCACGCCGTAGCCGGTGTGCAGCGCCGTCCGCTCCTCCGCTTTGCCGTCCTTGTCCTTGTCACGCAGCCGCCAGAGATTCGGAATGTTGGTGTAGTAAACGTCGTCGCCGCAAACGAGCACACCCGCTCCGGTCCCTTCCTCGATTCTGTTGAAGCCGGCCGCGAAGACAGTAGCCTTGTCCGCTTTGCCGTCCCCGTTGGTGTCTTCGACAAGGCGGATGCGGTCGTCCTGCTGCGTGTATTCGACGGCTTTTTCCTTGAGATGCTTGTGAATGTACTTCAGCCGGTCGGCGACGGTCTGGGCAGCCAGGTCATCACCGAGCCATTCGGCGTGATTACGGTTGTCCGCGATTGCCGTCGTCTGACGAAATGTTTCACAGACGAAGAACCTACCGCGGTTATCGATGAAGAACGCTACGGGATTGGCCAGCAGTGGCTCGGCCGCGACGACCTCCACCTTCAGACCTGCGGGAACCTTGAAGCCGCTGATAGCCTGCTCCGCTTCCTTGGAAGCAACCGCTATTTGCGGCTCATGCGGCGGCAGTGGCTCTTCACCACGGGCCTTGACGCCTACGAGCGACAGGCCAAGGAAAATCACGAACGAGCGAAACCAATTCATGGGAGATTTTGCCGCCAAGGGGCAGGCGCGGCGAAAAGGAAAGACGAGAATAGGAAGTTGGGCTCCAGCAATCCTAATTGCTGCGGAAAAAGTTGACAATTGGCGGGAGAGGCAGGTCTTATGGCGGTTCGTTGTTCCAAATGCGGTGAAGAGCTGCTCGGTCCGGTCAATCGCTGCTGGAAGTGCGGTCAGCAGTTCACCGCCCAGGCGGAGACGGGGGGGCTGCCGCCGGTTCGCTATGCACCCATCGAGCTTCCCAGCGACGTCGTGATGGCGGAGTTCGCCGGCGGGCCGGTGACCGCCACGGCTCCAGGTCAAGAATCCGCCGCGGCAACTTCGCACGCTTCCCACTCCAGCGGCGTGCCCACCCCTGCGAACGCCTCTTCTCAAGGTCCCATCGGCAATCGCGTCCGCACCGGCTCGCCGTTTGTCCGAGGAGCGGTCATGCAGCCGGTGACGACGGCGGCCTTTCCGCGGAATCCGCTCGCACCGGGCATCTCACCGCGAATCCCGGGTCCGCCGGTGCATGACCCCTTGGCCGTGGCCGGGGCCATCACCGCCATTCTCATGGGGATTTTCGCTCTCGGCATCGCCTGGATTGCCTCGTGGATAGCCATCAGTGCCGCCGTGGTCATCGCCCTCATCGGCTTCGCCATGGGCATCTGGGGACTGTACTCCAAACGCCGGGGCTGGGCGCTGTTTGGCATCCTCATCTCCGTCGCCGCCATCGGCCTGGCGACCTACACCGGCGCAATCCTGGTGTACGAGCTCCGGCGGGAGCAACAAGAGACGAATGAAGTGGAGCCCGACTTGGGACCGTAACCAAAGTACTCCTCACGCTCCGCGTGAGGAGTCATCTCGCGGAGCGAGATAAGTACTATTCTTGTCTAGCCACGCCACAATCGCATCCGCGGTCCCCGGATTAGTGGCGAGCGGAATCCGATGAACATCGCAAACTCGCATCAGCGCCGAAACATCCGGCTCGTGCGGCTGGGCGGTGAGGGGATCGCGGAAGAAGATGACGGCCCTGACTTTTCCTTCGGCCACGCGAGAGCCAATCATCAGGTCGCCCCCTTCCGGGCCGTGAGCGACGCATTCCACTTGAAGCGGCAACTCGCGATTGAGCAATTTGCCCGTGCTGGCGGTGGCAACCAGCGGATACCGCTGGAACAACGGCAGGTTCCGCCGCACAAATTCCAGGATGGCCTGTTTCTTTTGATCGTGGGCGATGAGGGCAATCATGGGGGTCTGCCGGAGTTTGTTTGAAGTTAGGACGGAGCAAACCGTCCGTCTTACGATAAACAATCAGCTACGCACGGCACAGACGCTGAACCTTTTGCCCTGTTAGCCACCATTAGAAATGTCCCCTAGTTAGAGACCATTAGAAGTGTCCCCTAGGGTTCTGTGTTCACTTCTAACATAACGGGGTGGGGGTGGGTTGCGCAGCGCAGGGAGCGTAGCGACCGAAGCGGAGCAACCCACCCCCACCCCGGACGCGGCGGCGGGAGGGGGATGGTCACCTCGGCCACGCCACGGATGAGTCTTGGCAGGCTTCAGCCCTTGGCTCGACTTCGTGGGGCCGGTGCGGGCTGGACGCTTACGCGGGCAGCGCGGCTGGGTCCGTGTCGTCCCGTAGGTCAACTCACGGTCTCCGTCGAAGAGACGCAACTGGCCATCGAGTTGTTCGCACACCGTCACGCGTTGACGGGGCTGCATCTGGCTCGCACGTGGCAACTGGAGAAATCCATTCTGCCAACGCACCGTCCAATCGTTTTGCACCACCCGCTCCTCATGCACCGCCAGGATGCGTGGCAAGTCCTGATCCGCCGTCACCATGCGATGCAGGTCCGCGGCCTGGGCCGGAGACTTCTCGAACTTCGCGTTGAGCGAGGCCAGATACTCCTCCTCCAAGTACCGATTGGCGGACGCCAGGTCGCTGATCTTGCCGCGACGCAGAGCCTTCACCAAACGGTCTTGCAACGTCCGGTTCATCCGCTCCACACGCCCCTTCGCTTGCGGACTCCGCGCCAAGATCAGCTCCACGTTCAGCGTCTCCATGGCACGACCAAACTGCGTCAACGGCTCTTTTCCCGCCAAAATCTCCTCAGACGTCGGTTCGCGGTCACTGCGATAAATCCCCGCCCGGTCCACATAGAGCGCGCCCGGCAAACCCTGTCGCGTGGCATATCGCTGCAGCATCTCGAAGGCCGCCGCCTGCGTCTCTTCCTCGAAGAACCGCGCGTAAACCCGCCCGGTCGCGTCGTCGATCATCACCATCAGAACCGCCTTCTCACGCCGGCCCTCGAACCAGTCGTGATGCGAACCATCCATCTGCATCAGCTCCCCCAAGTGCTCCTTCCGCTCCCGCCGACGACGATGCACCTTCACCTGTCGCTGGCGTGTCCACAGCCCCTCCGCCAACAGCCACCGACGCAGCGTCTGCACAGGAACCTGCAATCCCTCCTCCCCCAGGCTCTCCGCCGCCAGCGTCGGGCCATAGTCCCGGTATTCCTTCACATACCGCGCCAACACCTTCTTCCGCAGCTTCGCATCCCCCTGCCGGTTCGACTTCCGACCCCGCAAACCATGCACCAGACCGGCATCACCCACCGACTGATACCGCGACCACAGGCGCTTCACCTGACAATAACTCACCCCCAACAGCTCTCCCGCACTCACTAAACTCAGCTTCCCAGACTTCACCTGGCTCCAAACCTCCAGCCGCCGACGCTCTCGCTTGCTCATCGCCAACGTCTCCATGTCCAGCCCTCCTTTGGAAGGGCAGCATGGGGACATTTCTATCCGTCGCCAGAGGGGACATTTCTA
>JBPCKT010000057.1:0-49874 GCA_051004015.1 Pirellulaceae bacterium | reverse complement strand
CTTAAACTCCTCGGAGAAGGAACGACGAGACTTCGCTTTCTTTGCCTTCGGTCGGGCCATGAGACGGTCCATCCTTTTCCTTTGAAAATAAGGAGTTGGACTGTCCACAAAAAGCCAAGCACCTCAGTTCGCCATGAGCGTCATGCTGGTATTCCTAGCGGGAATGGTGCTTGCCGCGGATCCCGCGCCGGCAGTTGACATCGGGAGCAGCAAACGACTGACGTGGGACAACTTGTTGATGGACAAGGCGGACGGTATCCGTTTTGAAATGCATCGACCCCATCGAACTGGCGAACTGAACCTTGTCGGCGACAAGCCTTGGGAGTCATGGCAGATCGGCGGGATGTCGAGCTTGCTGCACGAGAATGGGAGGTTCCGGCTTTGGTACGGCGTAAGCCACGGCATTCGGCATGGCGAGGAATATGCCGTCGCCTATGCCGAGTCCAAGGACGGAATCCGCTGGATCAAGCCTGAGTTGGGTCTTGTCGAGTACGCCGGTTCGAAGAAGAACAATTTGGTTGTCGGGTACAGCAGCGTGATCGGCCAGGTGTTCGCCGATCCCCACGCGAAAGCCGGCGAGAAGTACAAGATGCTGGCCGCGATCTATCCCACAAAGGACTCCGATCCCAAGCGCTATCTCACGTTGCTCTGTTCACCGGATGGTCTTACCTGGAGCAAACCCGACCGAAATGTGGTCCGAGAAGGGGATTTTGCGCTCGACACACAGAGCCAGGCATTCTGGGATCGTGACCGAAAGTCGTACGTGCTGTTCACACGGATGGGTCCGTGGCGTCAGGTGGGACGTTCCGAGTCGCTCGATCCATTTGCGTTCCCTGCGCCAAGTAAAGTGATGCAGCCGGACGACCCCGTGAAGGCCGATTACTACCAAGCCGGTGTTACCAAGTACGAGGAAGCGGCCAACGCCTATGTCGGGCTGGTGCCGATTTTCTTTCATCCCGGCGATGCTCGGGGAAAGCCGGCCGACGGCAATCCGCCGTTGACGTTCAGCTACGTCGAGAACCCGGTCACCGTCGTTGCCCCCGACACGCTCGACATCCATTTGTTTACGAGCAATGACTCCATTCAATGGCAACGCCGAGGCGACTATGCACCGTTTCTCGGCTTGGGACCGGAAGGAGAATTCGATAGTCGTTCGCTGTATCCGGGCGTCGGATATGCCGTGGTAGGCTCGGAGATTTGGCTGTATTACTCCGCCTACAACTGCACGCACGTTGAATCTCTCGATGGGAAAGAGCCCTTCTCAAAGTACCTGGGGACGATCACACGAGCCACGCTCCGATTGGACGGATTTGTTTCGGCTACCTCGGGACACGATGGAGCGGAGATCGTGACCAAGCCGCTGGTGTTTACCGGCGACCGTTTGGAGTTGAACGTCGATTGCAGTGCGGGAGGCCATCTCAATGTCGAGTTGCAATCGGCGGATGGCCAGCCACTGCCGGGATTCACGTTGGCCGAGAGCGACCGGATCTACCACAACAACATTCGCAAGTCCGTGACCTGGAAAGGCAAGTCCGAGTTACCGGAACTGCAAGGTAAGCCGATTCGAGTTCGACTCGTGATGCAAGATTGCAAACTGTACGCCATTCAATTCCCGAAGAAGTCCCCGTGACCGACAGAGGGATGAGCATGCGCGGCGGTGTGAGACGCGATGGGGGAATCATCTCGCTCGCAGAAGATCGCCGTATCCATTCCATGCTAAGGCTATAGGGTGGTAATGAAGCCAACAGCCTCAGCAACTCACTTCCTCTCCCCCAGCCACCGCACCGCGCTTTCTAAGAACCGGAGCGGCTCTGACTGTTTGTAGACGGGGAAGGTTTCATGGCCGGGGCGGAAGTAAACGACGCGGCCTTTACTTAACGCGGCCCGAAGGCCGCAACCCAAGAGGGTAGAAAAAACTGGCGTTCTGCTCTTTACTGGAGGGTGACTTAAATCCTTCAGGGAGCAGAACGCCATGCGAAACGCCGAGCGGTTTGGGGCGAAGTTCGCCGATTCCATTATAACGACTTTGAACTGCGTGGACCGCTTGATCTTCAAGGGGTATCTGCCGTTTGGAGGCGACAAGCAGCTCAACCAGTTTGTGGATCGGCTGGGCATCCGCCGCAAGGACTTCCTTCCTCAACTGGAGCCGCTGGCGGAGCAACTGGTCGAGCACGCCAAGTCGGCAGCCGCCGCAGCGGAGGCGCCCTACCATTATCTTCAGGGTCAGCATTCCAAGGAACAACTCATCGACAAGGCAATCCGGGAGCGAAAGCTGACCAGCGGGTTGATTGCCGTGCTGTGCTGCCAGGAGAACTGCCGCACGGTCAAGCTCCGCCACGGCGAAGGGCGGCCGCAACTAGCCTTTGCCTGTCGCCCGCAGCGGGTGCTGTACTACTACTACCTCGACCCGGACTTCGGGCGGATTCATGTGCGGATTCAGACCTGGTTCCCGTTCACGGTGCAGATCTATGTCAACGGGCATGACTGGCTGGCCCAACAACTGACGAAGAAGCGGGCGGGGTTCGTGCAGCGGGACAACTGCTTCACGCAACTCGACAATCCGGCTGCCGCCCAGCGCCAGGCCGACTGCTTTTTCCATCTGGCCTGGAAGAGCCGGCTCCACCACTGGGCGAAGCAAGTCAATCCGCTGCTCAAAACAGTTCCCTGGCTCCGCGGGATGGAGTACCGCTGGGTCATCGACCAGTTCGAATACAGCACCGACGTGCTGTTCCGTTCCCGCCAGAGCCTGGCGGAACTTTACCCGCGGCTGCTCGATCATGCCGCGGTCCACTTCTCGGCTCAGGACATCCTCACGTTCCTGGGCCGCAAGCTGCATGGCAACTTCCAAGGGGAGGTGCTGACGCAGTGCCAGAAGGATCGTCATCCCGGGGCGAGGATCAAGCACCGGATGAAAAACAACTGGCTGAAAATGTACGACAAGTTCGGCCAGGTCTTGCGGGTGGAAACCGTCATCAACAACCCCCGCGAATTCAAAGTCCGCCGCTGGCGCAAGCGCCGCGGTCGCCGGCAAAAGGTCTGGTGTCCCATGAACAAGGGGATCGTCAACCTGTATCAGTATCGCGCGGCGGCCCAGGCCGCCAACATGCGGTACTTGGAGGCCCTGTCGGTCGTCAACGACCCCGCTCCTGCCTATCAGCAAGTCGCAGCCTTGGTTCAGTCTAAGAAGGTTGGCCAGCGTCGCTTCGCCGGTTTCAATCCGGCCCGTCGAGAAGACGTCCAGTTCTTCCGCGCCGTGCTGCGCGGCGAACATGAACTGCGGGGCTTTCGCAACGCCGACCTCCGTCGTCTCCTCCAGCAGGACGAGAAAGACCCCGACCAGCGCCGCCGCCACCGAACTGCCATCGGCCGCCGCCTCCAGCGCCTTCGTTTTCGCGGCCTAGTCGCCAAAATCCCACACACCCGCCGCTGGAAAGTCACCCCCCTGGGCCACTGCACCCTCGGAACCTGCGTCCGCCTCTACTACCACGGCCTCGCCACCGCCGCCTAAAATTCAACTCCTCACATGCGCGCAGCCAGCGATCATGTCACGACGTAAGACTCTAGCTGCCAGACCATGCCGCTGCGGAATCGCTCGCCGGTGGCCCAGGTCTCCTCAAAAATGACTTCGTCCGGCTCGGGCACGTGGAAAGGCTCGTTGTACATTTCGGTGTGCTCGATGGTGAACTTCTTCCCTAGGCCGGTAACGAGTGGATGGTCAGGCTTGAGGATGGTCATGGTGCTGGGCTTGCCATCGGCCCGGTAATCGGGGAAGCAGCAGTTGGGGAGGTCCACCCGCACGTGCAGTCCGCCGCCGCGTTTGGTGGCGTGGGGGTTCATAAAAGCTGACGCGGGGCTTGTCCGGGGAGAGGGGCACACTTGCCGTGCTTTCGGTAGTATTCCCTGCGATATTCCGGGTCGCGGTTCTCACGGTTGTAGTCGTTCTTGTACGCCCGATTCTTCTTGTTCCACGCTTTGACCGCTGCCTTCATGCACTCCTTGCACCAGGAGCAAAGGCCGTTCGGGTTGCGGCGGTTCTTGGAAAACAGGCCGGTGGCTTTTTCCAGCCCGCACTTGGGACACATCTTTTTCTTCATGGATAAGGGGTGCCGTCGCCACGGTAAACGAAGGACTCGTTGTAGAGCCATAGGCCAGCGACGACGACTGCCACGGCCAGAAAAACCGCAAAGAAGATCGCGGCGACTATCCGCAGGCTGCTGGGGGCTTCGGCATTGTCGCGGATGGAAAACGGCTTCGGGCTTCGCGGGCTGTACTTCATGGGTTACGGCCTGGGCGGATTCGGGGCGGGTGCTGAAGAATTGGGCAGCGGAGGCGGGATGCTGACATTCCCTTCCTCGTCTTGAATGACCCTGTAGCCACCGCCCCGTCCGGGCAGTACCGGGACCCGCCGGGACCTGGGGGAGGTTGGGCGATTCTCCCCAGACCCGTTTGTACCAACCCGCCGCCCTTTCCATGCTCCCGTGAATCTCCCAAAAGCTTGAGCGAAACTCGCGTTCCTTGGAAAGTTCGGCGTCCCATCGCCGCCGCTCTACGGAAAGGTCAGCAGCTGATCGCCGCTCCACGAACCACGCAACGGCCAAGGCCACGACAACTGTCAGCCAAAGCAGGTCACGGATAGAGTAGGAAGAGTTACTGCGGGTAGTCTTGCCTTGCTTCGAACTCCAAGGATGTTGTAATGCCTGCCGCTGTGTCTCATGTCGATCCGATGACGGAGGTGCTCGCTGATTTTCGCCGCCAGGAGGCAACCGATTTTGATCATGCTTGGGTGGGGATGGAGCCGACCTTTCAAAGCGCGAAATCAGTCCAGAAATGGAAGAAGATGTCCGCCAAGCCAGAAGGCGAGGATGCCTATTTCGAAGACGACTACATGCTCAAGACCCAGAAAAAGGTCGCCAAGAAGATCAAAAAGAGGTACGAGGAGCAGCGGGAGGAAGGTCAGGCCCACTGCATGTTCGCAGGGGTGGAGCTCGACGACGACCTCGATCCGTGGCAGGTGCGGCGGCAGAACTTGCGCTTTCACTGGAAGGACGAGGCGCTCGAACCGCTAGAGGTGCGGCTGTCGCTCGACCCAGAGACCTTTGAGTACAGCATCAAGCCCGTGCCGCTGGCCTGGTTCTACGACGAGCGGTTTGTGAAGTTCCTGGAAGAGTTTGTGTGGAAAACACCTCGCAAACTCGGGCTGTCATTTGCCATTGCACACGGCGGGGGACAGTTTTCCCTCTCGGCGAAGACGGTCATGACCGGGTGCCTGTTGGCAGACGATATCGCAGCCAAGCTGAACCATCCCGAGCTGGCTACATGGATTATGGACTGGCCCAACCCCGATGATCGCGCTTTCCGCGCCACCCGGCAACGCCATGCGGCGTTTCAACAGATCTTGAAGGAGTATTGGGCCGGCCGGTTCCATCCCCGCGCCAACGGCGTCTTGACGGTGAAAAACGCTTTGCTCGATCGAGGCTTCGGACCTGCCTGCGCAGCACCCGCGGGACTGATGGACCCCCAGCGCGGTCCGCTAGGCAACGCTCGCGAGGTATTTCAAACCAACTTCGCGTTTGGGCGGACGGTACGCTGGAGCGCCCAAAACGTCCATCCCGGTTATTGGCAGTCAGCCCATCCCGAGGACGACGGTTATCGCCCCGACCAGATCATGCGTTACAGTGAAGGCAACCTCAATCGCCTGCAAATCGCCGGCGAGTTGCACGTCAAAAGCGGCAAGGTCTTGGATCGGACAGAGGCCCCCGAGTTCGACGCGCCTTTGGAGTTGGCCCAGCTGACCACCGAGGCGAGCTGGGAAAATCGCGCCCAGATGAGTCGCACCAGCGCTCGCGATTATGTCGAGGCCCAATTGCTGTACGTGCATTACATGCGCCATCTCCAGCAGCATCCACACCCGACCGTCACCAGTTCGCTTTTGCAAGACCAGATCCTCGGCGATGCCGAAGAGACGTTGCGGCGCCACGGTGTTGAGGAGACGCTCGACCAATTGCGCCGCGCGGCCCGCAAGATCAATCTCGACTCGTCACGCGGACGGATGAACACCGACTGGATCGAACCGGAGGTGCTATTCTGGGCCTCGTGGCGGGCGCTGCCCGCAGGTGAAAAAGGGGCTGTGGCCCGTGAAGTGATCGGGAACTTCCTGGCTTATGTCCACGAGGCCGCGGCGATGGACCAGCGTCCCGCCGCAGGCCACGACGACCCGATGGAGTGGCACCGCCACCGCATCCATCCTGTGCTCTGGAGAGCCCTCCTGGACGCCCCTTCCGGCGACGCCAGTCATCCGGTCAACAAAGAATTAACTGCCTGGCAGGGGGAGCAGGTCAAGTACATGGAGCGTCGTCCAATGTGGTCGCAGATCCCTGATGCTTCCCCGCCGTGGGCGTAGGCGTCCATATTCGGTTCCGTTTTCCAGCCGTGCTTAGGGTCTGGCAATAAGAGGCGGAAGTCGTACGTAAGCCGTTCGGGGCAGTCCGGCCAGTCGCAAGGGATGGTGAGGGAGGCAATCACTTCGGCAAGGGTACAGTTTTGCCGGTGAGTGTACAACTAGGCAGATTCAATACGCGGTCATGGGTCCAGATGTGGACCTGCTCACTTTTTAGGCGGATTTGGGGCGGGTGCTGAAGAGTTGGGCAGCGTGACTATGGGTATGCGCTCCAATTCTGGCGGCATGACACCGGTCACAATCGTGACCACCGATCCGGGCCAGTCGATTGGCGCGCCGTAGAGCGTTACTTCCGAGAGCGCTTTCTCCAACTGCTTGACCCTGGCCTCTCTCGCTTGACGATCCACCCACCACCCCACTCCCAGGGCCACAATCACCGTCACCAGCAGCAGGTCGCGGATGGAGAAGCTATGAAGTGAGGGCCGGTCTCGCTTCGGCGGTTAGGATGCTAACAGCGTTGTGCAATTGCGTCAGAACCCCAAACGAGAAGGAGACCGGCCGTGAACTATTGTGGCATCGATCTGGCAGGCGTGTCGAGCTATGCGTTTGTGACGGATGAAAAGGGGAACAAGCTGTGGTCGGGTCCGATCGCGACGGAGAAAACCGCGTTCGAACACCTGGTCAAGAAGTTTGCTGGCGGCGGGTTGTCGATCGCCGTCGAGGCAGGCAATCAAACTGCCTGGGTGCATGAGGAGCTCGTGAAGTTGGGAGCGGAGGTCACCGTGGTCAATCCGACGAAAGTCAAGCTGATCGCCGAGAGCCGGCGGAAGACGGACAAGATCGACGCCAAGATCTTGTGCGAGCTGCTCCGGCTGAATGCGTTGCCGCATCCGGTGCATATGCCGGGTCCCGAGGCCCGCGAGCTGCGCGGACTCCTGGTAGCGCGGCGGCAGTTGGTGTCGGCCCGCTCCAAGCTGTCGAACGTGGCGCGGGGGATGCTCCGGCAAACGGGCGTGCGTCTGCCGGCGGGCGGGCTCTCGTCGCTGGTCGGCTGGAAACGGCTGCTCGCCGGCGGGTTTGAACAGGAGCACCTCCTGCTCATCGTCTCGGCTTACTACGACAGCTTCCTGGCCTTGACGAAGTCGATCCGCGAATTGGACCGGCAACTGGCCCAGCGAGAGAAAAACGAACCGCGGGTGAAGCGTCTGAAAACGATGCCCAAAGTAGGCCGCATCGCCTCGCTGACGTTCCTGGCCGCGGTGGACGACGTGAATCGCTTTTCCAGTTCGCGCAAGCTCGTCGGCTATTCCGGCCTGGCCCCCACGGTGAGGCAAAGCGGCGAGCGCACGGAGTACGGCGCGATCAGCCGCGAGGGTCGCCGCGAGCTGCGGGCCGTGTGGGTGCAGATCGCCCACCTCGTCGCCAGAGATAAAACCAAAGCCTCGCAGCCGCTGCGCAGCTGGTTCAACCGTGTCGCCAAAAAGCGGGGCAAGAAGACGGCGCTGGTGGCGCTGGCCAGGCGGCTGCTGGTGATCGCCTATCAGTTGCTGAGGACCGAACAAGATTTCGACGTGGGCCGGCTGAAGAAGAAACGGGCCGCCTAGCGGTGCCTTGGGGGAGGGACCAGCGGCCCCAGGTCCCTCCCCCAAACCCCCACCCCCTTCCCTCTTCTCTGTTCCGGGGGGGCGGTGAAATGGAGGAACAGGAACGCAACCTAACCAACGAAGAAAGCCGAGTACCAAGGTTCTCAAAGCCAGCGACGTGGACCTTTGAGGAAGACAGCCCGCAACTTAATTCTGGCCCCCGAGGCCCGAGATGGAGAATGGGCGCCTTCTCTTGACAGGACCAGCTTAGTGTGCGGCGTATCGAGCGCCAGCGCGAATGGGAGAGTGGTCAAGCTCCACGGCCTCAACGCTTTGCGAACACCTACTTGACTCCCTTCATGGGAGAATTTCATGGGGAAGGTGGTTGTTTACCTGAGCCGAATATGCTGCCGCACGGCCTCGACAGCAGCTTCTATCACGGGAAGCGGAACGTCGCAGCCAGCCGTCTGGACGGTGAATTCACCAGCCGCGTCCCAAAGGAGCAATCTAGCGACGGCGGCGGTTTTTCCAAATCGCTCGCGCAGGAGGTCTAGGCCAGCACAACCCTCCACGTTGTTGGAGTACGGAATCGTCCAGTACCGTTCGTGGCCATGCTGTAGCTCCATAAACGCGCTAGTCCATCAGGCTCCGCAGGCTGTACTTTATGGCATCCTTTCCGGCAGCGGCAGCGACCGATACACCGAAACCCCCTTCACCCTTTTCAGCCTGCCCCTGAACCGAACATGCTCGCCCGGTTTCGTCGCGACGATGGGCCTCCCCGAGTAGGCGGCTTCAATCCAGGGGGCTGTGGCGTCACCCGCGGGAGTCAGCCAGACGATAAGGCAGCGAGAGTGCGGCCGCTCCGCTTCCATGTCGTACTGGAGCGCGTAGACGATTCGGCCGTGGTGGATGAAGCCGGCGGACAGGTCAACGGCGGGGAAAGTGCTCATGCCGGCAGTTTAACCGAGTGGCGGCGAAGAATCATCGAATGGGATCTTCCGAGAATCGACGCGGCGGGGCGAAGCTGCGCCTACCCCATCTTCAGAGGATAAACCAGGAAGACCAAGAGCAGGGTCACGAGCACTCCCGCTCCTGCCAAGATTCCCCCGATGATCTTGTACTTCGTGGGAAGGTGCTGGCCGTACTTTCCGAGAGCCCACACGATTTTCGGCTCGATAGCTCCGCCGATCCCCAACAGAAGCGCCAGCGGTCCAAGACAAAGGAGCATCAATCGAGCGACGCCGAGAGACTCCGCCATAAAGTGATTGACGAGCAAACCGACTGCCGCAGCGGCAGCCATCCCAAGAGCAACGAAACGGGCGTATGGCGGAACGTCTTCCATTGTTGTTTCCTTAGACTACAGATTCCTCGGAGTCAGCCATCCGGCAGTCTAAACCATCAGCGGCGAAAAATCATCGCACTGTACGGGGCAGGAATCGGCGCGCAGGGGTGCGGACGGGTAAAGGGTCAAGGAACTGGCGAAGGCACTAGCGGGCCTGTAATGCGTTCATCGCCTAGTATTCGTCCTCAGCACCAGCCAAGCCGTGATAGCGACGACAACGAGCGGGACGCCGAGACAGACAATGCCCAAGATGATTAACGGGGCAAGCGGATGACCTAGAATCGACGTATCAATCACGGCAGAAATTCCTTAAATGGGTTCCCGCCAGTGTACCGAATTCGGCGTCTCGACACTGACCAGGGCGGCCGGGGGTGCCAGCGTTGCGGTGATGCGTTCGGCTCAACACAAGGAACAGAAACGCCCGCGACGAATCACGGGCGCTCCCTCGTTCACTGACAACGGCAAGTTTGAATTTGCTGCGGCTCACCATCCGTGGCAAAGTTGTGAGGCTGCATCTTCGGTGCGGCTGCGTTTTGCGTGAACGTAAGTGCGACCTTGACGTGCGGCGGGGCTCTCTTTCTTTGCGGGATGGGGGGTTCGTCACGTTGTCCGGTCTGTCGGGCAGGTTGCCCTCTCGGCAAAGCTTCTCGCGCGATCGCTCATTTATCGGAATTACTTGACTAACATTGATTCCGGGGAAAGATTTGGGCATGGAAATCGGGCCGCGCGAGGATGCGAGCGTGTCAAACTCCCGCAAACGAGAGGATCCTCATGCCTCACAGCGCCTTGGTTTATGCTGCCAATCCAGAGCGGCGTTTGATAGCGGTCACGAGCGACCGAGGCTTCACCATCCTCGACCTTGACAGCGGCCCGGCGGAGATTGGGGACTCGCTTTCGTCAGACGACGAAGGAATCATGTGGTTCAACTCCACCAGGAGAGTCCGCCTCGTTGCGTATCAGAGGCAACGGGGAGTCCGGGCGAACGACCTACGACAATGTCTGTTCTCCAAGACATGACCGGCGAAGGGCTCCGAGAGGTGAGGAGTTGGAAAGACTTGGCCATTCTGGTAGTGTACTTGGGTAATTGTGGAGAATCATTGCACAGGACGGGGCAAGAATCGACGCGGGATGGCAGCGCCGTGTTTTAGGTCGCAGCGATGCAGGAGGCGGTAGCGGGCTTCCCATTGCGAGTCTCAAGAAATGGGAAACGCCCGCGACAAATCACGGGCGCTCCCTGTTTTCATTGACGGCTGCAAGTTTGAATTTGCTGCGGGCTCGCCATTCCTAGCGAAGTTGTGAACGGCCATTGTCACTGGTGAGGGGCGAAGAGGGAAGACGTGGCTAGCGTGGCGGTATGGCGGTCAGCTCACCCCCCGACGCCCGTCTGGTATATGCAGATGACGACTCCGGCGATACACCCGGAGAACGCGCACAAGAGGATGCAAAGGCAAACGATGATGACCGTTCGGCTCGCTCGATTCATGCTACAAGTATAGCGAGTTAGATCCGTACAGCCGCGTTCTGCAAATTCCGTCAATGGTCACGACTGCGGCGAGGTCAATGTCGCGAGGCAAACTTTGCGGACAAAAAATGATTGTCATCACGGCGCGGGGAGATGGCTTCCCGGTTCTGTCGCAACTTGCAAACAGCTCAGGAACTCCAGCAGCGCCAGGCGCTCGGTCGTCGGCAATTCCAGGAAGCGGGCGGTTGTTGCTTTCGCCTCCCCGCCGTGAAGGGCAATCGCTTCCAGCAGCGTCGCCGCGCGGCCGTCGTGCAGATAAGGAGCCGAGTGAGCCACTCCCCACAGCGGCGGCGTGCGCCATTCCTGGGTGATGGTGGTAGGAACGTGCTTGAAGGTGGTACGGATCGCGGTGGTGGCCGTGAAGGGTTGATGAATGTGGACCAACTGAATCGGCGGCGGTCCGCTGCCGCCGGAATAGCCTCGCTGCTGCGGCACATTGGGTTCCGACTCCTGGCTCTGGCCGCGCGAGAACGAGACCGGGACCCGCTCGATCTGGAGAAATGCGTGCTCGGCCGCGACCGGGTCCGCAAGGGCCGGTCCCATGTCGTGCAGGAGCAGGTCGCTGTAAATCTGAGTGGCCGGCCCTACCGTTTCCACATGGCAGGCCGCGCAGCCAATGTTACGGAACACGGTCCGCCCGAATTCGGCGACTCGGGCTTTCTCGGATTCGTCGGGTGCGGCGAACTTGGGCGCTGGGAGCGACGCCACGAAGGCCGTGATGCTGTCGCACTGCTGTTGCGTCAGGTCCAAACCTACCGGCCTATAGTCGGGCCGGGTAGGGTCCATCGGCTGATTAACCGTAGGAACTTGCAAGCCCAACTCGTTGGCGCAAGCGCCGAGCACGAAATCACTGAGATGTTCCGTTTGGCCGCGCCAGCCAAAGCGGCCGACTTTCTCGATGCGAACCTGGGGAATCCGGCCGGAAATGTCAGGGAACTTAAGCGCTTGAGCGACTGCCAGCTTTTGCAGCAGCTCGTCAGGAATGGCGTCAATGAGCCCGGCCCCAAACAGGGCCGGCGTTTGCCGCTGAGTCAGGGTGAAATTGACTTCGCTGGTGGATACTCCCGTCCGAACCGGCTTTTGAGCGAACTTTCGTTGCAGCACTTCGCGCTCCTTGGGCAAAAGTCCTGCCGGCACCGGCGCGCCGGTGAGCAACTGTCGGAGAGCCGAATACTTGGGAGACGAGCTGAACCGGTGAAGCGTGATGTTCGATAGCACGCTTTGGTCCTTGTCGTTCACAAACGCCGGATGCGTGGATTTCACCTTCTCGCGGGTCGCGGATTGCCCGTGGCCGCTGCGGTCCGCGTGCGATAGCAGATCGACGTTGAAGTCAATGCTTCCGCCGCCCCCCACTCCGCCCTGGCTGTGGCAGGCATCGCAAGAAACGGCGTTGAACATCGGGCCCAGGCCGTCGCCGTCACGAGTTGCCGGCTTTCCCGGTTCCCAGTGCCTCTGAAACAGAATCTTGCCCGCGACCAGAACCGCTTCCCGATTCGGAGTGTCGTCCGCGGTTGCCGTTGCAACCACCATGAGCCAGCCAGCAACCGCTGTTACCAGCAAAACTGAACACGCTTGTTGAATGCTCATTTTCCTGTTCCTTTTCCCGTTAAAGCCCCCGGTTCTTTCTCTGCGGACTCGACCGCTCCTGCCAGCACCCGTCCCAGCCTGGTATAGCCTTCCTCTTCCGTAGTCACCTCCAGCCGCATCCCGCCCGGATAGAGGACCACAAACCGCGGCGGCATGGTGACCGGAGTGGTAATGCTCTGCAAGCTGGCATCGGCGATGAGTGCCGCCAGTTCATCCAGCGAAAGCTGTCCAACCTCCACCAGCGGCAACAGCTTGTTGACAGTATTGCTCTTGGGTGGCCACGGAACTTTGTCGAGGACGGGCTTGGACGGGGCGGGGACCGGTTGCAAGGCCGCCACCACCAGCAGCACCGGCTTGTCCTTTGCAAGTGCGGACTTGAGCCACTGGCAGAGTGCCGACCGGCGCGAGGTTGATTGCCAGAATCGCTGCCCAGTCAGAACCGTCCACGCCGGCCGTTCCAACTCCGTCAGCCGAATCAGCGGCATTTCCGAGAGCACCACGTGCGCCTGGTCGGCTTCCACCTCGCCATGCGTGGCCATCGCAAGCAGCAGCTTTGCCGCCTCGGGCGCTGTGAAGTTATCTCCCAACCGAGCCAGGAGAACCTGCTCGCGCTGTTTCCTCGCAGCGGCAAGAATCCGGGACACATCTGCCTCGCTGGGATTTTTTTGATGACCGGAAAAGAGTACGAGAGCGTTGTCCGCCGGAATTCGTTCCAAGTGGTTCTCGCGTACCGCCAGCGGCTGCTCTTCTTGCGGAAAGCGCAGCGCATCGGCGTAACACTCCAGCGTCCAAGTGGCCTCTTTGACAAACGTCTCGGTGGAGACAAACCCAGACAAAAAGTGTAGCACCCGTCCGTCGGGTGTGAGGAAGTATGTGATGGCGTGCTCCGCTCCTTGAACCTTGGGGTCGCCCCGCACCGGCAACGTAGCCGAGATGCTGGCCGGATAGCCCACACTGCGGCTGGTGAGCACGAACCAAGAGTCCAAGATCTGCCGGCACCGCTTGTCGGCCAGCGTCACCGCGGAATACGTATTCCGCGAACGGGTCGTTCCCGCGGCCCGTGTGAAGTCTTCCGCAAAATCGACAACGATCAGGAGCTTCTTCTGCTCGCGGGCCTGACGGGCAGCATCGTTAAGCTCAGCGATCCACGAAATACCCTCCGCAGCGAAAACGGCGCCGCAGGATATCAGCAAGCCGACGAATACACCGGCGGCCAACAGCAAAGGCCGAAGAATTGAGCGACCGCCCAGCACCAGCCGGATTCGGCGTGCCATAAACCAACCCGCTCATTAGAGCCCCAACCGCAAACTATCACTTCTGGAATTTGGCGTCAAGCATCTGTTCTCGGTCGCATCGCGCTGTGGCTTTGGGACAGCGCAATACGACTATTCTTCTTGGACGTTGAGTCCCGTGCGGATGGCCTTGGTCATCGCCGACTCGGACGGGCCGATCCAGCACCAGTCTCGAAGGTTGCCGTCTCCCTCTTTCCAGGCCCTATCGGTTGCCACATAGCCTGGAGCGGATTCTCCGTAGCCCATCACGACCACAAAGGCGTCAGGCCGCAGTTTCTGGGCCAGGAGCTGATATTCCAAGTACGACTCGCCCGGTAGTAGTACAAGACATGCGGGACCAAAATCAATCGCAGGAATCTCCAGCGTATGTCCCGCATCAGCCCGTTTCCGCCAGCTTAGTCCCAGCGCCCCGAGGCACTGCTTTTTCGTGTCGGGGTGCGACAGCATTCGTGTGAGATCTTCCTCAGTGAATCCAGCATCGTTGCGGGGTTCGAGCCGCAGCGGCGCGGACCGAAAAGTCGCCGCAGTTAATCGCTGTCGTTTCGTCCCCTTCCAGGCGACGGTCATTCCTTCGTAGAGCTTGTTCGCCAAGGCGGCCCGGTTCTCTGGCCGACCATTATTGAACTTGCCTGCCGTAACATTGCCGCTGGCCCCCGAAGCATAAATCTGGAAGAGACCCGGAGTGTCCGCCTGCCGGCGCTGGCGCGCAAGACCAGGAAAGTCGCAGGTCACCCAGCCAGTTCCCCAGTAGCTCATGGGATGAATGGCAAAGACGCTCAGTGCGCAGACGGGGGTTTCTTCGTTCCAGAAACTGAGCGTCTTGAGCTGAGGATCAACGAGTCCTTCCGCTGCGTCCCCCTGAGGCGTCTTTCCGCCGCTCATGCTGCTGCGATCGAATCGTATTTTTCCGTCCGCGTCCACAAAGCGGCGATTGGAGACGAGATTCGCGATCGTCGCCTCCCCGGTGCCAAAATGTGTAACAGGGCGGGCATCAGGCAGCGAATCGCGAAGCGCCTGCGCGACGGACTGAACCACTTTCTCATGGAACTCGATGTCACAGATCTTCCCTTTGGCGCCATGCCGATCGAGAATTCGCTGTGCTTCCAAATCCGGCAGGGGGACATCGTGCTGGTGGAGCGCCGTGACCAGCACCCGAGCGTGGTCGGTTTCCGCGGCCTCCGCCAAGACGTCGCGCCAACGGTCGTAGGCATCATTGCGGATCTCGCACCAATCGACCGCGACGAGAACGAGGGGCTTTTCCGAACCTAGCAGCACAAACCCTCGCGCGAACAGACGGTCGTCGATACGGCTGGCGGGAGGCGCGACCGTCGCTCCGGCGAGCAGCGGATGGCCTAGCGGCGGCGTGACATCGGCGGAGAAGGTCGCCAGACGAAAAACGGGCTCGCCGGCTGGGAGTGGGACATTCACCGTGCTGAAAATCCAAAGGAATAGTAATACCAGTTGTATACGCATGAGTTGACCCAATTTCGGTGACGAAAACACTCCGTATACTCAAACAGTCTAGGAGCTCGGTTTCAGCCGCTTAAGTTCCTGCAATGGGTACGCAAAGGGAGGTAGACACGGAAAACACGGTTTCATTCTGTCTTGCCAGAGAGGACTTTGGGAAAATCGGCCCGGTACGCTCTTATTTCGCTCCCTTCAGGAACTCCAGCAAATCGGCGAGTTCCTGCGGGGTAAGTTGCTTGTCAAGCCCAGCCGGCATCACAGAGACCTGACCGGGGGCAATGGATTGGATGTCGGCCTTGGAAATTCGCACGAGCTTGTCCGCTGCCAGGGCCACGACAAGTTCCGTGGGCAAGTCCTGCCGGACCAGACCGCTGTAGGTGAGCCCGTCCGTGGTAAGAACGACAACCGACTCATAACTGCGGACAAAGCTCGCGCTGGGGAAGATGACCGATTCGAGCAGATCGCGCTCGGAGCGAATTCCGCCGATCCGCGTCAGATCGAGTCCAATGTTTCCTCCTAAGTACCCAATTGCGTGACAAGCGAAGCAAGCCGTCTTCTTGCTGTGGAAGACCGCCTGGCCGCGGCGCGCATCGCCTCCCTTGAGCGTCCCCAAGAGCTGCTCTAGTTGAACTTTCTGCTGCTGGATGTCCGCGTTTAGTCGCGTGTAGATTTCAATGGCGGATTGCCGAACGGACCTCGGACTTTTTTCCAGTGCCTTTTGAATTGCATCGATGCGCATTCCAGCCGTGGCCGGAGACTTTTTGAGAGTGTCCACCAATTGTTGTGCTGCTGCTTCATCGCCCGAAGGCTCAAACGCCGCCAGCAGGCGATTGGCCTCCAAGGGCCCGACGGTGTCAAAGTCCGCAGCTAACTCGCCAAGCTGCTTGGGACTGAGTCGCGCGGTGGTCAGTACATCGACCGCGGCAGACCGCAGGCCCACGTCCACTTCCCCGCCCAGTTGTGCCCGCAAGAGCGCGAACAGTTCAGGCGACACGTCGCTCAGTCCTCCGGGCACGGCGGCGGCTGCCTGCACGCGCAAACTCGGCTCGCTCTTTTCATCTTGAGCGATCTGCAGAAGTGCCTGAATCATCGCTGCTGGGCGCTGTTTGCCTGGAGGAATCGCACGGATCGTGGCGATGGCTTGTGCATAAAGAGTTGGATCACTCTGAGAAAGCGTGTGAACGAGCGCCTCGGTCCAAATCTCGGGCATCGCCTTCAGTCCGGATCGTGCCATGGCGCGCAGAGCAAGCGCGCGCCGCTGTGCAGAGAGCGACGAGCGATTTGCGCTTTCCGCCAGTAATCTCTGGATCGCGTTCGCTGAGCCAAACCGCGAGAGCTGCTGCTCCAATTCTTTCTGGTCATTTTCCGTGAGGGACTCGTCCATCAGCCGCTGCAGTAGGAACCCGGCCAGCTCGTTGCCCCAATTGACATGCCGGCTAATGATCCAGGATGCGGTGTCTTTAAGCACGGAGTCTGGTGAAGCGAGTAGCGGCGCAACCAATTGCGGCTTCAATACGTCCCCTTCCATTTCGCTGAGCGCGATCAGGACTGCCCGCTTCGTCCAGACGCTGTCGCTTAGCAAGCCATGCGCCGTCCCCTTTGGATCCTGGATTTCGATGAGTGCGAAGATTAAGGCATGTTCCAGCGGGCGGTCGTGAGGCTTCCCGGCGGCGGAAAGCAGCGCCGTGACGGCGGAATTATCGCCAATGCGACCAATGGTCTCCGCAGCCAACCGGCGATTGTGCGGCGACAACTTCTCGTCACGCAGCATTTCCACGAGCCGCAGCAGAGCTTCCCGATCACGAGTCAAACTGATGGCGTGGAGCGCCGCCTGGCGAACCGATTCATCCGCGTCAGTCAGACCCGAACGCACGATGGCGGCGGAATCTTGATTCTCGATGCGGATGAGCGTCCAGATCGCATTGCGGCGGGCCTCTGCGGCGGGAGACTGCTTGACGACGAGTGCCAGTGCCGGAATTGCCTCTTTCCCGCGTCTGGCAAGCTCGCCTATCGCTCGCTGGCGCACTGCGGGGCGAGGATCGTTGAGCAACTTTGCCGTATCATCCACGGATTGCGAATTCCATTTCACCTGCTGGCCGCGCGGATCATCAATGCGGGGTGCTGCAATCCGTCTCACGCGGTAGATGGCCCCCAGCACATCGGGTTTGTGCAATTGCGACGTGGGGCAGCAGAGCTTGTACCACCCGCCCGTATTGACGACGACCAGGCTCCCATCGGCATCTTCCAGGACGTCGGTAGGATGAAAGTCCAGGCTCTCGGCCACCAGAAAATCCTCGTCGCGCGATTTGAAGCTGCCGCCATCCGGCTCCAAGACGTGGCGGGTGATCTTGTGCATGTTGAAGAGCGCGGCGAAAAGATTGTTCTGGAACCCTTCGCCAAAGCTGCGCGATTCGTACGTCGTCAGACCGCACGGCGCGGCGGCTCCCAGGTGGGCGAGCGGAGGCATCAACCCGCCGGTTTGCGGATGGCTGTCAATCACACCTTGCACCTTGCCGTACACGCCGCCGTAAATGGCGTGAATCAATCCATCGCGGAGTCCGCCTCCCGGGTTTTGCAGGAACGTGGTGGTGAAGATGCGCTCCCCGCCGGGAGTGAAGACGACATCGACCGGGTTATCCATTCCGCCCGTCATCACCGGCTCCAGGCCGCTGCCACCCGTCCGGCAGCGGAATATGTGGGCCGCCTTGGTGACGAGCGCCTTTCGGCCTGGCCGCTCGTAGGTTTGCTCCGCGAATGCTCCTTTGCACCAATAAATCCAGCCGTCCGGCCCCAGGTAGGGGCCGTGCAAGTCGTTGGCGCAGCCCGTCAGCGTTTTCCCTTGGAACCACTCCTCCCGCCGATCCGCCACACCGTCGTCATCGGTGTCGGTCAGCTTCCAGATACTGGGAGGAGCGGCAACGTACAAGGAACCGTCGTGCCACATCGTCCCTTCCGGAAACATCATCTTGTCGGCGAAAACGGTGCGGTGGTCGAAGCGGCCATCCCCGTCGGAGTCTTCCAGCCGCAGGATGCGATGCGGCCTTTCGGCCAGTTGCTTTTGCACGTTGTCGTTGGTTCCCGAAGACTCGCCGACATAGAGTCTTCCCAATTCGTCGAACCCGCCGGTAATGGGGCGCTCCGTCAGCGGGGGAGCGGCGATCAGCTCCATGGTGAATCCGTCCGGGAGCGTGAACTGATGGCCGCCGAGAGAGATTTCCGCCCCTTGACTGAATGCAGTTGCCAGGCCAATCGTCAGCGTGAGGAAAGAAATCAGTCGATTGGGTTTCATGATATTCGTCGGAATGAAGGCTAGGGCCGACTTGGCACACACTATCCAATCAGTTCCGGCAGCGGCCGGTGCTCGCCAACGAGGTATTGGGGTCGGCCCGCGAGGTCGGTGAATTGAGTGGTCGCGACGTCGATCCCCAGCCGCTGATAGAGCGTGGCGAAGACGTCCCGAAAATGCACCGGCCTTTCTTTGGGCTGCTCTCCCCACCGCGTGGTCGAACCGAGCACCTGGCCCCGTCGTATTCCGCCCCCGGCCACCAGGGCGCTACAGACGCTCGGCCAATGGTCGCGGCCGGCATTGGCGTTGATCTTCGGCGTGCGGCCGAATTCCCCCCACACGACGACGGCAATATCGTCCAGCAAGCCGCGCTGGTCGAGATCCTGGATCAATGCGGACAATCCCAGATCAAACAACGGGAGAGCCCCTCGGGCCTCGTTAAACAGGTCCTTGTGCCAGTCCCAGTTGTAGTCTCCCCTCAGCATCCGCCCGAAGGGCCAGCGGCAGAATGCCAGCGTGACGCAGCGGGCCCCCGCTTCGATCACTCGCCGGGCCAGGAGAAACTGATCGAGCAACGTCTTTCCCTCGCGCTCACTGGGATAGCTGCGGTCCAGCCCATAACGGCTGCGCACGGACTGGTCTTCGCGGCTGAGGTCCAGGGCCTCGGCCAACTTGGACGAAGTGAGCACTTCGATCGCCTGGCGGTGGAATTCTTCAGTTCCATCGGCGAATCCGTTGCGATCGACCTGCCGCCGGAAGCGGTCAAAGCTGGCAAGTAGCTCGCGCCGGTTGGCAAGGCGATCCAGACTCACGCCGCTCAGCATGATGTTTTTGCGATCAACGGCATTCACTTCGAAACCGGCATGGGCCGCGCCTAGATAACCAGGCTGTGTCGGCGGTGTGCGAAGGATGAATCTCGCATCGGGGTCGATAGGTGTAAGATCAACGGCTGGCGGAATGCCTGGCAACCGCTGCCCAAGCTTTCTGGACATCACCGACCCCAGCGACGGCCAGTCGCCAGGAGGAAAGCCCGCCACAATCGGCGAAGCGTCCATGGCCGGATGCGACTCCCAGCCCGTCGAGCACCAGTGCGTGTTGTGATCGTCGCGGAATCCGACGAGCGAGCGGATGAGCGTGAATTTGTCCGCAACGCCGGCCAGCCGCGGCAGCAGCTCGCAAATGTCGAGGCCAGGGACGTTGGTGGCAATCGGCCGAAACTCACCGCGAATTTCGGCCGGCGCGTCCGGCTTCAGATCAAAGGTATCCAGGTGCGTCGGCCCGCCTGGGAGCAGCACCATGATGATCCCCTTGGCCGGGTTCCGCACGCCACTCGCCGCTTCCGCCCGCAGGATTTCCGGAAGCGCCAGTCCGCCGAGGGCCAGCCCGCCAATGCGGAGACAACTGCGGCGGGAGATTCCGTCACAAAATGGGGACTGCGGTCCGGCGATGGTCAACATGGCCCTTACCTCTGGGACCCATGAACACATCAAACATTGCCAATGTATAAGGATTGACGGAGACTTGCAACGCAATCCGGTCAAAATGCTCGTCGCCGAAAAGGCGATCCGCGCTTCGCGACACAGCGATCAGAAATGTCCGGGATGATTGCTGAACCGCTACTTCGCCAGCAAAAATGCCGATATGGGTCGTCCCATTCTTCGGGCTGATCGAGATAAAGTCCCTCCTCGTCCACGGAGCAGGTAATGGCCGGTAGCTTCCAATTGCGAGCTGCGAGAATCAGCGACACCATCAGGCCAGCCCCAACTCCCTTTCGGCGATTCTCGGGTCGGACGCCCACCCGCTCGAGAAGCAGTTGGTCCTCGTGCTGCGATGCGAAAGCACAGGCAACGACTTCCTGACCCTCCATGATGATCATGGCGAGGTATCCCCTCTTGGGGAGGCAAGCGGCGACCTCTGGCAGCTGCGTTCGAAGGAACCGCAAACCTTGGATACTTTTCACTCCCCTTCCATCATATCATAGTCATCTTTGGGACTCTTGGCACCTGTAGCTTTGCCGCAGAACATTGGCAGTTTGCTAGATCCTCACCATGCCCTCTCCAAAAAATGATTCGCCCGAAAGGATGCCGCAAGGTAATTTGGAGGAGACACTGCCGTCCACTCGCGCCGAGAAGCCGTATTCTCCCTTGCCGCTACCCGGAGAGCGGCCGACCGTTAGCCAGCTGGGTGCGGGCGCGACGCCTTCCGATGCCCTTCCCGAAACGGTGGCAGGACCGACGAGGACGCCATCAACGTCTGCCGGCGCTGTGCATCCAACTGACTTTGGCGAATACGAAATTCTTGGGGAGATCGCTCGCGGTGGCATGGGAGTAGTCTACAAAGCGCGGCAGAGGCGGCTTAACCGCACGGTAGCCCTGAAGATGATCTTGGCGGGGCAGCTTGCATCGGACACCGACATTTCCCGGTTCTATACTGAGGCGGAGGCGGCCGCGCAACTGGACCATTCGGGCATCGTGCCGATCTACGAGGTGGGCCAGCACGGCAGCCAGCACTTTTTCTCGATGGCCTACATCGACGGCCAGAGTTTGCAGGACCGCCTTAAGCAAGGCCCGCTGCCGCCACGCGAGGCAGCCGAGTTGCTGACCCAGGTGGCGGATGCTGTCGAATTCGCTCACAGCAAGGGGATCGTCCATCGCGATCTTAAGCCGCACAACATTCTGCTCGATGCGGACGGTAAACCGAAAGTCACCGACTTTGGCCTTGCCAAACGCCTAGACAGCGGCGACGACCTGACCAACACGGGCGACGTACTGGGTACGCCCAGCTTTATGGCTCCGGAACAGGCCGAGGGGAAATCTCATCAACTGGGACGACTTGTCGACGTTTACTCACTGGGCGCTGTTCTCTACGCGACGCTCACCGGTCGGCCGCCATTTCAAGCAGCGTCGCTTGCGGAAGTGCTGCGGCAGGTGATTCAGCAAGAGCCGGTCGCCCCCAAGTTGCTCAACGGTGCCACACCCCAAGACCTGGACACCATTTGTCTCAAGTGCCTGCACAAAGATCCGCAGCGGCGGTACACGTCGTGCGGTGAACTGCACGCCGACTTGCAACACTTTCTGCATGGCGAACCCATAACTGCCCGTCCCACGAGCCAAGTCGAGCGGGCCTGGCGCTGGTGCCAGCGCAAGCCCTTAGCGGCTTTGCTCCTGGTGACTGTGGCAGCCGCCCTGGTAACAATTTCCGCGACGTTAGTATTCGCTTATTCCCGGGTATCGTCGGCATTAATCTTGGAGAAAAAAGAGCGGAAAAATGCCGTGGATGCCGCCCATCGTGAGAGGGAGGCCAAAGATGAGGCGGTGAAGGCCGCGGAACGTGAGAAGATCGCCAAGACTAAGGCGCAGCAAGCGGAAGAGGACGCTTTGCGAGCAAAGCAGGCCACCGAAGTTGCTCTCGAGGCGGCAGACAAGAACTTCAGCCGAAGCCAGATGCGTCTGGCACAGCACTATTGGCTCAATAACGATGTACCGGAAGCGGACCAGTTGCTCGATCGGTGTCCACCCGACCTCCGAGACTGGGAGTGGCACTATCTGAAACGACTTTGCCACAATGAGCTGAAAGTGATTTCTGACGATCTAAGCTTTTGCAACGCCGTATACAGTGTTGATGGGCGGTTCCTGGTCACTGGTGGGCGTGCGGGAATTGTGCGACTCTGGGACGCCGAAAAACTGCAAGTAACCAGAAGTTTTTCGACAGACGGACTCCCCGTGAAGAGCGTGGCTATCAGTGCGAACGGCGAGCGAGTAGCAGCCTTTTTGCCGAAAGAGGTTTTACGCATCTGGAATACCATCACTGGTGAACGGATTGCCGAGATAGGAGGAATCAAGGGGACATTTCGAAATCGCATGAGATTCAGTCCAGACGGACAAACCATCGCCGGACCAGCGGGCACGGTCTGTGATCTGGCGAACAGTAAAATCTTGTATCGCACCAGCGACCATACGGTGGACCACGCATTCTTGCCCGACGGTCAACTGGTCACCGCCGAGGGCCAGGCGATTCATTTTTGGGACCAAACCGGAAAGGAAATCCGGAGCCTTCCGGGAATGGCCAGCATGGCAATGAATGTCAGCCCAGATGGTCACTGGATCGCCATCGCCCTGGTAGACGGCGTCGAGGTCGTCGATGCGCAGAACGGCACGAAGCGTTTTTCCTTCCGCGCACAAAGCGACTCCGTCGCCGATCTGTGCTTCAGTGGAGATAACAAACAGATTGCGGCCGCTTGCGGCGATCGAGCCGTGCGAGTGTGGGACATCGAGAACAACCGTCTTCAAGCGACCCTGCGCGGTCATGGCACCTCGGCCCCCCGCTGGGTGTCGTTTCATCGCGACGGGAAACGCCTAGCAAGCGGTTCGCAAGACTGCGTCAGCATCTGGAATGCGGAAAATGATCCCGAGACCACCCATTGGCAGACCGGTGGATCACTCATCGTCGTCGATCCCGTACGCAATCGGTTCATCACGTGTGGAAATGGCGTCACAGGGATCGTGCTGCGAGACTGCGACACCGGAAAGGAGGTTTGCCAGCGTCTTGACGCTGGGCCAGTCCTATGCGCAGCCTATAGTCAGGACGGTCGCAGGCTCGCGACTGGCGGTCCCTCAGGCATTACTGTCTGGGATGGAGAGACGCTCAAAGAACGCCAGGACCTACCCCCCATCAATGCGGCAGTTACTCGACTCACGTTCGGTCCGGACGCCGTCAGCTTGTATTCGGCTTCCGCCGATAAGTTTGTTCGCCGCTGGCATATCGATCAAGGGAAAATGATCGCCGAAGCGCAATTGCCAAGCGATATTTATCGGCTAGTACAGGTTCCCGAAGCAAAGGAAGTTGCCTTGCTGGCGGCGGGCCGGATCGTACTCTGGGATTCGGCCAACCCCCCGCAACGGAAGACGCTGAGTCCTCAACGTGTGCTGGACTTCGCGATCAGCCGAGACGGAACCCGGATTGCCACGACTCACTCCTATGAAACGGGAGTGCATGTGTGGGACTCGAAGACCGAAGAACTGATCGTCACCCTACCGAGCAAATACAGCATGGCGCGAGTAGCGTTTCATCCAACAGGAGAGCGCGTGGTGGCGTCGACTTCGGCTGCCGCACCAGTCAGTCAGGCGATTGTTTGGGACTGTGTGAGTGGCCAGGAATTGCTGGTTTTTCGCGAGCGCGGTTTGGTCCGGTTTCTGTCTGAATTGACGTTCAGCCCGCGGGGTGATTATCTGTTCGCTCAGGGAGCGACGTACACCCGCCGCTGGGATGCCCGTCCGTCAACAGAAGGGTATTCTTTGACAGGTCACGGGGGGTGGGTGCATGCTGTCGCCTACGCTAGCGACGGCAAGTTCCTAGCGACCGGCAGCAGTGATGGCAATGCGCGGCTGTGGGAGCTGCGGCGAGGGCACACCCAAGCGAAACTGCGATCCGGAAATGTGCCCACCTTCGACGTTAAGCTGCTCGCCAATGACAAGCAAATGATGACCGTGAGTGACAAAGTGCGCCTCTGGGACCTCGAGCGGCAGCAGCAACTGCTCGAATATCAGACAGGAAGCAAGCCCTTGAACCGCGTTACCATTAGTCCCGATGAACAGTTCGCCGCCATTGTGGGTGTCGAGCCAATTGTGCGGCTGTTGAAAATCGCCGATGGCAGCCCCGTGCGTGAGCTGAAGCTGCATCAAGACGAAGTTGCAGGCGCAACTTTCAGTCATGACGGCCACTGGCTCGTCACAGTAGGGGGCAATGATCAAGCGGGTGAGATTATCATCTGGGACCTGCGTACGGCGCAAGGGGTGCTTATTCCTCAGCCGGGTCTCGTGCGTGCCGCAGCCTTTGACCCCCGGGAAAACACCTTTATTACGGCTTCCCACGATGGACGGCTATGCCTATGGGACATTCAGGGAAAACTCAAGCAAGTATTGCAAGAGAGAAAAGGCGAACGCCTGCAAACATTGGCCTGGTCGCGAAATGGCAAGCGGCTGGCGGTTGGAGGAAACGCACGCGTTGTCGATGTGTGGGACATGGAGTCTCAGAAGAAGCTGGCGGAGCTGCGTCAACCGCAAAACATTAACGGCCTTGCCTTTTCGCCACTGGGTGACCGTCTGGCGATCGCGTTGCAAAGTGACCTTGTCCGGATTGTGCCGGTGGACTGATCCATGGCGCGAAGAGGCTAGATCGTGCCGCGTAACCGACGAGCCGCTATCACGGTTCAGAGTCGTCTTCCTTATTGGTTGAATCGGTAGAATTGCGAAACAGAATCTCGGGGACCGGAAGGGACCGGCCTGTTGACTTCTTGGGGTGTGTTAACCAGAGAGTCAGAGAGTCTTTGGCAAACTGTCGGAGCGCCGAGGCGGTCCACTGGATGTCGGGCGCTCGCGCCGAATCCGAGAGCACGGGCGACTTCGAAAAACGCCTCGAAAACCGGGCGGAAAAACGCGAAGAGCCGAGAGCGGTGATTCTCGGCCCGGTGCGTTAGTCAATGAATTTTGTGCCGGCTGAACTCTCAAGGTGAATGTTCGCCTTGGGCCAGCCTAAAACTTCCATGAAGATCGGGTCGATAATTTTCATCCGCGTGTCGGCCTCGCTTTTGATCGAATCCTAAAGGCTCTTTTCAGTTGTTTGGGCAACGATGTCAGCGGGCGCTCATAACCAGCCACAAGGGGCGTTTTGAAACCCAGCCATATTGAGCAGTAGAAATTCGTCGTAGAGGTTCCTTTGCACCCAGCGTGCGGAAGGGAACCGAAGATGGCGAATCAACTCAAGATGGCGATTGTGCAGGCGATATTACAGCTCCATGCGTTAGGTTGGTCGCAGCTGCGGATGGCCACCGAGCTGCAGATCGACCGCGAGACGGTCGCGCGCTACCTGAAGCTGTATCAAAACGGGGCAAAACCAGCCACCGCGCCCCCGGGTCGGCGGACCCAAACCCAGCCACTTTTCCCGGTCCACCGGGTAGCGAGCCCGGTGGCCTGACACTGGCGGAACAATCGGAATTCGCCACGGATTCAAACCCAGCCGGCGCGCCCCCTGGTTCATGCGCAACCCCGCCGGCTCCCACGGAGCGTGGCGCGGTGAGTCACTGCGAGCCATTTCGCGCGATCTTTTTGGCCAAGCCGCTGGGCGGTCAACCCCAGCTCTGGGTCCGCTGGGACGGCCGCCTGGTGCGGATCTTTAACAGCCGGATGCAGCAGATGGCCCTGCACGTCCGGTATGATCCAGGACGGTTCAGCACTCAGGGAAAACACCTCCCCGCGGAGAAGATCAGCGGCATTGAGCGGGGCTCGACCTGGCTGCTGACGAAAGCGAGTGCGATTGGTCCACGGACCGCCGACTGGGCGGCCGCCATGTTTCAAAACCGGGGCATCCAAGGGGTCCGCGTGCTCCAAGGGCTGCTCAGCCTGACGAAACGTCACCCCTGTGAATCCCTGGAAAAAGCCTGTGAAACGGCACTTGCGCATCAAGCCTATCGCCTCCGCACCCTGCGCCAACTTATCGAGCGACAGGCCGCCACTCAAGAGCCGCTCCCGTTCCTGGATGAACATCCGCTGATTCGTCCCTTGAGCGACTATGGCCGCATCGTGACGGCGGCGCTGGCCCGGAGTCCGGCTGCGCCGGAAGGTTTTGAAAGGCATGGCTGGGCAAAAAGAATGTCTCCCAGGCATCGCACAACAAAAACACCCCGGCGACCAGGCTGGCCGTCAGGGTGCAGCGGACATTATTCCTCCGCCCAGGTCTGGATATCCCTTGCCGGGATGCTCCTCAGCAGAGCCCGGCTCTGTTTCTCCAGACAGTTCCACCGTAGTTCTTCCCCCGTCTCTTTCCCAGGAGAATCCATCCGATGAATGATCGTTTACAAACCATGCTCAAAGCGCTCCGCCTCTCCGGGCTGGCGCAAACGCTGGAGGTTCGGCTGCAAGAGGCGGCCGGCCACCAACTGAGCCATCACGAGTTCCTGGAACTCATCCTGCAAGACGAAGTGTTGGTCCGCGACGAACGCCAAATCTCGCGGCGCGTGAAGGCCGCCCAGTTCCGCGAGCTGAAGGCTTTTGATAATTTCGACTGGTCTTTCAACCCGTCGATTCAGAAGAAGCAGGTCTTTGACTTGGCCACCTGCCGCTTCATCCGCGAAACCAAAGATGCCCTGCTGGTGGGGCCGCCCGGGGTCGGGAAAAGCTTCTTGGTGCAAGCGATTGGCTACCTGGCGATCAAGCAAGGCTTCCGGGTTCTGTACCGCTCCATCTTCGACGTCGTTCGTGACTTCCTCCACGATGAGGCGTTCGAGGGGCAGGAGAAAGTTCTCGGTCGATACCTCAAGCCCGACCTGCTGATCGTGGACGACATGGGAATGAAGAACTTGCCGAAACGCTCAGGCGAGTACCTGTTCGAGATCATCATTCGGCGCTACGAAACCCGAAGCACCATGATGACGAGCAACCGCCCGCTCGAAGATTGGGGCAAGTTAATCGCTGATGTACCCAGCGCCACCGCCATTCTTCATCGCTTCTTGCACCATGCCGAAATCATCACCATCACCGGCCGCAGCTATCGACTTCGGAATCAGGCAGAGCCCAAGCCCGAGATGCCCGAGGCACCCGCTAGCTCACAACCAGCCAGCGCGCCCCCCGGCTCTGGCGGGGAACCAACCACTTCCAAACCCGCGAAATCGAAACCCAAGTCCACGTAAACCATCGTTGGCAGCTTGCCAAACGATCCGACTTTAACGAATATCAATCCTTCCCACCCCGGCTGGCTCAAAGCGCCCCCGAGCGGCTGGTTCTAAAGCGCCCCATGACATGAAGGCGGCGAGAAGGTTCAGAACTTCGTCGGCCAGTCGCCCGAGGCGATGTACGTTCGAGAATGCGACGAGAGTCGCGACCAGACTACGGTCATCGTATCGAACGCATTCAAAATTTGAGCTTGCAATGGGGATTAGGCCGCAGAGCTTGAGATCCACTCTCTCAAACGGCTGTAAGGGGCCAAAACCTTGGCAAGGTCACTGCGGCCGAAACATCGCATCACCAAATTGCCAAAGGAAGAACGACCACACATCCGCCTGCTCTTCCTGCCGCTGTTTTTTGGTCGAACCGATGCCATGCCCGGCGTGGTATTCGACACGAAAGAGAACGGGCTTACCGCTGGCGGTGGCGGCTTGCAAACGGGCTGTTGTCTTGGCTAATTCCCAGGGCTCAACACGCGGATCGTTGATGCCATGGGTCAACAGTACGGCGGGATACTTCGTGCCATCTTTGATGTGATGGAAAGTGCTCATCGCCAGGAGCCCCCGAAACTCATCCTCTTTGGTCAGACTGCCAAATTCGGGAATATTGGGCGGACTCCTTGGGAGCACGGCCGGCGTCTTATTTACACCGGCACTGCGTCTTCACCAGCTCGCCAGTCGGTATCCACCTGAAAAGTCTGATCCACCGACCGCTCGTGCCGGGTCAAGTCGGACTGCCCACGACCCTTGCCAGGAGCGTTATCAATGACGGCCGGTACCGCTTGTGAGACATGGTGGGATTCTTGTTTCGTCTTGTCGTGGTCGGCTGGCTTGTGGGCGGCGGAGTCGGAAGTCGTGGCGGCCACATTCTGGTTGGAGCCAGCCATGGCCACTGCGACCGACATCGATGGCGCCGTGACGGTGAAATGCACATTGGTTTCCATTTGGAAGGTCGGATCGAATCCCACGATGCTTTGGCTGACGAACCCCCCCGAAACATGGCTCAAGGCGAGGGTGCCGTTGGTGATTGTTCCCTGGCTCCCCACAATGATCTGCCCCGCTGCCGTCACTCCCTGAATGTACGAGGTATCGACGGTAGTGATGGAGCCGATGAGACCGACTGTCGATGAACCGGCGAAGAAATTAAAGGTGGCGACCCCCATGGTGCCGACAAAATCGAGGACCTGATCGCCATTCACGTCCATCAGGATTGGGGTAAGCGTCTCACAGTAGTTCCCAATCCGCGTCAGGTGGGCCGACTTGCCTCCAGCCGCGAACAGGTCTCCCGTGATCTCGGCCGGCAACCCCAGCTCGCTGTAGCGAACGCCTGTGCCATGGATCGAGATGTCGAAGCTGACCAGAGACGACACGGCTCCCAGTCCGGCAGCCGCCAGCACTTCGCGCTTCTCAAGCGCCTCGAACCCGTTCAGGGGTCGGTACGAGCGCCGACGCGATTTCTGGCAGGCGGACGGCCTGCGAACGGAGCGGCGCGAAACAAGCGACTGTGCGAAACGAAACATGGCAACCCCTTTTTGGGTTGCGACTTCGGCAGCCTGGCGAGCTCAAGGAGCCCCATAGCTTTGCGTGCCGGCCTCGCGGCCGGGTTGCCTTTATCGGATCGACAAGCCCTTCATGACGGAATAAGAAAGTACCTAATTAACCAATAGGTCGCGAAACGGAACCTGGCAAATATTTTTCATCAAAATAGATGTCGAACGCGGATTGGCCTGAAGGGGCCAAAGATGGCATTTAGTAGCAAATTGCTCGCGGTGTAACGCCTCAGCAAACCTGTGTCTGCGACGCTGACGAAGTTTTCAGGAGAGGGCCGGAAATACTGCTTTACGCATCGGAAGAAGGTTTATCGAGTAAACCGGGGCCCAGCCGGGGGAGCCGGATGAAGAAGCTGCTGCCGCGACCGGCTTGACTTTCGCACCAGATTCGTCCTTGGTGAGCCTGCACCAGCTCGCGGCAGATATCCAGCCCCAGTCCATTCCCTTGCTCCCCTTTGGTGGTGAAAAACGGGGTCCAAATCTGCTCCTTGATTTCCGGCGAGATGCCGCATCCGTTATCCTCCACGGTCAGCAAAGCGGAACTCGCATCGGCGTCCAGCATGACGTGGATCTTTCCGTTCTCCTTGCCCTGGATGGCATAGCCGCGTTCTTCAGAAGGTTGTACAGCACCTGCTGAATCTTTGTCTTGGTGCCGAGCACCACCGGCTCGCCTTTGATTTCGAGGCTTAACCGGGAGGATTCGATTTGAGTGTCGAACCGCAGGAAAGAGACCAGCTCCCGCAGGGCGCCCGCTAGCGGGAGCGCCAGCAGCGTCTGCTCGTGGCTTTCTCCCCGTACAAAGGCCTTAACCTCGCCTAGCAGCATCGCTAAGCGGTCGTACACAGTGCGGGCGAATTGCGAGATCTGGAGGAGCTCCGAGTCGTCGGCATAGCGGTCTTCAATGTGCTCCAGCAGCGGCAAAATGCAGAGTTGGTTCGACATTTCGTGGGCAATCCGCGCCGTAGCTTGTCCCAGCATGGCCAATCGTTGCGAAGCCACCAACTGGCTGGTGAGAGCAGAATTGGCGAGCTCCAGGCGATGGGCTTCTAGCGCACGAATTAGCACCGTCATCAGGTGCTCGCGCTGCCAAGGCTTGGTGAGGAAGTAGAATGCCTGCCCCTTGTTGATGGCATCCAGCATCGCCGATGGGTCGATGTACCCGGTGAGGATAATCCGTTTGGTATGGGGATGGTTCTGGCGGAGCAGCTCAAACAGTTCCACGCCGCTCATTCCGGGCATCCGCTGATCGGCTACGACCACCGGGACTGGGGTGTGTTCCAGAACGCGCAGCACCTCCTGCCCGCTCGGGACGCAAAGCACGCGAAAGGCATCCTCAAAGTTGGCCTGGAAGACGATCCACCGCCTGCCCCCGTAGCGTCGCTTGGGGGACCGGGCGAAGGTGGCGGGTTTCCCACAGGGCCATTAGAAGCGTCAGGACGATGGCCACCACGACGACCGCCAGGCAAGCCAGGCGAAAATGCAGCCGCATCTCCTGCGACATTTCGAGCGAGAGCTGAACGTATTGATCACCGCCAGGCCGCCTGCGGCCCCGAAAATGCGGGTGCCAAGCAGGGTCAGCAGAACGTAATGGCAGCCGGAACGGCGGAATAGCCATTGGTTCATACCTCGCACCTCAGCCTGGAAAAATATTTCGCCATTGAAATGCGGGCAAGCCGATTCCGTAAGGGCGCAGCGACGCGAAAGGGTAGGTTGAGACCGGACACCGGTCAAACTCCGTCTAACCATTTTGCCCCTGCATGGCGGAACATTCGGAATGGCCGGCGACCACATTTTCAATCCCCACAAACTGCGGCGACTTCACTTCCTTGAATCCCAGCAAGTTCAGGACTGGCGTGGTCGTCATGGTAGTGACCAGGGCCATGATGACCATCAGCGTATACAGCAGCGGCGAGATAAGTCCTAGATCCAGGCCAATGTTCAGCACAATCAGTTCCATGAGACCTCGGGTGTTCATCAGGATTCCTAGGGCCGCGGAGTCCCGCCAATTCATGCCCCCCAAGCGCGCGGCAACCAGGCTGCCTCCAAATTTGCCGAGGCAGGCAACCAGAATGATCGCGCCGCACCAGAGCCAGTTTTCCGCGCCGCTGACCAGGCCGATTTGAGTGCGGATGCCGGCAAAAGCGAAAAAGGCGGGGAGCAGCACAATCGAGACGACGTCTTCCAGCTTCTCGCGCATTTCCCGGATCAGGGCGCCTTGCCGCGGGATGATCACCCCCAACAGGAAAGCTCCAAACACCGCATGGATTCCGATGCATTCAGTAATCCATGCCGAAACGAACAGTGCCGCCAGCACCAACGCCGCAGCCCGCTGCGAGACGCGTCCCTCGCCCGTGGGCAACAGCCGCGCCAGTAAGGGGCGCACTGCTAGGAACATCGCCGCAATGTACAGCCCGGCCAAGCCCAGCGTGCCCAAGGCCGCTCCGAGCCTGGCCTGGGCAATCCCGATGACCAAAGCCAGCAAGCACCAGGCAGTTACGTCATCCATGGCCGCGCAGGCCAGGGCCACGGCGCCCAGGCGAGTCTTGTGCAGGCCGCGATCGCTCAAAATTCGCGCGAGCACCGGAAACGCCGTGACCGACATTGACATCCCCAGGAATAGCGCGAAGACCAGAAAGGTGACGCCGTCATGGGAGAAGACAGGGTATAGGGCGAGCGCGAGCAGCGCTCCAAGAATGAACGGGGCGATGATGCTGGCGTGCGAAATGGCTGCCGCGGCGTGGCCGCGGCTCCGCAGCGCAGCAATGTCAAAGTCCAAGCCGATGAGGAACATGTACAAGATGATTCCCAGTTGGGCGATCATCCCCAAATAGGGCATGGCAGCCGGTGCCAGCAGGTAGGGAAGTGCACTGGGCGCAACTCTGCCGAGAAGTGTCGGCCCCAGCAGAATGCCCGCAATCACCTCTCCAATCACCGGTGGCTGTCCAAGCCGGCGAAAAACGAATCCCAGGCAGCGGCAAGAGACGATCAGCACGATCAGAGCCAACAACAGTTGGGCCAAAGAGGCCTGGCCGCCGGCCGATTTCATGAGGGGCACGGCTGATTGCGCGTTTGCCGGAGCAGTCAGCTGCCCTCCGATTCCCGTGATGGCCATGAAAGCCGCCGCTGTCGCAACCACCATGAGCCCATAGAGCAAGATGGGGGTAGCGCGGCAGCCGGGGACAGTGGGGGGAATTGTTTGGCCCATGGTATGCCTGCCGCTCGCGTTGATTCCACTGGCCGGCAGCGGCCTCAAATGCACTGCGCCTGTCCGCTGGGATTACAGGCGATCGGAGACAAAATGGGCCAGGGCCTTGAGGCTCCGCGCGCCGGGCCCGAGCGGTTCCAAGGCGTCGCAGGCGCCCGCGATCAAGCGCACGACTTCTTCCTTGCTCTTTTCTACGCCGATCAAATTTGGAAAGGTCAACTTGCCGGCGTCCGATGTTTTCTTCGTCTTTGCGCTCCGACCCGTTCCTTCGGCCTCATGGTCCAGCAAGTCGTCCGTGATCTGAAACGCCAGGCCGAGATGTGAGCCGAATTTGGCCAGCGCGCGTTGTTGGACCGGCGAGGCGATAGCCACCAGCGCGCCGAGCCGGAGCGAGGCAAGAAACAGGGCGCCTGTTTTGCGATTGTGAATCGATTCGAGCATCGAGCGCGAGCCGGAAGAGACTACTTGGGAGATGTCATCGCATTGGCCTCCCACGAGAGCCGTCGGCCCGGAAGCGACGGCCAGCTCGACACAGCAGGCGGCCGCCACCTCGGCCGGATGAATATCCTGGGCGAGTACCTGAAAGGCGAGCGCGAGCAGGGCGTCCCCGGCCAAAATGGCAACTCCTTCGCCGAACTTTTTGTGGGACGTCGGCCTGCCCCGCCTGGTATCGTCGTTGTCCATGGAGGGCAAATCGTCATGGATCAGCGAGTAGGTGTGGATCATTTCCACGGCGCAGGCGGCGGGAAGGGCCGTTTGCGCGGTGCTCCCGCATGCCTCGGCGGCCAGCATGACGAGCATCGGCCGCAGCCGCTTGCCGGGAGTCAACAGGCTGTAGCGGATGGCCTCCTGAAGCTTTTTAGGACACTCTGGCGGAAATTTCGCGTAGGCATCCAGCGCTGATTCAATCAGAGACTTCTTGTGCGCGAGCGATTCGGTGGCCGGTTGCAAGTGCGGGTGCAAGGTGGCCAGGCCGTCGCTCGCCAGAGTCACGTCAATCGAGTTCATAAGCATTGAGCGAGTTTATCGCCCCCTTGTTTTTGTTTGGAATGATTCGCCCTCATTAGCAAGTCGGACAGCAACACGCCAATCGAGGATACGCCACACATCACCGAAGGAACGGCCTCTTCTGGGTGCGATTGAAGGTCGTCGCGCAACTGAGTCGTGCGACTCATGAGGAGTTCGACGGCCTGAAATAAACCGAGCCGAGAATCGCTATCACCACTGGCCGGCTCGACGGTCTTCAAGTAGCTGCCGATGAACCGCAGAAAGCTGGCGCGGCTGATCAGCCCCACCGGCTTGCCCCCCTCGACGATGACGACATAGCGAAGCCGTACTCGACACAGAAAGTCGAAAATGACGTGCGCGGAAGTCTGCCGCTCGTACTGGATGACTGCACTTGTCATTAGCTCCCGGACGCTGGTCGACCAGCTCGACCGCATCCCCAGCGCCTCCAACAGATCCTTTTCAGAAACCATCCCCGTCAACTGACCATCCTGATTGACCACCGGCAACCCGCTCAGACCGGCCTGGACCAGGATCTCCGCCGCGCGCGCAACATTCATTTCTTCCTGAACGCACACCACATGGCTGGTCATGATCTGATGAGCCTCCATGTCTGCGAATAGTGCGGCATAATCCTTGATGCGATTACCATCGATTGTCCCCCCGCCGCGGTCTGCCCAGCAGGTTACGCGATTCCGCCCGGCGAGTTTGGACTCTCGGAGGGCCGCGTCCGCTTGGTCGACCAGCTTTGCCGCTCCCGGGGTGTTTTCATCCGCGGACGCGACCCCCATACTGGCCGTGAATGCAAGCGGCGTACCTTGAATGTCCAGATGCTGTTGAGCGATTTTTTGACGCAAAGCATCGGCCCACCGGTGCGCCGCCACTTCCGTCGTTTTGGGGAGTAGGATGCAAAACTCCTCGCCGCCATACCGGCAAATCACGTCTCCTGGTCGCCCAGACCCTTCGATCTGTCCCGCGATCACCTGCAGTGCCTGATCGCCTACCGAGTGGCCGAAGCGATCGTTCACCGTCTTGAAATAATCAACATCCACCATCACACAGCTGATCGGTTGTTGATGGCGAACGGAGGTAATCCACTCACGCCGCAGCTGTTCTACAAAGGCCCTGCGGTTGAGAAGGCCAGTCAACACGTCGGTCCTGGCGATAACCCATCGCTCGGAAAGGGCGGCGGCGCACTGCCGGACCTCGATGTTCTCAA
The DNA here is from genome assembly GCA_051004015.1 of Pirellulaceae bacterium. Taxonomy (GTDB): domain Bacteria; phylum Planctomycetota; class Planctomycetia; order Pirellulales; family Pirellulaceae; genus SXOA01. The sequence goes on along the minus strand of JBPCKT010000057.1, from coordinate 15,703 downwards.
AGGGCTTACGAAGGATCAGGAACCGGTCGGTCCGGCCTAGGTCGCGTACAATTTCTTCCCAGCAGTAATCTGAATAAGCGGAGCAGATCACCACTAGCAGCTCCGAGTCAAATTGCCACATTTGACGAATTGTCTCGATGCCGTTGCAGCCAGGAGGCATCCGGATGTCGACAAATGCCACCGCGTAAGGACGGCCTTCGGCCAGAGCCTTCTGCACCATGTCCACCGCCTCAGTCCCTTGAAAGGCGGAGTCGATTTCGTAGAGGTCCCACTCCGACATAGGCGCGGCGACATTGCCAAACAGCTCAGCTTCCGCTTCGGTCAGAGCAGATTGTCCGCCGGTCTGCGGCAACATGATCTTTCGATAGTCGTGGTGGATCGATTCCTGGTCATCGATGATCAGGATTCGCCGCGTTGTGGAAAAGGTCATGAAGATCCTTGGCGTCAGGTTTCGTTTCTTAGACGTAGCTTTTTTTTGGCCTGAATCAAATCTTGCATTTCGGTACCATCTCCGGCAGTCATCCAGCGGGTTCGCCACAAGCACAACGCGACGCTTATGCCGGTCGCGCGTGACAGGAGAATTATTCCATCTTTGGTATGCAGTCCGTTTGACATGGTCCGCGCCCGACGTAGAGTACCTATGAATTCAGGCCAAGTTATTAGTGCGCCCAACGCCTGCGCGCAAGGTGGAGAAACTCCATGAGTGGTCTGATAGACGAGGTTCGGCCGCGATTGCCCGACGGAACAATGGTTGGTGTGCTGGACGCTGATTCTCTTTTGGACCGATGCATGGGGGACGCGCCTTTCGCTCGTGAGCTGCTAATGATGTTTTCCGACCGCTTACCCAAAATGGTGGCGGAAATCGAGGGCCGGCTTCAGGATTCGGTCGAGTCACCCGACCTGGCTAGGGTGGTGCATAACCTGAAAGGGAATGCGGGTAACATTTCAGCGGGCCGTCTGTTTCTGGTCGCTTCCGCCTTGGAGGAGGCCCTCTGCCAGCGGAGTAAGGATGACGTCGTCGGGCATTTGCCGGCCCTGCGGAACGAAGCAGCTTGCTTCCTGCAGATTGTCCCTTCGGCCATTTCCACCTTGGCCTAAGCCTTGTTCTGCTACAGGATGCCCGGTATGCGGATTCTCATCGTTGACGACGACGACCTTGCCCTCGGGTTGCTTGAGTCGGTCCTGCTCAAAGCGGGTCACCAAGTGGACCGGGCGCACGACGGAAATGAGGCTCTCGACTGGGTCCGCAAAGGGGTTCACCGAATTATTATCTCCGACTGGGACATGCCCGGCATAGATGGCCTGACCCTCTGCCGCAAAGTGCGCGGCACGACCGCAAATTACATCTACTTTATCCTTCTGACAGGACATGCCAGCAGCTCGGACATCATCGAGGGCCTGTCGGCGGGTGCCGACGATTTCATCGTCAAACCCTTCAGGCCGGCGGAACTCCTGCTTCGGGTTCGCATTAGCGAGCGGCTTTTGTCGCTGGAGACGCGCGATATCGCCATTTTTACAATGGCTAAGCTCGCCGAATCGCGGGACAGGGAAACCGGCCAGCATCTTGAAAGGGTCCGCTGCTTCAGCCAAATGCTGGCCCAACACCTAATGGAGCACTCCGCTTACTCCAATTTCATCGATGACAGCTTCGTCCGGTTGATCTACGAGACCAGCCCCCTGCACGACATTGGTAAGGTCGGCATTCCCGACTCGATTCTCCTCAAGCCGGGCAAACTGTCCGAAGACGAGTTTGCCATCATGAAGACTCACACCCTACTGGGAGTGGAGACTCTCGAGGCGGCACTGGCGAAGTACCCAGACGCTCAATTCTTGCGGTTCGCCTGCGACATCGTCGCCTGCCACCACGAGCGCTACGACGGCACCGGCTATCCACGCGGGCTGGTTGGCGAGAACATTCCGCTGGCAGCCCGGATCGTGGCCCTCGCCGACGTCTATGACGCGCTGACCTCCAAGCGGATTTACAAGCAAGCGCTAAGCCACGAGGAAGCGTTCGACATCATTGTCCAAGGCTCGGGGCGGCACTTTGATCCGGTCGTGGTGGCAGCGTTTCGCGCCATTGCGAGTTCGTTTGCGGAAACCCGGCACCTGCTGAATGACAACGAGCCGGCATTCACATTGCCTCCGTTACTCATAAAATTTGGTTGCCATGAGCACCGATATATGGCCGGGAGCAAAGCATGAAGATCATTTTGACAAGTCCCAGAGGCTTTTGCGCCGGCGTTAACATGGCAGTCGCGGCGCTGGAGACAGCGCTTAAGCTGTGCGGCGCGCCCCTCTACGTATATCACGAAATCGTCCACAACAAGCACATCGTGGAGCGGTTCCGTAGGCTGGGGGTCGTGTTCGTGGATCACGTCGACGAGGTGCCGGCCGGGGCCCGTTTGATGTATAGCGCCCACGGCATTTCACCGGAGGTGCAGCAAGCGGCTCGCGAGCGGGGATTGCGAATCATTGATGCAACTTGTCCGCTGGTGCGGAAGGTCCACCTACAAGCGGTTCGCTTTGCGCAGCAAGGGTACACAATCGTCCTGGTGGGGCACGAAGGGCACGATGAAGTGGTAGGAGTGCTTGGCGAGGCGCCGTCCCAAATTGTTCTGGTGGAATCCGTCGAAGATGTGGACCACCTCGATCTGCCGCCATCCGCCAAGGTCGCCTACCTGACTCAAACCACGCTCAGCGTCGATGAAGCCAACAAAGTTTTGGATCGTCTGAAGCAGCGCTATCCCGCGGCCGTCGGCTCCCCGAAAGAGGACATCTGCTACGCCACCCAGAACCGCCAGGAGGCACTCAAGGCAATCCTGGGCGACGTCGACGTCGTCCTGGTGGTGGGCAGTCAAAACAGTTCCAACAGCATGCGACTGGCCGAGATCGCGTTGGAAGCGGGCGTTCCGAGCTATCTCATTGACGGGCCGCAAGACATTGATCTGCAGTGGTTCAGCGGCGAAGAGTTCGTGGGCCTGACCGCTGGAGCCAGCGCGCCGGAGGACCTGGTAAGCGGTTGCATCGAATTGTTGCAGCAGCAATTCGGCGCCACCCTTGAAGAAAGGTCGGTGCGCGAGGAGCACACCGAGTTTCACCTGCCGAGCGAACTGCGGGAGATGCTGGCCGGAGCAGGCGCGTAGCGCTGCTACCGCCCTAAGTGAGTCCCTTGAACTGGTCTTCCCGAAGGTAAATTAGTCGTGCAAATCAGTCCAACCATCGTTCGAAATTCCACCCGCCCGGTCCGCGTCGGGCAAATCACCATCGGTGGTGGCCACCCGATTGCAGTGCAAAGCATGACAGCGACGCATACGCAGGACGTGGTTGCCACCACCGATCAAGTCAACATGCTGGCGTCGGCCGGTGCCGATATCATTCGAGTGGCTGTTGACAGCCGCAAGGATGCCGAGGCGCTAGCCCGCGTGCGCGAAAACACCAAGGCCAACCTGGCGGTCGACCTTCAGGAGAATTATCGCCTAGCGGAGGTCGTGGCCCGCTGCGTGGATAAAATCCGCTACAATCCCGGCCACTTGCACCACCACGAACGCGAACGATCCTGGCAGGACAAGGTGAAGTGGCTGGTTCAAACAGCGGGCGAGCATGACTGTGCGCTCCGCGTGGGAGTCAACTGCGGCTCGGTGGACCCGGCGAAGGCCGAAAAGTACCAGAAGCATGATTCCGTCACGCCCATGCTGGACAGCGCTCTTGAACATAGCGAGCTGCTGGATAAGCTTGGGTTTGACCGTTTCTGCGTTTCGCTCAAGGATTCCGATCCGCAGAAGGTGATCGACGCCAACCGCCGCTTCGCGGAGCGCCGGCCGGAGATTCCACTTCATCTAGGGGTGACGGAGGCCGGCTTGCCCCCGGATGGGATCATTAAGACTCGCATCGCATTCGAGCAACTAATTAGCCGTGGAATCGGGGATACTATCCGGGTTTCGTTGACGGTGCCCAATTCCCGCAAGCCGGAGGAAATATCCGCGGGCAGGCAGATTCTCAGCGACATCGCGGCGGGGCGAGTGCGCAGCGTTGTCGACTTTGGCTCCAAGAAGCTGAACATCATTAGCTGTCCGAGCTGTTCCCGCGTGGAAAATGAATCCTTTATCGAGCTGGCGCAACGGGTGAAAGAGCTGACCCGTTACGCCGAAAACCACGCGATCACGATCGCCGTGATGGGCTGCCGCGTCAACGGTCCGGGCGAAACGGACGATGCGGACATCGGCCTTTGGTGCGGCCCCAATCATGTGACCCTCAAGCGCGGTCCTCAGGAACTCGGCACGTTTGCCTACGACCGAGTTCTGGAGCGCCTAAACGCCGAACTACAGAGCCTGATTCAGAGCCGCTCCCAGCCGGCCTGAGCTGCTCAAGTCCGCTAGCCGGCATCTCTCAACTCGGGCAAACCGACAGCATTCTGATTGGATGCAAGCCTGAAGCTCAAGCCTTGCGTTTCAGGCTTGTGTGAGAAATGCGGGCTAAAAGTTCCTCAGAACACTGAGGGAGAACCAGTGTGCCTGGGCATTGAGCGAGCTATTGCTAAAGTCGCCGCCTACAATGCTGCTGGTCCCGACGGTCCGCGTCGGCGACCACGAGTACTGATAGGCGAAATTGATCCAGCTTGACCCAACGCGGCGACTGCCCCCGACGGTAACGACGTGCTCCAGGATGCCGTCGAGGTAGGGATTCAGCGTGGCATCGGGGACCGGGCTACGATGGTAAACGTATCCCATCCGCCCAGTAAAGTCGTCCGTGGGCGACCACTCATATCCGAACCGGTAAGACACCGAATCGTGCCAGTTCATCGGGAAGGAGTCTTGATACTGCGGGCCCAGGAGCCCACCCACGACGGGGTTCGAGGAATTGCTTAGCGTAATCGGTAGCTGGTCGAATGCGCTCGACCAGTCATACCACACCACGTCGAACCCGACCCGCGAGCAGGAACAGAACTGGTGCATCAATCCGATCCCGAGCGAGCGGGGCCACTTGATGCTGGTACGGGCATCGAAGGCGCTGGACAGCGGGCCAAACGGAGAAATAATCTGGGCGCTCGCGTTGCCGTCGAAGTCAAACCGTGTTTGCTCCGTGTAGGATAGCCCCAACACAGTATCGGGCGTCAATTTGTATTGCAGGCCCACGATGCCCGTAGGCGCCACCCCGGTTCCTTGCAAATGCAACAGAGTCGGAGTTCCAGCAAATGGTCCGGTTTGAATATAAAACGGACCTTCCAGTTGGACGTGCGATAGCGCCAGGCCAAACGAGCCGCCGACCACCAGCCGCTCGTTGACCTGGTACGCCAGGCTAGGAAGGATTTTCACCAAGGCACCGAAAGACTTGTACGATGACGGACCGGTATGGGGATTTACCAGGTCATACCCAGCGCCAAAACCAGCCGGGGCGAAAGCTCCAATTCCCCAGGTCCACGGACTGTCGGGATTTCGGCATATATAGCCAATCGACGCAAGCGGGTATCCGTTGGTGCTCGAATCCGGATTGAGATTGTCGGAATCAGTGTACTTCAGCGAGCAAATGACGGTGTCGAGGCTGACGTCCGCCAGTCCCGTGCCGCTGACGTTTCCCATCCCGGCAGGGTTGTCAATAATGATGGCTCCGTTGTCGGCATATCCCAGGTTGACGCCGCCACGGCCCATCGAAATCGCGCCTTGGCCATCGCGAATCAAGCCGTCGGCCGAAGCCGTTGCGGTGCTGAGCACTGCCGTGACAAGCAACAAGCGAGCAACGAGCGGGAAGGAGCGCATGGCGGGCACTTGGTTAGAATTAAGAGAGGGTCCTCTTGTGGGGATTACAAGCTAGAAGCTGCTTCGTCGGCTTGTGAGGGGCAGCTTGGGGTATTTCTGTGGCGGTGGCAAAATAGGTACAACCGAAACCCGAACGGTCACCTCGCCGAAGAGTCCCTCGCATCCTCGCGTTTTATCCCTCTGAAGGGGGTGAGCCATGTTGCGTAATCGTGCGAAAATGCACGGAGAAACCTGAATATGCCGGTTGTGCTTCAGGCGCGGACAAATTTACCCGATGACAGTTGTAGGGGTTGTATCGTCTATGCCATCTTGGGCGGGTTTGCCGACGACGCCCGGCACATGCAAAGGAACCGGATATGGTCGGAAAGCGAATGCATCTGCCCGGTTACCTCCGATTGCTCGCGGTTCTCCTCGCCGTCGGCGCAGCGCCTGCAGCAGCCGCGGAACGTGCGAGCAACACCTTGCTCACGGACGAAGCCGAAGTTGCCGAGGAGGTCGTTACTGAACATTTTGCCATGCCTAAGATGGATTTACAGGGAAATGACTGGCAAGGAACCAACGCTTGCCCCGGGGGCGAAATGGGTCCCTGGTTCGCCGGCGTCGACTACCGCCTGATTCGCGCTCACTTTAGCGAGGCGGTGGCCTATGTTCAGGTCAACGACTCCCTCACGCCTCAAGGCTTCCAGCGCCGCGTGCAGGCGGAGGAGCTGAACTTCGACTACAACAGCTCCGTGCGGTTCTACTTGGGAGCTCACCTGGGCGAATTCCAGGACATCCGCTTCGCCTATTGGAACTTCAATACAGAAGTTGCCGTAAACGGCACTGCAGGCATCGGACAAACGCTGGTGGACCCTTTCGGCAACCTGGCGCTGACCGGATCCAGCATGAGCACCCGGGCGTCCGTTAACCTGAATGTCTTTGACCTTGAGTATCTGCAAACGCTTAACTACCCATGCCAGGGTGCGGATTTCGTTTATTCCGCCGGCCTGCGATTCGCGAATGTGGACCAGGCTTATGACTCCGTGGTCCGCAATGGTGGAGGATCAACTACGTCCATCGGCGACTTTGCCGCCTACTTCTCAGGCGTCGGCCCTAACCTGATGCTCACCGGCAGAACGTCCAGTTTTCAAAGGCGGTTGTCGCTCTTCGCCAAGGGTGGCGCGGCCCTGCTGATTGGTTCGTACGATGTCAGTTCCGATGTCACCATTCCCGGATTTGCGATCGGGGGACAAACGGCAAGCCGAACGCGAACCGTTCCGATCATGGAAGCAGAGCTAGGGGGCTCCTGGCATTCCAGTGATAGGATGATCATCTCCGCAGGCTGGCTGTATCAGGCGTGGTTCAACATCGGCACTTCGGGAGGAACTTTTGACGGCGAGAATTTGCCCTTTGCGCCCGTTGACACGGTGTTCGGCCAGACAGACGACGCCGACATCATGTCCTTCGAAGGCTTGTTTATACGAGCAGAATTCAGTTTCTAAAGAGTCCCGCTTGCGCCATGTTCCCCGCGCGTCCTACTCCAGCGCCTGGGCCAGATAAGCCTGAATCTTATCAATCAGCATGAGCGGATTGATCGGCTTGCTGAGATAATCGGTCATGCCGGCCTCCAGGCAGCGGTCGCGGTCGCCGTTCATGGCGTTGGCCGTTAGGGCGATAATGGGAATCTGCCGGGCCAGTCCCCTGGTAGGAGATTGCCACTGCTGGCGATAGACTCTGGTCGCTTCTAGGCCATCCATCTCGGGCATCTGACAGTCCATAAGGACAATGTCGTACTCCTTCTGGGCCAGGGCGGCGAGCGCCTCTTTGCCGTTGGCCACCAGGTCGCAAGAGTAACCGGCCTTGGCCAGGACTTGCCTAGTGACAAACTGATTGATGTCGTTGTCTTCCGCCACCAAAATTCGGGCTGGTTTTAGTCGTGCCCGGCCGGCATCCTCATCCCGAGCGACCGCGGTCGGCGGCAACGGGAAACTCGTCGCTTGCGGAGCAAGCAGCCTCATCAGCGCGTCGAACAACTGGGATTGCCGCAGTGGCCTAGAGAGCAGCAGCTCGGTTGCAGCCAGCGGTTCTCGGGCGACAACCTCACATTCCTGGCAAATTCGCAGAATTCCGATGCCGGCGGCGCGAACGGACTCCCTGACGCTGGCCAACACCTCATTCTCGCCGCGCTCGTCTGAATCTTCATCGAAGATGACCACCGCAATCCGGTCGGCTTCAGGCGACGCGTCGGCCAACAGCGGATGGAGGTCGCCGGCGTAGGGCACGACTTCCGCCTTCAGCTCGAAGGCGTGCAACAGCTCGCGCAGAATCGAAGCTGTCGCAGTCTTCCTGGTGACTACCACCACACGCTGACCGGTGAATCCCGCGAGAAGCGCCGCCTGGGAACGGCCCGTCGCCATTTTCTCAAAGCTGCAGCGGAACCAGAATTCAGAGCCCGCTCCCGGCACGCTGTGAACGCCGATCTCGCCGTTCATCAGGGTGACGATCTGCTTGCATATTGCCAGTCCCAGCCCTGTTCCTCCATACCTGCGAGTCGTCGACGCGTCCACTTGTGAAAACGATTCAAACAGCCGGTCCATGCGATCGGCGGGGATGCCAATCCCAGTGTCACGGACTTGAAAATGGACCACGGCGTGGCTCTGGCTTTCTTCCTGCAAGGTCGCCTGCAGGATGACTTCCCCTCGCTGGGTGAACTTGATGGCGTTGCTGGCGAAATTCATCAGGACTTGCTGCAAGCGACCCGGATCTCCGAACAGGCAAGCAGGTATCTTGGGATCGACATACTCCAGCAGATCCAGACCCTTGCGATGAGCGAGCTGCCCCAGAATGTCAAAGACGTTGCTGAGCACTGCGCTGAGCTCAAAGGGGACCTGTTCGAGCTCCAGCTTTCCGGCCTCAATTTTGGAGAAATCCAAGATATTGCTGACTAGACCGAGCAGCATCTCGCCCGACGAGCGGGCAATTTCGGCATAACGGCGCTGTTCCTCGTTGAGAGGCGTCTGCAGGAGCAAGTTACTCGTTCCAATCACGCCGTTTAAGGGGGTCCGCAGCTCGTGGGACATGTTGGCCAGGAACTGGCTCTTGGCACGGCTGGCGGCCTCCGCAGCAATTCGGGCTGCCTCCAGCTCTTTTGAACGTATCTCAAGCACGGCCGTCTGCGCCGCGAGACGCTTTTTGGCCGCGAGCGCGGCCGCCGCCAGCTCCGCCTTCTCGCCGATTGACTGCGCAAGCTGCAAAACTTCAATCGGATCGAACGGCTTTTTAAGCACGTATAGGTTCCCGGACCCGGCGAGCTGGCTTGATATGTCCTGCCAGCTGTAGTCGGAGAATGCCGTGCAAATCACGCAAGGCAACTCCGGCGCCAGCTGCCAAATCTTTTTAATGGTCTGAAGGCCGTCAATGCCCGGCGGCATCCGGATATCCACAAAGGCCAACAGATAACTTTGGCCCTCCTGCAAGCCCTGCTTCACTAACCGGACGCCATCTTCGCCCTGAAAGGCGGATTCCAGGGCGACTCCGCACAGCGCGCCCCGGGCCGGTCCAGAAAGCGGGACAGTGCCAAACAGATGGCTTTCCAAATTGGTCAGTTCGGACGTGTCCGCTTCGACCTCGGAAAATATCTTCCGAAAGTCGGCATGGATTTCCTGGTTGTCGTCAATGACCAGGATTTTCTTGGAAAGCGTCATGGCATACGGGGAAAGTTTGCTCACGCCAGCACTGCGAGCTGCTTGGAGCGCGGCCCGTCGCTGGCGGCCGGTGCAACGGTCAGCGGAACACTGATGATAAAGGTGGCGCCCTTGCCCTGTCCTGGGCTCAGGACCCGAATCGTGCCCCCCATCTCGCTCATCGCAATGGCGGAAGAATGCAGGCCGAAGCCATGTCCATCCTTTTTCGTGGTGAATCCGAACTGAAAAATTTTCTTAAGCTGTGTTTCGCTAATCCCTTGCCCCGAATCGGCAACGCTGACTACCAGGCGGTCCCCTTCCTGACAGGTAGTAATTCTCAGCGTCTTGGGACCACTGGAGTCGGTCATCGCTTCCACTGCATTCTTAATGAGATTATCTAGAATCTGCAGCAACTTGGACTTTTCAATGGTGATTTCGGGAAGGGGACCGAAGTCTCGGACGAGTTCGATGCGCTGATTTGCGATTCGCGGGGCGTGCATGGCGAGGAGGTCATTGAGCAGCGAGTGAACATCAATCGTCTCCTTGAAAGAGACGCGGCGGGTGTAATTCTGCTGCGCGTTGATGATGTTTTTAATGTGCTGGATCTTTTCCGTCAGGTTGGAAATCTCCGTTCCCCAGGACTCCTGCTCCGATTGCAGCGATTCGCCGAGCAGGACAAGGTAGTCGGAAAGTTTGGCCAACTTGCTGTCACAGTCGCGACCTAGGCCGGCGACATAGTTTTTAAGCATCGTCCCGGCGCTCGCCACGCCGCTTACCTTGGAGCGGCGTAAGGTTTCGGCGACGAGGGCGACTGAAACATTCACACTATTAAGCACATTGCCCACGTTGTGCAGAACGCCAGCGGCGATTTCGGTCATTCCCGCGCGGTGCGCGACTTCCACAAGCTGCGACTGCATTTGCTGAACTGCCGCCAGCGCAGATTCCAGATCCGTGTTTCGCTCGTCAAGTTCGGCATGGAGCAGGCGCAACGTGAGGGTGCGGTCCTCCACCTTGCGTTCCAGGTTGGTGTTCAAGTCGCGAATCGTCGCATCATTTTGCGCAAGTTGCTGAACCATCGTGTTGAACTGCCGAGTCAAAACATCAATCTCGTCGTTCCCGGTCGGGCGCAACTCCTCCGTGAACAAGCCCCCCTCGACGCGCTTCATGGCTTGTACCAGGCCCGCCACGCGAGAAGCCACCGACTGGCTGATCGTCGTGGAGAACACCAGCCCCACGACGATGGCGGCTAATGTGATGTAAGTCGTGTGCACTCGCAAGCTGGCGACGGCCTGGTCCCGGTTGTTCGGCTGGCGGATGATATCAGCTGCCCGCTGGTTGGCCATGGTGCCAATCATCAGCGCGGTAATCAAAATGATCAGTCCGAAAGACAGATTTAAACGGTGGCGGAGCCGATTCATCGGCAGTCGGTCGAAATTAATAGAGATGCCTTGATCGAGCAAGTGCCGTACTACGGGCTGCATCAGCCGCTCAATCAGGAAAAAGGTGGTCATGAGCGCCAGGCCGATCCCCATGAATACCGCCAAGGCGATATTCCCCAACACGGCAGCGGACGCATTGTCGAGTAAACGCAGGAGAATCACGACCGGCAGAAGCGTGGAGCAAGGGACAAGCCAGGCCTCGTGCAGATGCTGGCGGACGGGGAACACGACGGCCTCGCGTCCCGCCCGAGCCGACAGCTCCGCATCCGGTTTTTCGCCCCGGTCGAGCATGCCCAGAACAGTTCTCAGGTGGCGCGTTTCCCACATCGCAATCGCCACGGAGAATAAGACGGCCAGGACCACCACGACCGTCGCCGAGACGAAAAAGTGAGTCCGCAACGGCTCATTGAGCGTCAGCGTCAGATTTACGTAGTACACCACCAGCGCGCCACCGAGCGAACCGCTGATGCGGGTCGCCACCATGATGGCCGCAATATAATGATGTCCCAGCCGGCTAAAGAGATGCTCGAACACGGTGTTCCCTTCGATCGGGCCTATTTGTATCCCCGGCTTCCCAAATGCAGGCGGATCAGCCGTTCATATCCGGTCAAAAGCCTTGTCAGCTCGACGCTGCGAACTCGAGGCGCGAGCTCAACGAGGCGTTGGCGGTACTGAGCCCAGCGTTGCAAGAAGAATTGCTCGTGACCGCCCCCTTTAATGGCGGCGGCAATGGCCTGAACATCATGGTCCAGGAGGTCCTGAATGGTGATGTTCCCCTCAGCCACTGCGCGGGCATAGACTCCGCTGGTATAGTCAGCATCGCCGAGCTCGCGTTCCCAGGTGGTCACCAGGTTTCCGATCCGCCCCATGCACTGCGCGTGCCAGACGGCGTCGCGCAGCGTCCCCAGCTCGTGCTGATTGAAGGAGGGCGAACACATCAGGTCCACCGTGGAGGAGATCATGATGTGCATGTTGTGGGGGAGATACAGGTCATGCTCCGCCAGGTTGAGCAAGGCGATGTCCTGGTTGATCATGCTGGAGTAACGCATCGCGTTGAACAGTTGCAAGTAGTCGTACCTCCAGAGCGCGGAGTACCGCTTGAAGAGCGGAAGCTGACGAGTGCGGCGTTTGATTTCCTCCCAGACGTCGATCGTGAATTCGGCATAGGCGCGTTCTTCGGGCGGCGCTTCCCGCAGCCGCTTGCGCTGAGAGTCAAAGGGCAAGTCCAGCAGTTGTTCCAGAAGTCCGATGTCCCGCTTCTGGTCGGCGATGTCGTCGAGCAGGACGTCCAGGACCACCCCCAGCACCTTGGTGTCGCAAGCAAAGTCGAACAGTTCTGGGTCAACGCACGAGAGCGTAGTGACTTCCACTCCTTGGCGAACCCACTTCCAAAGATAGAGGTTGCGTTTTCCCACTTGGGCGTAGCCGTCCACCCATTTCAGGAGGTCGGCATTGAGCTGCTTATTCAGGACATGAGCAATCTCCGCCTTAAGCTCTTTCTCCGTGGGAAGGCGTAGTGACGGTAGATCGGCGCTGCCACCCGGCGATGCACTAACCGGCGCCGGGCTGACCGGCGGGAGGTGTGGCACGAAAGTGACGATGGGAGTGGAAAGAGAGGTTGATACGTTCAAGGGGGCCATGGGTGACTACTCCAGCAAAGCCGTGAATTTCCGAGACGGACCGCCACTGGTATGTAGGTCATCAAGCGGCTAGGTCAAAAAAGCGGTCGCGGAAAGCGAATTTGAGGGTCGCGCAAACGGGGCTATTTGCCAAAGCTTGAATCGAAAGCTACGTTTTTTCACTCTTACTAACCACTGGCCCTTACGGACGTCGCATACCCGACGACCGGAACAACACGGAGTTTCAAGATGCAGCCGCGTTTTTCGAGAATCGAGGATGCTTTAGAGGCGTTGGCGGCCGGCCTGGTCGTTATCGTAGTCGATTCCGAGGATCGTGAGAATGAAGGTGATTTTGTCGTCGCCGCCGAGCGGATTACGCCGGAAATCGTGCACTTCCTGGTTTCTCACGGGCGTGGGCAGGTGTGCATGCCAGTCGCTTCCCATATTTCCAAGCGGCTGAAGTTTCGCCCGATGGTGTCTCTTGACCAGCAGCAGATGCCGAACTTCACATTGCCGATCGACCACGTGAGCTGTAGGACCGGAATCAGCCCTGTGGAACGGTGCGCGACGATTCAAGCGATTATTGATGAGAACAGTGTGCCGTCGGACTTCGTCTGCCCGGGCCATATGTTCCCGCTGATTGCGCGAGACGGTGGGGTGTTGGTCCGGCAGGGACACACGGAGGCGTCCGTGGACCTGGTGACTATGGCCGGTCTGCGGCCTGGGGCGGTGCTGTGTGAAATCTGCAGCAACGATGGGCGGCACATGGCGACTCGCGACGAGTTGCTGGCCATTGCCAAGGATTGCCGCATTCCAATCACCACGATCGACGAACTCGTGGCCCTTCGTGCCAAGGAAGCTGGCGGGGCAGCTTTGGCGGAGCGAAAGCTGGCAGCATGCTAAGCCTGCCACGTAATGACCACCCTGTGTCGGTGGACAAGGTGAAGGCGGCGATTTACTTGCGATCAGGCCACGAGCATAAACAGGTGTGAAGTCTGCGATGACAGTTGCAACTAGCCGGCGAATCCTCATTGTGGACGATCAAGCGTCGATTCATGATGACTATCGGAAGATCATAGCCCCGGCGCGCACAGAAGATTCGGGTCTGGCGGCGGCGGAAGCGGAGCTATTCGGAAATGGCCCCTCGTCGTTGGATCAGGAATGGGGGAACTATGAGCTGGTGTCTGCCTATCAAGGCGAAGAGGCCATTGCCTTGGTTCAGCAATCGCTCACGCAGCGCAAACCCTTCGCGGTGGCATTCATAGACGTCCGCATGCCCCCCGGATGCGATGGAGTTCAGACCACGCGTCGCCTTTGGAACCTGGATCCCGATTTGCTCGTTGTGATTTGTTCGGCCTATTCAGATTACGGCTGGGAAGACATGGCTCGCGAGTTGGGGCGCACCGACCGATTTCTTATCCTGCGCAAACCGTTCGAGAACATCGAAGTCCGGCAGTGTGTGGCCGCGCTTGCGGAGCGCTGGACGGTTGCGCAGCGAAGCAAGATGCTGCAGTCTCAAAAGCTGGAATCCATCGGCCAACTAGCGGCAGGCATCGCACACGAGATCAATTCACCGATTCAATTCATTGGTGACAACACTCGGTTCTTGCAAGACGCCTTTAACAGCCTGCAGGAGCTGATTGGGAGCTGTGAAGCGGTGCTCAATTCCGTGGAGGCGGGGGTGCCGGACCGGAATCTGACGAGCGAAGCGAGAGCTGTTGCCAGCGCGGTCGATTTTGCCTTCCTGCGGGCCGAAGTGCCTAAGTGCATCAAGGAATCGCTGGAGGGCATAGACCGCGTCGCAAAAATCGTTCGGGCGATGAAGGAGTTTTCTCATCCCGGCAGTAGCAGCAAAGAGCGAACCAACCTTAATCAGGCGATCGAAAGCACGCTGACGGTGGCCCGCAATGAATGGAAATATGTTGCCGACGCGGTTCTGGACCTGGAACCCAACCTGCCGCTCGTCAGCTGTCTGGCAGGCCCCGTCAAGCAAGCGATCTTAAACCTGGTCGTCAATGCCGCTCATGCCATTGCCGAGGCGCGTGTCGGGAATGCGGCGGCAAAGGGGACAATCAGCATCTCCACTCGCTGCGAAAACGATCTTGTTTCGATCCGCATCGCCGACACTGGAAGGGGTATCCCGGTAGCCATTCGCTCACGTATCTTTGACCCTTTCTTCACGACCAAGCCGCCAGGAAAAGGGACAGGACAGGGTTTGGCAATCGCTTACTCAGTCATAGTCAAGCAGCATGGCGGCACCATCAACTTTGAAACGGAGGTGGGCCGAGGCACAACATTTATCATTAGCCTTCCGATTTACGATCCTCTGTCGGCAACGGCCAATAGCATCCAGGAATTAGAATTGTGCGCTTCCTAGTTGGCCAATCAGGACCACTGCACAGTACGTTGGCCTCTCGCCCCGATATTCCTCTTGTGTCTCGAAGTGCCGCATTACGGCCCTAATTGGGCCATCGCGGTGCGTAACTGCCCGAATGCGGATGGAGTGCGTAGCATACGATCTTAGCCAGCACTCGCTTTCCCGGCCATTGGCCGATGCCGCCCTTTTCGCTGGGGACAGGCAGTTAGTCGTGGAGCAGAATAGCCAGTTGTCAATAGAACGGTTTCGGTGTTCGTGAGGCACAGCTCGTCCAGACTGCCATTGGCGATCCTGTGATCGAAGAGATCCCAGATGTTTGCCAACTTCCTTCGGTATGTCCCGCCTGAGGGCTCCGGCCCGCAACACCGATATGGTTCGGCACGATGAGCCGCCTCCTTCCTCCCCGCCTTCACCCGCAGTCCGATAACTCATGGCTAAGATACTAATCGTTGACGACACTCCGGATTTTGGTGAATCGCTTCAAGTGGAGCCCAAGCGCTGGACCAGAAAACGCGTTGGATAAGGTTGGTGTGGTCAAGCGGCCCGCGAGACCCCTTCCCAGGTCTCGCTCGGCCGCAGCAACTGGTGACAGCTGACCGCACGCACCGGCTGAAAGGACCAAAACCCTTTCTCCTCATCGGCCGCTCGCGATCCAAGCGACGGCCCCAAAGCTATCGTCCACGTGCCCAGAAGCACAAAGAAACAGAGGAGTCGTGAGCGAAATTGGGCTCTTCCGACTGAAGCGCGCGCCGGGTGATAGAAAAAAGATGGGACATGGGGTTTTCTAAGAGTTTGGGTTACCAGACCTTCTCTTGGAGCACCGACATGTCCCAGCAGGCTTTGTATCAGGTTT